>JBBQEV010000001.1:0-242414 GCA_038321325.1 Solirubrobacterales bacterium
GGGTCCATGCGGCCGGTCTCGGCCAGCGCGGCGTACAGCGCGAGCACCGCGTGGCCCTTGGAGAGGACGAAGCGATCGCGGTCGGCCCCGGTCTCGCGCGAGAGGAAGTCGCCGTAGAGCACCGCCATCAGGTCGGCGATCGAGAGCGCCGAGCCGATGTGGCCCACGTGCGCCCGCTTGGACTGCTCGAGCACCCGGAGGCGGATCTCGCGCGCGAGGTCGTTCAGGGACCGACTCCGCGTGTCGTCGCGAGCGCCGGCCGCGGCGGTGGGTGGTCGCACGCGGCCGAACCCTAGCAGCGCGCTCAGCCGCGGCGAGGGCGGTCGCGCGTGGGTTTTCGCGCGGCCACGACACGCTTCCGGCGGCCGCAGATGCCACCATGCGATCCCTCGCCGATGACCTCCGACCGTGGCTACTACCTCGCCGTGGCGACGCTGTGCGACCGCATCGCCGGCGTGGTCGCGCCCCCCGCCGACCTCGCCCGCTCGGAGCTGCGCGCCTGCTCGCAGAACGGCGAGGACGGGGTCCTGACGGAGGTGCTCCGTCGCACCGGCGTCTCGGCCCGGCCGTTCTTCGTCGAGTTCGGCATCGAGTCGGGCTTCGAGGGCAACTGCGTCTTCCTGGCCGACGTGCTCGGCTGGGACGGCGCGTTCATGGAGGCCGACCCCGCCCACCATGCGGCCCTCGCCGCCAAGTACGACGCCAACCCGCGCGTCCGGACCCTGCGGGCCGCGGTGACGCCGGGGAACATCTCCGCGCTCTTCGCCTCGCTCGACGTCCCGTCCGAGCCGGACGTCGTCTCCATCGACATCGACGGCGTCGACTACTGGGTGTGGCGCGGCCTGGAGGGGTACCGGCCGCGGGTGCTGGTCGTCGAGTACAACGGCAGCCTCGGGACGCGCGACGCGCTGGTCGTGCCGGAGGACTTCGGCGGGTGGGACGGGTCGAACTACTTCGGCGCCTCCATCGCGGCGCTGGAGCGCCTGGGCCGCGCGCGAGGCTACACCCTCGTCCACACGGAGATGACGGGCGCCAACGCGTTCTTCGTGCGCGACGACCTCGCCCCCGCCTTCCCGGAGCCCGCGCTCATTCGCAGCGCCAACTACGGGTTGCGCGCGGTCGCCCATCCGCCCGATCCCGCGGGGCGCGCGTACGTCCGCGATCCTCCGACCTGAGGGCGGGCGCCGGCGGTCCTCACCGGCCGCTCGGCCGGGCGACGAGCTCGATCTCCGGCGAGTTCCCGTTCGGCCGCTCGGTCTCGAGGAGCTCGACCGCGGTGAAGCCGGCGCGCTCGACCACCTCCGTGAGGGTCTCGGGCGAGTAGAGCGCGAAGTGGTCGTCGCCGGCGTAGTCCTGGAGGCCGAAGAGGACCGCCTTGAACTCCTGGGCGGTGAGGCGGCCGACGCGGAACCACTCGGTGATCACCGTGAGGTTCGGCGTCACGACGCGCAGCACGCCGTCGTCGCGCAAGAGCCCCCTCCAGTGCGGGAGGACGACCTGCTCGAGGTGGGTCTGGCGGAAGTGCTCGACCAGGTGGTGGGAGGCCACCTCGGCCAGCGACCCCGGCGCGAAGGGGAGCGCCCGGACGTCGGCCACGACGGCGACGCCGGGAAGCGGGCGGAAGTCGACGTTGACGTAGTCCTCCAGGGGCTTCTCGCCGCACCCCAGGTTCACCCGCGCGCCCGGCTCGAGCGCCCGGGGGTCGAGCACCGCGGGCTCGGGCAGCTCCTCGTGCACCTGGGCGGGGAGCCGCTCCCGCAGGTCGAGCGCGAGCGCCTCGTACTTCGCGCCGAGAACCCGCACGCGGTCGTCCGCGCGAGCGACCCCATCACGCAGCGCGCTCTCGGACGCCCGCCGCACCGCAGCCGCGTCGCGCCCCTCCGTGAGCACCGTTTCGAGCCCTCGCTCGAGCGCCCCGAGCCGCTCGTCCCGCGCCTCGAAGGCGGTGTCTCCCTGCGCGCGGATCGCGCGCTCCAGCGCACGCCGGCTGCTCTGCTGCCGGGCCGGCTGCGCGCGCGCGGCGGCCCCCGCGGCCTCGAGGTCGCTCAGCACACCGCGCGCCAGGAGCTCGACGCGCCGGACCGCGGAGGTTCGGCGCAGGGCCCCGCCGCGGGGACGGCGGGCGAGACCGTCGACGGCGTCGACGAGCGGGTGCCAGACGCGCGGGTCGCTGCCGTACCCGACCGCGGAGGGCGTCTCCACGAGCCCGTGGAGCCACTCGGCGCGCGAGCCCAGAAGGAACCGCCGCCGCGCGTCGAGGCGGTCGGCTTCCGTGGGCGCCCGCCCCATGAGCAGGCCGAAGGCCCGACCGATCGCGGCGTCGGCCGGAGTCCCCGCGATGGCGCGGAGCTCGGCCGTCAGCTCGTCGGCGGTCAGGAGCGGCGCGCTGTCGACGCCGCTGATGTGCCCGACGCGGCGCTCGACGCGCGGCGTCTCGAGCAGCAGCCGCAGCGCGGCCCGGCGGCCCTCGCCCGCGAGCGCGCGGGCCGCGAGCTCGCGCAGGGCAGCGTCGTCGGCGACGGCCAGGCTTTCGACCAGCGCCGCGAGGAAGCCCCCGTCGTCGGCGATCGCCCACGCGCGGCGGACGGCGGCGAGCACGCTCGAAGGTCGGGCCTCCGGGAGGCCCTGGGCGGCGCCGGGGAGCAGGTCGGTCTCCAGGCCCGCCGCGCCGAGCGCCCACTCGGCGGCGGCGCGCAGCGGCGCGTGGGCGCCGAGCGCGCCGCCCGCCGTCGCGAGCTCGGGCTCGGTGGGCGCGCGGCCGAGCACGGCGCGGAGGGCCGCGGCGGCGACGCTCTGGGTGTCGGCGCCGCTCACGGGCTGCAGCGCGTGGGTCAGGTCGACGGGGAACCGGCCGCCGTCGAGCAGCGCGTCGGCGGCGTCGAGTGCCGCCGCCCCGCGCAACCCGACCAGCTCGTCGAGCAGCTCGGCGCCCGCCGCGCGCGCGTCCGCTGCGGTGTCGACCGGCCGCTCGTGTGGTTCGCCGGGCACCAGCGCGTCGAGGTAGCGGCCGAGCACCACCTCGTTGTCGAACACCGCCGCGTAGCGCGCGCGCCCGGCGGCGCCGAGGCGATCCCGCAGGCCCGCGTCGGCGACGAGCGCGTCGAGCGCGTCCTCCAGGGCGGCGGCGTCGCCGGGCGCCACGAGCAGCGCCGTCTCGCCGTCGACGGCGACCTCAGGGATCCCGCCCACGGCGGTGGAGACCACGGGCAGGCCCATCATCATCGCCTCCGCGACGACCAGGCCGAAGGACTCGTAGCGCGACGGGGCCACGAAGACGTCCGCGTCGGCCAGCGCCTGCAGGAGCTCCTCGTCCCCGGCGCGCCCCGCGAACGCGACGCGCGAGACCAGCCGCTGGTCGTGCCCCGCCAGCTCGGAGAGCATCCGGCGCCAGTCCTCGCCGGCGCTCCAGGCCGCGTTGTCGTCGCCGACGAGCCGCAGCCGGGCGCGCGGGTGGCGCCGCAGGACCCCGACGACGGCCGCGAGCAGGACGTCGACGCCCTTGCGCGCTTCCAGGCGACCGACGAAGAGCAGCTCCACGGCGTCGTCGTCGCGACGCCGGCGGACCTGCGCGCGGCGGTCGACGACGCCGTGGTGGAGCACCGTGGACGGCCGGCCGACGACCCCCGGGAGCCCCGCGATCGTGCGCGCGTTGGCCGCGCTCACCGGCACCAGATGCGCCGAGCGCGGGAGCACCGCGTCCTCCATGGCGATCATCGCCGCGGTCCCGGGCAGCGCGGCGACGCGCTCCTGCATCTCCGCGACCACGCGCAGCGGGGTCATGCACGTGGTCACGACGCGCAAGCGCGGATCCAGCGCGCACACGAGGGTCTCGGCTCCCCACAGCGGGCCGCAGACGACGTCGACCGGGCGCGTCGCGTGGATGCGCTCGACCACGGAGTGGATCGCCGCGGCCTGCTCGAGCCCGGGGACGACCGAGGAGCCGTCCAGCTCGGGCAGGAAGCGGGGGTTGACGGGGTAGCGGTGCACCCAGACGCGGCGTTCGAAGTCGACACGCGCCGGGCCCTCGTCGTCGCGGGTGACGACGTGCACGTCGTGGCCGCGCGCCGCCATCCCCTCGGCGAGGTCGACGGTGAAGCGGGCGATCCCCGCCATCGACTTCGGCGGGTAGTCCGCGCTGGTGAACACGATGCGTGCGGGGCGCTCGGCGGTGCGCCGCGCGAAGGGGAGGAAGGCATCGGGCTCGGCCGGCGCGATCGCGCGTCCCAGGCGCGTCCCCACGCGGCCGCGCTCGAGCCCGCGCTCCAGGCCCTCCTCGGCGCGGCGGACATATCGGGCGACCTCCGGAGCGGTCAGGCCGCCCTGGCGGTGGGAGTGCTGCGCCCAGCCGACCGACTCGGCGACGAAGCGGCGCTGCGCGGCGACGATCTCCTCCTCGCCGGCCCGCTCACGCCCGAGGCGCAGCGCGAGGTAGGCGCGGTTCTTGACCGCGTGGAACGGGTCGGTGAAGCCCACCGCCGTCCGCAGCGGCGACGGGAGGAACTTGTGGTGCACCGCGGCGCCCTCGAGCTGCCGGAGCCGGTGCCCGGCGTCGACGAGCATCGCGCAGAGCTCCGACTCGTCGTACATGTAGGCGATCTCCTCGTCGAAGCCCCCGATCTCGACGAGCGCGTCGCGCCGGAACGACGCGTTGGTGCCCTGCAGGTAGAGGAAGGGGTCCGCTCCGGGGTCGCTCGCCGAGGCGGGCGGCGCGCCGATCGGAAAGCTCGTCTGGCCGAGACGGTCGCAGAGGGAGTAGCGGTACTGGTGGCGCACGCCGCTGGGCGCGACGACGAGGCCACCGACGCCGCTCACGGTGCCGTCGCCGTAGCCCGCGACGAGCTCCTCGAGCCACGTCGCCTCCGGGATGGCGTCGTCGTCGACGAACGCCACGACCTCGCCGGCCGCGGCGTCGATCCCGATGTTCCGTGACTTGGAGAGGTTGCGCTCGGGGCAGCTCGCCACGCGCACGACGCCCGCGTACTCCTCGAGCAGGGCCGCGGTGCCGTCGGTCGACGGCCCGTCGACCACCACCACCTCGAACTCCGCGTGGGACTGCGCCTCGAGCGCCTCGAGCAGCGTCCGCAGGCTCTCGGCGCGGTTGTGCGTGTTGACGACCACCGAGACGCGCACGCGTGGCCCCGCGCTCAGCTCGTGCGGGTCGCGCGGACGAGGCGCAGCCCACCCCACACCACCCCGTTGTCGTCCGTGGTCGAGTGGGCGGACACCAGGCCGGCGTCGTGGAGCTGCCCGGGATGGGCGGCGAGCGCCTCGTCGATGGCCTCGCGCACCTCGTGGAAGTGGGCGTCGTGGAAGAGCAGCCAGGACTCGTCGGCCAGCACCGGCAGCGTCCCCTCGACGTCGCGCCGGACGCCGTCGCGGGTGTGGTCGCCGTCGATCAGGCAGAAGTCGAAGCCGGCGCCGGCCAAGGAGCGCGCCTCGGCGAGCGCGGCGGGGGACGGCTGGGCAACCATCGTCGCGCGGTGCGCGATGCGGCTCCAGTCGTCGGGCTCGACGCGCGGCTCCGGGTCGACGCACCACATCGAGCCCGTGCCGACGTCGTCGAGGGCCGCGGCGATGATCAGCGCGGAGCCGCCGAGGAAGGTCCCGATCTCGAGCGTCCGCTCCGGCGCGAGCCCGGCGACCAGGCCGTAGAGCAGCACCCGCTCCGGCATCGACATCCACGACTGCCGACCCTGAACCACGGCGATCCTGCTCGGGAGGTCCACGGGCCGCAGCCTACGCGGTTGCCCGCGCGACGCTCGGCCGCGCAACCTCGCCGGTAGGATCTGCGCGATGCCGCCGACGGGGGACACGCGGCCGCGCGTCGTGCTCGCGGCGAGGGACCTGCATCCCTTCTGCGGCGGGGGCATCGCGCCGGTCGTCGCCGCCCTGGCCCGGACGCTGTCGGCGACCTGCGCGGTCACGCTGCTCACCTCCGACGGCCACCGCGACGCGTGGGCGCGCCTCGGCCGGCCCGACTTCTACGGCGACGGCGTCGAGGTGCTCTTCGCCGCCGAGCCGCGAGATCCACCCGCGACGGGCTTCCTGGCGGGCGCGCAGGCGTGGAGCGCCGCGCTCTACGCGGCGATCACCGAGCGCTTCGCCGGCGGCGGGCCGGACCTCATCGAGTTCGCCGACTACCTCGCCGAGGGCTTCGTCACGCTCCAGGCCCGTCGCACCGGCGACCCGACGCTGGCGGCGACGCGGATCGTCGTGCGCGCGCACACCACCGCCGAGATCGTCAGCGTCCTCGACGGCGCGCTCGCCGACGACCTGCAGACCCGCGTGGTGCTCGACATGGAGCGCTACTGCCTGCGCCACGCCGACCGGCTGCTCACCCCGGGCGGCGACATCCGGGCCAGCTACGAGCGCTTCTACGGCGCCGACGCGCTCGCGCCCTCCGCCACGGTGCTCGACGCGTTCGAGCGCGGCTTCGACCCCCCCTCGCCCGTCGGCGAACCGCCGGGCGGGGGGCTGCGACTGCTGGTCCTGGGGCGGCTGGAGCGGCGCAAGGGCCCGCAGCTGCTCGTACGGGCGCTGCGGTCCAGCGAGCGCGAGGACTGGCGGGTGACGTTCCTCGGCGACGACACGGACACCGCGCCGCTGGGCCTCTCGATGCGCGCGTGGCTCGAGGGCGCGACGTCCGGCGACGAGCGCTTCGCCTTTCGCGACGCCGTCCCGCGCCGCGAGGTCGGGCGGGTGATCGCCGAGCACGACCTCGTCGTCGTGCCGTCGCTGTGGGAGTGCTGGCCGAACACGGTGCGCGAGGCCTACGCGCACGGGCGCCCGGTGCTGGCCACGCCGGTCGGCGGGCTCCCGGGGCTGGTCGAGCATGGGGTGACCGGCTGGCTGGCGAGCGACGCGTCGCCCGCGGGCCTGCGCGCGGCGCTCGCCCCGCTGCTCGACGCGCCGGAGGCCGTGCGGGCCCTCCGCGACGCGCCCGCGCTCGCCGTGGCGCTCGGTCGCCTCGACGACCCCGACCGCGTCCGCGAGGACTACGCCCGCCTGGCCACCCTCCCGCGTCCCGCCGTGACGCCCCCGTGGGAGGAGCCGCCGCTGGTCTCCGTCGTCGTCCCCTACTTCCGGATGGCGCGCCACCTGGCGGCGACGCTGGCCTGCGTCCGGGCGCAGACCTGGCCGCAGATCGAGATCGTGGTCGTCAACGACGGGTCGTTCGCGCCCGAGGATCGCGTCCTGCTCGAGCTCGGCGACGACGTCGTGGTCGTCACGCAGCCTAACCGCGGTCTCGGTGCCGCGCGCAACCTCGGCGTCTCGGTCGCCCGCGGCGACTACCTGGTGACCCTCGATCCCGACGACCTCATCGCTCCGGATCACGTCGCCTCCTGCATGGCCGCGCTGGCCACCACCCCCGACCTCGCCTACGTGACGACGTGGGCGCGCTACATCGACGAGCGGGGCCGCGACCTGGCGCTCCCCGACAACGGCTACACGGCGCTGGGCAACTGGTCGCCGAGCGTCGACGGCGACAACGTCGCCGGGGTGAGCGTGGCCCTCTTCCGCCGCTCGGCCTTCGACGACGGACGCGGCTACGACGTCGAGCTGACGAGCTATGAGGACTGGTTCTTCTACCGCGCGCTGCACCACGCCGGCCTGCTCGGCGACGTGATTCCCCGACGGCTGTATGAATACCGGGTGCGCGCGGACTCGATGATGCGCACCATCGGCTTCCGCCACGTCGGCGCCCTGGAGCGCGAGATGCGCGCCCGGCGCCGCGAGGCCGTGCTCACCGGCGGGGCGGCATGAGCGCCGGCGATCCGAGCGCCGCGGTCGAGCGCACGGCCGGGCTCGAGCGGGCCAACGCCGCGCTGCGGGAGGCCAACGCCGCACTGACGCGCTCCGCGTTCGCCCGGGCCGACGCCGGCGGGGCGTCGGCGCTGACGGCCGTGCGCGAGCTCGAGACCGAGCGTGACGCGCTCCGCGCCGACCTGGCCGCGGCCGAGGCGCTCGTGCTCGAGCTGGAGGAGATCGCGCGCCGCAACGACGCCATGTTCCAGCAGCAGCGTGCCTGGAACGCGGCCAAGCGCTATCGCCTCGCCGACCAGGTGGCGACGGCCGCCTCTCGGGCGCGCTCCGCGCCGCGGCAGCTGCTCCGGCGGGACCGCGGATGACCGACCCGCTGGCGCTCGACCCGCTGGACGAGGCCGCGCTCGCCGAGCTCGCGCGCCGCACGTCGCCGCCCCACCCGCTGCGCGAGGAGGCGCCGGTCACCAGCCGTCTCCGGTTGCAGATGACCGAGGCCGACCGGCTGGCCACCCGCGCCGCCATGCCCGCTCGCCTGCGCGAGCTGTGGCAGCGTGCGGGCGGCGAGCCCGGCCGCACGCGGGTGGAGCTCGCGGCCGTCGTCGCCCTCGGCCTCGGCGAGATCGCCGCGCGCGCCGGGCTGCCGCAGCTCGACGGCCGCGCCGAGATCGCGGCGCCCGGGCTGCCTCGGCTCGACGAGCGCGCCGCCGGCGCGGGCAGCGTCGCCGAGCTGCTCGTGGCCACGCTCGACACCGCGGGGGCGGACCTCGTCGTCGCCGCGCTGGCCGCCGCGCGCGTGCCGCTCGCCGAGGGAGCGGTCGTGCTCGACGCCGGCTCCGGGCGCGCCGCCCGGCTCCGCGCGCTCGCGGCGGCACGCGAGGATCTCGTGCTCCGCGGGGAAGGCGATCGCGGCCGGCCGGCCGACGTGGCGGTCGCGCTCGACGCGCTCGCGACCTGCCCGGCCGGCGCCGCGGTCACCGCGGTCGCCTGCCTGCGAAACGCGCTTGCGCCGGGCGGTTGCCTGGTCCTCGGCGTCCGCGGGCTGCACGCCTTCGCGCACGATGTCGGGGAGGGCGCACTGACCGCCTCAGACGCGGCAAGCGCCGTGCGCGGCCTGTACCGCAGCGGGCACCATCACGCCGCGGGGAGCTCCTACGTGACGCTGGACTGGCTCGGGGCCCACGTCGTCGGGCCGCTGGCGCTGCTCCTCCACGCGCAGGGCGTCGGCGACGACGGTGGCGACGTGGTCGTGCTGCAGCGGCGCGTTTAGAAGTTCAGCGCCGCGCGCGAGTAGTGCGCGAGCTCCCGCCGGCACGCCGCGCGGTCCGTGACGCGCGTCCAACGGTGCTCGGGAGCCTGCACGAAGAGCAGCGTGCCGTAGGGCCGGCTGTAGCCGGGTCCGTAGACCGGGCCGCCGCCGTACTGCGCCGGCAGCTCCACGCCGTTCGCGCCGCAGACGACCTCCTGGGTCACGAAGATCGGGTAGGCCTGGATCCGCCCGGAGCCGAACGCCACCTTCAGCGCGCCGTCGAGGTCCGACCACTCCCCCAGCGACTGGACGAGCGGCGCCACGTACCCCGGCCGGCCGAAGCTCAGCATCGTCGTCCCCGGGTGCAGCGCGCTCTGCGGGACGGTCTCCTCGAACGCGCTGATGAGCTCCTCGGCGCGCGTGTAGGCCGCGATGTACTGGTCGCCGTCCCCGCGATTCTCCTGCGCGAAGCCCGCGGCGACGCCGCCGGCCAGGAGGAAGGTCAGCGCGACCGCCGCCGCCGGCGCGAGCGAGCGCTCGCCGATCACGAGGCGGGTGAGCGCCGTCGCGGCGACGATCACGACCCCGGCGACGAGCATCGCGTAGCCGACGGCCGCGACGCCGTTGGCGCGCGTGCCCTGCCCGGGCTGCAGCGGCTGGTACCACGGCTCGGCCGGGATGAGCGTCAGGTACCCCAGGACGATGACCGCGAGGCCGAGGAGCACGAGGAACGCGCCCGCGACTGGCGTCGTCAGCTCGCGGGGCGACGCGCCGAACAGACGCTCCGAGCGCCCTGGGCCCGCGCTCCGGCGGGCGAGCACGAAGGCCGCGAGCGCGGTCGCGACCACACCGGCGAGCATCAGCCAGCCCCAAGGAGCGTCGGGCGTCAGCGACGAGCGGAGCAGCTGCCCGCCCTGGTCGAGGAAGACGCGGGCGTGGTCGTCCCAGCGGTCGACGGGCTGGATGGTGTTGCGCCCCGTCGGCCGCGCGAAGTAGGCGACCACGGCGGCGGCGAGCGTCCCGCCGGTCACCTGCGCGATGCGCTTCGGGCCGGCCCCGGCCTGGAAGGCGACGAACGCCGCGAGGATCGCCAGCGGGAGGACGATCTCGTACGTCGAGACGGCCGCGCCGAAGAGCACGATCCCGCCGACGATGCGCCCGGTCCGACCGCGACCGACCCCGGACCCGATGAGCGCGAGACCGGCGAAGGCGAGCGTCACCGCCACCGCCATCATCTGCGCGCCCGCCCAGTACCGGGTGGTCGAGGCGACCGGGATGGTGACGACGAGCAGCGCGACGGCGCACGCCCACGCGCGCGGCACCCGCGCGACCACGAGGAACGCGTACACGGCCAGCGCAAGCAGGGCGATCGTCAGCGCGCCGGTCACCTGGAGCAGGCGCGGCGAGATGTCGATGAGCACGTTCTGGACGTTGAACAGCACGAACGAGCCGGGCCGGAAGCCGATCAGGTCCCACAGCGGCCCGACGCGCTCGAGGACCGAGTTCTTGTCGCTGCCGCCGCCGTAGAGCGCCTGGCCGCGGATCCACCAGTCGTCGAAGAACAGCCCGCCGCTGCGCAGCGCGCGCAGGCTCACCACGACGGAGGCCAGCAGCAGCCCGGCCGCGGTCAGCGCGTCGAAGGACCGCGCGGACAGCTTGGAGGCGGTGGCGACCGGCGAAGGGATCATGCAGAGCAGCAGGGGCGCGACGTGTCACCTCGGGGCGGGGCGTCCGGCGTCGCACCGAGGCTAGTGGACGCGGCCGAAGACGTCGGCGCGCGGGCGCGGACCGACGCCGGCGCACCGAGTCGGGTAGAACCGGGCGGATGCCCGGCTCGCTGAATCCCCTGGCCCGCCTCCGTCACGAGCTCGGCGTCGCCCTGCACCGGCGGATGCGCGACGAGGCAGAAGCGGCCATCGCCGCGGCGCGCCCGCAGCTGCTCGCGGACGCCCTCGCCGCCTTCGCGCCCGCCGACCACGATGCTTCGTCCGCGCAGGCCGGCGCCGCGGCCGGCGACCGCGTCGTGCCGGAGGCTCCAGCGGGCCCTGCCGACAGCCGCCGTGCCCCCGGCGAGGTCGCCGCGGAGGTCGGGCTCCCGCCCGCCGTGGACCTCGACACGGAGGTCGGCCGCCTCTACGCCCACCGCGACGACCGCGTCATCACTCCGGAGCTCGAGCAGCTCGGCCGCTGGCAGGGCGACGAGCCCGAGCACATCGTTGCGGCGCTCGCGCACGGCGACGCGGTGATCGACGTCGGGGCAAACATCGGCTACATGACCCTCGCGGCCGCCGCGGCGATCGGCCCGACGGGGCACGTGCTCGCGATCGAGCCGGGCGCCGCCAACGCGGCGCTGCTCGCGGCGAACGTCCGCCGCAACGGGGTCGCCGATCGCGTGACGGTTGTCAACGCCGCCGCGTGGAGCTCCGCGGGCGTGGTCGAGCTCTCCCTCGCGACCGAGAACACCGGCGACCACCGCGTCGACGCCGGGCTGCGCGAGCGGGCGACGGTCCGCGTTCCCGCCGTCCGCCTCGACGACGTGACCGATCCGGCGCTCCGCGTGCGGCTCGTCAAGCTCGACACGCAGGGCACCGAGCACGTGGTCCTGCGCGGCGCCCGCGAGCTGCTCGCCCGCGACCGGCCGACGGTCCTGCTCGAGTTCTGGCCCACGGAGCTGCGCCGGCGCGGCGACGATCCGGCCGAGGTCCTGCGCGGCTACCGCGACCACGGATACGCGATCAGCGTCGTCGACGAGCCGTCGGTCGACGCCGCGACCGACCAGCCGATCATCGACGCGATGGACCGCCGGCCGGCGCCCTGCGGCGGGTTCGGGACGCTGCGCCTCGATCCGGTCGCACCCGCACCGGAGCGAGCGCTCGGAGCAGACTCGGAACTTCCCGGCGACCCCACGTTCGCAAGACGTGAGCCCCGGAGCAGCTACCGTCCAGGCCGTGCCCGCTGCCGTCGACTCGCACGCCGAGGAGCGCCGGGCAGAGCTCGCCGCCGCCCCGATCGCGGTGGGCATCGACCACGTCTCCAAGACGTTTCGCCTTCCCCACCAGCAGTACAGCACGCTCAAGGAGCGCGCCCTGCACCCGTGGCGCTCGACGACCTACGACGAGCTCAACGCGCTCACGGACGTCAACGTCGACATCCGCCGGGGGGAGTTCTTCGGGATCGTCGGGCGCAACGGCTCGGGCAAGAGCACGCTGCTGAAGTGCCTCGCCGGCATCTACCCGCCCGACCGGGGGCGCATCGAGGTGCACGGCCGCCTGTCGCCGTTCATCGAGCTCGGGGTCGGCTTCAACCCCGACCTCACCGCGCGCGACAACATCGTCATCAACGCCGTGATGCTCGGCCTCTCGCGCAAGGAGGCGCGCGAGCGGTTCGACAAGATCATCGAGTTCGCCGAGCTCGAGGAGTTCGTCGACCTCAAGCTGAAGAACTACTCGAGCGGGATGGGCGTGCGCCTCGGCTTCTCGACCGCGATCCAGGTCGACTCGGAGGTGCTGCTCGTCGACGAGGTGCTCGCGGTCGGGGACGCCGCGTTCCAGCAGAAGTGCTTCGAGGAGTTCACGCGGCTGCGCGAGGCGCGGCGCACGATCGTCTTCGTCACCCACGACATGCTCTCGGTCGAGCGCTTCTGCGATCGCGCGATGCTGATCGAGCGCGGCAACGTGCTCGAGATCGGCGAGCCGCGCGCGATCGCGCGCGCCTACAACGAGCTGAACTTCGGCCGCCTGCAGATCGGTGAGGAGACCGACGACGACCATCGCTCCGGCGACCAGGGCTCCGCCGAGATCGTCGAGGCGTGGTTCGAGCACGAGGGCCAGCGGATCCAGCAGCTCGAGCGCGGCAAGCGCCTCGAGGTCGCGGTCTCGGTCCGCTTCCACGCCGATCTGGATTCGCCCGTGGTCGGGATCGTCCTGCGCAACGAGATGGGGCACACGTACTTCTCCGGGAACTCGGACCTGCTCGGGATCGACCTCGGGCACCGGCGGGCCGGAGAGCAGATCGTCGTGCGCTTCTCGCTCCAGACGCCGTTCGCGACGAGCCAGTACCTGCTGACGCCGGGGATCGCCCGGGCCGGCTCGGGCGTCGACGCGATCGACATGCGGGAGGATCTGACGTCGATCTACATCCACGGCACGCAGAACTCCGGCGGGCTCGTCGAGGTTCCTTACGCGATGGAGGTGACCGCCTCATGAGCAGCACGCTGCTCGACGACGCGGCGACGGTCGAGGCGACCGCTGCCCCACCGTCGCGTGCGCACGGCGTCACGGTCATCGAGGCCGGCCGTCGCGGTGGCCAGAACGTCGGCTGGCGGCGGGGCCTGGCGCTCGCGTGGACGCTCGCGCTGACCGACTGGAGGCTGCGATTCTACGGCTCGGCGCTCGGCGCCATCTGGACGCTCGCGCGCCCGTTCGCGTTCTTCGGCGTCGTCTACTTCGTCTTCACCGACATCATCGGCCTGAATAAGGACGTCAAGAACTACGGGGTCTACATCCTCTTCGGCATGGTGTTCTTTCAGTTCTTCTCAGAGATCACCGGTAACTCCGTCCAGGCGCTCACCGCGCGCGAAGGCCTGCTGCGCAAGATGTACTTCCCGCCGCTGGTCATCCCGGTCGCCGTCGCGATCACCGCGCTGCTGAATCTCGGGATGACGCTGATCGCGGTCGCCATCTTCACGCTTGCCAACGGGATCTATCCGACCTGGGCGTGGCTCGAGCTGCCGGTGATCGTGGTGCTGCTGACCATCTTCGCGCTCGGGGTCGGCATGCTCCTGAGCTCGCTCTACGTCCGCTACCGCGACGTCCAGCCGATCTGGGAGGTCTTCACCCAGATGCTCTTCTACGCCACTCCGGTGCTCTACGTGGCGACGTTCGTCCCGCCGGCCTACCAGCGCCCGTACCTGTGCAACCCCTTGGCGGCGCTGCTGACCGAGGTCCGCCACGCGATCGTGGACCCGACCGCGCCCTCGGTCACCCGGGCGCTCGGCGCTGAGATCCGCGTACTGATCCCGCTCGCGATCATCTTCGGCACGTTCGCCCTCGGCTACGCGGTGTTCCGCCGGGAGAGCCCCCGGATCGCCGAGAACCTCTGACCGCGTAGCGTTCTCGAGCATGCCGCGTCCGCCGTTCGTCCTGCTCGCCTCGGCGGCAGCCTCCGCGGCGGTCGGCGCCGGAGCCGCCGAGGCGCAGGTCCGCCGCCGGATCGCGAGGGCCGTCGCGGAGACGCGCGCGCAGGTGACCGTCGAGCTCGCCGGCGCGGCGCCATCGGCCGAGCAGCTTCGCGAGGAGTTGCTCGTCGAGGTCCTGAGCGAGCGCCCGGAGCCTCCGTGGCGGATCCCGGCGGCGATCGTCTCCGACCTCATCTGGGCGCGGCTGACCCAGGAGGACATCGCGGCCGTGGAGGCGGTCATGGAGGGTGACCCCGCGGATCTGTGGGAGCAGTCCGACGAGACCGCGCGGCGCCGGCTGGCGCTCAACTACATCGCCTACTACCACCAGTGGGAGGCGCTGGAGAGAACCGGCGTGCGGCACGAGATGCCGCCGGACGAGGTCCACGCGATGGCCCGCGGCGCCTTGGCCGCCGGCGGCGACCCCTTCCTCGCCGATCTCGTCTTCGAGGCGGTGTTCACCGCTGGGCTCACCGTCCCCGAGGGCGGAACGGTGCTCGACTTCGGCGCCTCCTCGGGGCGCGTGCTGCGCATGATCGCGGCGGCCCGCCCGGATCTGCGGTGCCTCGGCTGCGATCCGAACGCGGAAGCGATCGTGTGGGCGACCGAGCACCTCGCGATGGCCGAGTTCTTCGTCAGCCCGCAGGCGCCCCCGCTCGACCTGCCCGACGCGTCGGTCGACATGGCCTACGCGATCTCGGTCTGGTCGCACTTCGACCAGGGGCCGGCGCGCGCGTGGCTCGACGAGCTCCACCGCGTCCTCAAGCCGGGCGGAGCGCTCGTGCTCACCACCCACGGCTTCGACTGCCTCGCGGTGCAGGTCCAGGACGGCCGGATCTCGGCGCAGACCGCGACGCGAGCCGCCGCGGCGATGATCCGTGACGGCCACTTCTTCGTCGACGTGTTCGGCGAGGCCGGCGACTGGGGGGTCAGGGACGCCGGCTGGGGGAACGCCTACCTGACGCTGGACTGGTTGCAGTCCGCGGTGGGCGGGCGCTTCGCCACGCGCCTGCTGTGGCCCGGGTTCCTCGACCGCGTCCAGGACGTCGTCGTCCTCGAGCGCCGGTAGCCGCGGCGATCGTCACACTGAGCCGCTTGAGCTCCGAGCCGACACCCGACCGCGACGCCGAGGTGAGCGCGCTGCGCGCCCGCGTCGCCGAGCTCGAGGGTGAGCTCGGCGAGCAGGCGCGGCGCACCGCCTCCGTCGTGGCCGAGGCGCAGGAGAAGCTCTACTGGCTCGAGCGCTGGCAGGTCGATCTCGACACGGTCATGCGCAAGCCCGGCGCCGTCCCGGCGCTCGAGGCACTCAAGCGCGTGCGGTCCTTCACCCGGCGGCTCAGGAAGCTCAAGCGGCGCCTGCTCGAGTCACGGTGAGCGGTCGGTCGGTCTCGGTCGTCGTCCCGGTCAAGGACGGCGCGCGCTACCTCGCAGAGCTCCTCGACGCGGTCGGCGCGCAGGCCGGCGCGGCGACGTCGCTCGAGGTGCTCGTCATCGACTCGGGCTCGACCGACGACAGCGTCGCGATCGCCTCCTCCCCCTCGCGAGGGGCGCGCGTGCTCGAGATCGCGCCGGCGAGCTTCGGGCACGGCCGCACCCGCAACCTCGGCGTGGAGTCGACCACGGGGGAGGTCGTCTGCTTCCTGACCCAGGACGCGACGCCGGCTCCCGGCTGGCTCGCGGCGCTGCTGAGCGGCTTCGACCTGGCCGGCGATGTCGGCGCCGTCTACGGGCCGCACCTCCCGCGGGCCGACACGCCTCCGATGATCGCCCGCGAGCTCGTGGCGTTCTTCGCGACCCACGAGGGGCCCAGACGCGGACCGGCGGTGCAGCGCGAGGGCGACGAGGCGTTCCTCTCCAACGTCAACGCCGCCTACCGGCGCGACTGCTGGGAGGCGCTGCGCTTCGCCGATCTCGCCTACTCCGAGGATCAGGCGTTCGCCCGGGCGATGCTCGCGGCGGGCTGGGCGAAGGCCTACGTCCCGCAGGCGGCGGTGCTGCACGCGCACGACTACCCGCCCGTGCAGTTCATGCGCCGCTACTTCGACGAGTACCGCGGGCTGCGCGCGTCGCTCGGCCACGTGGAGGCGTTCGGGGTGCGCTCGTCCTACCGCGACGTCCGCTCGCTCGTCGCCGCCGATCGCCGTTGGATGCGCGAGCAGGGCATCGACCCACGCCGCTGGCTGGGGCCGTCGGTGGTGCACCACACGGGGCGCAAGGTGTTCAGCGCGCTGGGCTCGCGCGCGCACGCGATGCCCGCCGTGGTGCAGCGCCGGTTGTCGCTCGAGGGGACGGTTGCGGGAGTTCCCGGGGTTGATGGCGCTGCCGACCCGGTTCCGGGCGCAGAGCGCGTCGCCGTTGCCGGGGTTCCGGGCGCGGAAGGCGTCGCCGTGGGCGTTCTCGGTGCGACAGGCGTTGCCGGCGCTCCGGGCGCGACAGGCTTCGTCGGCGCTCCGGGCGCGACAGGCGTCGCGGGCGCTCCTGGCGAGACAGGCTTCGCGGGCGCTCCGGGCGCGACAGGCTTCGCGGGCGCTCCGGGCGCGGAGGCTGTCAACCGCCCGCCTACCGGCACGCCGATCTCGAAGGCCACCCGACCGGTGGTGTGGGACGCGGTACGCCGTTACGCCAAGGACGGTCCAACGCCGTTGCTCGAGCCGCTCGCCGGACAGGCCGGCGAAGCGCCCCTGCACGTGGCCTGCGTGATCCCGCCGTTCTCGCGCGGCTCCGGCGGCCACAACTCGATCCTCCAGATCATGAGCCACCTGGAGCGCAAGGGGCACACCGTGTCGTTCTGGATCAACGACGACTTCGGCTTCATGGACGGGGACCGTCCTGCGCGCATCCGCGGCGACATGCGCGAGTGGTTCGCGCCGATCGACGGTCCGGTGTTCAAGGGCTTCGGGGACTGGTACGGGGCGGACGTGGTCGTGGCCACGGGCTGGCAGACCGCGTATCCGGTGATGCTGCTCCCGGGCTGTCGCGCTCGCGCGTACCTCGTGCACGACCACGAGTCCGAGTTCTACGCCACCTCGGTCGAATCACGCTTCGCGGAAGCCACCTACGGCCTGGACATGCACGCGATCTGCGCCTCGCCCTGGCTCGAGGGGATCGTCCGCGACCGCTACGGGCGCACGACCTCCCGCTTCGACTTCGGCGTCGACCACGACGTCTACCGTCCGCGCCCCGTGGCCCGGCGCCGCGACACCATCGCGCTCTACGGTCGCGACGTCACCGCTCGCCGCGCGGTCCCTCTGGCGCTGCTGGCGTTACAGGAGCTCAAGGAGCGGCGGGCGGACCTGCGCGTGGTTGCGTTCGGCAACAAGGACGAGATCGATGTTCCGGTGGACTACGAGCACCTCGGGATCCTCAGCCCCGAGGAGCTGTCGTGGACGTTCAGCGAGGCGACCGTCGGCCTCGTCCTGTCGCTGACCAACTACTCGTTGATCCCGCAGGAGATGCTCGCCTGCGGCCTGCCGTGCGTCGATCTCGCCGGCATCAGCGCAGAGGGCGTCTTCGGCCTTGACGGCCCGGTCGCGCTGAGCGCGTTCGATCCTGTGGCGATGGCCGACGTGCTCGAACGACTCCTGAACGACCAGGACGAGTGGGAGCGCCGTGCTTCGGCCGGCGTCGCGTTCGTCGCCGGGCGGAACTGGGAGCGGGCAGCCACCCAAGTGGAAGCCGGGCTCCGCCGGGCCGTCGCGGTGAGGCGGCCCGACGACGCAACCTGATCCCCTCCACTGAGGACGAGGCGACGCCGATTGCCACGCGTCGCCCCGCCCCCACCGTCGGGTGACCGGGGAGCAGCGGACGCGTCGCGTCATGGGTGGCCTCCCCGCAAGACGTGGCCTCCCCGCAAGACCTCCCCACCCGAAAGCCGCCCGGTTCGCCCCGCGCGGCCCGCGGCCCGCGTTCGCGCGTTCGCCGACGACTACGCACACGTCCGCTCTCGACCGAGCGCCGCTTCGCCCAGGTCGGCACCACGGTCGGCTCTATCAGTTCACCCGTATCTTCACCACCCGACTGGTTGCCGGCATGTACGGCCATGCTCCTCCCGCCCGGGTGACCACCCGGAACTGGTAGGTGTAGCGCACGTACGTGCGCACGAATCTGTAGCCGACCCTGAACTCGCCGCGCGAGTTGGACGTCGTGTGCTTGACGTCGCGCCACTGACGGCCGACCTTCACCTGCAACTCGAGCCCGATCCCCGCGCCGACGTAGCCTCCGAGAACCCGACCCCTGATCCGCGCAGTCTGGCGATTGCGGAGACGCGGAGTGCTCGTTCGAGCCTGTACCGCGCCACGCACCCGCTCGGTCACGACGGGGCCGACCGCCCCGCAGCTCGGCTCGACGATCTGCAACGCGCGCGACGGACCGGGAGGCGCGACCAGCCGGAAGCCACCGTCGGAGCCAGTACGTACCGTTCCGATCTTGGTCCGCTGAGCCGCGCCGGCCCGCACGACCGTCTGAATGATCTCGAGCACCTTCCCAGACTTCGGTTCACCGGCGGTGTCGACCAACCGTCCGGACAAAGGGACACCGCTGCGATTGTAGGAACGCGTAAGCGCCGTGACCGTCCCGAACAGCTTCACCGTCGCAGTCGTGCAGGCGGGCACAGCGGCAAGGGCGACGGTCTTGGCGAGGACCTCGGCCCCTACGCCGTCGTTCACCCGCGGCGCCTTGGGCTCCACCACGACAGCCTTGCCGGCGACGACAGACCCATTGACGAACGGGCCATTCGTGAGCGAGGACTTTCTCGCCGCAGCCCCGCCGCCGTCGGTCCCGGTCACGCGGCAGAGCAACTTCCTGCCGACGTCCGCCGACGCGGCGGTGTACGTCGATCCAGTGGCCGTCACGATCTCACCCTCGTCAGACCCGTCCGCCGCCGCCCGCAACCACTGATACGTCACCCTCGGCGTCTGCCCGTCAACCGTTGCAGAGCACTGCAATGCCTCCCCTTCCCGCGCCAGGCCCGATACCGACACATCCCCAACGGTCGGCGGGAGATTATCGACGACAATTGGCCAAGGCCCTTCCGTCACCTTGTTCACGGCGGTCGCATCGAACACCTCGAGCGCAACCTCGTGTTGACCGTCAGACAGCACGGCCGTATCGAAGGTCAACGTGCCGCCGATGGTCAGCGGGCAAGGCGTGGGCGACGCAAAACTACCGGTCGCGTGCTGCCTGCAACTCGCACTATTGGCGTCGACCGGGGACGTCGAGACTTCTCGTCCGTCCGCGGTGAGACGCTGCCTGTAGAGTCCGCTGCCAGTGTCGGAGGCGGCGTAGTTCAACGTGCGTGTCCGGCCCGTCGCGTTCGGTGCGGCCAACGTCCCGGCCAGCGCACGCGTAAACGTTGGAGCCGACGGATCAGCGATGGTCAAGCGGATACGACGTAGCCCAATCGCCGTCACCCCCGCTGGGCATCGACCACCGGCGCCGCCGCCGCATTCCACGCCGAAGGTCAGACTCGACGCCCCGTTCAACGGCAGCGATATTTCTCCATCAAGCGCGGAACAACCAAATGGGGTACCGCATACCTCGCTCGCCTCATCGCCAACACGGATCACCGTGACCGGGGATCCATAGGGACGCTCCTGTGCTGCTCGAGCGGTTCGCTGCGCTGTGACGCGCTCCAGTGATGTCCCGCTTGGCGCCCTGAAGCTCCAAGACGCGAAATCAGCGTAATTATGTTCGAGGCTTGTGTCAAAGCTCGCCTCGAGCGCCCCGCCGGACGCACAATAGTCCGAGTAGTAAACGTATTGCCCCCTGTAGCCGGGGGTCCAACCCTCGCGACCTACGGCGGACCCGTCAGGACGCTGACAACTGTCGACCGTGTAGGGTGCGGCGTCCGCCGACAATGCCATCGAACCCGCAACAAGACAAACAAGGCATATGCAAGCAACGCGGCGGCGGATTGCGTCGGACACGAAGCGAATGTGTGACATTGGCTCTTTCATGGGTTGGCAAACTCAAGATCAGGAGGTTGGTTAACTGTAGGTGTGGCCGCTGGGATCTGGGGCACCGCCTCGATGTCGAACTCGTTTGACTGCGTGACGGCGGGCGGGGGCGATGTTGCTGGCTGCGTCACTAAGCGTTGCTTCAGTGGCATTTTTCTGCGCTCGGAGTTCGCCTTTCGCCGTTTGCTCGCGACGGCCGCCTTAGGCTTCGCCGATGAGACGGTGCTTGCCTGAGGGGCCGGTGCCGTGCGGCGAACGACCTCCGCTGAACTGGTTGGAACAGGGGATGTCGCAGTCGTCTCCCTGCGGTCGCTCGGCGACACAGTCGACCCGCGATGTGCCCCGACGCCTGCCCCCGCCACAGTCAATGCCGCCAAGCCTGCCGCAACCGCGCGAGAGCCTCCGCCGCTCTCGACGACTCGGACAACAGGGGCGGAGACCGCATCGCTTGCGCGAGCAACGAGCCGGAGGATCAAGCCAGCCGGCCCGAGGCCGAGGATGCCTCGCTCCATTGCGCTCGTACTCGGCTCGTGGATGAGAGCACAGGCGTAGCAACACTCAAGATGCGCGTCGGCGCGCTCGATACGCCACCTCGTCGCGGTGCCCGCGAGCTTCGCGGCGATGTCGTGCGAACGATCACGGCAAAGATCGCCGTCTTCGCGTCGATCCAAGTAGCCCGCGAAGGCGGCCCTGCCCCCGCGCGTGCAGGCCATGACCGCGGCCTTCGAGAGCTCAAGCCGGTCACCGGCAGTCTTAAATGGGACCCCTTCGCGCAGCACGATGGTCCAAAACGACCGAAGACGATCATCAGCCAATTCGGCAAGGAGATCCCGCTCGATCGCCCGAAGGTCCGGTTGATCGAAGAGTCGGTCCATCGGGTCGTGGCACGACGCATGCCGCTCTGGGTCAAAGGCAACTGTTGAACGATCCCCTTGCCGCGACAGAGCGTTCACGCGTTTCCAGTGGTCGAGAGCCTGATGCCGGTAGGCCGCGATCTGCGCCTTCTCGAGATCCCTTGGGGTACGCCAGTCGGGGCGCTGACCGGTCACCGCGACCTTGGCGATGACGGCAGCGGCGTGGCCGAAGCAGGAGTCGAGCGTTTCGTCGTCAAGTCCCGCCCAAGGGGTCTTGCGCGCCAGACCCCGGACGATCTGGACTCGGCAGCCCATAAGATGCGCCGCAACCTCGTCGGCGACCCAAGCGTTCCGCGAGCGCCCGGATCTCAAGAGCAGCACTCGCCTTCTGCGATCCGTCTCGGTCGTCCTCGCCATCTCGCCCGGCACGCCCACCGCCTCGGTCGTAGTGCGCTGCGACGCCGTGAGCGACGCTGCTCTTGCGGGCAAACCTACCGCGTGACCCGAGGGTTGCACGTCGGGAGGCGACAATCGCCGCGCGACGGTCACGAATCGCCCCGCGTGGCGCTGTTGATCTCTCCGTGGCAACTGCGGGACATGACCTCGGAGGTTTTTACGCAGCTGACGTCCGATTCCTCCGGCCCTAAAAGTCTCAAGGTGTGAACCGGTCCATATTTTGAGCCGAAAACGCGCCCGGGAGGGTGTTGGTGACCCCGTGCCCCATGCTGAACGCGCCGGCCAAGAAACGGTCGTCGGCGCGCGACGAAAACGCAACCCCGGCAATCGCAATCGGGCTCCGGGCCGCGGCCAGGAGTCCCATCTTGCGGCACGCCGCGGTCGACCTGCGGGTTGTCGCCGTCGGTGCTCGAGAAGTGGCCGCGGACCGTCATCACTCGTCCAAGGGTGCGGCTGGCCGGTCAGCACACGGATCGATCCCACGTGTTGCAATCTGGCGCGTGGACACTCGTGGCTCCTGCAAGGTCCGTTCCCGGTATCGGCCATGCAGGCGACGGGGCGGTTGATTCAGAGCGCGTCGCGCGGTCGCAATCGCACGAGGCGTACAGACGAACCCCCTTGATCACCAACCCACGGGAGCCCAAAAGTAGTTTCAACCGTAATATCGCGCAATTGTCAGCGCGAGCCCGGAACCATCGTGAACCAAGAACAGAACAACCATGGCCGTTGCTAGGAATGGGAACACACTGCGCCCGAAGCTTTCACAACACTTTGCGACAGCCAGCGCGTAAAAAGCGGCAACAGGAAACAGATAGCGAGGCTGCTCAAACGTGAAACCGGTCGTGCGACGGTAATCGTATCCGGCTTTCGCGATTACCGCTCCTAAACTAACGAGAAAGAGAGCGCCCAAAGCCGCCTCAAACCAGCGCGTCCGAAGGGTTTTGCGTCCAGCTAATGCCGCCGCCACCAAGATAAATGTGACGCCATCAGCCACTCGGATTGCCGCGGCGTTAAGCCATTCCGGCGCGCCGTAGTCTAACCACCCGTATCGGCCTGCATAACCTTTGATCCAGATCTCTCGCAAAGGGGACACCCGGAATTGGTCGTCCATAAACGGTAAGCGCGGGAGGAAGAGTTGCCATGCGTACGACATCAATTCGCGGGGGTTAGAGGCGCTGACTTGCGCGGGGGGCAAGACCGTAGTCGATGTGCCCGCCGGTCGCAGTGCACGGCCGGTAACGGTAATCCAAGCGAAAAAAAGTCCCGGGAGCACGCACGTGGTCACAAGGAAGAACACGAGCGGTCGGAACGGCCCAGCGCGCTGAGTGAAAACCCGACGGTCACGGACTATAAGTACCAAGAGTGCAATACACGCAGGCACTAGAAACGCGATAAAGGTTAGTTTTGTCATCAGACCTGCGCCGACCAGTAGACCCACTGCAACTGTTCGCCGCACAGTTAGACCACAACGCAAAGATCGCGCCAGAACAACCAGAACGGCAGCGGACACAGCGAGCAGAAGCGCGTCCGGCGTGACACCGCTTGCGATAAACGCGGTGTAGGGCGACAGGGCAACAGCTAGTCCCCCGGATAGCGCAGCGCCCGGCCGTTCCGGCGATAGTTCGTGGACGAATAGCGCACAGAGCGCGGCGGTGAGAGCGAAGAGCGCCGCTGACAACGCACGCATCGCGTGCAGCCGGACAGGCAATGACGCCCAAGAGAATGCTCGATAGGGGACGGCCGATAGCACGTAGTACAGCGGAGGCTGAGAACTAGCCGTAGATGGGCCGCCACCGTCGTTTCGTTGCGCTTGCTTCCGTGCGTGCTCTAGAGTCGCCTGAGTTGAGTTTGCTGTTCGCTCGCCCAGAACCGCTCGGCTGAGCGGTCGCCCGATTATTGTAAGTGTGCCAATGGCGGCCATCACTTCGCGCTGCTCCGTCGAGAACTCTGGGCGGTTGACATCGCCGGCGCGAACCCCGCCCTCGGCTATCCGTTGAGCATAAGCGAAATGAGCGGTTTCGTCTGGCACTTGGAAAGCAGGTGTTAGCAACGACCACGCGGCGCCGTTTAGCATCGCGACGAGAAAGACCGCACAGGCGACGCTCAGGATCGGAATGCCCCGCCACCCCCTCGCGAATCCAATATGGCGGCGTGCCGTCCTCACTAGAAATACCGCCAGGCTGAACCTGCCGTAAGTACCAGGGCACCAAGCGTCAGCAGTCCAATGACACCAACGACCAACGCGCCACTGAGTTCTCCACGCGCAAAACCCACGCGTTCAAAGAGTTCCGCCCATCGATCCTTCCAGCGGCGCCGCATGGCAACGAGGGTGAAAGATGCCGAGAAGGGGACAGCTCGGCCGTTAACGTGTGCGTCGCCGCCCGCCTCGCCCGCTACACTTACAGGTCTTGATCCGCCATTTAACAGGCAGAAGACACCGCTGCTCTCCGCGCGCACAGTCGGAAGCGGGAAGCTCACGACTCCATCGCTGTAGCGGCGCAACACGCTGATCGGGCGAAGTCCGCGCACCCGTGTCCGCAACGGCTGCGGCCCAGATCCCTCGAGGCCGAGCGTCATGAGGACCGACGCCGGGCGGCGACTTGACGTTCCTAGAAGCTGACAAAGCTCGTCACCAGCCTTCAGCTTTCCCACAAAGGACAACGGACGGACGCTGTTTGACCCGACGACGCCTGAGTCTTTGCGATTCAGCACGTAGGCAAGACCGGCCAGCACCACCAGAGCCAAAATGGTCAGCCGGACCGCACGAAGCACGAGTTCGCGGCGGTTATCCGCTTGCATGCTTTCGCTGTGACGGCGTCACGCAATGCCGCCCCGTGGGGTCTTGTACTCGTAGGTGCGTCGCCATAGTCCTAGCCGCAGTTCGCTCCCAGACGAAGTCAAGAGCACGTCTAACACCACGCCCTCGCATCGCGACGCTCGCTCCGGTATCCCCCAGCAACCGCCCCACCGCCGCCCCAATCGACCCGACCGCTTCCGGGTCGAACAACAGCGCAGCGTCTCCGGCCACTTCCGCGAGTGCGCCGCGGTTGCTGCACGCGACCGGTACGCCACGGGCCATCGCCTCGAGGACCGGAAGGCCGAAGCCCTCGTAGAGCGACGGGAAGACGAAGGCGGTGGCGGCGGCGTACAGGCCCTCGAGATCGGCCGCGCTCACCCAGGCGGGGAAGCGGACGTCGTCCGTGATGCCGAGGGCCGCAGCGCGGCTGCGGAGCTCGGCTTCGTGCGGAGTGGGGTAGCCAGGGAGGAGGAGGACGGGGCGCGGCTCGGGGAGCGCCGCAACCGCCTCGATCAGTCGGAGCAGGTTCTTGTGCGGGCGCTTGGCAGAGACCGTGAGCAGGATGGGGCGGTCGGCGAGGTCGTAGCGGGCACGGATCTCGGACTCGGGGGTCGGCGCGACGTCGGGCGGGGAGGCGCCGGCGAGCGGCACGACGTCGACCTTGCCGCGGGGGGTGCCGAGGTGCTCATGGAGATCGTCTCTGGTGGAAGCCGCATCGACGATGATCCGGTGAGCGCTGCGCGCCGCCGCCGGGACGAGCGCGCGCATGCCGAGACCGCGAAGGCCGAAGTGGGCGTCGGGAACGAGCTTGTAATGCAGGTCGTGGATCGTCACGACGCGGCGGAAGCGTCCGCGGATCGGCGCGGTGGAGCCGAGTGAATGGACGAGGTCGCATCCGTGGGCCTCGGCGAGACCGGGCAGCAGGAGCTGCTCGCCCCGGACCCACTGCATGCGGTCGGTCGCGTCGACCGGCACGACCACCTGCTCACAGCCGAAGTCCTCGCCGGCAGCCTCCTGATTCACGAACGCCGTCACCCGCAGTTCCTCCATCGCCGCCAGGCGCGGCGCGAGCTCCCGCGCGTAGACCTCCATGCCGCCGGTCTGCCCGGGAACGAGGTAGATGAGGTTCAGGCCGACGTGCACCGCGCCCGAACGCTAGCGGCGGGCGGGCTCGCGCGCCCCGGTGGCCGCGAAGAGGCCGGATGCCCGACGCTACGCACGCGGCCGACCCGCCTCGAACCACTCTCGACGAAGCAGGGAAGGTCGGGGACCTCCGGTAGCGGTGGCATCCCCGGCCAGAGCGTCGACATCGCGCTCTCCTGCCCCATCCGCACGCGCCGCCGCACCTCTTCTGGTCGCAAGCGCGTGGCGAGCAGCCGGCTCAGCCCCACCCATTCGTCACCGCCGACATGCGCAGCCCGGTCGCCGACCTCCTTGGTCGTCAGTGAGCCGAGCCGGCGCTGCACCTACCAGGAGTACGCCTGCTGCCAGGCGTACTCAGCGCGGTCGATCTCGATCCCGCGCAGGGCGTCGGCGTATGCCGAGGTAGTCGCGGGCGCTGTCGCCGGAGGTGCTCGAGTGCATCGTCCGGCCGAAGGACTTCGGGGGGACCCGATCACGGCCACCC
The DNA here is from genome assembly GCA_038321325.1 of Solirubrobacterales bacterium. Classification (GTDB taxonomy): domain Bacteria; phylum Actinomycetota; class Thermoleophilia; order Solirubrobacterales; family Solirubrobacteraceae; genus Paraconexibacter. The sequence continues at coordinate 25,875 of JBBQEV010000001.1, forward strand.
GCTCGCGGGAGATCACCAGTCGACTTCCGAGAGCATCCGCGCGACAGGGCGTAGAAGTCGGCGAACGGGGGCTTGGAGAGTCCGTGGGGCAGCTGCTCGATCGCGGAGCGCGTGACGAGGACGATATCTCCCACGATCCGCCCGGCGGCGACGTGAGCGCGAACCGCCGCGACCTTGCGCTGGCGACCGCCGGCGACCACCCGAGGCAGCTACGCGTTCCGGACCTGGCTGCTCGACTGCCTGTGGGCGGGCGTGCCGACCGTCTTCACGCGCGGCGACGACCTCGCCGCGCGCGTGGAGCGGAACGGTATCGGCGCGGTCGCGGCGCCCGGGTGCGTCGCCGAGCCGGCGGACGCGATCCAGCGGGCGCTCGAGGCCGGGCGCGGCGCCTACGCCGCGCCGCTCGCCGCGGTCGCACGCGACTACGAGTGGGCGGCGGTCGCCGCGCCGCTGCGGCGCTGGGTGTGCGCGGCGGACGGTCCGCCGCCACCGCCCGTGCTCCGGCGCCACGGGCACGCGGTCCGCAGCGCGGGGTACAGGTTCGCGCGCGGCGGGTTGAGCGCGGTGGGCCTGGACTGGCCGTCGCTGTGATCTGACCCTGGCGGCGACGGGCTCAGCCGCGGTGACGAAGCTGCCGGTCCACCGGTTGAGCCCCACGTGCACGCAGTGAGCACGCTAGAGCGAGCCTCACCGCTGTGAGCACTTGTGGCGCCGTGTCCAGCGCGTGATGCCATCCATCCAGAAATCCCGCAAGCCGCGTCCGCGAGCGGCTGCCGGTCGCGGAGCAACCGACGGACCGGCCTATCGCGCCGTCACCGCCCGCTCCAGCGCCTCGATCCCGACCGTGCGTGACGCCTGGACCTCGCACCGGTCGCGCAACACCGCCGGGAGCGCGCGGACCGCATCCCGCACCGCACGCGCCCACACCCCGGTTCGTCGCGCCTGAACCGCCGCGATGAACTGCGCGATCTGCACATAGGCGATCCGCGGCGCGTGGCGGAGCAGCACCCAGCGAGGGAAGTCCTTGGCCACGATCCAGATCGCGTTGCGCGTCAGCTGGTAACGGGCGAAGTCGGTCAGCCCCCGCCCGAGCGTCGCGCTGCCCATATGGAACGCAATCGCGCTCGGCACGTACCGCGCTGTCAGGCCTGCTAGCTGGGCCCGGAAGTTCCAGTCGACGTCCTCGAAGAACGCGAAGAAGCGCTCATCGAAGAGCCCCACACGCACGAACGCGGAGCGCCGGTACAGCGCCGCCCCCGCGCAGGCTCCGAATACCGCCTCCGGCGTCTGGTACTGCCCGCGATCCGACTCACCGTGACCCCGGCGGGTCGCGGTCCCCGCCCAGTCGAAGGTGTCGCCCGCCCCATCGAGCTCCCCACGGCGGTGAAAGTTCAAGAGCTTCGCCCCGGCCGACCCGGCCTCCGGGTGCGCGTCGAGCGCAGCGACGAGCTCGCCTAAGCAGTCCGGATCGAGCTCGATGTCGTTGTTGAAGAGCGCGACGAGCTCCGCGTCTCCCGCCGCTCGCACGCAGTGGTTGAACGCGCGCGTCACGCCGCCGTTGATCGCGAGCGCGACCACCTCGACCTCCGGCCACTCCGCCGCGAGCCACGCGATCGTGTCGTCCGTGGAGGCGTCGTCAACGACGACGAGCCGGAAGTCCCGGAAGCGCTGGGCCGCCACGGACGGCAGGAACGTCTCGAGCAGGTGGCGGCCGTTCCATGTCGCCACCGCCAGGACGACCCGCGGCGCCGACGTTCGTGACATCCGTGGGGCGCTCACGAGCGCATGACCCGCTCCAGCTCGCGCGACCCGATCGCCCGCGCCCGCTGAATTGTGCGCCGCTTGCGCAGCACCGCCCGCGACGCTCGCAGCGCGTCGCGGTAGGCCGCTAGAACCAGCCGGAGGCGCCGCTGCCGGACGGCCATGGCGACCGCGTGCACGTTGAACGCGAACACCTCCGGCGCATGGCGCACCAGGCTGGTGAGCGGGTAGTTCTTGGCCACGAGCCAGAGCTGGTTGCGACGCAGGTGGTACAGCGAGAACGGGGTGATCGCCCCGAGCGTCGCGCCGCCGAGATGGTAGCCGAGCGCGCGCGGCTCGTAGCGGGCGCCGTAGCCGGCCAGCCGCGCTCGGAAGCCCCAATCAACGTCCTCGAGGTAGGCGAAGAAGTCCGGATCGAAGGGGCCGACGCGCACGAACGCAGCTCGCCGGTACAGCGCCGCCGCTCCGCCGACGCTGAAGACCTCAGCGGCCTCGTCGAACTGACCGTGATCGGGCTGCCCCGCCCCGCGCCCGAACGCTGCGCTCGACCAGCGGAGCTCGTCCCCGGCGCGGTCGATGACCGAGCGTTCGTGGAACGAGAGCAGCTTTCCGGCCGCGGTCGCCGCCCCGGGGTGAGCCTCGAGGGTCTCGACCAGCAGCGCGAGCCACGACGAGTCGAGCTCGACGTCGTTGTTCAACAGCGCCACGAACTCTCCGCGCGCCGCCTGGACCATCACGTTGAGCGCCGCGGTCACACCGACGTTCTCCGCCAGCACGACGACGCGCACCTCCGGCCATCGCGTCCGCACGTGCTCCGCGGAGCCGTCATGCGAGCCGTTGTCGACGACCACGACCTCGAACGGGTACGGGCAGCGCTGGGTGACCACCGACGACAGGCACGTGTCGAGCAGGCCACGCCCGTCGTAGTTCAGGACGACCAGCGTCGCCAGCGGCTCCGTCACGCGTGGAAGCTACCAATACGCTCCACGGCGTTATGAGGCCCCCGGCCCGCTACCGCATCACGGAGTCCTCGCTCGACACCGCGCTGCGATACCAGACGGCGATCGGACTCTTCGCCGACCGCTACCGCCCCGACTTGGCAATCCTCGAGGTCGGCGCGGGCTCGGGCGGCATCACCGAGTTCCTCGACCACCCGGTCACCGGCGTCGACATCGCCTTCTCGCGCACCGCCGAGCGTGCCACCGCGCTTCTCACGCAGGTCGAAGCGAGCGCTGAGGCGCTGCCGTTCCCGGACGCGAGCTACGACATCGTCCTCTCGCTGGAGATGCTCGAGCATGTCTCGTCGAACAAGCGCGACGCGGTCTTGCGCGAGATGGTGCGGGTCGTGCGCCCGGGCGGACGCACGATCGTGAGCTTTCCCTGCGACGAGACCGCGGTCGTGCTCGACAGGTGGCTCAACGCCGCCTACCGCCGCAAGAGCGGCGTCGACCATCCGTGGGCGAGCGAGCACATCGAGCTCGGTGTGCCGGTCCTGGCGGACGTCGTCGCGCTCGTCGAAGCCATGGGTCGCCCAGACCTCCGCGTGACGACGCAGCGCCACATGTGGGCGCCGGTCCATCGCACCGTCCACGGCCTCTACACCGCGCGACGCTTCTCGAAGCTGACCCGCCCGCTCGGCCTGCACACACGGGCCGCCACGACCGTCCTGTTCCACGCGCTGCGTCACCTGCACCGAGCGCCGGCCTACCGAGCCTTCCTGGTGATCGATCGGGCCGCTGCTCACAGCGACGGCCACCCGAGCCCCACCGCGCTCAACCCGCCGCGCGCGACCCTGTAGCCCGTGCTGCGGACCGCGTGCCCCCGGCGCCGGGGAACGGGCACGGGCGGTGGCGGCGGAGCGCCCGGTGCGCAAACCCAGCGCCGCAGCGGCGCGGCGACCGCCGCCCACTCGTATTCGCGCGCGACCGCGGCGAGGGGCGCGGCGTAGGCGCCGCGCCCAGCCTCGAGCACCCGCTCGATCGCGTCAGCGAGCCCGGCGACGTCCCCGGGCGCCGCGACCGCGCCGAGGCCGTTCCGCTCCACGCGCTCAGCGAGGTTGTCGCCGCGCGTGCAGACGATCGGCACGCCCGCCCACAGGCAGTCGAGCAGCCGGGTCCGGAACGCGTAGCGCGCCTCGAGGTGGTCGCCTGCGGTCGCCAGCGCGCAGCTCGCCTGCAGCAGCCAGCCCGCCCGCTCGGCGTACGGCACCCACTCCTCGGAGAACAGCACGGTCGCGCCGAGCACGCCGAGGCCGCGCGCGACCTCCCGCGCCTCTAGCGCCGCCGCCCTTCCGGCGTAGCCCGAGCCCTGCCCCATGAAGACGAGCCGCACGCCGGGCCGGCGTGCTGCGAGCTGCGCGACCGCCCGCACGGCGCTCGGCGCGTCGAGCCAGGGCCAGATCCCGCCGTTCCAGACCACGATCTCGTCGCGCGGGCCGATCACGCCCGGAAACGCCTCGCGCACGCCGGGAAGCCCCTCCTCGGGCGGCGTCGCCGACAACCCGAACGGCACGGTCGCGACCGTCTCCCGCAGGCCGCGGTCCGCGTCGTAGGCCGCGGGCGTCAAGCGCCTCGTCGCGAGCAGCGCGCCGGTCCACAGGTCCCGCTGAGCGGTGCTCGCGCACATGAAATGGTGCCCGGTGCGCAGCGCGTCGTCGAGGCGATCGAGCGTCAGGGCGACCATCAGCCGGCGCAGCACCGGCCGGCGGCCCGAGAAGAGCTCGAGCGTCTCGAGCGTCTCGGGGTCGTAGAGGTCGAAGACGACCCGCTTGCCCGAGCGCCGCAGCCAGCTCGTCACCAGCGGCCACTGGGGCGGGGCGACGACCGTGTCGGCGGCCGCCACGAGCGCCCGCAGCGCGGCCGGCTCGTGCGGCCGGTAGCCGACGACGGCCGCCCCGCCAGGCAGGACGACGTCGGCGCCCTCGAGGTCACCCGTGGCGATCGTGACCTCGGCCACCTCGCCGAGCGCCCGCGCGAGCTCGGTGTAGCGGATGCCGAGGCCGGCCATGCGCGCGCCGACGGCGTCGGGGGAGACGAACAGGACGCGCGGCGTCATCCTGACGCACCGGCCGCGAGTCCCCCGAGCGCCCCGGCCGCCAGTACCCCCGGCGCTCCCGCCGCGAGTCCCCCCGGCGCCCCGGCCGCGAGCCCTTCGATCACACCCGCGTTCGACATCGGGCTCGCCACGCGAGCCCGAACGCGAACAGCGCCGCCCCGGACGCACGGGCACGAGCGCGTCACCGCCGGCAACGCCACCGCGCGGAGCCTCATCCGAAGTACATCCCACGTCGCAGGGCCAGGCTGTCGCGGAACGAGATCCCGCGGTCGACCGCCGGCGCCGGGGGCCACGGACGCCGCGGCTTGCCCCGACCGGCGCGCCAGCCCGCGAGCCGTCCGCGCAGCGCCGCGAGGTCGCGAGAGATCGCGGCGTCGGCGGCCACGACGATCGCCTCGGTGAGCAGCGCGCGCGGCGCCGCGCGGGTCCGCAGCACGCCGTAGCGGCGCAGCACGTAGCCCCGGCCGAAGCCGCCGTTGCGGCGCTGCGAGGCCGAGCGGTGCACGTTCGTCGCCGCACCGACGTGCACGGCGACCGCGTCGAGCGCCGCCGCCGCGCCCCAGCCCGCGGTCCGCAGCCGGAGCGCCAGGTCGAAGTCCTCCATGTAGGCGAAGATCGTCTCGTCGAGGCCGCCGACCTCCCCCCACGCGCGCCGGCGGAACGCCGCCGCGGCGCCCGCGGGCCCCGCGAGCGCCGGCACGTCGTCCCGGGCGCGCGCTGGGTGCGCGCCGCCCCAGCGCGGGAACGCAGCCAGGGTGGGGTCGGCGACCAGTCCGACGGAGTCGACGCGCTCCTCGCCCGGCGCGACCAGGAGCGCCGCGACGGACCCGACCGACGCGTCGGCCTCCAGGGGCGCGACGAGCCGTTCGAGGAAGTCAGGGCGCGCGTCGATGTCGTTGTTCAACATCACGACGACGTCGCCGTCACCGTCCGCCGCGGCGCAGTTGCACGCCGTCGCGTAGGGCATGTTGCGCTCCAAGCGAATCACGTCGACCGCCGGGTACGCCGCGCGGACGCGCTCCGCGGTCCCCTCGTCGCACCCGTTGTCACACACGACGACCTGGTGCGCGACCGTCTGCCGTGCGAGGTGGTCCAGGCAGCTCGAGGTGAGGTCCCAGCGCCGATACGCGACGATCGCGACGTCGATGGCCAACCGCCCCTCGGGAGGCGCGGAGTCCGCGCCCAGCAACGGGCGGTTCGCGTCGTGCGGCGGCTCCGGACTCATCGCGGGCTCGCGGCCCCCGCCCACCAGGCCATCGTCTCGCGCGCGGCCTCCTCGAGCGAGCGACTCGGCGCCCAGCCCACCTCGTCGCGCAGGCGCCTGACGTCGGCGGTCAGCGAGGACGGCTCGGTCGCCGACGCCGGGCGGGCGCCGAGCTCGACGAGCTCCGGCCGGCCGGACGCCGCGCCCAGCGCGCAGACGAGCTCCTTCATCGCCACCGGCCGCCCGGAGGCGACGTTCACCGCGCCGGTCACGTCCGAGCCCAGCAGCGCGACGAACGCCTCCGCCAGCTCGGGCGCGAAGAGGAAGTCGCGGACCTGCTCGCCGTGGGAGGTCGGTGCGGGGCGCCCCGCCGCGAGCGCGGCGGCGACGGAGCCGCCGAGGCGCCGCTCGTCCTCGAAGGGTCCGAATACGAAGAAGATCCGACCCCACCCGAGCGCGTAGCCGTGCTGACGCGCGTGCGCCGAAGCGAGGACGTGGAGCGCGTGCTTCGCAGCGCCGTAGAGCGTCGCGGGCACGAGCGGCGTCGCGGGCTGCCGCACGGGCGCTGACGGCGTCGCAGACTCCCCCGCCGGCGTCGCCTCCTCCACGCAGTGCGTCACGTCGTCCCACCCGTACTCCGCGCAGGTCCCGGCGAGGACCGCCCGCTCCCCGCCGGCCGCGGCGAAGGCGCTCAGCAGCCGCAGCGACGCCTCGACCCAGCGCAGGTTCGCCTCCGAGGTCCAGAAGCGCCCGGGCTCGGCGTCCCACGCGAAGTGCAGCAGGTGCGTCGGAGCGACCGAGGTGACGACGTCCGACGAGGCCAGGAGGTCCGCGCGGTGCCACACGACGCCGTCGGGGGACCACGCCGGCGCCGCGCGGGAGCTCACCGCGTGCACCTCGTGCCCGGCCGCGAGGAGGGACGCGAGCGCACCGCGCCCGACGAAGCCCGTCGCGCCGGTGACGAGCACCCGGCGCCCCGCGGAGCCGAGCGTGCGGTCTACCTCGCGCATATCACGAAGGAGGCCGCACGGAAGGGCCGGGAACGTCCGGATACGCTCCGTCGCGCTCGGAGATCGTGCGGCCACCCGGCGGCGCGTCAGGCCACGCGATCGCGAAGGTCGGGTCGTCCCAGCGCACCCCGCGCGCCGCCTCGGCGACGTACGGAGTGCTCATCACGTAGAGCACCTCGGTGTCGTCCTCGAGCGTTTGGAAGCCGTGCGCGAAGCCGGCGGGAACGAAGAGCGAGCGGTCGTTCGCGGTGGTCAGCTCGATCCCGAACCACTCCCGCGAGGACAGGTCGACGATCACGTCGAACACCGCTCCGCGGGTCACCCGCACGAGCTTGGCCTCCCCGTGCGGTTCCGCCTGGAAGTGCATCCCGCGCAGGGTCCCGGAGCGCCGATTGAACGACGTGTTCATCTGCGCCACGCGCCCGTCGATCCCGCGCGCTTCGAACATAGCCGCGTCGAACGTCCGCGCGAAGTGCCCGCGCTCGTCCTCCAAGCGTGAAAGCTCGACGACCCACGCCCCGGCGAGCGGTGTCCGGACGAGCCTCACGAGAACAGCTGGATGTCGGGCGTGCGCGCGACGAACCGCCCGCCCCACTCGCGGACGAAGGCGAGCTGCTCGATGATCTCGTCCTTCAGGTTCCACGGCAGGATGAAGACGATGTCCGGCCGGTCGATGCGCAGGCGGTCGGGCGAGACGATCGGGATGTGCGTGCCGGGAAGGACATGGTCCTGCTTGTGCGGGTTGAGATCGCAGGTGTACTCGACGAAGTCCGTCCCGATCCCGCAGTAGTTGAGCAGCGTGTTGCCCTTCGCGGGCGCCCCGTAGCCGACGATCCGCCGGCCGTCGCGCTTCAGCGCGATCAGGAACTCGAGGATGTCGCGCTTCTCCGCCACGACGCGCTGCCCGTAGGCCGCGTAGACCGCGAGGTCCTCCAGGCCCGCGGCCCGCTCGCGCTCCGCCAGCGCGTCGACCGCCGCAGACTCCGGCCGCACAGACGCGGCGTGGCAGCCGAAGATCCGCAGCGAGCCGCCGTGCGTCGGGAGCTCCTCAACGTCGAAGAGCCGCAGCCCGTGCGCGGCGAACACGCGCTGGACGGTGACCAGCGACAGGTAGGAGAAGTGCTCGTGGTAGATCGTGTCCCACTGGTTGTCGGCGATCAGGCGCATGAGGTGGGGGAACTCCATCGTGATCACCCCGTCGGGCTTGAGCAGCACCCGCATGCCGCCGACGAAGTCGTTGAGGTCGGGGACGTGCGCGAGGACGTTGTTGCCGAGCAGCAGGTCCGCCGCTGCCTCGCCGACGAGATCGGAAGCGGTCTCGACTCCGAAGAAGCGCTGCACCGTCGGCACGCCCTTGAGCTGCGCGGCCTGCGCGACGCTCGCCGCCGGCTCGATCCCCAGCACGGGGACGCCGCGCGCGACGAAGTACTGCAGGAGGTAGCCGTCGTTGGACGCGAGCTCGACGACCTTGGAGGACGCGCTCAGGCCGAAGCGCTCGGTCATCGCCTCGACGTAGCGCTCGGAGTGCGCGAGCCACGAGGTGGAGTAGGAGGAGAAGTAGGCGTAGTCGTCGGCGAAGAGCGCCTCGGCGCGCGAGTAGTCCTCGAGCTGGACGAGGAAGCAGGTCGCGCAGACGAGCGCCCGCAGCGGGTAGAACGGCTCCATCCCGCTGGCCTGCTCAGGGGTGAGGTAGTCGTTGGCGATCGGCGACATCCCGAGGTCGGCGAAGACGGTCGTGAGCGGGGCGGCGCAGAACCGGCAGGCGGCGGGCATCGGGGAAACCTAGAGTCATCGCGCTCGCTTCAGCGTCGCCCCGATCTCGGAGGTGAGCAGATAGAGGTCCAGCCGGTCGGGATCCTCCGGCTCGAACGGGTGAAAGCCAAGCCGTTCCCACCACGCCCGCGCATTTTGGTTCAGCGCTACGACAACGACGGCGCGGCAGGCCGCCTTCTCGTTGAGCTCGGCGGCGGTGGCGAGGACGTGCGCCGCGAGGGCGGTCCCGATTCCGATGCCGGCGTAGCGGCGGTCGACAGCCAACCTGCCGAGCAGGAGAGCCGGAACCGGTTCTGGGGCAGCCTTGGCGACGATTTCAGGGGCGGCCGACCGATCGATGCCGGTCATCGCCACGCTTGCGTAGGCCACGACGAGGTCGGCGGCGTCGGCGATGACCCACGTGGCGGCGGTGTCACGACGTCGGTTCTGGCCGGCGTAGCGGCGCAGCCACTCGTCGAGTGCCGCTTCTCCGCTGTCGAACCGCTCACGGTCGTGTCGGCGCGGGTCGAGCAGCGCTGGCCGGCGGAGCTCAATCAAGCCAGCTGAAGGTGCGCTTGCGTCGCAACGCCGTGGCGAGCCGGTCGTTGACCTCGGCCGGTCGCTCGAACGCCTCGGTGAAGGCGACTGCGGCCTCACGGGTCAGGCGGATGCTCGACCGCTCAGCGAGGATCTCCTCGGCTTTCGCCGCCGCAGCGTGGACTACGAACGCCGACACGTTGAGGTGGGATGCAGCGGCCGCTCGTTCAAGCAGCGCCTTATCAGCGGGCCCGACCCTTATCTGGAGTCGTTCCTCTTTGGTCGTGGCCATGTGCTCACAATGGCAGTACAGCGAAGGGGTGTCAAGCCCCTACACGCGCAGTCCTTGGAACCCACCTGGGGCGCACGCCCGTCGGGGGCGTGAGGGGGTACGCGCTCGCGTTTTCGGGCTCACGCAGGGGTCCGCGCCGCGCCCCGGCGGGCCGCCAGGGCGTGCCCGACCTCCGGCGGGAAGCGCCCCAGGACCTTGACCACGAGCCCGAACACGAGCACGCCGAGGGGCGCGCGCACGACCTCCGGGCCGCCGACCAGCAGCGCCAGGGCGACCCCGACCGCCGCCGCGACGGCCGCCACGGGAAGCACCCCGAGGGGCAGGTGGACCGACGGATCGGCGCGGCTGAGCAGCACCGCGGTCACCGCGGCGAGCGCGGTCTCCGCAGTGACCGCCGCGACCGCCGCGCCCTGTGCCGCGAAGGCCGGGACGAGCGCGAGCGTCAGCGCGACGGCGGCCGCGAGCGCGACCGCGTTGGCGACCATGATCTCGCGGGTCCGGCGCAACGACAGCAGCGGGTAGCCGCAGCCGACGGCCACGAACGTCGCGACCATCGCCACCCCCTGGATGCGCAGCACGTCGGCGGCCGGGGCCGCCCGGTCGCCACCGAGGACGTCGATCGCGAAGCCGGCGCCGAGGCCGATCGCGACCGCCATCGCGGCGCCCACGAGGATGCCGAGCTCGAAGATCCGCTCCGTCGCGGCGGCGAACCTGAGGCGGTCGTCGCGGACGGCGCGCGCGAGGATCGGGAACGCCGCGCCGATGACCAGGCCCGGGATGCCGATGAGCACCTCGATGACCCGGAACGACGTCGAGAAGTAGAAGGTCTGCGTCGCCGTCGCGGTGATCGACATGACGATGATCGCCACCCGGAAGTAGGCGGCGTTCAGGGCGATCGCGATCGCGTAGGGAACCGTGTCGCGCACGAGCGGCCACCAGGCCGCCGGGGTGAAGGCGGGCCGGAGCGGGAGCAGGCCGCGGACGAAGCCGGCGGTCAGCCCGACGCCCACGAGCCCCGCCACGATGCCGATGGCCAGGAACGCCACGACGCCGGCGTCCGCGAGCACGAGCGCGATCAGCAACGCGACGGTGACGACTTGGCGGACGAGATCGGTCAAGGTGGCCAGGCCGAAGCGCAGGCTGCCGAGCAGGGCGACGGTGAGCTGGAGCTGGAGCGAGTTCAGGAGCATGCCGACGCCGGCCAGCAGCGTGCCCAGCACGAGCGCGGAGCCGTAGCCGGCGACGGCCGAGAACGCCATGGCCACCGCGATCGCCGCGGTGCTCAGCGCCAGCCGCAGGCCGAGCGCCTGCGCGAGCACGCGGTCGCGCTCGGCGCCGCTGAGCGAGGAGTACTCCCGCAGGGAGATGGTGTTCAGCCCCGCCTCGGTGAAGCCGGCGATGACCACGACGACCGAGAGCACCGTGACGTAGCGCCCGAAGTCCTCGCCGAGGTGGCGGATCAGCAGCGGCGCGGAGACGAGCGACAGCAGCGCCCCGAGCGCGTAGCCGCCGCTGCGCAGCGCCCCGCCGCGCAGCGCCGCAGGGCCCGCCGCCGAGGAGTCGAGGAGGTCGGGCTCCGCGCTCACCACACGCGCCAGGGCGCGCGGCTGCCGTCCCACAGCTCCTGCAGCACCGTGCGGTCGCGGATCGTGTCCATCGCCTGCCAGTACCCGGTGTGCCGGTAGGAGGCCAGCTGTCCGCGGCCGGCGAGCGCCCGGACCGGGCCCTGCTCCCACACCGTCGCGTCGTCCTCGAGGTACTCGGCGACCGACGGTGAGAGCACGAAGAAGCCGCCGTTGGTCCAGGCGCCGTCGCCGCGCGGCTTCTCCTCGAAGCTCGTGATCCGGTCGTCCTCGAGGCCGAGCGCGCCGAAGCGGCCCGCGGGCTGCACCGCGGTCAGCGTCGCCTGAACGCGCTGAGTGCGGTGGAAGGCGACCAGCGCGGTCACGTCCACGTCGGCGACGCCGTCGCCGTAGGTGAAGCAGAAGTCCTCGTCGCCCTCCAGGTAGGGCATGACGCGGCGCAGGCGCCCGCCGGTCATCGCGTCCGCGCCGGTCTCGACGAGCGTCACCCGCCACGGCTCGGTCGTGGAGTGGTGGACCTCCATCTCCCCCGTGCGCATGTCGAAGGTCACGTCGGAGGTGTGCAGCGCGTAGTTGGCGAACCACTCCTTGATGACGTAGCCCTTGTAGCCGAGGCACACCACGAAGTCGTCGATCCCGTGCGCGGCGTAGATCTTCATGATGTGCCAGAGGATCGGCATGCCGCCGATCTCGACCATCGGCTTGGGCCGCAGCGCGGTCTCCTCGCTCAGGCGCGAGCCGAGGCCACCGGCCAGGATCACGGCCTTCATGCGGCGCCGGCGTCGGCCGGAAGGAGGGTGAACGCGCCGCCCTGCAACGGCACGACCGCTCGGAAGTGCCGGTGATCGAACGTCGCGACGAAGTGCGTCGACCACTTCTCGGCGAGCACGACGATCGAGGCGTCGGCGAGCCCGAGCTCGAGGTCTCGGTACCGCTCGCATACCCAGCGGGCGCGTTCCAGGCCCGCGGGATCGAGCGATCGGACCGTGTAGGTGGCGGCGAGATCCTCGATCAGCGCGAGCTCGGCGTCGATTCCCAGCCGACTGAGGACGAGGTGATCAGCCTCGGCGGCAGTGTAGGCCGACACGACCAGCTCACCGGGCCAACGCTCGAGCGTCCCGACGATCGCGTCGTGATCGGGATCTCGCGCGTCGGCGACACCGTAAAGGGCGTCAGCGTCGACGATCAGCGTCTCGATCGTCCGAGCTCCTCACGCACGATCGCGTCGGCGTTCCGGGCCACCTCGTCGCCGCTGCCCTGGCCCACGGCGGCCGAGCGCAGGCGCCGCGGGCCGACCACCTGCGTTGCTCTGCCGATCGCCTCGCGGATGATGTCCGCCTGGGAACGCCCGGTCTCGGCGGCCATTCGGCGCAGCGCGACCGCGGCGCGCTCCTCAAGGTAGACCGTCGTCTTTACCATGCCACCTATGGTACCCGCTGTTCCGCCGCGAACTCCTCGATCTGCCCGAGGGTGACGGCGCGCAGGTCGTCTCCCGCACGCTCGGCCAGGTGCCAGGCGACGATCGACGCCAGCGCCTCCGCCAGCGCCCAGCGCGGCCGCCACCCGAGCCGCTCGCGCGCCCGGGTGGAGTCGAGCGAGAGGAAGTGGGCCTCGTGCGGGTGGGGGCCGGGCTCGAGCTCCCAGCGCAGCGGGTCGGGCCACAGCTCGGTCAGGCGGTCGGCGATCCAGCGCACGGGCTGCACGTCGGACTGCGCGGGCCCGAAGTTCCAGCCCCGGTCGACGGGAGCGCCGTCGACGAGCTCCTGCGCGATCAGCAGGTAGCCGCTGAGCGGGTTGAGCACGTGCTGCCAGGGCCGCACCGCTTCGGGGTTGCGGATCGCGATCGGCGCGTCCGCGGCGGCCGCGCGCATGACGTCCGGGACGAGGCGCTCCGCGCCCCAGTCGCCCCCGCCGATGACGTTCCCCGCGCGGGCGCTCGCGACGCGCGGGCCGCCGGCGGCGGAGAAGAACGAGCGGCGGTAGGCGTCGGCGACGAGCTCCGCGCAGCCCTTGGAGTTCGAGTACGGGTCGTGGCCGCCCATGCAGTCGTCCTCGACGAAGGGCCGGCGCTGCTCGCGGTTGTCGTAGCACTTGTCGCTCGTCACGGTGACGACCGCCTTCACGGTCTCCGCCCCCGCGAGGCGCACCGCGTCGAGCAGGTTGACGGTGCCCATGACGTTCGTCTCGTAGGTCAGCCGCGGCTCGGCGAAGGAGCGGCGCACCATGGGCTGCGCGGCCAGGTGCACGACGACCTCCGGGCGGCACTCCGCGACGACCGCGCACACCGCCTCCGGATCGCGGATGTCCGCGACGACGTGCCGCGCGAGGCCCTCCTCGACCCGTGCGAGCGCGAAGAGCGACGGCTCGGTGGGCACGCCGGCGGCGAGGCCAGTGACCTCCGCGCCCATCGCCTGGAGCCACAGCGCCAGCCAGGCGCCCTTGAAGCCCGTGTGGCCGGTCAGCAGGACCCGCCGGCCGCGCCAGAAGGCCGGATCGACGGCTGCGGAGCTCTCGCGGGCGGACACCGGGTCAGGCTACCGGCGCCTGCGAACCGTGCCGGCGGAGGTCGACCAGCTCCGAGCTCCTACGCCAAGGCCGAGCGCGACCTGGGCAGGAGACCGTGACAACGACTCGAGGAGCTCATCCGCTTCATGACCCGGGCGGATCTCAAACTGCTCAAGCCCTAGTGACGGGCAACCGTGGCACTGGTGGCGGTGCGACCGCCGCCAATGTAGCGGTCGGACCGCCACCGATGTTACGGTCAGACCGTGGCCAATCCCTTCGTCTACGGACGCCCGCTGACGCCGGAGCTGCTGATCGACCGCCAGTCGGAGCTCACACTGCTCGTCGACCTCGCCGACGGCGGCCACCCTGCGCGGCTCTCGGCGCCTCGAAGGTACGGAAAGACCTCCCTGCTGGGCGCTCTCGCTCAGGAGTGGGAGCGCGGGTTCGGTCCGGCAGTGCGAGTGTCGTTCTTCGGTCTCCTGTCCGTCGAGGACGCCGCTGCCCGCTTGGAACTCGCCTACCGGCAGCTACGCGGACCGATGCGCGCATGGCTGGTCGGGGCGCTCGAGGCGCTACGACCGACCGTCGCGGTGCCCGGAACCGGCGTCGAACTTGCTCCGCGCTTGACCGCCGCGCCGGAGGTTGCCTTGCGCCTAGTTGCGCTGCTGGAGCTCCCGGCACGACTGGCTGCGCGCTCCGAGCAGCAGCCGTTGGTGATCTTCGACGAGTTTCAAGAGGTGCTCTCGGCCCCGACGCCGCTCGACGGCCTCATCCGGTCAGTCATCGAGCATCACGCCGGCACGGTGTCCTACGTGTTCGCAGGCTCACACCCGGGGATGATGCGTGCGCTGTTCGCTGATCGCGAGCGGCCGTTCTACGGACAGGCCCGCGCTGTCAAGCTGCCGCCGCTGGCCTTGGCTGATCTGGGCGAGGCCATCCAAGCGCGCATGCTTGACGACCGCCGCGATCCGGGCGACGCACTTGGGCCGCTGCTCCACCTGACACGCGGTCATCCGCAGCGCGCGATGCAGCTGGCCCACCACCTCTACGAACGGATCCCCCCGGACGCAGTCGGCAGCGAGCACGTGCTCTATGAGGCGCTTGACGCGGCCGAGGAGGAGGCACGCGACGGGCTCGATGCACTCTGGCGTGGCCTCGACGACGCGGAGCGCCGCGCGCTCGCCGCGATGCTCGACGATCCGCAAGGCGCTCTCCGCGCCGGGGCCTTGGCCCGCTTCGGCGTCGCGCGCTCCACCGCCCGTGACGCTCTCGAGCGCCTCCGTCGAGCAGGCCACGTCGAGCTCGATGGCGCCCAGCGGGTCTTCGTGATCGACCCGCTGCTCGAGCGCTGGATCAGGGCGGGGAGGGAAGAGTCCCGTTAGCTCGCGCGTTCTGGTTCAGCGCTGCGACGACGACGGCGCGGCAGGCCGCCTTCTCGTTGAGCTCGACGGCGGTGGCGAGGACGTGCGCCGCGAGGTGTCGGCGCGCCTCGAGCAGCGCTGGCCGGCGGAGCTCGATCAAGCCAGCTGAAGGTGCGCTTGCGTCGCATCGCTGTGGCAAGCCGAGCGTGACCTCGGCCGGTCGCTCGGCGCCTCGGTGAACGCGACTGCGGCCTCACCGGTCAGGCGGGTCCTCGACCGCTCAGCGAGGATCTCTCCTCGACCCGCGTCAGCGCGAACCGCGTCGGCTCGACGGCGACGCCAGTGACCTCCGCGCCCATCGCCTGGAGCCACAGAGCCAGCCAGGCGCCCTTGAAGCCCGTGTGGCCGGTCAGCAGGACCCGCCGGCCGCGCCAGAAGGCCGGATCGACGGCTGCGGAGCTCTCGCGGGCGGACACCGGGTCAGGCTACCGGCGCCTGCGGAGCGTGCCGGAGGAGCGGGCGGGGGTGGTGGCGGGGTCGACGAACCTCCGCACGCGCGTCGGGCGGGACGGGGGAGCGGGCGGCGCAGGCGCCGCCGGTCTCGCTACCGCGTCCGGCCCTCCTGCACGAGGATCGCCGGAACCTCGGAGCCCAGCCGGGTTCGCGCGAGGTCGTCACGACGAAGCGCGACGGGAGCCGGCGCACGGAAGCGAAGGATCGTGAAGAAGTCCGTCTCCGTCCGCCCCACCAGCCGGAAGCCCCTGGGCACCTTGAGTGGGCTGCCGGGTCGCGGCGGTACCGGCCTGCGCCCCGCCGTACGGAGGAAGAACGGCAAGGCGACCACCGCGATCTCGCGGACACGGACGCGGTCCAGGGTCACTCGATCGTTGTCGATCTGAGCGATGCCGGCGCGCTCACCGCCGAACTCGCGGACGCGATCACCGGTTCTCGAAAGGTAGATGCGGAGCGGGTCCCGCCCCGGCTGGGGCGTGACCACGATCGCGCGACTGCCGTGGGCAGGACCGAGGGCCCGTGCTGCGCCCCGCCAGTCCTCACGCTCGAACTTGGGCACATCGGCGGTGACGACGTTGATCGTGACCCAGAGGAGGCAGAGCACGACCCCGGCGGCGGGGACGAGGCGAGGCGCCCGCTCAGAGCTCAAGCCGATGGCGATGATGAGCAGCGTCGGCAACCAGAACGGCAGGACGTTGCGGGCGATCAGGTAGTCGAAGCCGACCGCCGCGCCCGCCAACGGGACGGCAACTCCGGCTCCCGCGACGAGCGCTGGGATCAGCACCGCGCGGCGCTCCGCCTCGGTCGCCTTCCGGAGGACCACCCAGAGCGCCGGGACCACGAGTGCCGCGGCGAGCACGGACATCGTGCGCTGCAGCGGCGGTTGCTCGCCCACGAGCATCTGGGCGGGGATCTCGAGGAAGCGCTTCGCCAGAGGCCCGTACAGCGCGTAGCCCTCGTCGATCGACTGCGACTTCTGGGCGAGGACGACGGGCACGAAGGCGATCACGCTCGCGGCAATGACACTCAGCGCCGCGACCACCCGGCGCGACGGGAACGCGAGAAGCAGCCACACCGCCTCCGCGCCGACCAGGAAGGCGACGAAGTAGTGAGAGAACACCCCGACGATGGAGGCGGCCACCCACCAGGCGAGGCTGCTTCCCCGTGGCTCACGCAGGGCGCGGAGGAAGGTCACGAACGAGAGCCCGGCGAGCAGGACGGCGAGCGAGTGTGCCCGAGCGTCCTGGGCGTGCCAGACGAGGAACGGGCTCAGGGCGAAGAGCGCGGCGGCGGCGAGGCCGGCTCGGGACGACACGAGCTGCCGACCCGCGACGTAGGCGACCGGTACCGCTGCCGTGCCGAAGATCGCCGAAAGTGACCGAAGCCCGATCTCGCCGGTCCCGAAGAGCTTCACCCAGACCCAGGCGAGCGAGTAGTACAGCGGCGGGGTCCCCTCCGTCCCTCCCAGCAGCGCCCCGAGCATGTCGGAGAACCTGAGTTCCAGAAGCCGTACGACGACGACCTCGTCGACCCAGAAGCTGCGGGCCCCAAGCGTCGAGAAACGCAAGATCGCGGCGGCGACGACGATCGCGGCCAACAGATAGAGGTGCCTGCGCGGTGGACGGCCGGCACCGGCCGTGTCCCGTAGCCACCCGCGGCGCAGATCTGCCTCGGCCCTGCGAATGGGAGCCAGCAGCGTCGGCCCCTTCATACGCGGCGGGGCACGCCGGACCTGCCAACTACCCTCGGGTGGCGATGCTCGAGCCACCCGCTCCAACGCCGGCACGCGATCGTGGTGTCCGTAGCGGAGCCGGAGCGCCGGACGAGAGCTACGACGTCGTCGTCGTCGGCGGCGGGTTCTACGGGTGCATGATCGCCGCCCACGCCGCGAGCGGCGGCGCGAGCGTCGCCGTGATCGAGCAGGCGCCTTCCCTCCTCACTCGGGCCTCCCTCGCCAACCAAGCGCGGATCCACAACGGATACCACTACCCGAGATCGTTCACCACCGGGTGGCGAAGCCACGAGAACTACCGGCGCTTCGTGACGGATTTCCCGGACTGCGTCCACGACGGGAGCCTATCCGTCTATGCCATCGCCCGGTCAGGGTCGAAAACCACGGCGCGTCAGTTCGAGCGCTTCTGCCGCGTGATGGGAGCGCCGGCGCGACCGGCGCGCCCAGCGGTCGCGAAGCTCTTCTCGACGCGGCTGGTCGAGGCGGTGTTCGAGGTCGAAGAGGCCGCGTTCGACGCACTGCGGCTCCGCGAGCAGCTCGAGACCCGTCTGCTCGACCGCGGGATCGCGGTGCACCTCGAGCAGCGGGTGGTCGGCCTCGATCACGGTCCGGCAGGTGTCGCGCTGCGAACCCATCGGGGCCTGGACGTGCGGGCTTCGGCCGTGGTCAACTGCACGTACGCAGGCATGAACCACCTCCATCAGCCCTGGGACGAGTGCGTCGGCAGCTTGAAGCACGAGGTAGCGGAGTTGGCCCTGGTACGCGTGCCCGATGAGCTAGGTGGCCTGGGCATCACCGTATTGGACGGGCCGTTCTTCTCGGTCGTCCCGTATCCCGCGCGCGAGCTTCACGTGCTCAGCCACGTGCGGCATACGCCGCATGCCGCGTGGACCGAGGCCGACTCCTCGCCCGATCCGTACACCCTCCTGGCCCAGACTCGGATCGACAGCCGCTTTCCCGCGATGATCCGCGACGCGGCTCGATTCGTCCCGCTGCTAGCCTCTGCCTGGCACGTGGATTCGCTCTATGAGATCAAGACGGTGTCCGCGAGACACGAGCTGGACGACGCACGGCCCATCCTCGTGCAGAGAGCTCCGAGCAGCCGTCGGATGATCTCGGTGCTGGGCAGCAAAATGGACAACATCTACGACGTGATCCCCCATGTGGATCGATTCCTGGCCAGCGTGGATTAGTGCCGAGTAGCGCCTTCGTATCGGTCGTCATCGTGGCCTCGGACGCGGAAACGACGGTGCGGCCGTACTTGTCAGACCTCTCCGGTCGGCTGCAGGCATCCTTCCCGAACCACGAGATCGTGGTGGTGGGCAGTGGCTCGGACGGCACTTCGGCCTCCGTCCAGGAGTTGCTCCCGGAGATCCGCAACATCCAGCTCTTCCGACTCTCGGGGAGGCCGCCTCACCGCGTCGCCACGACCGCCGGCCTCGATCAGTGCGTCGGCGACATCATCGTGTGCGCGGACCATCTGTTCGATCCCCCCAAGGTCGTCGAGCAGGCGGCGCTCCAGATCGCCGAGGGCTCGGACGTGGTGTACGGGGTGGATCGCACGCGGCGGGGGCGCCTCCGCAAGCCGTTCCGGCTGCTCGCGCGGGCCTTCACGTGGTTCTTTCGGCGCACGACCGGGGCCGACCTTCCGGTCCTCGAGACCGGAGTTCGCGCCGTCAGCCGCCGAGCGCTGAATCCCTGGCTGGCCAACGAGGACCGGCACCGGCTCATCCACGTGATGCCGGCACTGTCCGGCTACGACTACCAAGTCCTGGAGTACGAGGGCTACGGCCCCGGGGACTCAGGAGAGTGGGCGCTCGGGCGGTGGCTCGCCGCCGGGATCGGCACCATCATGGCCGCGACCGTGGCGCCGCTCAGGCTCGCCAGCCTGCTTGCGGTCGGAGCGAGCCTCCTCAGCCTGCTCTACTCGATGTACGTCATCGCCATCTCCCTGCTCAAGGGCCATGTCGTGGAAGGCTGGGTATCGGTCTCGCTCTCGAGTGCGGGGATCTTCTTCCTGCTGTCGGTGACCCTGGCGATCCTGTCGGAGTACGTGTTCCAGATCACGCAACGAACCCACTCCCGGGCGCTGTATCGGGTCGCCGAGGAGGACTCCAGCCCGAGCTTCTCGCTGAAGGAGCGGCTCAACGTCACCGAGGACGGCGCGGCGCCGAGTGCCGAGGTGACGGCTGGGACCGCGCGAACTGACTTCTCCGCCGACCACCACCCGTGACCAAGGCGCTCCTGGGGTACACCGGATTCGTCGGCGGGAACCTCGACCAGAGCGACCGTTTCGACGCCCGCTACCGCTCGAACGACATCGACGAGATCCGCGGCCGCTCCTTCGAGCTGGTCGTCTGCGCCGCGCTTCCGGCCGCCAAATGGCTCGCGAATCGTGACCCGGACGCCGATTGGGCTTCGGTATCTCGACTCATCGAGCCACTGAAGCATATCGAGGCGGAGGAGTTCGTCCTCGTGTCGACGGTCGACGTGTACGGCAGCCCCCAGGGCGTCGACGAGGACAGTCCCCCCCAGGGCGCGACGGCATACGGTGCGCATCGGCTCCGGTTCGAGGAGTTCGTGCAGAGCCGATTTCCGCGAGCGGTGGTCGTGCGGCTACCTGCGCTGTTCGGGCCCGGCCTGCGGAAGAACGCGCTGTTCGACTTGCTTCACGAGCGTCAGCTCGACGCGATCGATCCCGAGAGCGCCTTCCAGTGGTACGACGTGCGGGAGCTCTGGGCCGATATCGAGCGGATCCGCGAGAGCGGGCTCGGCCTCGTCAACTTCGCCACCGCTCCGATCGCCACGAAGCGCTTCGTCGAGGAGCATTTCGCAGATCTCGAGGTGGGAGGGGGCCCGGGGCCACCCGTCCGCTACGACGTCCACACCCGGCACGGCGCGGCCCTCGACGGAGACCCTCCGTACGTGCGAAGCGAAGGGGAGGTCCTCGCTCGGATCGAGCGTTTCGTCCGCGAGGTTCGCGAGGGCAAGGTCGCGTGCGCGTCGCCGTATCGAACATAGCCTGGGGGCCTGAGGAGGATCCGTTCGCGCTCGCCTTCCTCCGTGAACGCGGGGTCGAAGGCGTCGAGATCGCGCCGACGCGCCTGTGGCCGGATTGGCACGGTGCGGATGAACGCGCTGCCGGCGCCTACCGCCACGTGCTGGACGAGGCCGGCCTCACGTGTCCGGCGCTGCAATCCGTGTTCTTCGGACAGCCGCACCTCCAGTTGTTCGGCACGGCCGAGCAGGGTCGCCGGCTCGAGGAGCATCTCGGACTCGTCGGCGGCTTGGCCCGAGCGCTCGGCGCGACCGTGGTCGTGTTCGGGTCCCCGAAGAACCGGCGCCGCGAGGGACTCCCGGCCGACGTGGCCTTTGCCAGGGCGGCGGCCGCTCTCCGACGCGTGGGGAACATCTACGAGCACCACGGCGTCAAGCTGGTGATCGAGGCCAATCCGACGGAGTACGACTGCGACTTCGTGACCCATCTCGAGGAGTCTCGCGCCCTGGTTGCGGCGGTTGACTGCGCCGGCGTGGCGCTGCACGCGGACGCGGGCGCGATGCTGCTGAACGGAGAGGATCCCGCACTCCTGAGGAGCTGCGCGGGCGAGCTTGCGCACTTCCACGCCTCTGAGCCGTTCTTGGCTCCGCTCGCCGACGAGCGCCGTCACCTCCTGTTGGGCCAGGCGCTCACTTCCGGGGGCTACGACGGCTGGTGCTCCGTGGAGATGCGGCGCCCGGGCGACGGACTGGATCACGTCGAGGCGGCATTGCGAGTTGCCCTCGACTGCTACGGAAGGGCCGCCTGATGGCGATCCCGGACCCGTTGGAGGTCCCACGCTTCGAAGCTCACGTGCTTGCGGCACGCCGCCACCCGATCTGCCTCGGCATCCCCGTGATCAACGAAGGCGAACGCATCCAGCGACAACTTCGCCGGCTGCGCGACGTCGAGATCGGCGTCGACGTCGTGATCGCCGACGGCGGCAGTACCGATGGCTCGCTCGAAGCAGGCTTCCTCGGGGCCGTGGGCGTGCGGGCGCTGCTGATCAAGCGTGGGCCGGGAAAGCTGAGCGCACAGATGCGCATGTTCTTCGCGTGGGCGCTCGAGCAGGGCTACGAGGGGATCGCCCTGATGGACGGCAACGACAAGGACGGCCTGGAGGGCGTGCTCAACGTCCGGCGACGTCTCGAGGAGGGCTACGACTTCGTCCAGGGGTCGAGATACTTGGTCGGCGGCAGCCACCGCAACACCCCTCGGGACCGGACGGCCGGGCTCCGACTCATCCACGCGCCGCTGCTCTCGCTCGCCGCCGGCTTCCACTACACGGACACCACGAACGGGCTCCGGGGGTACAGCCCGCGGCTCCTCCTCGATCCACGGGTGGCTCCGTTCCGCGACGTCTTCGATACCTACAACCTTCACTACTACCTGTCGGTGCGGGCCGCCCGGCTGGACTACCGCGTCTGCGAGGTTCCGGCGCAGCGCGACTACCCGCCCGACGGCGAGATCCCGTCGAAGATGGGCGGCCTCCGCGCTCGACTGCACATCATCCGACTGCTGCTGGCGACCGTTGTCGGGTCGTACAACCCGCGGCGTGCCGGCCGCACCCCTCGGGGCCGGCGAAGGGGACGTGATGCCGGCAATAGACTGCGGCGCCTATGAAGCGGAGTGGTGGCGCAGCGCGCCCTGACGCGGCCGCTCAGGGCCGCTGCGACGCGCGCCCGCGGGCGCTACCCCTCGCCACCCGCGCCGTGTGCTGTGGACTGCTCCTCGCGCTCGGATGCAGGAACGTCGAGCCCGGCAGTCCTGGTCACGCCGGCGCGACACTCTCGGCGTCAACGCCCTCACCGACCCATGCGTCGCCACTGACGCACTTGTTGGCGACGGCGCAAGCGTCGCCGGCAACGCACGCGCTGGCCGAAGGGCGTGCCACCCCGGCGGTCGGCGCGGCGCCGGCGGGCGGCACCGCGATCGTCGACCTGCGTCTCACGAACCAGCGCAGCCATCCGTTCGCGGGCCTCGGGACGGCGGTGGGCTCGGACGGCGTCCTGGATCCCCTGGCGAGGACGGCCGGCCTCGACAAGGGCCAGGTCGCCCGGATGGACCGGCTCCTGCTCGCCGCGGGCGTCCGACTCGTGCGCGTCAGCGGCCCCGGCCAGCTCCCGGGACCGGGGCGGATCCGCGTATGGGGACGCGGCGACGGCCGCCTGCGCATGATGCGGCGCCTCGCGCCCCGCGGAGTGCGGTTCATGTTCACCGGCGGGGGAGCGCCTCCGAACCTGATCGGAGGAGGAGGCGAGAGCGGCCCGCTCGCGGACGGGGGCGAGCGCGGCTACGCACGGTTCCTCGCCGCGTGCATCGAGCAGGCGGCCCGACAGGGCACGCCCTTCGCGTTTGCGGCCGTCGGCAACGAGGTCGACAACCAGGATCCGCTCGGCGTCTCGATGACCCCCGAACAGTCGGCCGCGGTTGTCGTCGCGTTGCAGGGCGATCTCCGCAAGAAGAACCTGAAGACGCCGGTCGTGCTCGGGGACAACACCTCGTGGGCGACGACCCTGACGTACGCGACCGCGCAGGCTGCGGCGCTGCCGCGCCCACCCGGGCTCGTGGCGTCTCACGCCTACGGCGGCGACGGCAGCCGAGATCAGGTCGCGAGCCTCGCCCAGAGGCTGCGCGTCCCCCTCTGGATGACCGAGTGGATCGACGCCTGTCCCCGCGGTGACTGTCCCGACGACCCGAGCATCGAAAAGGCGCTGGCCCTGGCCGAGAAGATCTCGCTCGACCTCACGGTCGGGCGGGCGGGCGCGTGGTTCCTCGTCCGCGCCGTCGCGGACTCGACGCACGGCCCGGACGGCGCGATCATCGTCCGCGACCGGTCCAACGCCGCGCGCCCCTTGAGCACGACGAAGCGCTACCCGGTCATGCGCCAGTTCGCGGTCGCGGCCCCCCCGGGGAGCGCGTTGACCACGGTACGCGGGGCACCGCCCGCGGGCCTCGATGTCGCCGGATTCAGCAGCCAGAGGAATCGCGGCGTCGTGCTGACCCGGCGGTTCGGCAACGAGGCCTTGCGTGTGCGCCTCGTGCTCGGGCAGCGGGACGGCGCCCTTCGCGCGTGGCGGACGAGCGCCGACGAGAGCTTCCGCAGCATCCTCACGCGCCCGTCCACGCCCCGTTCGATCGATCTCGTGCTGCCCCCCTTCAGCATCACGACGGTGACGTCGGACGGACCTGCGTGAAGCAGGTCGTGTCCCGGCCGCCGGTCGCCGTGTTCCTCGGCGTCCTGCTCATCTCGCTCGCCCTGCTGCCCCCGGCGAACTACGGCGTGGACGGCGAGTCGATGCTCGCCGTGAGTCGGTCGCTGGCGTTCGACCACAGCTTCGCGATCGCGTGCGGCGGCCTCGGCGCCGCCGGCCGCGGCGGCTCCTGCTACTCGATCTGGTACCCGCTGCTGTCGATCGTGATGATTCCGTTCGTCGCGGCCGGGCGGCTCCTCGCGGGTGCCGCCGGCATTCCGAACGCGGCAGGCGAGGAGGCGGTCGCGCTCCTGGTCCCCGCGCTGGCCACCGCCGGCGCCGCTGCGCTGACGGCGGACCTCGCGCGCTCGATGGGCGCGTCCACCCGCGCGGCGGTGCTCGCCGCGGCCGCGTTCGCGTTCGCCACCGAGGTCCTCGCCTACACCCGCACCCTCTTCGCGGAGACCCTCGGCGCCTTCTTCGTGGCCCTCACGGTGTGGGGCTTCACCGGCGACGCCCGCCGGCGACGGCTCGTCGGGCTCCCAGCTATCGCCCTCGTGGTGCTGACCAAGCCGCAGCTGCTCTTGGTGGGGCCGGCGATCGGGCTCGCGGCCACGCTGAGCCGGCGATCGGCCCGCCCTATCGCCGAGGCACTCGCCGCAGCCCTCGTCGGCGGGGTGGTGTTCCTCGGGTACAACCTGCTGCGGTTCGGCGACCCCACGCAGTTCGGGGGGCCCGCTCGCCAGATCGCCGGGGTCGCCGACCGCGGCCCGGTGTCCTCTGTCGTCTACAACGCGGGGCTGCTCACGATCAGCCCGAACCACGGGCTGTTCGTCTACTCACCGGTAGCGGTGATCGGCGTGCTGATGCTCTGGCGTCATCGCCGCAATCCCGTGGTCCTCGCGTGCGCCGGCGGCGCACTCGGCGTGTTCGCGCTCTACCTGCTGCAGCCGTTCGCCAACAGCTGGGGGACGCGGTACCTCGTGCCCGCCCTCCCGCTCATCTGCGCGCCGCTGGCCCTGGCCCAGGGGCGACCCGCCCGGGTCGCCGTGGCGCTCGCGGTCGTCGGTCTCGTCATCCAACTGCCGACTACGGTTGCCTATTACCAACGTTACGCTCGAGACAACGGGCCGATATCGCAGCGGAGTTGGACCCTCTCAGGCAGCCAGCTGTGGCGCATCTGGCCTACGGCGTACCGCGAGATCCGCGACGCGTCGCGCACCGATCCTGCGACGTTTCTCGCCGGCAACACCGTGGGCAAAGCGGACAACACGCTCTTTGAGACCGTGGCGCTCTGGTTCTGGGTGCTTCCCGTGGCCGGGATCCCGTGGGAGGCCGGCCTCGTCGTGGCGCTCCTCCTGCTCGCCGCCGGGATCGCCGTCCTGGTCCGCGCGGCCCGCGGGCCGCCGGCGACAGCCCTCGCGGAGGGCACCTGACATGATGGCGACGGTGAACGACCCTTCCTCGCAGGTGCCGGCGCTCAGCATCGTGATCGCCTGCTTGGGGGATCCCGGCGGCGCGGAGCGCTGCCTGGAGGCGCTCGCGCCCCAGCTCGAGGACGCCGAGGTGCTGGTCGAGTCGCCCGCGCCGGTGGCCGAGGAACTGCGCGCCCGCCACCCGCACGCCGTCTTCCACGAGCGGCCCGGCGCCCTGGTGCCCGAGCTGTGGCGCGACGGCATCGACCGCGCCCGGGGCCGGGTGGTCGCGCTGACGATCTCGCCGATGGTGCCGGCGCGCGACTGGGCCGCGACCGCGCTGGCGGGCGCCGAGCGCCATGGCGTGATGGCCGGGTCGATCGATCCGCTGGTGGACCTGCCGGCGGCCGACCTGGCGGAGTGCCTGTGCCGCTACGCGCGCGATATGTCCCCTTTCGAGGCGCGGGAGAGCCCGGACCTGCCGGGCGACAACTGCGCCTACCGGCGAGAGCTCCTCGAACAGACGCGCGCGGTCTGGACCGACGGCTTCTGGGAGCCCGAGGTCAACCGCGCGCTGGCCGAGCGCGGGGTCACGCTCCGCCACGACCCGATCCTGCGCGTGCATCAGGGCCGCTCCTCCGGCCCACGGGCCTTCGTCCGCCAGCGCCTCGTCCACGGGCGTGCGAACGGCCGCCAGCGCGGTGCGCGCTTCAGCCGGGGGCGAAACCTGATCGGCGTCGCGGGCGCACCGGCCGTCCCGTTCGTGCTGCTCCTGCGGACCTTTCAGGAGCTCACCGCGCGCGGCCGGGTCAACGCCCCGGCCCTCCGGGCGCTGCCGTGGCTGCTCGCCTTCGACGTCGCCTGGGCGGTCGGCGAGGCGCAGGGCCACCTCGACGCCCTGAGGTCGGCATGAGCGAGCCCCGCCTGAGCGTGGTGGTGGCGTCGGTGAACGGCCTGCCGTACTTGGAGACCTGCCTGGAGGCGCTGGCGACGCGCGCCCCCGACGCCGAGGTCGTCCTCGCCGACTGGACCGACGAGCCGACCCGCGCGCTCGTGCGCCGGCGCTTCCCCGAGGTGCGGATGCTGCCGTTCGACGAGCCCACCGCGGTGCCGGAGCTGCGGGCCGCGGGCATCGCGGCGGCCCGCGCGCCGTACGTCGCCGTCATCGAGGACCACTGCGTCGTCGCCGCGGGCTGGGCTGACGCCGTCCTGCGCGCGCACGAAGCGGGGCACTCCGTCGTCGGCGGCGAGATCCGCAACGCCCGGCGGGCGCGCGTGCGCGACTGGGCCGCGTTCTACTGCGAGTACTCAGAGCACATGGATCCGCTGCCGAGCGGCCCGGCGCCGTCGGTTCCCGGCATGAACGTCTCCTACGACCGCGCGGCCATCGCGGCGATGCAGCCGCTCCTCGACGAGGGGCGGTGGGAGACGTGGCTGCACCCGCACCTCGAGCAGGAGGGCTTCGCGTTCCACGTCGCCGAAGGCATGGTGCTCTTCCACGACAAGGACTTCAGCTTCGGGCACTTCGCGTCGCAGCGCTGGCACTACGCCCGCTCGCACGCGGGGATGCGCAACCCGCAGCTGGGGCTCAAGCGCGTCGTCTACGCGGGCGGAGCGCCGCTGATCGTGCCGCTGATGCTCCGCCGCCTCCTGGCCAACGTGGCGGCCAAGCCGCGCCACCGGCGCCGGTTCTACGAGGCGCTCCCGCTCATCGTGGTCTACCTGGCGATCTGGGCGGCCGGGGAGGCGTGCGGGTACGTGCTCGGCGGTGGGCGCAGCCTCCTCCGGGTCCGCTGAGCGATGCGCGTCGGCATCGACGCCACCAGCTGGGACAACACCCGGGGCTTCGGCCGCTTCGCCCGCAACGTCGTCGAGCACCTCGTCGCGCTCGACCCGGCGACCACCTACGTCATGCTCGCGCCGCCGGCGGGCGGCCCGTCCCCGCCGGCCGGAACGCGCACGCTCGGCGGCGGCAAGCGGCTCGGGGCGCCGCGCGCGGCCACGAGCGCGCGCCCGCCGCACGAGCTGGCGCTGCTGGCCGGCCTCGCCCGCCGGGCACACGTCGACGCCGTCCTGTTTCCGTCGGTCTACACCTGGTATCCGACCCCGGGCGTCCCGAGCGTGGTGGGCATCCACGACGCCATCGCGGCGGCGCTCCCCGGGCTCACGCTCCCGAGCCGGCGGTCGCGGCTGCTGTGGGACGTCAAGGAGCGATGGGCCGTGCGGTCGAGCGCGCGCATCTTCACCGTGTCGGCCGCGGCGCAGGCGGTCCTCACGCAGCGCTGGGGGCTGCCGCCCGAGCGCGTCGTCGTCGTGCCGGAGGCCCCGGCCGCCGCCTTCGTCCCGGTGGCGCCCGAGGCGGCGCGCCCGCACCTGGAGGCCGTCGGCCTCGCACCCGACGAGCCGTTCCTCGTGTTCGCCGGGGGGATCAGCCCCCACAAGGGGCTCGACGTCCTGCTCGACGCGCTCGGCGTGCTGCGCGACCGCGGCGCGACCACGCCCCGCCTGGTCGTCGTCGGCGACCTCGAGGACCGGCGCTTCCTCTCCGCCGCCGACGACGTCCTCGCGCGCACCGAGGTGCCGTGGCTGCGCGAGCGCGTCCTGCTCGCGGGCTTCGTCAGCGACGCGGCCCTGGCCGCCCTCTTCTCCCGCGCGACCGCCGTGGTGCTCCCCTCGCGCGCGGAGGGGTTCGGGCTGCCCGCCGTGGAGGCGGCGGCGTGCGGCGCGCCCCTGATCCTCAGCGACGTGCCGGCGCACCGCGAGACGCTCGACGGCGCGGCGCTCTTCGCCGCCGTGGGCGACGCGGGTGCGCTCGCGCAGGCCGTCGAGCGGGTCCTGGGCGACGAGGCACTGCGGGCCACCATGTCTCGTGACGGTCGCGACGCCGTCGCCGGGCTGTCCTGGGAGGCAGGAGCGCGGGTGCTGCGCGGCCTCCTCGCCGACGTCGTCGCCCGCCGGTGAGCACGCCCGCCGCTGCGAGTCCGGGCGGATGAGCACGAGGCCCGCTCCCGGCCCGGTGCACGGGTGGCAGAGCCTCGTCCAGGGGTTCGGCCTGCTCGCCGGAGGAGAGGTGTTCGCCCGCCTGCTGGGGTTCGCGAGCATCGTGACGATGGCGCAGGCCCTGGGGCCCGACCGGTTCGGGATCATCGTGCTCGGCACCACGATCGTCGCCTGGACGGCTCTCGGCGTCGACGCGGGCACCGAGCTGCTCGCCGTGCGGGACATCGGACGTGCCCCGGAGCGGTTCGCGGCCATCGTCGAGCCGCTGCTCGGCCTGCGGCTCGCCATCGCCCTGGCGCTCGGCTCGCTGCTGGTGCTCGTGACCCTGGTGGCCGGCGGCGGCGAGAACGCCGAGACCCTGGGGCTCTTCGCGCTCGCCCTCCCGGCGCTCGCGCTCAATCCCCGCTTCATGGCCGTCGCGGTCCGCGCCTCGGCCGCCGTCGCGACCGGCAACGTCGTGGGGCAACTCGTCCTGCTCGTCGGCGTACTCGTGCTCGTGGGCGCCGGTGACACGCCCACGGTCCCCATCCTCGTCGCGGGCGGCGAGCTCGCGAACGCGCTCGTCGTCCTGGGCGTGCTGGCCCGTCGGCGGGCACCTCTGCGACCGCGCTTCGACGTGGTCGCGTGGCGCTCGACGCTGCGGGCCACCGGCCCGGTCCTCGGCTACCACGTCGCCCGCGCGACGATCTACTCCGCCGACGTCTTTCTCATCGGGCTGCTGCTCGGGGCACGGGAGGCGGGGCAGTACGGCGCGGCGTACAAGCCCGTGCTGTTCGTGGGCGGTGGGCTGGGCCTGTTCGTCGTATCGCTGCTGGCGGCCGTGGGCGAGGACGGCGCGGCGGGGCGCCGGCTGGCGCGGCGGTCGCTCCGCGTCGTTCCCGCCGCCGCGCTGGCGGTGACGGTCGCGCTGAGCGCGTCGGCGTCGCTCACCGTGCCGCTGGCGTTCGGCGACGCGTTCGCGCCGGCGGTCCCGGCGCTCATGGTGCTCGCCTGGACGCTCCCCATCCAGGCCGCGGGCGGGGTGTACTCGACGATGCTCCTCGCGGCCGACCGGCAGCGGACGCTGCTGCACAACAACGCGGCCGGCGCGCTGGTGAACGTCCTGGCGAACCTCGTCGTGATCCCGACGCTGGGGATCGTCGGCGCCGCGGGCGTCACCGTGGCCACCGAGCTTCTCGTGCAGCTCGCCAACCGGCGGGCCGCGCTGCGCCACGTCCTGCTCGACGCTGACTGAGCTGAGCCTAGGCGTCTCAGCCCGCCGGGCCGGCGGCTTGGTAGTGCTGTTGGATGGTCGCGGCGCTCAGGGCGGTGGTGTAGACGGCGACGTCGTCGATGCGGCCGTTGAAGGTCCCGAAGTCGTACTGGCTGTGACGGCCGATCCAGAACCCGTAAGGCGTGTCGGTGATCGCGGCCGTGAAGTTCGTCACCGTCTTGGTCAGTGCGCCGTCGCGGTAGAAGCGCACCGTGTCCGCGACGGAGTCAAAGACCACGACCACGTGATAGGCCCGGTTGGCCGCCGCCGCCGAAGCGAAGTTCAACGACGAATCGACCGCGTCTTGCACCGGCGAGCCCGAACGGAACAGCAAGCTGCCGTCATCCTCGACACGCAGGTTGTACTCCGAGTTGCCCTTGCCCATGATCACCCGCGTCTGCCCCGCCGCGACGTCTGCCGGGCGGATCCACGCCTCCAACGACACGCTCGCAGGCGCCGCGAAATCCGCCGCCCGCACCACGTCATCAGCGCCGTCAAAGCCCGCCGCCGTATCACTGTCACCGACCAAGCCCGCCTGCCCCAAGCTGACCCCGCCAGCGTACGCGCCGTCATTGGCGCCCTTGGCATCCACCGCCACCGAGCCCGAACGCTCCCCCAGCCGCCAATACGACACCAACCCCGCCGTGCCCAACACCGCCTGCCGGTAGGCCCCACCCGCCGACACCATCGCCGACACCTCAACGGAGTTGGCGCTCTGATTACCCGCCACGTCAACCGCGCGCACCACATAGAAATACGACTGCCCCGCCGACACGCCCGAATCGGTGAACGCCGACACCGTCAACCGCGACGCATTGACCTTCACATACGGACCGCCCGCCACCGACCCCCGATACACGTCATACCCCGCCAGATCAGCCTCCGGCCCATCCGCCCAATCAACCCCCACACTCCCGGCCCCCGCCACCGCAACCACCCCAGAAGGCACCCCCGGCGCCGTCGTATCGAAGTCGAGGGTGACGGAGCGGACGCGGTCGCCTCCCGTCTGGGCGAAGTCGGGCGGCCCGAACTCGGCGATCAGGAAGGTCCCATCCGGGCGGATGGCCAGCCCCCGGGGCCCGTTGATGCGCGCCGTGATGGCCGGCCCGCCGTCGCCGGTCGAGTCGGCGATGCCAGAGCTGTTGACGACCGTCGAGATCGTGCCGTCGGGCCCCACGTAGCGGACGCGATTGTCAGGGAAGGCGGCCGGGTTGAGATTCGGTGGCATCTCGGCGATCAGGAACCCGCCGGCGGCCAGCGGGCCGCCGGGCGGGACCTCTACGACCGAATGCGGTCGCGACACGATCGCCGCGCTGGCCGGTCCACCGTCGCCGCCGGAGGCGAAGTCCCCCCGGACGCCCTGCCCGGCCACGCGCGTGATGTTCCCGCCCGGGCCCACACGATCGACCTCGTTGGTCAACTGGTCGGCGATCAGCAACCCCCCGTCGCTCGTCGGCGCCACGCTGAAGGGCAGGCCCAGATCGGCCCCCGTCGCACTCACCGAAGCGCCCCCAGCGACCGGAGGCGCCTGCGCCCCGCCACCTGCCACGGTCGAGATCACCCCCGTGCTCCCGCTGACCTTGCGTACCCGGCCGTTGCTCGAATCGGGGATGAAGATGTCGTCGCCGCGCGTGGCGACGCCCCGCGGCGAGTTGATCGCCGCCGCCGTCGCCCGCCCCCCGTCACCCGAAAAGCCCTGCGCGCCGGTCCCCGCCACCGTGGTGATCACGCCCGTCTGCGCGTCGACCCGCCGGATGCGGTGATCGAGCATGTCCGCGATAACCACGCTGCCATCACCGAGAACCGCCACGCCATGCACGAAGTTGAACTGCGCCAGCGTCGCCGGCCCACCATCACCGCACGCGCTCGCCGGACTCCCACACGTCGCGCCAGTCCCCGCCAGCGTCGTGATTTGGCCGCCCGGCGCCACCCGCCGCACCCGCTCGTTGCGAAAGTCGGTGAACACGAAGCCCCCATCGGGCATCCACGCCACCCCGCGCGGACCATCGATCGCCGCCGACACCGCCAGCCCCCCATCACCCGAGAACCCACCCACCCCCGTCCCCGCCACCGTCGACACCGCAGCGCCGGCGGCCACCGGGGACAGGGAGACCGACAGCGCCGCCACGGCGCAGACGAGGAAACGCACAGACCAGCGCGCCGCGGAACTCCGGGGCTGGTCGCTCAGACTGGATCGGATCGGTCTGTTCACTGCGCCTCGGCGCACGATGGTGACGACAGGCGACGTGGAGGGCAACAGCGTGAGCGCTTCGCTCAACGACGCCGCACGAGCACGAGGTCGAATCGCCGCACTGTGGCCTGCCGCCCGGCCGGGGCGAGCCTGACCGTCGCTCGTGCCGCCAGCGACCGGCGCCGGGCGAGTAGCCGCCGTGCGGCGGGTCCGAGCCGCAGCTTGGCGGTGGCGACGCTGCCGCCCCGTACGCGCAGACTCGCTGCCGCGAGCCGGCGAGACCGGGAGGTGCCGCGGCCGCGACGCTCGACGACGAGGGTGCCGGTGGAGGCTTGGACGTGCGGCCCCACCGCGAAGCGGAACCTCCCCTGCGCGCTGACGGCGATCCGCCGGTTCCGCGACGGGATGACGATCGCGAAAGGCGCCTTCGCCGACGGCACCGACGGCGTTCCCGCCCCCGGCGCCACCGGCGTTCCCGGCAGCGGCGCCGTCGGCGTTCCCGACGGCGGCACCGGCGCTCCCGGCGTCGGCGTCGGCGCTCCCGGCGTCGGCGTCGCCGTCGGCACGGTCGGAGAGGGCGACGGCGAAGGGGGCGGCGTCGTGCCAGGTGCGTCAGGCGTGACCAACCGCACCCGGTCACCTCCCGCCTGGGCGAAGTCGGGCGGCCCGAACTCGGCGATGAGGAAGGTCCCGTCCGGGCGGATGGCCAGCCCCCGGGGCCCGTTGATGCGCGCCGTGAGGGCGGGCCCGCCGTCGCCGGAGGAATCGGCGATGCCGGAGCCGTTGACGACCGTCGAGATCGTGCCGTCGGGCCCCACGTAGCGGATGCGGTTGTCCGGGAAGGCGCTGGGGTTCGTCACCGGTGGCATCTCGGCGATGAGGAACCCGCCGGCCAGCGGGCCGCCGGGGACCTCGACGACCGAATGCGGCTTGGACAGGGCCGCCGCGCTGGCGGGTCCGCCATCGCCGCTGGAGACGACGTCCCCGCGGACGCCCTGGCCGGCCACGCGCGTGATGCGCCCGTCCGGCCACACGCGGTCGATCTCGTTGGTCGCCTGGTCGGCGATCAGCAACCCCCCGTCGCTCGTCGGCCCCACGCTGAACGGCAGGCCCAGATCGGCCCCGGTCGCACTCACCGAAGCGCCCCCGGCGACCGGAGGCGCCTGCGCCCCACCACCGGCCACGGTCGAGATCACCCCCGTGGTGCCGTCGACCCTGCGCACCAGCCCGTTGTCCGAGTCGGGGATGAAGATGTCGCTCCCGCGCGTGGCGACCCCGCGCGGCGTGTTGATCGCCGCCGCCGTCGCCCGTCCGCCGTCGCCCGAGGAGCCCCGGGCCCCCGTGCCCGCGACCGTGGTGATCACGCCCGTCTGCGCGTCGACCCGCCGGATGCGGTTGTCGAGCATGTCCGCGATCACCACGCTGCCGTCGCCGAGGACCGCCGGGCCGTGCACGAAGTTGAACTGCGCCTGCGTCGCCGGCCCCCCGTCGCCGCACGGGTTCGTCGAGGGGAGGCACGTCGCGCCGGTCCCCGCCAGCGTCGTGGTCAGGCCGGTCGGCGACACGCGCCGGATCCGCTCGTTGCGGAAGTCGGCGAAGACGAAGCCCCCGTCGGGCATCCACGCGACCCCGCGCGGACCGTCGATCGCCGCCGACGTCGCCAGCGCCCCATCGCCCGAGAACCCGCCGACGCCCGTCCCCGCGACCGTCGAGATCTGGGCACTCGCAACCGCCGGGGAAAGGGCCGCCACCACCGCCAACGTCAGGAGGCCAAACGAGGGAAGATCTCGGCGCATTCCGAAGGAGGTTCGCACGTTATGCCCCCGTCTGCCCCGCTTCGGAAGGGCCGCGGCGCCCAGCGCACGCAATACTGGAGCGCAATGCAGCGCGTCACAGCTCCCGGGACGGATGCGACCGAGATCGCGTCGCTCTTCGACAGCGAGTCAGCACGGTACGACGCGGCCTACGACGCCCCTCACGGACACGTGCTGCGCGCACGCTTCGGCGCCGTGGTCGAGGCGCTCGGCCCGGGTCCCGGGGACGTGCTCGACGGCGGCATGGGTCCGGGCCGGCTGTGCGCCGAACTCGACCGGCGCGGATGGCGGGTGTCCGGTGTGGACCTGTCGATCCACATGGTCGACCTGGCGCGCAACCGGGTGCCGGGTGCGCGCGAACGGCTGGTCCAGGGGAGCCTCGACGCCCTGCCGTTCGCCGACGGGTCGTTCGACGCCGTCGCGGCCATGGGGGTGCTGGAGTACCTCGACGACCCTCGCGCCGCGCTGCGCGAACTCGGGCGGGTGCTCAGGCCGGGCGGGTCGCTGGTGGTGACCGTTCCCCACGCGCTCTCGCTCCAGGGCTTGTGGAGGCGCCACGTCTGGTATCCGGCGGCTCGCGCGGCGAAGTGTGCGGTCCCGGGCTTTTCGCGCGCCGCTCCGTATCGCAAGCCCCCAGCCATCACCAAGCGCGAACTGACCGACGCGCTGCAAACCGCCGGACTCCGACCAGCGTGGATCCGCCACGTGGGGTACGTCCTCCTGCCCAGCGGGGTGGGCGGCCGGGGGGGCCGGGCCGCACTGCACTGGAGCAGCTGGCTGGAGGCCGCGCGGCCGGGCGCCGCGCGGCCCTGGGCCAACCAGGTGGTGATCCTCGCCCGCCGACCCGACCGCGCCGACCGCGCGAGCTCGGGTGACCGTCCGGTGCCCGGACCGGCCGGAGCGACGACATGAGGCGCTCGACCGCCGACAAGGCGCTGCGCGCGGTCCGAGAGGACTGGGAGGACATCGGCACGATGGACCCCCTGTGGGGCGTGTACTCAACGCCCGAGGGGCAGTTCGGCCAATGGGACACGGCGGCGTTCTTCGAGACCGGCGAGCAGGAGGTCGCCGCGCTGATGGCCAAGCTCGAGGCGTTCGACCGACCCGCACGCCGTGCGCAGGCGCTGGACTTCGGCTGCGGGGTAGGCCGGCTGACGCGGGCGCTCGGCGCGCGCTTCGGCCACGTCTACGGTGTCGACGTGTCCGCGCCGATGGTCGATCGCGCCCGGCAGCTCAACGCCGAGCACCCGGCCTGCGAGTTCGTGACGAACACCGAGGACCGGCTGGGCTTCGTGCCGGACGGCCACGTCGATCTCGTCTACACCCGGATCGTCCTACAGCACCTCGGCAGCCGCCCGCTGATCAAGCGCTACATCGCCGAGCTGCTGCGGACGGTGCGCCACGACGGCATCCTCGTCTTCCAGGTGCTCACCCACATCCCGGTGTGGAGACGCATCCAGATCCGGCACCGCGCCTACGTGCTGCTGCACGCCGCCGGGCTCCCGCGTGAGCTGCTCTACGAGCGCCTCCGGCTCATGCCGTTCACCGCCACGCACATCTCCGAGCGAGAGGTTCTCGCCGCGGTGGCCGCGATGGGTGGTCGGGTCCTGCGCGTCGAGCCGGAGCCCGTCGGCCGTTCCGGCGTGGAGAGCCGGATCTTCTACGTGGCCGCCGGGGATCGGGCTCCGCAGCAATGATCACGCGCGCGCCCGGGCGAGCACGGTGTGCCCGAAACGGACGTCACGCCCGGCGGCGATCCAGCGCCGCTCCAGCGCCAGCGCCGAGCGCCCCAGCCGGTCGCGGAGCGCCGACGCCGGATCGGGGACGCCGTCGCGCGCCTGCTCGCCCGCCTCGGGCGCGTGCGGCCCCGCCCCGCGGGCCGCCGCCCACAGCGACGGGACGAGCGAGACGTAGGTGATCCGCTCGGGACGCAACCCTGCGCGCAGCAGCTCCGCGCGCAGCGTGGGCCGGTCGTAGAGGCGCCAGTCGGCCCGCTCTCTCCGGGCGGTGCGGGCGCCGCCTACGCGCAGCAGCAGCGTCCCTCCCGGACGCAGGACCCGCCTGCATTCCCGGAGGCCGGCTTCGACGAGGGCCTCGGGGACGTGCTGGAGGACGTCGTTGACCGTCACCAAGTCGAAGCTGCCGTCGGGCACCGGCATCCGGTCG
This sequence comes from Solirubrobacterales bacterium, assembly GCA_038321325.1. Taxonomy (GTDB): domain Bacteria; phylum Actinomycetota; class Thermoleophilia; order Solirubrobacterales; family Solirubrobacteraceae; genus Paraconexibacter. The sequence goes on from JBBQEV010000001.1 coordinate 61,248, forward strand.
AGCGGGGCGACGTGGAGCTCGAGGCCGGGATCGCGCGCGCGTGCGAGCGCGATCGCCTCCGCGGACAAGTCGCAGCCGGCGAGTCGGGTGAACGCGCCGGTGCCGGCCGCCCAGCGCAGGAAGCCGCCCGTGCCGCAGCCCGCGTCGAGGAGGCCCTGCCCCGACCGCGACAGCTCGGGCGCCAGCAGCGTCGCGGACGCCGCGCGCATCGCCTCGTGCCACCAGTGGTCGGTCTCGACCGCCGCGATGCGCGCGTAGTAGTCGTCAGGGACTCCCGGCGCGTGCGAGGAGCCCGGGGGGCCGCCGGCCATCAGGCGGCGCGGCCCACCGCGTCCCAGGCAAGCTCCACCCGCAGTCCGGTGGCCGAGGACTTGTAGGCGGCCTCGATGATCGCGAGGACGTCGCGCGCGTTCTCCGCGCCGGAGGGCGGATCCCCGCCGGCCTCGATCGCCGCGATGATCCGCTGCAGGAGCAGGCCCGTCGCGTGCTGGCCGGCGTTGCGCGGGTTGCGGGCGAGCGTCGTGCGGTCCTCGCCCCGCTCCATCCAGGCGATGCCGCCCGTGCCGAAGTCGACGCGGACGCCGGTCTTCTCGGCGCGCTTCTTGCCGACCTGCACGAGCGCGCGGCCGCCAAGGGAAGCGCGCAGCGACGCCCGCTCGCAGTCGGCGCGGATCTCGACGTACCGCGTCCCCGCGGGGCAGAGCCGGTCGATGGTGATCTGCGCGAGCCGCCCGCCCGGAAACTCCGCGGTGACCAGGTGGATGGCGTCAGCCTTGCGCGTGGTGTCGAGGCCGCTCGAGCGCCGCGCGTAGACGGCGGTGGGGCGCTCGCCGGCGATCATCAGCAGGAGGTCGATCAGGTGGACGCCGCCCTCGAAGAGGGCGCGGTCGGGCATCGCCGCGCGCCAGGCGACCGGCTCGTCCCACGGCGCGAGATCCATGAGCTGCCAGATCTGGCAGAAGACCAGGCGCCCGGTGTCCGGCGTGTCGATGTGGTCCTTGACGGCACGGAAGATCGGCTTCTCGCGGAACTCGTGGTTGACCGAGACGTGCCGGTCGTGGGCCGCGGCGGCCGCGATGACCCGATCGGCCTCCGCGACGTCCATGACGAACGGCTTCTCGCAGAACACGTGCATCCCGGCCTCGACGCCCGCGATGCACAGCTCGGCGTGGGAGTTGGGCGGGGTGGCGACGATCAGCAGCTCGGGCCTGCCCTCGGCGGCGAGCTGCTCGAAGCTCTCGTAGGCCGGGAGTCCGCACTCGGCGCTCCAGGAGGCGCGCTGCTCGGGCGTCAGGTCGAAGCCGCCGACGACCTCGACCCCGGGAATCTTGCGCAGGGGGACGAGGTGGAACTCCCGAGCGGCCCAGCCGAGGCCGGCGAATCCTACGCGCATCGATCAAACTCCCTGGTGGTGGTGGCCGGTCGCCCCGTCGGGGACCGGTGGTCGTTCGTCGTGCGCGCAGAGCAGCGCGACGTCCTCCTCGGTGCAGAAGGCCTCGACGGCGGGAGCGACGAGGCGCAGCTCGCGGGGATCGTGCACGAGGTCGCCGGCGAGGAGCGCACGCGGCGCGACGTCGACGAGCAGGCCGAGGTGGCCGTCCGTGTGCCCGGGCAGCGGGACGAGCAGCAGCGCGCCGTCGGAGAAGACGTCGTGCGTCGCTCCGAAGGGGCCGCGCGGCGGCCCGCCGAAGTCGACGAGCCGCGGCGCCACGTCCGCCGGCCAGTGCTGAGGCAGGTAGCCGCGCAGCCGGCCGCCGAGCCCGGAGGCGCGCTGCCACTCCGTCCGCGACGCGAGCACCTCCGCGCCGGGGAAGGCGTCGACTGTCCCGGCGTGATCGGTGTGGAGATGCGACAGCACGACCACCGCGACGTCCTGCGGATGGTGCCCGAGGCGCCCGAGCTGGGCGGCGACCTCGTCGGCGGCGGTGAGCTCGAACCGCGCGAGGCGCAGGTACGGGTGCCACACGGGCAGATACCCCGGACGGGCCGCGCGGGCGCTCTGCCCCGTGTCGAACAGGCACAGGCCCCGCGGATGCTCGACGAGGAAGGCGTTGACCGGCAGCGTCCCACGGCTCCACCCGCCCGGCAGGTAGCGGCGGGCCCCGCGCTCGCGCGCCTTCGGCCGCACCCGGCCCGAGGTCAGGCAGGTTGTCGCGAGCGTCGGCGTCTCCAACCGGCGGGTGCTGCTCGATCCGCCGGGGACGCTCATCTCGGAGTCGGATGCTACGACCCTTGGCCGCAGGAGTCCTCTCCCCGCTACGGGCCGATCCAGGCTGAACGGCGTTCACCACCTCCCCGGGAGCGATGGATAGAGTGCAGTTCTGCGCCCCTGCGAACGTCGATCTACGCCGCCGATCCCACGCGTCCCGTCGTGCGGCATGACGGAGGGGCCCGAGCACGACGTGGAAACTCCCAGCAAGACCAGCAGACCCTCGGCATGAGCCCCTCGGTCCCCACCCTGTCGGTGGTCATTCCCGCCTCCAACGCCCCGATGACGCTCGACGCGTGCCTGGCGGGAGCGCGGGCGGGCCTGCGCGCCGACGACGAGGTGATCGTGGTCGACGACTTCGACGTGCGGTCACCGTCGCGCCTGCGCAACCTCGGCGCATCGCGTGCCCAGGGCGAGGTACTGGTCTTCGTCGACGCCGACGTCGTGCTCCACGAGGACGCCCTGGAGCGGCTGCGGGTCGCGTTCGCCGACGACCAGGAGCTCGTGGCCGTCTTCGGGTCCTACGACGAGCACCCGCCGCCCGGGACCGTCTCCTCCTTCCGCAACCTCCTGCACCACAACGTGCACCACGAGGGCGCCGGCGACGCCGAGACCTTCTGGGCGGGGCTGGGGGCCATCCGGCGCGAGCCGTTCCTCGCCGTCGGCGGCTTCGACATCGAGCGCTTCCCGCGCCCCATGCTCGAGGACGTCGAGCTCGGGATGCGGATGACCGACGCCGGGCTGCGGATCAAGCTCATGCCCCAGATCCAGGGTCGCCACCTCAAGAGCTGGACGCTGAGCGCGATGCTGATGTCCGACCTGCGCGAGCGGGGCATCCCGTGGACGCGGCTGCTCATCGAGCGCAAGAGCGTGCCGAACACGCTCAACCTCGGGTGGCCGCACCGGCTCAGCGCCCTGACGGTCGTCGTGTCGATCGTGGCCACCGTCGGCCTGCGCCGCCCGGCCGCGCTGCCTGCGGGGGCGGCGGTGCTCGTCTGGATCAACCGGCGCTTCTACGGCGTGCTCTACCGTCACGGCGGCCCGAAGCTGCTCGTGGCCGGCGTCGGGCTCCACGCCCTGCACCACCTCGCCGCGGTCTCCGCGCTCCCGCTCGGCATCATCGCCCACATCCGCCGGGGCGGCTCGACCCCGCGCCCGGAGCCGCTCGAGCGCGGCGTCATGCCCCGGGCCACCGCGCCGGCATCGGGGACGGATCCGGCGACCCCAATGCCGGGCGCCTGACCGCTGCCCGGTGCCGCACCGCAGCGTCACGCCGCGCCCGCTGCGCTTCTGCCTGATGACGACGTTCTACCCGCCGTGGAACTTCGGCGGGGACGGCGTCCAGGTGCAGCGGCTGGCGCGCGCCCTCGCGGCGCGCGGCCACGCGGTGACCGTCGTCCACTCCCGCGAGGGGTACATGGCGACGGGCGGCTTGCCGCATCCGCCCTGCGACCGCGACGGACCGATCCGTCTCGTCGCGATCGATGCGGGCCGCGGCCGGCTGTCGCCGCTGGCCACCTACCTGACGGGCCGGCCCCTCCTCGTGGCCGGCCAGCTCGAGCGCGCGCTCGAGGGCGGCTTCGACGTCGTGCACTTCCACAACCCGTCACTGCTCGGCGGGCCAGGCGCCCTCGCCCACGGCACGGGGCTCAAGCTCTACACCGCACACGAGCACTGGCTCGTCTGCCCGACCCACGTGCTGTGGCAGGACCAGCGGCGGGTCTGCGTCGAGCCGCACTGCGTCCGGTGCACCGTCCGCCACGGGCGCCCACCGCAGCCGTGGCGGGGGAGCGGCGCCCTCGAGCGCGGCCTCGCGCACCTCGACGGGCTCATCGCGCTCAGCGCAACCTCGGCGCGGCTGCACGAGCGCATGGCGGCGCTCGTCCCGATCTCGGTGCTGCCGCACTTCGTCCCGGACCCGGGACCCCGGCCGGCCGCCGAGGACCGGGACGGCGACCCGTTCGTCGTCTTCGCCGGCCGCCTGGAGCCCATCAAGGGGCCGCGAAGCCTCGTCGACGCATTCGACGGCTGGTCGAGGGCGCGGCTGGTGGTGGCCGGAACGGGGTCGCAGGAAGCCGAACTGCGCGCGGCGGCCGCCCACCTCGGCCACGTGAGCTTCACCGGATGGCTCGCCGGCGCCGAGCTCGCCGCCCTGCAGCGCGACGCCCTCGCCGTGATCGTCCCGTCGGCCGGCCACGAGACGTTCGGGCTGGCCGCAGTAGAGGCGCTGGCCCACGGGGTCCCCGCGGTGGTGCGCGACTTCGGAGCGCTCGGCGAGCTGGCGGGCGCGAGCGCCGCAGTCCTGCTGTACCGGACGAACGACGAGCTGCGCACGATCCTGCAGCGCCTCGTCGACGATCCCGCCCGCCGGGCGGAGCTCGGGCGCGTGGCCCGGGCGGACTATCTGCGGCTGTGGACCGAGTCCGAGCACGTCGGGGCCTACCTCGGGCTCATCGCCGAGCGGGCAGCGCACCGCGGGACGAACGAGCTCGCCGCCGTTGCCGCCGCCCACCGCGAGCTCGCGACGGCAGCGTCGTAGACGCCGAACGCGCGAGCGGCGTCGAGGCGGTCGGCTCGTGGTCGTGTCCGCAAGTGGTGCGCTGTTTAGTTATCCCCGAGCGCGCCAACGAATGTGGTGACACTCCCCGGGGGCAGGGTGACGGTGATGGCGTTGCCCGACACGCTCGGCGTTGCGGTCGTCGCCCAGTTCTCCGTGCTGCTCGTGCGGTAGCTGGTCATCGTCGAGACTCCCGCGAGATCCGCGGATTTGAGCGTGGTGGTGATCGACGCGCCCGTGAGGTTCAGGGCGACGATCGTGCGCTTGGTGCCGGCGGAGAACATGGTCGCCCTCACCGCGGCGTTACCAGGGGTCACGGCGACACGCTTGGCGCCGGGCTTGACTTCCCTCGACCACTGACCGGTGTAGTAGTATTCCTTGGTGCGCGTGAAGCCGGTGTAGTTGTTCGAGGCGTCGGTGTTCAGCGTGATCAGGGTGGAGTCGCTCTTCCACTCGCCGAAAAACGCGGTTTGGTAGGTGAGCAGAGACACGTTGTACTTCGTGAGTAGCAAGTCGATGAGATCCGGCCAGCCGAGCGAGCCCGTCACGAGCTCACCGGGCGCGGGAGCGGAGCCCGCGACGGCGACGCTCCACTCCGTCATCCAGAGCGGGAGCCCCCTTGCGGCAGCGGTCGAGACCAGCGGCCCCATGTTCGTGATGCTCTCGCCGTAGAGATGCGTGGACAACGAGGAGAGCTGAGCCGCGGCGGTCGCGTCCGCGAGTACGGGCGCGAGCGTCTCGGAAGTGACCGACGGGTTAACGTCGCTCGTCGCGGAGAACTTCACGGCTCCCAGGCCGTCGGCGGCCATGCGCGGCGCGAGATCCTTGATCACGTCCCGGGTGAACGCGCCGCTCATCGGATTGCTGTCGGTGTAGCTCGGCTCGTTCGCCACCGCGACGTCAGTCAGCACGCCCCCGTTAGCGACGAAGTACTTGAGCTGCGCGAGCAGCCACGAGCTGTACTTCGTGACATCCGCCGGGAGCTCGGAGTCCATCCAGGTCTCTCGGAACGCGGGAGCGAAGAGGCACTTGAAGCCCGCGGGTACCCGAGACGCGACACGCCCGACGAGCGGGGCGACCCCGCTCCCGGCCTTACCGCCGTTCGCGTCGAAGTCGAACAGTCCACCGTCCGTGGCCTGGATCGGCGGCTCGCCGAACACCTCCACCGCAGTGATCCCCAGTTCGACGTAGATCGCGTCAAGCACCGCGTCCTGCTGCGCGGTCGTCATCGTCGTGGCGGCCTTGCCCGTCACCGGATCGAAGTTGTTGAAGACGTGCGAGTCGTCGAAGTTCCGCTGATGGGTCATGAAGCCCTGGAACGTCTGGTAGACCGGGACCGCCGGACCGGCAACCGTTCCGAGCGTGGCGACTCCCGGGGGCGCGAGCGGGCCGTCGAGAGGCGCGGGCGTGTGGCTTGCGATCGGCGGGGGCGCGAGCACGCCGACGGGAGGCGCGGTCGCCGGGCTTCTCTTGGGCGCGACGACGCTCATCAGCCGCTTGGCCTGCTTGCAGCCAGTCGGTCGGTCGGCGGTGCTCGCGCACACGGTCACGCGATACCGGCCTTCCACCAGTGTGCGCGGGATCCTGACCACGGCCTTGAAGCGGAAGCTGCGCCTGCCGCGGAGGCCTTTGAGCACCTTGCGCGCTACGACGCGTCCGCTCCCCGAACCGGGGGCGCGGCGCAGCCGGACGCTGATGTGGCCGACGCGCCGTTGCGCAGTGCGGCTGCGAACCGTCGCAGCCAGCGTGAACCTCCCGCCCACCTCGATCGGTGAGGCCGGCAGACTGACCTGTCCCACCGCGATGCTCGGAGTGCCGCGCGCGTCAGCGGCAGCCGGGACGAGGACCAGGCACAGCAGACCGCCGGTGAGCGATGCTCGGAGACGCGATCCTCGCCGCGTTCGCGACCGCCACGCAGCGAGATTCGATGCCCGATGCTCTTCGTCTGCGCGCAGTTCAGATCACTTCGGCCCGTTGGATTCACCGCTTAGCCTAGTCTCCCCACTGAGAAGTCAGCGAGACGGCCGCGGCGCGACGAACGGCCGACCAGCTGGGCTCCGAGCACCACGGGCTCATAGTCGACGGAGACCAGCTGGCAGCCTGGGTGCTCGATGTCCGTGGGGCGGCGCAGCAGCGGCCCAAGCGGCGTCGTGGACGACACCGCGTCTCGGTCGATCCTCGCGCCGCCCATAAGACAACCTCTGCGGGGAGGGGGGCGAAGACCGCTCTGCCTGGTAGGAGATCGAGTCTGAGATGGTGGCCGAATGCCCTGTCCTCGTCCAAGGTGATCGGCAGACACGGCTGCCTGAACGAGGATTCGGGATCAGCCACGCGCACATGCTCGAAATCGACACGACGGCACCCAAGGCGCTGGGCAGAACGCTCGGCGGGATGGACGCCACCCGAGATATCGCCGCGCTACCCGGGACCTACGGTCACGAGGGACCCACTCCGGCGACGCGACTCGACGACGGCGAAACGGTGCAGCTCCGATCTCGGGCCGTGGTCGCCCCGCGCAGCAGGGCGCACGGCCCGGACGGCCGTGCGCCTTGCTCTCTGTCGCTCACGCTCGGTGCCGGGCGACCATCACCCCGCCGAGCGCCGCGAGCAGCGCTGCGGCGGCAAGCCCGCGGGCGATCCAGTCGGGTCCGTCGCTCCCCGCGACGGCCGCTGTCGCCGCGACCGGCTTGGCGGCCGTCTCCGCTGCGGGCGCTGCACCGCCGGCCTTGGTGTCGGCGCGGGCGACGACGCCCGCATCCTGGCGCGGTACGTCGCCGGCGAGGATCGTCCGGCTTGCCGGGCTTTCGCTCTCCGGAGCCCCGATCCAGCGCACCTTCACGCCATCCTCGTAGGTCTGGATCGCCTTCCAATCCAGCGCCCCCGCCTTGGGCGGAGTGCCGGCCAGGAAGGTGAAGCGCGCGAAGTCCTTGGGTTTCAGGCTGCCGGTCCAGCGCACGCGGTCGACGGACTTGTTCGGGGCGAGAATCGTCTGCCGCTTCCACCCGGGAGGATCCTCGAAGCCGTAGGGAAGCGTGCCCGCGGGGAATTTCAGCTCGACTTCGGTGTTCGCCGTCTCGCGCTCGTTGGGCACGAGCATGGTGAACAGCACGCCGTCGTCGACCGCGGCGCGAGCAGGGATGACCTGGACGTGGGCGCCGGCTCCCGGCGCGACGGAGAGGGTCACCGCGGCGGTGACCGCAGCGACCGTGAGAACGCGAAGTCGCACCTGACGACCCCGCTCAGGACTTGACGGTGAAGGTGAACTTGCCGACCTTGCCGTGCCCGTCGGCGGCGATCTCGCTCCACCGAGCCGTGTACACGCCTGGCCGCAGCTTCGGCTTGAGCTCGACGATCACGCGGGTGAGGTTGCTGGGGTCGCGTCCGCCGCCGGGCATGGAGGCGGCGCGTCCGCCGGGCCCCTTGACGCTGAGGGTGCCGCTGCGGATCAGCCCCGTGAACTGCACGATGACGGCTGCGGGCGCCTTCACCGTCTTGCTCTTGCCCGGGCTGGTGCTGACGACGCGGACGTGCGCGAGCGCGGGGGCGGCCGACGCAAGTGCGGCCGACGCGGCGACGATCAGTATGGAGTGGTATCGAGTCATCTGGGTCTCACTGTTCATGGTGGTTGGACGTGATGGCCTGCTGCACCCGGCCCTTGCCAGACCGGGCGCTCGGCTCAACGTTTGATCAGGGCGGGCTTGGAAACGACCCGCTGCCCCGCCGCGGCATCGATCGTGACGGCGAGGGTGCGCTTGGACTTCTTGATCGCTGCCGCGGCAGCGCCGGTCGGCTTGAGGATCAGTCTCGCGGTGCCGCCGGCGCCAAGCATCGTCGTCGCGGAGGCGAGCACCCGCGAGCGCAGCCGCAATGACTTGGCCTTCACCTCCCCGAGCACGATCCGGACCGTCACGGGCTGCATCGGCGCGCCGGTCAGATTCACCGGCTGCCCGCCGGCGACCAGCGCGCCGGCCGCGCGGTTGCCGTCAAGGCTGAACGCCAGCGGGGTCGCCGCGATGAGCAGGCGGGCGGCATCGGTGCGGGCACTCGCGGCGGACGCTTCGGCGGTGGCCGCACGCTGATCGGCCGCCGCCAGTTGCCCGTTGAGGGTCGTCACCTGCGCCTGCACGGGCATCACCGCCGCCGCCACGGTCGCCGAGCTGATGTTCGTCGGCGTGGTCACGACGGTGTCCGCGGCACGGTAGGTCCCGCCGAGGTTCGTGCACGCGCTGGCGAACTCGCCGACGGAGGACAGCGCCGCGAGGTCGACGCCCGTGGCGGCCTTCACCACCGGCAGCCACTTGGCGGGCTCGTCGGCGATGCCGACCGCCGTCGCCTGCCACGGGATGTAGTTGTAGAACGGGTCGGTCTGCCAGGATAGGATGTTGGCGCCGCTCTGCAGCGCCGCGACCCCCGAGCAGGTGGCGTGCGGCTGCACCGGCGTCTGAGCCGGGGCGTAGGTGCGGAGCTGGTCCTTGCTGAAGCTCGCGCGGAACGCGGACGGCATCTTCTTGTAGTCGATCAAGCCCGGAGCCGAGACGCCGTTGCTCTCGCGGAGCACGATTGCGTAGCCGTCGTTGGAGATCGCGTACTGCGTCTCGTCGGTCAGCTGCGCCTCGGTGGGGTTGGTCACCCCCGCGGGCGCCACCTTGGCGACGGTGGTGAAGACGCCCGGGTGCGCCGACGCACCGGGCGGGAGGGCCAGCGCGAGGGCGGCGACGCCGCCCAAGGCGCGACGATTCATGAATCTCATCTGACAACTCCTGCTCTTGATGTGGACCGCTCGGCGCGATTGCGCGAGGGGATGAAGACGAGTTGGTAGCGGCCGGGCGGCAGGCGCTCGAAGCGGAAGCTGAACCCGCCGCGAATCACCCTCCGTGAGGCCGTCGGCCTCGCGGAGGTGGTCCGCAGAAGCAGGACCTTCCCGGGAAGGCCCGGGCGGGCCCTGCCGGTGATGCGCGTGCCTCCGCCCTTCAGGCGCCGGATCACCATCGTCACCACCGATTGGACGGTCACCGTGACCGTCTGCGAGCCGATGGCCCCGGCGACCGCCCGCATCGTGGTGGTCTCGTCGACCGGCAGCGTGATCGAGAAGCTTCCGTCGGGCTTGGTCACGAGGGCCGAGGTGACCGAGGTGACGGTCTTGCGCGTCAGGGTCACCACGAGGCCCCCCTTCGCCGGGAACACCTTTCCGCTCACGGTCGCCTTTCCACCGCCCTTGAGCCGCGCGGGCGCGGAGAGTTGGATCGCACTGATGGCGCTTGCTCCCGCCGCCGGGTCGGATGGCCCTCCGGGTGTGGCCCCCGGGCTCTGGAGAGGAGCGCCGCACGAGCCGATCACGTAGTCGGCGCCAACGCTCGGGTCGTCCGGCGAGACGCCGCCGGGGGCGTGGTCGACCCAGTCGGGCTGGCCGCTGGTCACGCCGTCGTAGGTGAGGACGAACGGACGGGCGAGGGTCGCACCGGGCCCCGCTCCGGTGGCTGCCGGCACGTCGATGGTGACCGTGCCACCGCTGCCGATGACCGCCTCGCCTGTCGTCGTGCCCGCGTTCGCGAAGCCGCCGGCGCGCGTGTAGGTGCCGTAGTCGTAGGTCACCGGCCCGGCGCCAGGCGCTTTGCCCTGGGCACGGACGAACTGCGTCTTGCCCTGGCTGGTGAACAGGAAGGCGAGCGCCAACACGGGGCTCTCGGCTTCGGGGTGCTCGGGCTCGAGCGTGGCCGCGGTGACCTTCATCACGATCTGCACCCGCGCGTTGGCCTCTGAGAACCACGCCGCGAGCAGGTCGGAGCCGGGGTGGTGCCCATCACCGGCGGGGTCGCTGATCTGCGGGAAGCCGTTGCACGGCGGAGGCGGTGGCGCCGCCGCCGCGCCTGGCGGGCCGACGACGGTCGCGGCCACAGCCACGATGGTCGCCGCGAGGAGCCGGAGCGATCGTCGTCGCGTCGGCACGGTCGCCGACGTCGTTCTCGTCGGTTCTGGATCGGCCATGGTCATCCCTTTCGGACCTTGAACTCGGTTGTCGCGGTCAGTTCCTCGAACTCCGAGACGCGGGCGACGACCTCCGCCGTCCAGGTGCCGGTCGCGCTGAGCGCCGATCCCCGCAGTTCGTAGTGCGCCGGGCCCTCCCGGGGGATTGGAATCGTGATCGGCCCGATCCCCTCATCCGGCTGAGTGACCCGCACGGTCATCTCCTCGACGCGGTCGATCTGAGCGCCGGTCTTGCGATCGAACAGATAGAGGTGGTAGTCGTTCGGTCCGACCGTTCCCGGTTCGATGTCCATCTGCAGTCGCAGCGCCCCGAGGTTGAGCTCACGGATCACCGGCCCCGCGTTGACGGCGGCCGGGGGCGCCGCGCGGACGAGCGTCGCGGTGCCCGCCAGGACGAAGAGGGCGAGGACGACCTCGGCGCGCATCGCGCGGCGGAGGGTCATCGGCGTCTGCGGCAGGGCTCCAGAGAGCCCCGCGGTGTGGCGTCGGCTGATCGATCCGAGCGCGACGACGCCCGCCACGAGGCCGATCTTGGCGAGCAGCGCCCACCCGTAGGTGGACGTGAAGAACGCCCCGACCGAATCGAGGTAGAACCACGCTTGGACGGTGCCCGCGAGAACGAGCGCGGCGATGGCCGGCAGCGCGATCCGCGAGAACCGGGCGGTCGCGTGCGCGCTCCCCTCGGCCAGATCCTGGCCACGCCCCGGCCAGAACGCAGTGAGGAGCATGATCAGTCCTCCGAGCCAGGCGCCGCCCGCCAGCACGTGCACGAGGTCGGACGGGATAAGCACGGCTTGCGGCGACTGCGTGTCGGCGTGCCCCGAAAGCGGGAGCGACGCGACGATGACGGCGATCGGGAGCGTCAGCAGCGCCATGCGCCGCCGCGACGGCCGTCCGGGCAGCAGGCATAGACCAACGACCACGACCCAGGCCAGGGCGCGGACCGCCCACGCCTCGCCGTTCCGGGTCTCCAGCGACCCCCGGATGATGTCGGCCCCGAACGCGCCGCCGAGGGAAACGCCGGCACCGATCGCTCCTTGAAGTGCGACGTTGACCGTCGCCGCCACCATGCCGAGCAGCGCCCCACCGAGCAACAGGCGCCGCGGCCAGCGGCGCTCGGTCGCGGCCGGCCAGACCAACATCCGGAAGAAGATCGCGCCGACCAGCAAGAGCAGAGCGGCGTAATGCAGGCCACGCCCCGCCCCGTAGACGCCTTCGACGACCGGCCCTGCGCTCGTCCGCGCGAGTAGATCCGCGACGTCCGGAGTCCCGCGCGCCAACGCGACCTGCTCACCGACGGCGAACGAGAAGCCCCCCGAGACGGGGTGCCCGTCGGCCGAGACGACGCGATAGGTGGTCGTGTAGGTCCCGCGCGGCAAGCCGTCGCGGAGACCGATCGCGATGCTGCTCGAATCCCCGCCGGGAGAGCTGACCTGATCCCGGTCGACACGCGACCCGCGACGGTCGTAGACGCGCACCGCGCCGAAGCTCGCCTCGACCGGTTCGTTGAACTTGAGATCGACGCGGTCAGGAGCGGCGATGACCGACGCGTTCTGCAGCGGCTCGGTGTGCTGCAGGACTGCGTGCGCCGACGCATCACGCGCAGGCGCCAGCGTCACGAACGATGCCGTCACGGCGATCAGAGCGAGACGCGCACACAGGTTCCTCGCCTGGACCGGCATTGGTACGACCGTCATCGCGGTCTTCCTTCCTCTGCTGTAGAAGCACCCTCGGCGTCACGCACGGCCGCCACGTCAGCGTCGGCGCTCGGTCGCGGTCGGGGAGACCGCGAAGCGCACGACGGGCTCGTCGGGCCGTGGGCCCGACGCTGATCAGGCCAGGCCGGGCGGAGCGCGGCCGGCGCCGCACCCCGAGAGCACGCTGCGCGGCACCGCGAAGTGCACGGCAGGGACGGCCACGGCACCCGAGGCACCGCGAGGATCGACGGCGCGCCGCCGCGCGATCACCCAACGCGCAACCGCCACCACGCCGCGCAAGAGCAGCGCGAAGCCTCCGCCGAACGCAGCGGCGAGCGGGATGATCGTCCAGCCACCGTGCCCGAGCAGCGAGCCGAGCGACGGGACGTCGGCTCCGCTGACCGCCGCCTCGACGACCTCCTGGACACCGACGATGCACAGCATGCTGGCCGCGCTGATCATCCACAGCGTTCGCGCACGGGGCAGCTGCGGTACGTCAGCCCGCGTCTCTCTCGCGAACCGCACGACGAGATACGAGATCACCAGCGCCAACGCGACGCACACGGCGGGCACGAACCACGACAAGTACGTGTGGACGCTGGCGACCTCGCTCGCGCGGTCGCGCGAAGGAACGAGGACTCCACGTCCTGTGTGCACACCGAGGGCCCCGATGAGCACGAGGGTTGCTGCGCGAAGTCGCCAGGCCCACGTCACGGGACGATCAATACCGGATTGGGCGCGCGACCTCAAGAGCCCGTCCGTCCACCAGCGAGAGAGCCGCGGACGGCTTCTGCGTCTGGCAACCTCCGCGCCATCGATGCGGCCACAGGAACTCCACCCGGTGACTCACCGCGAGCTCGCGACGGCCGCGTGACGACGCCTCCCTCCTTCGTCCTCACCTACCACGGCGTCGAGGCGGGGCCGCCCCCGCTGTTCGTCGACCCCGGGCTCTTCTCCGCGCACCTCGCGGTGCTCCACGCCGCGGGCGCGCACGTCGTCACCGTGGCCGAGCTCGTGGCCGCGTCGCGGCGGGGCGGCCTCGAACCGGGCACGGTCGCCTTGGCCTTCGACGACGGCTTCGCCAGCGTGGCGACGCACGCCGCGCCGTTCCTGCAGCAACACGGCTGGCCGGCGACCGTCTACTGCGTCGCGGGGCACCTCGGCGGCGCGAACGACTGGCCGACCCAGCCCGCGGGGGTGCCGCGCCGCCCGCTGCTCACCGCCGCGGAGGTCGCGGGGCTCGCCGCCGCCGGCTTCGAGATCGGGGCGCACACCGTCTCCCACCCGCCGCTCGGCGAGCTGGCGCCGGCCGCGCTCGAGGAGGAGGTGGTCGGCGGCCGGACGCGCCTCGAGGCCGTGGCGCAGGCGCCCGTCACGACGTTCGCGTGCCCCTACGGCGATCCTCCGTCGCCTCCGGCGCGCGCGCTGATCGAGGCCACCTACGACGGGTGCTGCGGCGCCCGTCTCGACGTGGTGCGCGCCGGAGCGGACCCCTACCTGCTCCCGCGCGTCGACGCGCACTACTTCCGGCGACCGTGGCTGCTCGCGCGCCTGCTCCGCGGCGACGTCTCCTACCTCGGGCTGCGCCGCAGCGGCGCGCGGGCCCGGCGTGCGATCGCCTCAGACCGCTGGGCGCCGGCCGCCGGCACCGGCTCGTGAGCCCGGCAGGACGGGCCCGCCGGTCAACCGGGCCGCCGGCGCTTCGGACCGCGATCGTCGGCGCCGGGCTGATGGGCCGCTGGCACGCTGATGCCATAGCGCAGATCGGCGGTGCAGTGGCGTGGGTGATCGATCCCGACCCGGTGGCCGGCGCGGCGCTGGCCGCCCGCCATCCGGGCGCCCGCACCGCCGGCGCGCTGGAAGCCGCGGCGCTGGACGACATCGACCTGGCGCACCTGTGCACGCCGGCACCCACGCACGTGGCGCTGGCGACGGCGCTGATGGACGCCGGAGCCCATGTGCTCGTCGAGAAGCCCTTCGCCCCGGACGCGGCGGCCACCCGGCAGCTCCTGGACGCCGCCGCCGAGCGTCGCGTGCTGGCCTGCCCCGTGCACCAGTACCTCTTCCAGCGCGGCACGGTCCGGGCCGGGCGGGCGCTCGAGCGGCTCGGGGCGCTGCTCCACGTCGACATGGTTGCCTGCTCGGCCGGCGCGGACGGGGCGACGGGGATCACCCCCGCCCAGTTGGCGGGGGAAGTCGTGCCGCACGCGCTCTCGCTGCTGCACCGCTTCGCCGGGGACGGGGTCGGGGTCGGGGAGTGCGCGTGGGCCATGCACGCGCCCGAGCCGGGCGAGGTCCGGGCGACGACGGTCCTCGGGCACGCGAGCGTGAGCCTGCTCGTCTCCGCCCGCGGACGCCCGACGGTGAACTCCGCCCGGCTGATCGCCGAGGACGGGACCGTGCACCTCGACCTGTTCCACGGCTTCGCGGTCGTCGAGCGGGGCGGCGTCTCGCGCCGCCGCAAGCTGACCCGCCCGTTCGCCGTCTCCTCCCGGACGTTCGGCGCCGCGACGGTCAACCTCGCGCGCCGCGCCGCGCGCTCGGAGCCGGCCTACCCGGGCCTGCGCGCGCTCGTCGAGCGCTTCCACCGCGCCGTCCGCGACGGCGGCGCCTCCCCGATCTCCCCGCACGCGGCGCTCGAGGTGGCGCGCGGTCGCGACCACCTGCTCTCGGCGCTGACGCTTTCGGGGACGCCTCCGGTCAGCCCCGGCGAAGCTCGGCGAGCAGGGCCTGCGGCGTGATCGCCCGAACGCCGCGAAGGATCCGCTCGAGCTCGGTCATCACCGGCTGCGCGACCACCAGTTCGAGGTGCCCGAAGATCATCTCCTCGATGGTGGTACGCGACCTTCCGCGCCCGCCGGCATGACGCCGCTGCGCCCATCCGACAAGGCGCGCCTCGTCGCCGAGATCCTCCGCGCGTACGTGCGGGTCCGTCTGGTGATGTGGCGTGCCGATCTGCCGGCCGCCCTGCGCCGGCTGCGGGGCCCGCCGCAGCCGGCCGCCGCACCCACCGACGAGGATTACGCCCTGAGCATCAGGCTCGGCAGGGCCGTGGCCCGCACGGCGCAGTTCATCCCCGCCGACAGCCGCTGCCTGATGCGCTCGCTCGTGCTCGTGACCCTGATGGCCCGCCGGCAGATCCCCTCCACCCTGGTCGTCGCCGCCCGGACCGAGCCGGAGTTCGCCGCCCACGCCTGGGTGGAGCACGGAGGCCGCCCGCTGCTCCCCCCCGGCAGCCCTGCGTTCCAGCGGCTGGTCGAGCTGTAGCGGCCCGGTGCGTGATCGGCGCGCGTCCTCTACCCGGGTACGCAGGAGCAGGAGAAGACGCGGGGGAAATCCAGTCCGTCGCGCCCGGGACGCCCGGCGGGCACGTCTGGCAACCTCTCGTCGCTCATGGCACCCAAGTCCGCACTCATCACCGGCGTCACGGGCCAGGACGGCTCCTACCTCGCCGAACTGCTGCTCGCGAAGGGCTACGACGTCCACGGGATGGTCCGTCGGGCCTCGACGGAGAAGTTCGACCGCATCGAGCACATCCGCGACGACATCACGCTCCACCAGGGCGACCTGCTCGACCAGCGCTCGCTCCAGGACGCGATCCGCGCCTCCCGGCCCGACGAGATCTACAACCTCGCGGCGATGAGCTTCGTCGCGACCTCGTGGATCCAGCCGACGCTGACGGCGGACTTCACCGGCGTCGGGGTCACCCGGATGCTCGAGGCGATGCGCGAGGCCGCGCCCGAGGCGCGCTTCTACCAGGCCTCCTCGAGTGAGATGTTCGGCAAGGTCCGCCAGATCCCGCAGACGGAGGAGACGCCGTTCTACCCGCGCTCACCGTATGGGGTGGCGAAGGCCTACGGGCACTTCATCACCGTCAACTACCGGGAGTCCTACGGGCTGCACGCCACGAGCGGGATCCTCTTCAACCACGAATCAGAGCGTCGGGGCCTCGAGTTCGTCACGCGCAAGATCACCTGGCACGCGGCGGCGATCAAGCACGGCAAGCGCGACAAGCTCACGCTCGGGAACCTCGACGCCGAGCGCGACTGGGGCTACGCCAAGGACTACGTCGTGGCCATGTGGCTGATGCTGCAGCAGGACGCGGCCGAGGACTACGTCATCGCCACCAACCAGACCAACACGGTGCGCGAGTGCGTGCAGATCGCCTTCGACGAGGCCGGCCTGAGCGACTGGGAGCAGTACGTCGAGATCGACCCGCAGTTCATGCGTCCCGCCGAGGTCGACCAGCTCAGGGGCTCCTTCGCCAAGGCCGAACGCGATCTCGGCTGGAAGCCGGAGACGACGTTCGAGCAGCTCATCCGCCTCATGACCCGCTCGGACCTGGAGCTGCTCGCGTAGGGCGGTGGCCGCGCCCCGGCCGGCCCGCCGGTGTCAGCCTGCACCCGCCGAAGTCGTATTTGCCTGTGATGCGCCGCGTGTTCCTGTCCTTGCTCATCCTCGCGCTCGCCGGTGGTCCGGTCGCCTCGAGCTCGGCCCAGCAGGTCAACGCCCCCCCGGGGCTGTCCGGCGTGGACGAGTACCTCGAGACCGTGCCCGGAGCGGGCGGCGCCGAGCGTCCCGGCGGCGGGAACGGCCCCCACGGCGGCCCCGGTCGCCCGGCCACGCCCGGGCAGTCGGCCGATCGGCTCGAGTCCGTGCTGCCCGCCAAGTCGCGCGAGGCGCTCGGCAAGGCGGGCAAGGACGGCGAGGCGGTCAAGCGGCTGGTCGCCGCGAACGCCCCGCGCGACGGCAAGTCCGCCGACGCCGGAGGGGACCGCCTCAGCCGGGCCCCGGGCAGCGGTGGCGCGGTCGGCGCCGCCGGTTCCGCCGGCGCAGTGCTCTCCGGCGGCACGGGCGCCGGGCTGCTCTTCCCGCTCGCGCTGATCGCACTGACCGTGGCGCTCGCGATCGCCGGATGGCGCCGCCGGCGATCCGCGTGAGCGACGCCGCGGTCGCCGCCGGGGCGCAGGTCGGCCACGAGCGTCGGCACGCCGCGCCGTGGTGGCTCGACGTCCCGGCGATCGGCGGGTGGGCGCTCGGGTTCGCGCTCGTCGTGATCCTCGGCATCTCCGGCGGCGGCTACGACGCCGTGCTGCGCGGCGAGGCGGGCATCGCCGCGTGGTGGATCGCGGGGGCCGGCGTCGCGGTCGGCGCGCTCTCGCTGCCGCGCAGCCGGCTGGCGATCGCCGGCCTGGCGCTCTTCGCCGGCATCGCGCTGTGGACGGTCGCCGCGTTGACGTGGACCGACTCCACCGAGCGGACGGTCGTCGAGATCGGGCGCACGCTGGGCTACGCCGGGATCCTCGTGCTCGCGCTCGCCGTCTGCGCCCGCACGCCCGCCCGCCACCTGGTGGCCGGGCTCGCCACCGGGCTGGCCGCGGTGTGCGGCTACGCGGTGCTCTCCCGGCTGCAGCCCGAGTGGTTCGGCACCGTCGTGCTCGACGAGGTCTTTCCCTCCGCCCGGCGCCGCCTGGCCCAGCCGCTCGGCTACTGGAACGCGCTGGCCGGGCTCGCGGCGATGACGCTGCCGCTGCTGCTGAGCTTCGCCGGCGACGCGCGCCGCCCGGTCGTCCGCGCGGCCGCCGCCGCGCTCGTGCCGGTCGCGATGCTCACCGTGTTCCTGACCGTCTCGCGCGGCGGCGTCATCGCTGCCGGCCTGGCCGTCCTCGCCTGGTTCGCCCTCGCGCCGAACCGCCTGCCGAAGCTCGCGGTGCTCGCCGTGGTGGGCGGGGGCAGCGCGATCGCCTCGGTCGCGGCGGAGCGCCGGGACGCGCTGCAGACGGGAATCGACTCGGCGCTGGCCCGCCAGCAGGGCGACGAGCTCCTCGTCGTGATGCTGCTGGTGATGGGCGGCGTCGCCGCCGCGACGTACGCGATCGCGCTCGTCGACCGGCACGCGACGCGCCCCGCGTTCACGACCGTGCCTCGTCGCTACGCCGGCCTCGTCACGCTCGCGTCGGTGCTCGCGGCCGTCGCGGTGTTCGTGGTGGCCGGCGGCCCTGGCTGGTCGCAGGATCGCTTCGAGGAGTTCCAGGGCACGGGCTTCGCCACCGCGCAGAACTTCGACAACTCGTTCAGCCGCCTGCAGTCGGTCGACAGCAACGGGCGCTACCAATACTGGGTGGTCGCCCGCGAGGCGCAGCGCGACAAGCCGCTGACCGGCGTGGGGCCGGGGACGTTCGAGTACCTGTGGGCCCGCGACGGGAAGCAGAACCCCGCCGGCTTCGTCCGCGACGCCCACTCGCTCTGGGCGGAGTCGCTCGGCGAGATGGGGTGGGTCGGCTTCGCGCTGGTGGTCGGCTTCTTCCTGCTCGCCCTGGTGGGCGGCGCGACCCGCGCGCTGCGCAGCGCCGACGACGAGCATCGCGCCGCGCTCGCGGCGGCCACCGCGGGGCTCGTCGGCTTCTGCGCGATCGCGAGCGTCGAGTGGGCGTGGGAGATGACCGTCCTCGGCGCGACCGGCCTCGTGCTCGCCGCGGCCTGCCTGGCCGGGCGGCCCGACCCGCGCCTGCGCGTCGGCCGATCGGCGAGCGATCCGCGCCCCGCGGGCACCGTCCAGCGCGTCGTCACCGCCCTCGTCGCCCTGCTGGTCATCGGGGTGATCGCCGTGCCGACGGCGACGACCGCCGACGTGCGCCACAGCCAGTCGGCCGTGCGCTCCGGCGACCTCTCCACGGCGTTCGCGGACGCGAGCGCGGCCGCCCGGGCCCAGCCCTACAGCGCAACCGCGGCGCTCCAGGTGGCGCTGGTCCTCGAGCGTGCCGGCGAGCTCGGCCGCGCCCGCGCGGCCGCCGTCCGCGCCACCCGGGAGGAGCCGGTGAACTGGCGCGCGTGGTTCATCCGCGCGCGGCTGGAGGCCCGCGACGGGGCCCCGACGGCCGCGCTGGCCTCCTACCGCCGGGCGAGATCGCTCAACCCGCGCTCGGCCACGTTCATCCGATGAGCGACCAGGCCGATACCGCCGACGACCGGGGCGATCCGGCCGACGAGCAGGCCGTCGGTGCAGAGCTCGAACGGCTGACCCCCGACGCCGCACCGGCGTGGAAGGCGGCGTTCGGCGGCGAGCTCGAACGCGACCGGCGCCGGCGGGGCGTGGCGTCGCGGCCGCGTCTGCTGTGGCTGCGCGCCGGCGCCGCCCTGCTGGTCGGCGCGCTCCTCCTCCTCGCCGCGCTGGCTCAGGCCTGATCGAGCTCCTCGCGGAGCCGCCGCAGGGTCCGCGACAGGATCTGCTGGACGTTGGCGAGGGTCAGACCGGTCGTCGCCGCGATCTCGGGGCCGGACAGGTCGGCGCCGAAGCGCAGGCCGATGATCTCCCGCTCCCGGTCGCCGAGGCCGGCGAGCGCCGCGCCGAGCTCGCCGGACGGACCGAGGACGGGCTGATCTTCGGTGCGCAGCCGCTCCGCCTGCTCCTGGTCGAGGGGAAGCTCGCCGCGGTCGGCGCGCACGTGGTCGATGAGGGTGTTGCGCGCGATCGCCAGCAGCCAGGTGAGGACCGACGCCTTGCGCGCGTCGTAGCGCGGCCAGGCGCGGAGCGCCTTCTCGAACGTGATCTGCGTGAGGTCCTCGGCGAGCTCGCGCGACGACGCGCGGTAGGCGACGAAGCGGAAGACGGCGTCGACGTGCGCGGTGTAGGACTGCGTGAACGACGGCACCGGCGGCTTGGTCACGCCCGCACCGCGTCCAGGAGCGCGAACATCGCCGCGGCGTGGCGGTCGCACGAGAAGCGCGCCCGTGCCGCGTCCGCGGCGGCCCCGCCGATTCGCGCGAGCCGCTCGGGGTCGCCCAGCGCGGCCAGCGCGGTCGCGGACCAGCCGGCGGCGTCGGCCGGATCGAGCAGCCAGCCGGTGCGCTCGTGCTCCACGAACTCCGGAGGGCCGCCGCGCCGCGTGGCGAGCGCGGGGACGCCGACCGCCATCGCCTCCGCGATCGAGCGGCCGAACGGCTCGACGGTCGACGGGGCGAGCAGCAGGTCGGTCGCCTCGAGCAGCCGCGGCACGTCGCCGCGCTCGCCCAGGTAGCGGACGGCATCCGCCGGGAGATCGAGCTCGGCGGCCAGGCGCTCGAGGTCGCGCCGGAAGGACGGGTTGTCCAGCGTCGTCGCCGCCGAGACGAACTTCACCTCGCCGACCACGAGCAGCACCGCGTCCGGGTGACGCGCGCGGACCGCCGCGAGGACCCGGACGGCCAGGTCGTGCCCCTTCCACGCGGTGATCTGCCCGACGATCGCCAGCACCGGCTGCTCCTCCGTCAGCCCGAGCTGGCGGCGCGCGGCGGCGCGGGCGCCGGCGTCCCGGCGCGCGAAGCGCCGGAGGTCGACCGGGTTGTCGACCACCGTCACGCGCGCGGCCAGCGCGGCGGGCAACCCGTCGCAGAAGGCGCGGGCCGCGTAGGCGCTGATCGCCACGATCCGGCTGGCCTGATGCGCCGTCGCCCGGCGCGCGGCGCGGCCGGCGAGGCCGCCGGGAAGGACGTCGCGGACGTGCATCACGAGCGGCACGCGGTGGCGCCGGGCGACGGGCCCGCCGAACAGCGCGGCGCGGACAGAGTTGGCGTGCAGGACGTCGCGGCGGCCGCCGCGGATGCTCGCCGACAGCTCACGCGCCGCTATGCCGGCGTCCAGCGCCGCGCGGGCGAGCGCGGTCCGGTCCGCCTTGAACGTGAGATCGACCTGCCGCACCGGGACCGTGGAGATCCCGCGCAGCCGAGCCCGCTCGAGCAGATCACCGTGCGGCGCCGCGAGCTGCACGTCCGCGAGCGCGCTTAGGCCGGCGGCCAGGTCGAGCAGGGAGTGCTCCGCGCCGCTGACCAGCGAAGTGTGCGATACGTGCAGGATCCTCGGCGGCGAAGGGCTCATGAGGCGCGAGGCGGGGGACCGGGCGCATCCCTCGCCGGCCATCCCCGGCCAGTCTAGAGACCGGGGCCGCCGACCACCGCCCCGCACGGTCACGCTCGGGCGCTGATCCCCGCTAGCGTTGGGCGGGTGGCCGAGGCAGATTCATCGCGCCGAGACCACCTTGCGGTCGAGCTGAAGGACATCGAGGTCGAGATCCGGGAGAAGGTGCTCGTCACCGGCGTGTCGTTCGTCCTTCCGACCGGCAAGGTCCTGGCCCTGACGGGAGCCAACGGCGCGGGCAAGACCACCGTGTTGCGCGTGATCGCCGGGGTCTTCCTGCCAACGCGCGGAGAGCTCCACGTGGCCGGCCGCGTCGCCGCGCGGAGAGGCCGCAACCGCCTCGTCAACCCGTCGCTGGCGACGGTCCTGGCCGGGGACCGCGGGCTGTACGCCCGGCTGACCGTCGAGGAGAACCTCCGCTTCGGCGCCGGGCTCGCCGGGATCCCGAGGTCGCGTCGCGGCGCGGCCGTGGAGCGGGCGATCGCGACGCTCGACGTCGCCGCGCTGCGCCACCAGCGCGTCGAGCGCCTGTCGCTCGGCCAGCGTCAGCGGATCCGGATCGCCCTGTCCACCCTCGGCGAACCGCGGTTGCTGCTGCTCGACGAGCCCCACACCAGCCTCGACAAGGCCGGGGGCGAGCGGCTCCGTGACGTCATCGAGGAGGTCTGCCAGCGTGACGGCGCGGTGGTGTGGGCGGCGCCCGCCCTCGAGGACGCCGACCTCCCGGTCGACCTGTCCGTCGTGATGAGCCGCGCCTCGGGGGTGGGAACGTGCGTCGCTGGCTGACCGTCATGGGCGCGGTCGTCGAGCGCGACGCCCGCGTGGCCCTCGGCTACCGCTTCCAGTGGATCGCGATGTTCGTCAGCTCGATCATCGGCATCCTCCTCTACTACTACGTCTCCCGGCTGGTCAGCAGCCCGGAGTTCCGCGACCCCGACAAGTACCTCGCGTTCGTCATCGTCGGCAGCGTGGTCGCCCAGGCACTGGCCGCGGTGCTCGTGAGCGGGCCCGTCTCGGTGCGCCAGGAGCTCGTCGCCGGGACGTTCGACCGCCTGCTGCTCGGGGCCACCGGGCCGGCTCCCGCGATGGCGGCCACGACCGTCGTCCCGCTGCTCCAGATCGTCGTCCTCGGGGCGTTCGACATCGTGTTCGCGGCGGTGGTGCTCGGCGTCGAGGTCGAGCCGTCGACGAGCGCCCTGGCGATCCCGATCCTCATGCTCGGCGGCCTCTCGCTCCTGTCGCTGATGCTGGTGATGGTCGCGGGCGTCCTGGTCGTCAAGCAGGTCGGAGGGCTCGCAGGGTGGTTCGCTTCCGCGCTCACCCTGACCGGGGGACTCCTCTTCCCGACCTCGCTGCTGCCGTCGGCAGTGACCTGGCTGTCCGCCGTCCAGCCGCTGACGCCCTTCGTCGACCTCCTCCGCGCCGCGGTGCTGGGCTTCCCCCTCGAGGACGGCGCCGCCGGACCGGTCCTCCATCTCCTGCTGTTCACGGCGATCACGCTCCCGCTGGCCGTCGGCTTCCTCAACGCGGCGATCACCGTCGGCCTCCGGCGTGGGACGCTGCTCGAGTACTGACGGCTCGCCCGCGCAGCAACCGATCCCCATCGCACCCGTTTCAGGCCCATGCCCTTCTCGTTGATCAACGGCCTCGTCGTCGAGGCCCCGTGGGAGCTCCCCGGCCGCCTCCTGCCTCCCACGCCGCCCGACGTCGTCATGCGCTTCGCGCCCGTGGAGCGCCATGGTTTCGCGGCGCTGCTGGCGCAGACGCCATGGGTCACCGGCGCCTCGGCCGAGCTTCGCGCCGACGCGGACGGAGCCTGGCTGCTGACGCTGCCCGGCTCCGGCGCGGCGTGGTTCTCCGCCGACCGCCGGACGGTGGACCTCGACTTCGGCGATGAGCAGGAGGCCAAGCTCCTCGCGGCCGGGTCCCTCATCGCACTGTGCAACGTCGCGCGGGGGACGTTCGTCCTGCACGCCGCGGCCGTGGTCGTCGACGGCGTCGCGATCGCGATCGCCGGGCCCTCCGGAGCGGGCAAGTCGAGCACGGCCGCGCTGCTCGCACGCGCCGGCCACCCCGTGATCGCCGACGACGCGCTCGCGCTCGAGCTCACCGAAGGCCGCGTCCGCTGCCATCGCGGCTCGACGACGCTGCGCCTGCGCTCCGGCATGCGCTCCCTGGCCGCCTCCGCACCGGCTGTCGAGACCCAGGTCGACGGCCGCCTCGGCGCGACGTTCGCCGTCGGTCCGTCGGAGGCGACGGATTCGTGGCGCCTGGGCGCCATCGTCGTCCCCCGGCTGGTGGCGGACCAGGCGCCCGCCGGCGCCGAGCGGCTGGCGGGCGCGGCCGCCCTCACCGCGCTGACGTCGAGCCTGCGCATCGCCGGCTGGGCCGGCGACGAGTTCGCGCGACAGGCGTTCAGCGACCTCGCCGCGCTCGCCGCGAACGTGCCCACGATCCGCTGCGACATCCCGCGAGGAGGCGTCACCGTCCCGGCGGCTCTGGACGCCCTCCTGACCGCCGCGACCGCGTGATCGCCGACGCGCTGCGCCCGGCGCTGGCCGACGGGATCGTCGTCCGCCGGCGCGAGCCGGGGGAGGCGCAGAGCGACCTGCGCCGCCTCGAGGCAAGTCCGGCGTGCCGCCGCACGTGGCGGGCCGACGAACGGACGTCTGTCGGCTACACCCCGCTCGTCGGCGCGGCGGCCAACTCCGAGGCCACCCTCGCGGCGGGGCTCTGGGTCGCCGAGGACGACACGGACGGCATCAGCGGGCGTGCCGCCGCGCTCGAGATCCGGCGCCGCGCGCTGACCGATCGCGACGCGGCGGGGATGGGCTCCGGCGACCTCGGCTTCGTGGCGATGGACGCCGAGCACGTCGTGGCGGTGCGGTCCGCCGCGGGCACGGTGCCGCTCTACGTGCTCCAGCGCCCGGACGTCCTCGCCGTCGCGACGCGGCTGGAGCTCGTCGTGGCGTTCGTGGACCACGAGATCGCCTGGGACACCTACGCGCTGGCGGTCTGGATGTCCGGCGGTGGCCGTGCACCGTGGAACCGCTCGGTCCTCTCCGGGGTGCAGCTCTGCCCCCGCGGAACGGCGACCTGCCTCCAGCTCGGCAGGGGCTCGCGGAGCACCACGTACTGGGACCCGCGGCCCGCCACCCCGGACGCCCTGGAGCGGGGGCCGCACCTCGCCCTCGAGCTCCGGACGGCCCTGATGCGCGCTCTGGATCGGGGGCTCGCCGACGATCGGCCCAATCTCCTGACGTTGAGCGGCGGGGTCGACTCGTCGGCGCTCGCGGCACTCGCCGGCGGCCTGGATCGCCCGGTCCACACCCTTTCGCTGCTGCCGGGAGCGGGCCCGCGACGCCGGCACGAGGAACGATTCGTCGACCTGGCGGCCGCCGCCGCGCACGCGGAGCGGCGCTACAAGGTCGATCTGGTGGTGGAGCGCTCCCGCGAGATCATCACCGGCGCCGGGCCGCTGAGCCTCCTGCCGACGACCCACCAGGCGCTCGAGTCCTTGCCGCCGCTCGTGCGCGAGCACCCGGTGGCCGTGCTGTTCGGCGGGGAGCTCGCCGACCAGGTGTGCGGCTCGATGTTCACCTACGCCGACTGGGCCGCCCACGCGCCGCTGTGGCCGGTGCTCCGCGGCGCGACGCTGGTCGGGCGCTCGGACGTCGTGCGCTGGGCGAAGGGCCGCGCCCGCGACCTCCGCGGGCGCAGGCGTCCGCTCGCGCCCCGCGAGCTCGCCGAGTGGATCGACGACCGTCATCGCGAGGAGCATGCGGACTGGCTCGCCGAGGAACGCCGGCAGATGGCGGCGGACCGTCGCCCGCTGGCCGGGCTGGCGCAGCAGACCGACTCCGACCTGTGGCTCGCGATGAACTGGGCCGTCCTGGCTCCCCTCGGGATCCGTCGCCTGGCGCCGTTCGCGTCGCGGTCGGTGATCGAGCTCGCCTTCCGGGCCCATCCCGACCAGCTCGTCGGGCCCGGGACGAAGCGGTTGCTGCACGATGCGCTGCACGAGGACGTCCCCGCCGAGCTCCTCTTCCGCCCGGACAAGGGCTACTGGGGCCCACAGGCTGAGCCGCGGGTGCCGTGGACCGCCTCGATGGACGCGTTCCCCGGGCTCGTCAAGCCCGATCTCCTCGGAGAGGCCGACGGGATGATCGGACTGACGACCGAGGTGGCCTGCAGGCGGTTGCTACGCTCCGATCAAGCCCGGTCGCACTGGTCACCAGGCGGCTCCGGCGTCGACTGAATGCCCCCCGCCCGATGACGCCGGACGCCTCGAAAGCCCCCAAGCACCAGTACCGGCAAGTGGCCTTCTCGCTGAAGGCCGACCGGATCACGGCGGAGATCTGGCGGGAGGCGCGCAAGCGCGAGCTCGCCCTCGTCGCGATGAAGGGCCCGGCGATCGGCGCCTGGCTCTACCGCGACGGCGGACTGCGTCCCTACGGGGACACGGACCTGCTCATCCGCCCCGGCGACCTCGCCCGCGGCCAGCAGATGCTCCGCCACCTCGGGTTCCGTCCCTGGCCGGACACGCCGGCGACCACGGGCGACGGCATCCCGCACCGTCACGCCTGGTGGAACGGCGACCACGCGGTCGACCTCGACAGCGGGCTGGTCGGCGTGGAGGCCCCGGGCGACGCGCTGTGGGACGTGGCGCGGCGCGATGGCGAGCTCCTGACGATCGGCGGCGAGGAGGTGGAGGTGCCCGGCGAGACATTCCGGACCTTCCACCTCGCGCTCCACGCCGCGCAGCACGGAACCGCGATCAACCGTCCGCTCGCGGACCTCGAGCGCGGGCTAGAGCAGCTGCCACAGGAGCTGTGGCGCGCTGCCGCCGGGATCGCCTTGGAGCTCGACGCGCGCGAGGCCTTCGTCGCCGGGCTCGGCCTGACGCCGCGCGGGCGAGCCCTGCTCGAACAGCTCGGCCTCGATGCGCACCTCTCGACGCGGACCCGGCTCCGGGCGGCGTCGAGCCCTCCCACCGCCTTGGGCTTCGAACGGCTCGGCAGCACCCCTGGGCTCCGCGAGCGTGCGCGCCTGCTGCTGCGCGAGGTCGCTCCCCCGAAGGAGTTCCTACTCTGGTGGTCGCCGCTCGCCCGTCGCGGGCCCATAGGACTTGCGCTCGTGCGCGTGTACCGCGCGGGATGGATCATCCGACACGGACCGGCGGGCTACGCGGCGTGGCGCCGAGAGCACCGAGCCACGGCGACGACGGGTGGCCATGCTCGGCGGACCGACCGGGAGAAGCGCTAGGAGGCTGGTGTCAATCAGGGTCGTCGTGTGAGGGAGCCGCACACCCCGCCGCGGCGTCCGTGACGAAGACCATGTGCGACGACGTCACCTCGACGCCGCACTCCCCGCCGGTGAGCGCCCTGCGCAGGCGTTCGGAGTCGGGGTGGAGGTCGACCGCGAAGAGCGTGATGAGCGCGCCCGGATCAGAGCTCGTGAGCGTCTCGTGCTCGAGGTGTGAGTACCTCAGCCCCGCGTCGCGAGCCAGGACCGGCAGCAGACGAGCGACGGAGGAGGCGTCCTGGGACGGCGTGGCCAGCAGCGCGCGGAGCTCGTCGTCGTGCTCGGCGCGGACGCCGATCGGTCGCGACGCCAGCTCCGACACGACGAGCCTCCCGTCGTCGGCCAGGACCCGACGCAGCTCCGCGAGGACGAACCGCAGATCCTGGATGTGCTGGAGGACACGGTCCGCGCGAACGGCATCGAACCGGCCGGCGGCGAAGGGGAGCAGGGAGCCGACCGGCACGTGACGAGCGCCCGCGCCACGCGCGGCGGCCCGCGCGACCATGGTGCGACTGCAGTCCACCCCAACCACCTCGGCGCGGGGGAAGTGGGCGGCGAGGCCCACCAGGTCGAGCCCCGCGCCGCACCCGAAGTCGAGGATCGAACCCGGTGCCCCGCCGAGCAGCCCCCACGACCGTCGCTTGCCGGCGGCGACGACGTCCAGCCCGGCCGTCGCGTCCATGAGGTCGGCCAGCGCGGCGGCGCTGGGGGCGGTGTCCACGGCGTCGAACGAGCAGGGAGAGCTTCGCGAGCCGCGCATCGCCTTCTACGATAGGCGCGATGAGCGAGCTGCAGCGACTGCGCGACAAGAATCTGGAGTGGCGCATCCTCGAGAAGGAGATCGTCGTCCTCGATCTCACCGCCTCGACCTACCTCGCGGTGAACGCCAGCGGCGCCGCTCTGTGGGAGTCGCTGGCGCGCGGGGCGTCGGAGCAGGACTTGCGCGACCTGCTCGTCCAGCGCTACGCGGTGACGCCGGACGTCGCGCAGCGCGACGTGGCGCGGTTCTTGGCCGATCTGCGCGCACGCGGCCTGATCGACGCGTCGCCCGCCGGCGCCTGAGTTGATCGCACACCGCGGCGGGTCCACCCCGTCATGCGGGCCTGAGACGGCTTCTCCATACTCCCCGGTCGTGGAGCTTCGACCGCCCCGAGGGCTCAGGGGGATCGCCTACAAGCCCTACCTCTGGCGCCGTCCCACCCGGCTGCTGCGGCGAAACACCCCGCCGGACGGCGACGGCCTCCTGCCCCTCACCACGGCCTTCGGGCTCCCGATCACCTGCTTCGACGATCACATCGGGTCGTCGATCCGGCGTACGGGCGTCCACGAACTGGTGATCACGGAGGCCGTCGTGCGCCTCGTCGACCGCGGGGACGTGGCGGTGGACGTCGGCGCGAACGTGGGATACACGGCGCTCGTCTGCGCGCTGGCGGCCGGCCCGCGAGGCCGCGTGGTCGCCGTCGAGGCGCACCCCGACGTCTCCGGCCTCCTGCGCCGCAACGTGGCCGCGTGGTCCGCGGACGCCGGGCTCGCCCCGATCGACCCCCTCGAGAACGCGGCCAGTACGAGCTCGGGCGGGGTCGTGCGGCTCGCCGAGCCGCTCGGGTACGCCGGCAACCGCGGAGTGGCGCGGGTCGACGACGCGGGCACCATCCCCGTCGAGACGGTGGCCATCGACGACCTCGGGGTGCAGCCCCATCTGCTGAAGCTGGACGTCGAGGGCCACGAGACGTTCGTCCTCGACGGAGCGGTGAAGCTGCTCCAGACAGGCCATCCGCGCGACGTGCTCTTCGAGGCCAGCGAGCACGCGATCGGGCTCACCGAGCGGCTGTCGTCCGCCGGCTTCGAGCTCTTCGGGCTGTCGCAGGACATCAGCAAGCCCGTCCTGGTCGCGGCAGACGCGCCGCAACGCCACTGGGACGCCCCGATGCTCCTCGCCACCCGCGACCCGGACCGTGCGCGACGGCGGTTCACGGCCGTGGGATGGCAGTGCCTGCGTCGGCGGCGCGCGGCGCCGAGCCCGAGCGGGCGCTAGGGCGTAGCACCGCCGTCGCTCAGCCGGCGAGGCCGGCGTCGCGCGAGCGGTCATCCGTTCGGGTCAGTCGCCACAGCCGCGCCAGACACCCGACGCCGACGATCGCGGCCAGCACTACCTTGAGCTCCGGCGCGCCGACGAACGCCACCGTGAGCGCCGCCGCCGTGCCCCCCGACAACATCACCCAGTTCTCCCGGGACAGCGCGAAGCCACTGTTGCGGCGGACGAACGCCAGCGTGAACGCCAGTGACAAGGCCTGGGAGATCGCATACGCCACGCTGGCCCCCTGGATGCCGAACAGCCGAAGCGCCACGTAGGTCGCGACGAGGCTCGACACGAACAGCTGGATCTGCGTCGCGATGTAGAGCTTGCGCGCCTTCCGGGCGACCAGGATGAAGACGACGGAGTACGCGACCACCTTGGCGAACTCCCCGAGGAGCTGGATCCGCAGCAGCTCGATCGAGGCCGTGAACGCCGAGCTGTAGAAGACCTTGATGACCAGCGGTGCTGCGGCCATCATCGCCAGCACGAGCGGAAGCACCAAGAGCATCGAGATGCGCGTCTGTTCGTTCGCCGCATCGTTCACCGCCCCCGCGTCGCCCGCGTGCTCGGTGATCCTCGGCAGGTAGTCGACCGTCATCGCGGTGAGCAGGAAGCCGACGTACGTCTCCGAGACGGCGAAGGCTGCCTGGAACTGCCCGAGGTCGCTGCGACCTTCGGTTCCGTCGATCAGCAGCCGCAGCAGCAGCAGCCCTACCGCTCCGATGACGCTCGCGAAGAGGAACGGCACCCCGTCGCGCGCGAGTTGGCGCACCCGGGTCGCCACCGCGCGTCGCCCGGGCCACGCGCCGAGGGCGGGAAGCTTGCGGGCGAAATGCACCGTCAGCAGCGTGGTCAGCACGGAAGGGATGACGAACACGCTGGTCACGAGGGACAACCCGGTGAGGACGCCCAGGACCGTGGCGACGGTGCCGGCCGCCGCCGACAGCGGATCGAGCTTCGCAAGGTCCCGGATCCGGCGGAACCCGTTCATCGTG
Source organism: Solirubrobacterales bacterium (assembly GCA_038321325.1). Taxonomy (GTDB): domain Bacteria; phylum Actinomycetota; class Thermoleophilia; order Solirubrobacterales; family Solirubrobacteraceae; genus Paraconexibacter. The sequence goes on from JBBQEV010000001.1 coordinate 90,965, forward strand.
GCGTGCAGGTTGCCCGCGAGAAATCCGATGCCGAAGGCCAGGCCGAAGAGCCGGAAGTCCGCAACGGAGGCCTCTCCACCCCCGAACTGGCGAGCGAGCAGCCCCGCAGCGAGGACGTAGACGCCGGTCGCGACGAGGCCGCCGGCGACCGCCGCGACGATCATCGCCCAGCGCGCCGTCCTGATGCGGTCGGCATCCTCCGCGCCGCGGGCGGCCGCGATCTCGATCAGGCCGCTCGTCCCGATGCCGAGACCCAACACGAGGTTTATCGGTGCCTGGAGCCCTTGCAGGATGGCGATGAGCCCGATGCCGCTCGGGCCGAACGCGCTGGCAACCACCTTGGCGCGCACGATCGAGAACACGATCACGAGCACCGTGCTGGCACCGAGCGCACCGGTGACGCGGAGAAGGCGGCGCGCCTGACCGGATTGAGAGGTCGGGCTGGGGACCATTGGCGGACTCAGCGCCGACGGGACGCGAGATCGGCCACTGTAGCGAGGGCCTGGAAGGGGCCGATCAGGCGCCGCGGCCCAGGGATGGACGTTCCCGCGGCGGGGAATACCCTTGGGGACCACGTGACCGCAGAAGCTCCCCGGCGACAGACTCCGCTGCGCGTCGGCGTCGTGATCCCGGCCTTCGACGCCGGAGCCTGGCTCTCGACGACGCTCGCCAGTGTCCGGGGCCAATCGCTGCCGCCCGACGAGGTCGTCATCGTCGACGACGGGTCACGCGACGACACCCTGCGCCTCGCACAGCGCGAAGCGGCTCGCGAGGAGCGTTGGTCCGTCGTCGATCAGCCCAATCGCGGTGTCGCGGCCGCTCGCAACGCGGGCTTCGCCGCCCTGGGCACCGATCTCGAAGCCGTGATGTTCTTGGACGCAGACGATCAGTTGCTGCCGCGCGCGCTCGAACGGCTCGCGACTGCCTGCCGCGCCGTGCCCGAGGCGGCAGCGGCCTACTGCAGCATGCACCTCGTCGACGATCGGGGCGCGGCGCTCGGCGACGGGCCCGCCGACTACTGGCGGCCGCGTCTCCGCCGCTCCCGCCTCGGGGTCCGGCGCATCCCCGACGCCGACCCGCGGACGCCGTTCCTCGCGATCTGGGCGGGCGCGGCGGTCATCCCGTCGGTGACCCTGATCAGGGCGCCGATGTTTCGCGCGGCCGGCGGGTTCGACCCGGACTTCGGACAGCCCTTCGAGGACATGGATCTGTTCCTGCGCCTCGCCGAGAACCGTCCGTTCGCGTACGTCCCGGAACGGTTGGTCCTGTACCGGCGTCATGCGGAGCAGTCCACGGCGAAGGCGGACGTGGTCCACGCACAGCAGCAGAAGCTCGAGGACCGCTGGCGCGCCGCCCGAGCGGAAGGTGCCTCGGAAGCGTCTGAGTCGATGCGCGCCTTAAATCGCTGGGTGACGCCCCGCGACGCTCCCGGAGCCGTGGCCCGAGCCGTGACCCGCGGAGACCCACGCGCTGCGGTCACGATCGCCGGTGGCGCCGTCCGGCGCATCCTGCGCCCGTGAGGGGGCCGCACGGCGTCGGACCCAAGTCCGCCGCCGGCCGCTCGTCTCACGGCGGGTCGAGCCGGACCACCGTGAACGCTCCACTTCCGCCGATCGCCGTCAACGCGAAGCGCTCGCCGACGCGTTCCAGGGCCGTGCGCGCGGCAAGCGCGTCCTCGGGCAGGACCCTCCCCGGGGCGAGCCAGGCCGACGCCACCACCAGCCGGTCTCCGGTGCGGAGCTCGCGCACCCCTCGCGTCAGCGCGCGCTTGGCGCTCGCGTCGGGCGCCCGTCGCGTCGGATCGCCCAGGGGCAGCAGCGTCGTGAGGCCCGCGGAGGCCAGGGCCTCGGTCGTGCCGACGGGTGGCCCGAGGACGAGCACGCGATCGCCACGGCGCGTCGCTTGCGGAAGCAGTGGGGTGATCGCGTTCACGACTTCCGGGGCCTGCAGCGGCGCGTTGCGCAGCACCTGCAGGTCGTAGTGCAGCGCTCCACCCCCGAAGGGCACCCCGAGCCGCGCCATCAGCTCGGACGGCAGCGCCGCGTACAGCACACTTCCGTGCCAGCGGTCGATGAAGGTGCCGCTCACCATCCCGAGCAGGACGACGCAGGCGAACCCAGCGATCAGGCGGGTGCGCGGCCGTTCCGCCGAGGCGACGAGCGCGGCGACCGCGAGACCGCATCCTCCGGCCGCGCTCGCCGGCGCGGGCCCGAGCAGTGCCAGCACCGCGGCTCCCGCTCCCACGACGGCGAGCCCACGGAGGATGGGCGACGCGGCGGTCCGGTGCGTCACGAGCATCGCGGCCACCGCGAGGGCGGCAAGCGCGGCGGTGAGCAGCACGCGGCCGTCGGTCTCGCCGGGACGGGTGATCCCGTCGAGGCTCAACAATGCGCGTGGATCGGGGACGGCTCCGGCGCGGACTCCGGCCTGGACGAGCACCAAGGCCACCCCGGCGGCGGTCGCGACCCTCGCGGCGCGCCGGAGCCGCCGCGCATCGGCAGGAGGGAGCTCGCGCACTCGCGCGACGAGGACGAGGGCCGTCAGCAGCGTCGCGGGCAGCCCCCAGAGCACCGCCAGGAGCATGCAGCCGCCTGCTGCCACCGGCCAGCGGCCGCCGCGTAACGCACGACTACCGACGATCACCGCGACGATCGGGACGACGAGCAGCAAGAACCCCGAGGCCGGCGCGTACGCCTGCGGGCGTGACGGCCCGAGGATGCCCAGCACGACGTACCCCGCCGCCGCCGCGAGCGCAGAGGCGGGGGAGTGCGCGCAGGAGACCAGCGCCAGCACCACCACCACGCCGAGAACGGAGGCCAGCGCGGAGAGCACGAGCGCCAGCGTCCCGAAGTCGGGGTGAGTGGCCGCGAGCATGCCCGCGACCGCGTCGAGCGCGCCCCAGCCCCCGCCCCACCAGGCGTCGACGAGCGGCGTCCGGCCGTGCTCGACGTCGAGCACCGCAGAGAGCAGCGGGGCGAGCGGGGGGCCGAGCGCGGGGCTTGCGGTGCGGTCGAAGGCGCAGGTGACGGCGACGAGCGCCGCCGCCACCGCGATCAGCGCGCGTCGAACGCGACGGGAGGGCACGAGCCCGCCGACCTTCACGCCAGCCGTGACACGACGAGTTTCGTCAAGGTCGGGTACCCGCCGCCGACGAGGGAGTCCGTCCGCCCGGACTGCTCACGCTCGGGGTCGAAGTCCGCATGCCGGCTCGCCTCACCCTCGACGAGCTCCAGGCCGGCAACCGCGAGGAGTCCCGCGACGTCGGCCGAATACCGTACGGCGAAGCGCGGGGAGCGAGCATGCGAACAAGCTACCGACGGCGACTGCGGCGCCTGCGCCGCGACCCTTCCGGCCGCGCGCCGATCGGACCATGCGCGACTCCGGCCCAGGTCGACGTCGCTTGGGGAAGAATCGGTCGCTGTAAGGTCACGCCGCATGTCGAGAGACCCAATCGGCTCCATGCTGCGCAGACTTCCGCGAAACAAGATCGTGGACCGCGCGCGAAGCCGCTGGGGACGGGGACGCGGCGCCCAGGGCATCCGAACACTGACGCTTCCGGGCGGTGGCCGCGTCGGCCTCCGCATGTCCTACCCGTACGAGCGCGGCATGTGGATGGCTCCGGAGCAGCTCAAAGATGTCGAGCTCCTCGCCACCCTGCTCACGCGCGGCGACACCTTCGTCGACGTGGGCGCGAACGTTGGAATCTGGTCGATCACCGCGGGAGGGATCGTTGGCGAGGACGGGATGGTGATCGCCGTCGAGCCCGGCGCGGTCGGAAGCCAGCTTGCGCTCAACCTCGCTGACAACCCCGCGCACCAGAGCGTCCTCCACCGCGTGGCGGTCGGAGCCGAAGACGGTCACGTCCAGTTCGACGAAGGCGGGGCCTTTCACAACATCGGACGGGTCGTCGAGGGCGGCGACTCAGAAGTGGAGATGCGCCGGCTGGACGACCTTCTCGACGGTCACTTCCCAGCGCTCATCAAGATCGACGTAGAGGGCCTGGAACTGGAGGTGCTGCGGGGTGCGGAGAGCACCCTAGAACGTTCGGGCGCCAGCGTGATCGTGGAGTTCACGCCTAGTGAGGGCGCCGGGTCTCTCGGGGCGTGGGGCGTTCACCGATGGCTCGCGCAGCGCGGTTACCGCGCCAGCAGGATGCCGAGCCTGGAGCCGGTTGGTGGTGGCTGGGAAGCTGACCCCGGTCAAGGACACATGAATCTCCTGTATCGGCGCGCGTAGGCGGCTCCGAGATGACAGCCGCGCATCGCAGGCGCTCGCCCCGGCGCGGAGCATGATGCGATCGGCCCTCGGTGCCGCGCGCGCCAGCTCGGTCGCCAGCGGTGCCAAGGCACGGTCGCAGCTCGGCTTCGAGCCGAGCACCGGCGTCGAGGAGGGGTCTGCGGCAGGACCGCCGCGTTTCTCGCTCTGGGCAGGTCTTCGATGGCTAGCGCGATGCCGTTGGTAGCGTCCGAAGCGTGAACACCAGAATCCGCGCCACCTTTGGTGCGACGGGGTCGTCGGCGACCGGCGGTGGGACGAAGCGCAGACGGCCGAGGCTTCGTTTTGGGCGGGTGCCGTCGCCGACGCCGCCGAGATCGCCGCCGGGATGGCGTCAGCGGCCGCCTTGGCCCGCTGGGCCCTTCCCCACCTCAACGGCCCGGCCGTCGCCGGACCGTGGGTCGACGTCGGCGTCGGGCCGCTGGGCGTCGGTCCGTCGCAGTTCGCCGGGCGCCGGGCCGGTTCGCGCACGGTCGGTGTGGACCCACTGCCGCTCGCGCCGATCGACCTGCACTGCGGACCTGCGCTCGTCGCGGCACTTCGCGAGTTGCGCGCGGGCTCCTACGAACACGTGATCTCCCAGGGTGAGCGGCTGCCGTTCGGCGATGCGGAGTTCGCTGTCGCGGTCGCGGCGAACATGCTCGACCACGTCCAGGATCCGGTGGCGATCATGAGCGAAGCCCACCGGGTCGTGCGCCCGGGAGGCATGCTGCTCGTGGCCTGCGACGTGCACTCGGCCCTCGGCCGACTCAAATTCGAGCACGTCACCAAGCGTCGCGTGCCGGACGGCATCCTCGTGAGGGCGCATCCGTGGCGCTTCACCGCGCCTGATCTCGAGAGCCTGATCGTCGCGGCCGGCTTCAGGATCATCGCCGCCGAAGCGCTGGCCCCCCGGTTCGTCGCCCGTACCGTCGCACGCTCGCGGTACGCCAAAGCTCTGGCTGTCCGTCCGTAGCCCAGCGCGCACCTTCCGGTCCTGCGACGTCGCTTCAGGGCGCCGCAACCGTGCGGTGAAGCCACTGTCGCGCGTCGCCAGGGAGTGGTGGTCGCGCGCGAGGCGGGTGCCCTGGCGGCCCCAGAGCGACGACCGCAGCGGGTCGTCGGCTTGCGCTAAAGAATCCCTCGGCCGGCCCGGGACCGGCCCGCCAAGGCGCGCTCGAGCGCGGCGTGCACCCCGTCGGCCTGGCGCTTCCACGTCATCTGCTCCGCACGCGCCCGGCCGCCGCGCCCCAGCCGCTGAGCGAGCTCGGGGTCGAGCAGCAGCCGCGTCACGGCGTCGGCGACCGCGATGTGATCGCGCGGGTTCACCAGCAGGCCGGTCTCGTCGTGTCCCACCGCGCTCTGGGCGCCACCCTCGTCGCCCGCGACGACGGGCACGCCCATCGCCCCCGCCTCGAGGTAGACGATCCCGAACCCCTCGCCCATCGCCGGCGGGGCCGGGACGCGGCTGGGCATCGCGAAGACCGACGCTCGCCGCAGCCAGCCGTCACGCTCGGCGTCGCTCACCCCGCCGGTGAAGTGCACGCTCTCCGACAGGCCCCGGGCGGCGGCGGTGCGCTCGAGCACCCCGCGCAGCGCCCCGGCCCCGACGACCACCCACTGCACCTCTCCGACGCGGGCGCGCACCAGGGGCAGCGCGTCCAGCATGACGTCGAAGCCCTTGTAGGCTTCCTCCAGGCGGGCGACCGTGAGGACGATCGGGCGGCCCGAGGCCTCGCGCCGCACGGGTCCGGGCAGGTCGACGCCGGGGAGCACGAGGTCCACCGCGGCGGCCGGCGCTCCTGCGTCCAAGGTCGCCTGGCGCGTGTAGGAGCTGATCGCGATCGCCCGGTCGACCCGGGCCAGGACGAAGCGGGTCAGCTTGGGGCGCCGGCCGATCTCCATGGCGTACAGGTACTGCACCACCGCGCTCCCGGCCACCCGGCGGGCGAGCAGCGCGCCGGGACCGGCGACGAGGTGCCCGGCGATGATGACGTCGGGGCTCCGGCGCCGCGCCTCGGCGACGGTCGCGGCGTTCAGGCGTGCGACCGCGAGCCGATGGTCGGCATAGTGCGTCGTCCGGACGACCTCGCACCCACACGCGGCGTCCACCTCGGCGCTCCCCGCGCGCTCGGGGGTGAGCACCACGACGTCGCCGGGAAGGTGCTCCACGAGACGGTGGAGCAGCAGCTGGATCCCACCGCGCATCGGCGGGAAGTCCGTGGTCGAGAGCAGGATACGCACGGCTACGCGAGGACGGCGTCCAGCCAGCTGCCGACGCACAGCAGTCCCCAGAGCAGGTCGGCGTCCGCGCCGTAGGCCGCGTGCCGGGCGACGAGCGCCGCGGCCTTGCCCCGGTCGATGAAGCCGTCGCGGACGAGGCGCCCCTCGAGCACCACCCCGAGGACCGTCGCGGCCAGGGGGCCGACCAGCCAGGACGACGTCGGGACCCGGAACGCGGCCTTGGGCCGTCGCTCGAGGTCGGGGCGCAGCTTCGCGAGGACGCCGCGCAGCAGCGCCTTTCCCCCGTCGCGGGCGTGGATCTCCGTCGGAACCCCCGCGGCGAACTCCGCGACCCCACGGCCGAGGAACGGCGTCCGCATCTCCAGCGACGCGAGCATCGACGCGCGATCGGCCTTGGCGAGCACGTCCCCGGGCAGATAGCGCTCCTGGTCGAGCCGCATGAACGCCCCGACCACCCCTTCGGCGTCGAGCACGCCTTCCGCGATCCGCCGGGCGTCCGCGGTGATCGCGTCGTCGACCTGCACTCCCGCCAGCGTACCGCCCAGCAGATCGGCGACCCGCGCCCGCCGATCGTCGGTCACCCAGTCGAGGTGGCGGTCGACGAGATCCTGCGGTCGCAGGACGTTCGCCATCCGTCCGGCGGAACCGGGGAGCCGCTCGGCCGCCGCGGCCAGCACGGCCGCGGGACCCGCCGGGAGGACGCGGTGCAGCTGCGTCGCCGTGTCCATCCAGCGGTAGCGGGGATAGCCAGCGAACAGCTCGTCGGCTCCCTCCCCCCCGAGCGCGACCGTGATGTGCTCGGTGGCGAACGCCGCTAGGGCGTTGAGGGCGATGAGCGCCGGATCGAGGTTGGGCTGATCGAGGCGCCCGAGCACGGAGGGCACCAGCTGCGCGGCGCCGGCGTCGTCGAGGACGACGTCGTGGTGGACGCTGCCCACCGCCGACGCGACGGCCCGTGCGGCGTCGTCCTCGTTGACCGCCCCGCTCGGGTAGGAGACGGTGAAGGTCTGCAGCGCGGTCCCGAGCTCCTCCGCGCAGAGCGCGGCCACCAGCGTCGAGTCCACTCCTCCGGAGAGGAAGACGCCGAGCGGGACGTCGGACAGCAGGCAGCCGCGCACCGCCTCGCGCAGGCGCAGCTCGGTCTCGCCGATCAGCTCCTGCGCCGACGACGTAGTGGAGGCGGGCCGCGCCGGGGGCGACCAGTAGCGGCGCACTTCGAGGCGCCCGCTGCCCGCCTCCCAGGTGAGCGTGTGCGCCGGCGGGAGCTGGCGCACACCTTCGAGTGCGCTGCGGTCGCCGGCGAGGTAGCCGAGGACGAGCAGCTCGCGGATGGCCGCCACGTCGATCTCCGGCCGTTCGTCAAGCCCCGCGACCAGGGTGCGCAGCTCGCTGGCGAACGTCAGCCCCGAGCCCGCCGTGCGGTAGAAGAGCGGCTTCTCGCCGAAGCGGTCCCGCGCGATGAGCAGCCGCTCGCGCCGGTCGTCCCAGATCGCGAACGCGTACATGCCGTCCAGCGCGTCGACGAGGGCATCGCCGAAGTCCTCGTACAGGTGCACGAGCACCTCGGTGTCCGTGCTGCTGGCCAGGTGATGACCGCCGCGACGCAGGCGCTCCTGCAGGGCGGGATGGTTGTAGATCTCCCCGTTGAGCACCGCCCACACGTCGCCGCGCTCGTTCGCGCACGGCTGGTGGCCGCCTTCGGTGTCGATGATGCTCAGGCGGCGGGCGCCGAGCACCACGTCGCTCGTCTCGGCCGCGAACACGCCCTCGTCGTCGGGTCCGCGGTGGACCATGCAGGCGCACATCCGCATCACCCGCTCGCGCCCGGAGGGCTCCGTCGTCCCGCAGATCCCGCACACGGCTGCCGCTCAGCTCCCGCGTCCGTGGCCGCGGTGGGCGACCAGCTCAATCGCCTGCACCAGCTTTCGCCCCACCGTGTCGCGGTCGAAGCGGCGCTCGGCCTCCGCGCGGGCCCGCTGGCGCAGGTCTGCCGCCTGCGGTCCGGCCATGTCGCCGAGCAGCGCGCGGACCACGCGCTCGAGCTCGTCCAGCGACCCGGAGGCGAAGATCCGGCACACGTCCGGATCGAGCTCCTCGGCGGCTCCGACCTCGTCGCTGGCGACGACCGGCGTCCCGCAGGCGAGCGCCTCGCCGACCGTCAGCGCGAACGGCTCGTAGCGGCTCGGCTGCAGGACGACCGCCGCCTGTCGGTAGAGCTCGACGAGCTCCATGGTGGGAAGCTCTCCCCGCCAGACGGCGACGCCCGGATGCAGCTCGGCGAGCAGCCCCTCGTAGTTGGTCCACTGGCGCCCGGCCCCGACGACCTCGATGCGCACGCGGCCCTCGAGGTCCGCGAGCCGGTGCGACAGGCCGATGACGAGCTCGACGCCCTTGCGCACGCCGATGCTCGACGGGAAGACGACGACCTGCGGGCCGCCGGGGGCGTCGTCGGCGGCGGCCGGAACGGAGAAGCGCTTCAAGTCGATCACGTGGGGGACGACACGGACCCGAGCGGGCGACAGCCGGTAGTCCGCGACGAGGTGGCTCGCGAACACGCGGCTGATGGCGACCACCATCGCGACGTGGGGCATGTCGGTGCGCTGCACCAGGCTCCGGACCGCGAGCATGCCGACGATGATCCTCCGGCGCCACCCGGTGTCGCGCGCGCGCGCCGCCAGCCGCCGCTCGCGCAGGAGCCAGCGCAGCTCCCCGCGGGCGTGCGTGCCCGGATGCACGATCACGGGCGGGAGCCGCGCGCGCCACCACCGCAGCCCGAGCAGCTCGAGCTGCGCGAACTGGTAGACGACGTCGTACGGCTCCGACTCGTGCCGCGAGGCGATCAACTGGACGAGCCTGAACTGGCCCTGGGCGCGCGCCGTGAGCCCGGAGAGCAGCGCCACCAGGCGCGTGCGGCTGTACCAGCGCCCCCACGCCCACCACGTCGGGACACACACGATCCGCACCGCGGGATGGGCGAGGACCGCCTCCGGCACCGCTTCGGTGTCGCCGGTGAGGTAGGCGTCGATCTGCACCCCCTGATCGGCGAGGGCCAAGAGCGTCTGCGTCGCCGCGTACGCGGAGCCGCTCTGGTTCGTGGGGGTGGGTCCCAGCCAGGCGGCACGAAGTGGACCACCGGCGGCGCGTGGCGTGGAGGCGGCAGAGGTCATGCTCGGTGGGCGGCGGTCTGAGAAGCGGTGTGGGCGGCCACGATATACAGGCCGCGGGCTGGAGGCGCAACGAAGCGCTCAGTGCAGGAACCGCCGGTAGCGCGCGAGCTCGGTCTGCGCGTCGGGAGACCGGTGGCCGATGACCACCGCCGGATTCCCGGCGACGATCGTGAACGGCTCCACATGCCCGCGGACCACCGCGCCGGCGCCCACGATCGCGCCCTCCCCGATCTGTGTGCCGGGGAGCAGGATCGCGCGCGAGGCCAGCCACGCACGATCGCCGACGACCACGGCGCGCTCACGGCCCTCGAAGGTCGGCGAGCCGGGATCGTGCTCGGCCGAGAAGAGCTGGACGCCGGAGGAGATGTTCACCCGGTCGCCGATCGTCAGGCCTCCCCGGCCGTCGAGCAGCACGTCGCGATTGATGTTCGTGGCGTCCCCGATGCGCACGCCGCCCTTCGTCGTGAGCCGGACGGATCGCTCCACCGACGAGCGCTCGCCGACGCTCACGCGGCCGACGCGCCGCAGGAGGCCGAGCCGAAAGGCGTGGCCCGGCCAGCGCAGCGCGGCGTTGAGGGCGACGAGGTATGAGTCGAAGCCGAGGCTGCGCGCGCGCTGAACGCGCTGCCCGCGAGCACGAGCGGTCATCGGCGGACGGACGGCCGGGCCTCGGCGCAGACCGCGGCGTACACCTCGGCGTGCCGCGCGGCGATGGCGGCGGTCGTGTACCGCGACCGCCAGGCCGCGCGGCCGGCCTCTCCGAGCCGCGCGCGCCGGGACCCGTCGGCGAGGAGCTCGGCGACTGCGCGCGCCATGGCCTCCGGCGTGCGGCCGGCGGCCACCCCGCCCCCGGTGCGCTCGACGAGCTCCCGCAGGGGCGGTATGTCGCTCACGACCACCGGCGTGCCCACACTCCAGGACTCCAGCACTGAGAGCGGGAAGATCTCGGCCTCCGAGGGCAGGCAGAGCAGGTCGGCGGCGTCCAGCCACGCCGCGCGCTCGGCCTCGCCGACCCTTCCCGCGTCGATGAGGCGCACGCCGTCGATGAGCGGGAGCGGGTCCCCCGGCCCGACGAACGCGAAGGTGGTGCCCGGCACCGCCGCCTCGACGGCCGGCGCCGCCGCGAGCAGCAGATCGACGCCCTTGTAGGCCCGGCGAGCGCCGAGGAAGACGACGAGCGGCCCGGGAATCCCGCGCTCGCGGCGCAGCCCCGGGCCTCCGCCCGGGGACACGCCGTCGCTCGCCGAGCCGATGACCGCGATGCGCTCGGGACGGACCCCGACCGACCGGTGGAAGGCCGCGTCGACGTCCAGCAGGGCGATAACGCGGTCGGCGCGCCGGAAGAGCCGCCGCGAGGCCACGCCGTCACCCCACTGGTTCGGGTGGACGAACGGGCTGACCACGAACGGCACCCCGAGCGACCGGGCGGCGCGCAGCCCTGCGGCCGCCGGAAGGTCCGGGCTCCAGGCGTGCACGACGTCGGCGTCGGGCATGGCCGCCACCGCACCGCCGCTCGTCGCCGCGGCGTAGGACCAGTGCAGCCCGTGCCGCATGCGGCCGAAGGCGAAGCGACGGCTGACCCGCAGCGTCTGCAGCCGCTGCGCCTGGTGCAGCACTCGACGGTTGCGGGGAGCGCGCAGCGCCGTCACGCGCACCCCCCGGTCGACGTACGGCGCGAAGGCCCCGGGCACGTCGATCGAATCGCCGAGCCGCGTCCACGGCGCGTCGTCGTTGCGCACCGAGACGATGGCGACCTCGTGCTCGCGCGCGAGCTCGCCGGCGACGTCGCGCAACAGGTTCTCGACCCCGCCGACCGCCGGCGCCACCCGGGCGGCGACCATCAGGATCCGCACCGGCACTCCGGCGATCGTGGCGCGCGAGCCGGCATCACGCCGGACAGGCTAGGCGGTTGGTGTCCATCAGGGTCGTCGCGTGAGGGAGCCGCATCGCCCGTGGGGGCGGGCCGCCCGGTCACGGGGCGTGACCCCAATACGCTGTCGCTCGGTGCAGGCCGGACGCCGCCACCGTCAGCTCCCGTGGACCGCGCCGTGACCACCCGAACCCGCACGTGCGCCGGGGGGCCGCGCGCGTGACCGCAACCGGCGCCTGGAGCGAGGCGAAGCGGAGCGCGTCGGTGCTCCGGCGCAGCGCCCACTGCGTCCGCAGACCCCGCCCGGGAGGGATCGCGGCGCTCGGGGACGCCCTCACGTCGGGGCACAGCATCCCGGAGCGCTGGCTGCTCGCCGACGACTCGTGGGTCGCCCACGCGGTCACCGCCGGCCGGCTGCGCTACACCTACGACGCGAGCCGCCCCGACGCGAGCACCTCCAGCCTGCGCGCGCAGTGGCGGGAGTGCGCAGGCCATCGGCCGGCCGCCGCCGTGATGCTCACGGGCGTGAAGGACGTCTACGAGAGCTCCGGATACGACGCGGCCGTGGAAGTGCTGCACGGTCTCGCGGGCGTTCTCCGGGCCCAGGCGGTCGTCCCGATCTTCGCCACGCTGCCGCCCGTCGAGGCGCGGAAGGCCGAAGTGCTGCGCTTCAACGCCGCGGTGCGTCGGCTCGCGGAATCGACCGGAACGCTGCTGATCGACTTCCATGCGGCCTTCGCGGGCGCCGCTGCCACGCCCCGTCTGTTCGAGGCCGACGGCTTGCACCCGAGCCCCGAGGGGGCCGAGGCGATGGGCCGGGCCGCCGTCCCGACGTTGCGCGCGGCGCTTTCGGGAGCCGCGTCGCGCCGCGCGCGCGCCACCGTCCGACCGAGGCGGTCGTAGTGGCCGCGGCGACGCGGCCGGTCGTGATCTGCCTGACGCCGGTCAAGGACGAGGCGTGGGTCATCGAGCGCTTCCTCCTCGCGGCCTCCTCGTGGGCCGACGCGATCGTCGTCGCCGACCAGGGCTCGACCGACGGATCGCGTGAGATCGCGGCGTCCTTCGAGAAGGTCGTCCTCGTCGACAACCCCGACCCGGAGTACAACGAGGGCCGCCGGCAGCGCCTGCTCATCGACAGCGCGCGGCGGTGGGCGGCCGGGCGGCCGGCCGTGCTGCTGGCCCTCGACGCCGACGAGCTGCTCACCGCCGACGCGCCGTCGCGGCCGGAGTGGCAGCTGATCCTCGACGCCCCGCCCGGGACGGTGATCGAGATGCCCTGGGTGAACCTCCTGCCCGGCGGCCGGGGCGCGGCCTACGTGAAGCAGCCGAGCCGCACGCCGTTCGGCTACGTCGACGACGGGCGCGAGCACACGGGAGAGGACATCCACTCCCGCCGCGTGCCCGCCGCGCCCGGCCTCCCCCGCCTGCGGCTGGACGACGTCGCCGTCCTGCATCTCGTCTGGCTCGACTGGGAGCGCCTCCAGAGCAAGCAGCGCTTCTACCAGTGCTACGAGCGGTTGACCCACCCGGCCAAGCGCCCCGTCCAGCTCTTCCGCCAGTACCACCACATGGAGGTCTGGGCGTCCCGCCGCCCCGAGCACGTCGAGCCGTCGTGGCTGGCAGGTTACGCGGAGCGCGGGATCGACGTCCTGAAGATCGAGCCGCGCGCCGCCTACGGCTGGGACCGGCAGCTCCTCGAGTGGCTGGCCGAGCACGGCTCCGCGCCGTTTCGTCGCCTGGACATCTGGACGGTGGACTGGGCCGCGCGAGCGCGGGCTCTCGGGATGAGTGTCGAGGCGTCGGCGCTCGAGGACCCGCGCTCGGCGGGGGAGCGGCGGGTGTTCGGCTGGCTGCACCGGACGCAGGCGACGGCGGATCGGGTGACCGTCCGCCTCGTGCAGCAGGCGCTGCGACCGTTCGGCTGGTGAGCGAGCTGCTCAGCGCGTGGCGTCGAACCAGGCGACCGTCTGCGCGAGGCCGTCGGCGAGCGGGGTGTGGCATCCGGCGCCGAGCGCCTGCGCGCGCGTCGGGTCGCCCTCCCACCGCTGGGGATCACCGGGCCGGCGCCGCCCGGTGAACGACCAGTCCGCGTGGGTGCCGGATGCCTCGACCAGCGTCGAGACGAGCGCCTCGAGGGTCGTGCCCGCCCCCGACGACAGGTTGTACGCCTCGCCCGTAGCCGGCGCGGTCGTGGCGAGCGTGGCGATCGCGCGCCCGACGTCCGGCCCGAACACGAGGTCGCGCGACACGTCCCCGGGAGCGTCCACGACGAGCGGATCCTCCCCGTCACGCAGGCGCCGCAGGAGGTCGTAGACCACGAGCTTGCGCTGGCCCGGCCCGTAGACCGAGAACGGCCTCACGCTGAACGCCGGGACGCCGAACGTGGCCGCGTACAGGCCGACGTACCGCTCGGCCGCGAGCTTCGAGATCCCGTAGGGCGAGACGGGCTCCAGCGGATGCCGCTCGTCCATCGGGAGGTAGCGGCTCTCGCCGTACACCGCCGCCGAGGAGGTGTGGACGAACACGGGCGGATCCTCGAGGTCGCGCAGCACCTCGAGGACGGTGAGCACGCTCACGGTGTTCGCGTCGAGGTCGCCGCGCGGGTGCTCCAGCGAGCGCGGGACCGAGCCCGTCCCGACCAGGCAGATGACGCAGTCGAACGACGTGTGCTCGAGCAGCGCGCGCAGCGCGCGGTCGAGCGCGGCGACGTCGGCCTGCACGCTCTCCACGCCGAGGCGGTCGAGCCGCCCGCGGGGGTCCCGGTCGACGCTGACGACGGTCGTCGCCCCGCGGCCGAGGGCCTCGACGGTGCACAGGCCCAGGAATCCGGCCCCGCCGACGACGAGGGCGCGATCGATCGTGCGTCGCGGTACCGCGGCCTCGCTCATCCGACCGGGCAGCCTACCGGCGTGCCCGGGCCGCCCACGTCCCTGCGGTAGATTCGTGGCGTGCCGACGAGTTCACAGGAGCGGGGGTTCGCCGCGACGCTCCGACGGATCGCCGGCGTCCACGGCTTCATGACCGACGCCCAGGCGCGGCTGCTGTGGGACTCCGCGCAGACCGTGCCGGCGGGCTCGGCCGTCGTGGAGATCGGCAGCCACTACGGCCGCTCGACCGCCCTCCTGGCGAGCGCGGCAGCCGACGGGGTGCCCGTCTTCGCCATCGATCCGCACACCGCTGGGCCCTACGCCTCCGCCAGCGAGGACGAGGGCGAGCTCATCCACCGCAGCTTTCACGCGAACCTCGGGGCCGTGGGCGTCGAGGGCAAGGTGGAGCATCTGCGGCTCCGGTCCCAGGACCCGGCCGCCCTGTCCCGCGTCGAGGCTCCCGTCGGGATGCTCTACGTCGACGGGGACCACCGGTACGACCGCGCCCGCGACGACCTCCGGCTCTGGTCGCCCCGCGTCGCCATGGGGGGGCACGTGCTCGTGCACGACGCGTACTCCTCGCCGTACGTCACCGCGGCCGTCCTGCGGACGATGGGGCTCTCGCGGGAGTTCTCCTACCGCGGCCGGGAGGGCTCGCTCGTGCACTACGTCCGCAGCGACCTCGCCGGAGGCCGGCGGGCCGCGAACACCCTCGCGCAGGCGGCTCCGCTGTGGTGGCAGGCCCGCAACGGCCTGGTCAAGCTCGCGCTGAAGCGGGGGCGCCCCGACCTCGCACGGCGCCTCGGCCATCCGGACGCGAGCTGGCCCTACTGACGGCCGGCCGGATGCCCGCGCGCCACGGGATGTCGCCGCCCGGCACCCCGTGCGGCGCGGGCCGCCGGAACTCCGCGGCGCCATGAGCGCGGTCGAACCCGTCGCGGTCGCCTCGCGACTGCCGACCCTCACCGCGCTGCGGTTCTTCGCCGCGCTCCTCGTGTTCCTGTTCCATGCGCAGGAGCTGTTCGTGGGCACGCCGCTCGAGGAGGCCACTCGCCGCCTCGGTCGCTACGGCGGCACCGGCGTCACCTTCTTCTTCGTCCTCAGCGGCTTCGTCCTCACGTGGGGCCACGCGTACGTTCCCGGCGCCTGGCGCTTCGTCGCCGGGCGCCTGGGCCGGATCTGGCCCCTGCACGCGGTGACGTGGGTCGCGGCGGTCGGCTTGGCCGCGATCGGCCTCGGCGAGGTGGGATCGACCCGGGGCGCGGTGGCCGCGCTCTTCCTCGCGCACGCCTGGATCCCCGGCCCCGAGTACAACGTGGCCGCGAACGGCGTGTCGTGGACGCTGAGCGACGAGCTGTTCTTCTACGCGATGTTCCCGGTGCTCGTCGGGCCGATCCTCCGCCTCAGCGGCCGGGGGCGCCTGCTCCTGCTCGTCGCCCTGCTCGCGCTCGCGGCGGGCATCCAGGGGCTCGCGCAGGCCGACCCGGACCCGCGGGGATGGGGGTGGTTCGGCTACTTCTCACCGCCCGGGCGGCTGCCCGAGTTCGTCCTCGGCATCGTGCTCGCCGCGCACGTGCGGCGCCGCGGCGCCGTGCCGTTCGGGCTGTTCGCCGGCGTGGGTGTCGCGCTCGGAACCTACGTCGCGGTGAGTGCCCTGGACGCCCCGCGGCTGCCGGCGACGGTGGTGATCCCGGCCTACGCGATCCTGATCCTCGGCGGCGCGGGAGCTGACCTCGACCCGCTCCGGCGCAGCATCGACCACCCCGTACTGGTGCGCCTCGGGGAGATCTCGTTCGCCTTCTACCTGATCCACCAGAGCGTGTTGAAGGTGTGCGGGAAGGTCGGCGACAGGGTGCTCGGACACGACGCTGTAGAAGCCCTGTGGGCCGCGGGCTCGGGGCTCGCGATCTCGCTCGCGCTCTCCTACGGGCTGTGGCACCGCGTCGAGGCCCCGGCCTACCGGGCGGTGCGGGCGCGCCTGGCGCGCGGCCCGCGGGTCCCGCCGGCCACGGAAGCCGAACCGGTCGCCCCGTGAGTCCGGGTCCAGACGCCACGCGGGGCATCATGGCCTTCGCCACCCAGGGACCCGGGAGCGGCGACGCCGAGCGACTGGCCGCCGTGGTCGCCGGGTCGGAGGCGACGCTGCACGCCTTCGACGTCGCCCACAAGCGGCGCGCGGGGGCCGAGGTGGTGCGGCGCATCGGCCGCGAGCGCCCCGCGCTCGTCGTGATGGAGGGCACCGGCGTCGCCGGCGGCCTCGCGCTGCTGACCGCCCGCGCGCGTTTCCACACCCGGTACGTCGTCTCGACGGGCGACGCCGTCGGCCCGTTCCTCGGCGCGATGCGCCGGCCGCTGGGGCCGCCCGGGACCGCTTACGAGCGCGCCCTGTACGCCGCGAGCGCAGGGGTCATCGGCTGGACGCCCTACCTCGCGGGCCGGGCGCTGACGCTCGGAGCGCCCCGCGCGATGACGCTGCCCGGGTGGGCGCCGCAGGACTGGCCCGGGCCGGAGAGCGCGGACTGGGAGGGACTGCGCGCGGACGGCCGGGCCGCCTTAGGGCTCGCCGACGATCAGGTGGCCTTCGGCATCGTCGGCAGCCTCAACTGGGTGCCGCGGATCGGCTACTGCTACGGACTGGAGCTCGTCGAGGCCGCCCGGCGCGCCGGGGCGGGCGGCCGGTGGGTGGTGGTGATCGTCGGCGACGGGACCGGCCGCGAGCGCTTGCAGCGCATCGTGGCCGACGCGGGCCTCGGCGACCGCGTGCGGTTCACCGGGCACGTGGCGCGGGAGCGGCTGCCGAGCCTCCTGGCGGCGATGGACGTCGGGAGCCTGCCGCAGAGCGTCGACCGGGTGGGGAGCTTTAGGTACTCGATCAAGCTCCCGGAGTACCTGCACGCCGGCCTGCCGATCGTGACGGGCCAGATCCCGCTGGCCTACGACCTCGACGAGGGGTTCCTCTGGCGGCTGCGCGGGGCCGCCCCGTGGGACCCGGTGTACCTGGAGGAGCTCGCGTCGCTGCTGCGCGGGGCCACGCCCGCGGAGGTCCGCCGCCGGGCCGAGCGCGTCCCGCGACGGGCGCCCGCGTTCCGGCGCGAGCCTCAGCTGGCGCGCGCGACCGCGTTCCTCGCCGACATCGCCGCCGCGTAGGTCCGCAGCAACCGCTCGCGTTGGGGGCCGTCACCGACCTCCGCCACGACCGCGCGACCGCCCTCCGGCGGGATCCGCGACGCTCGCCGCACGGCCTCGGCGAGCGGCTCGCGCCCGTCCCAGACGACCCCGGCCGCGTGGCGGCGGATCGCCGGCGCCCAGCCGCTGGCCTCACGCACCACGACGGGCACGCCGCGCGCCAGCGGCTGCAGGACGGCGACCGGTGCCGCGTCGAACAGCGCGGGCGCGACCACGACGTCGCAGGCCGCGACGAAGCGGTCCGCGTCGACGAAGCCGAGGCTCTTGGCCCCCGGCCAGGCGAGGCGCTCCGCGCCCTTCCCCGCGACGAGGAGCTCGAAGTCGCCGACCGCGGCCAGCGGCTCGACGTCGTCGACGCCCTTGCGCCGATCGTCGCCTCCGAGGTACCCCACGACGAGGCGGTCTCCCGCGACGCCGTACTGCGCGCGGGCAGCCGTGCGCTCGTGCGCCTCGACCGGCCGCCAGCCCGGCGCGGTGGGGGCGAGGATCGCGCCGTCGGCCGCCGTCCCGTAGCGCACCTGGAAGGCGTCACGGAGGAACTCCGAGACGAACGTCATCCGCGTGGCCGGCCGCCGGGCTCGGTACCACCGGTCGTCCAGCCGCTCCTGGACGCGGAGCTGGGCGCGGCGGAGCTCCGTCGCGAGGCCCGTGCCGGTCGGCGCAACGCCGTACTGCGCCGCGACGGCGGCGAGGTGGTGGCAGGTCATGACGTCGGCGACGTCGATGAGCCCGGGGGCGTGGACGTGGACGACGTCGCCCGGGGTCCGCCGCAGCCCCAGCCGCGCGGCGGCCAGCCAGCCGAGATGCTGCGGCACCGCCGGCGCCCGGTGGACGGCCGGCGCGCGCACCACCACGCATGCGGCGGCCAGCTCCGGCTCGATGCGCGACGCGACCAGCGAGACGGCCCAGCCGGCGTCGAGCGCCGTACGCGTGATCCACGCGCAGACGCGGCCCATGCCGGTCGCGCCGCCGATGTTGTCGTGCACCAGCACGAGGCGCGGCAAAGGCCGGCTCCCTCAGGCGAGCGCGGGGACCGGGGGCGACCCCACCGGCGGCGCGGGAGCCGGCGACGGCGCGACCCACCGGCCGGTCGAGCCGCCGGGGGCCCTCGGCCGACGCGGGGTCAGGAGATCCTCGCGGCTGCTCCAGTACGCGATCGTGCCGGCGAGGAACCAGAGGATCGCGGAGCCGGGGGGTACCCCCGAGAACGCCCCCGACCAGCCCGAGGCGAAGAGGAAGAAGATGGTGCCGGCGCAGCCGGCCATGAGCGTCCTCAGCTCGGGGTCGCGCAGCCGCCGGAACTGCAGCGTCCGCCGCAGCATCGCGATCATCAGGGTGATGAACACGGCCAGCCCCGGGATGCCGGTCTCGACCACCACGTAGTTGAGCTGGCCCTCGGCGTTGGCGTCGAGTTCGAGCGACCGCGCGCTGCCGGCGGCAGTCGCCCCGGCCGCGGGCCCCACCGTCCCCAACCCGGCCCCCAAGGGATATTTGAGCGCGTAGGACGGCACGTCGCCGAACGATCCGATGCGGTAGTTGTAGGCGGTCGACAACGCCTTGTCGGGCCGGATCTCCTCGTAGCGGTTCGCTCCTCCACCCTTCGTGTTGCCGATGAACCCGACGGTCCCCCACAGGGCGAGCCCGGTGATCGCGACGGTCACCGCGGTCCGCGCCACACCGCGGTTGAGCCCGAACACGACGATGTACGCCAGCACGGCGATGACCGAGGCGAGGATCACCGTCCGCGACTGACTGGTGACGATGCCCGCGAGCAGGGCGGCGGCGGCGACCGCGGCGGCGAGCCGCGCCCGCCGGTCGCTGCGCACCTGGAGCAGCGCGAGGAGACCGGTCAGCGCCAGGCCGCACAGGACGCCACCGGCGCCGGCGTCGCTGCCCAGGCCGAACGGCCGCACACGCGAGTCCCCCTGGTCGTCGCCGAACGTGCGCGTACCGAGCTTCTCGGCCTTGTTGCCGTTGATCTTCTTCTCATAGCCCGGCCCCCAGCCCGCGAGCTCCTGGGGCGAGAGGCCGCTCTGCACCACGCTCACCACGCCGTTGACCGCCGCCGCGGCGACGAGCAGGACCAGGAAGCCGCGGAGCATCGCCTTCGACCGCATCGCGACGAACCCGAGGAAGAACAGCGGGACGAACTCGAGGTGCTGGCGAAAGGCGGCGACCAGACCCTGCTGGAGCGAGACGGTGTCCGGGTTGAGCACGTTGACGAGCACGACGACGACCCAGGCCAAGATGATCCCGAGCATCGGCGGGAGCGTCGAGGGCTTGCGCGAGAGCAGCCAGCGAGCGGTGAGCCCGATGACCAGCGTCAGGATGAACACGTCGCGCAGCCCGGTGATCGCCGACCCGCCGAGGGACAGCTTCAGGTAGCCGTCGAGGCAGGCCAGGTAGACGAGGAGCACCGAGAGCGCGGCCGCGAGGTTCGTCGTCGTCAAGAACCACAGCGGGACCAGCGCGGCCAGCGGCAGGATGATCCCGATGAACGGCGACGAGTCGGGAGCCAGGCTCCCGAAGCGCAGGACGAAGATCGCGAGGATCAGCGCGGTCAGCGGCGCGACCGCGAGCATGAGCACGGAAGTGGGGGTGATCCGGTGCAGAGGGGAGAGCCTATCGGCGACTCTCGCGACGGGGCGCCGCCAGCGCCTCGAGCCCGAGATCGAGCTGCGCGACGGCGCTCGACCACCCGAACCGGGCCGCGTAGAGCGCAGCGGCCCGCCGCCCGGCCGCGTCACGATCGGCCTCGCTCCGGGCCGCCGCCACCACCGCTGCGGCCACGAACCCCGCGTCGTCGCCGACGGCCACGAGCGGCCCCAGTCCCGGCCAGCTCGCGCGCAGCTCCGGGTCGGTGTTCACGCCGGTGGTGCCGACCAGAGCCAGCCCGTGCTGCATCGCGGCCATGAGCGTCGTGCGCCGGAGGGAGACGCCGTCGGCGAACGGGGCGAGGAAGAGATCGGCCGCCGCGAGGTGCCGCGCGAGCTCGTCGTCGGCCAGCCATCCCGGGCTCAGGGTGCGGACCCCGGGCATCGGTGAGACCTCCCGGCGCCCGGCACCGAGATCGAGGAACAGGACCGGGCGTTCCGCGCCGATGCGCGCGACCGACGCGAGGATGAGGTCCATCCGCCGCGACGGATGGTTGAGGCCGTAGGCGGCCACGACGAACTCGTCCCCGCGGCGCAGCGTGCGCCGCACCTCGTCACCGGCGTCGCGGCGGTCGGGAAGCGACGACGAGATCGGCAGCGGCGTGAGGTGCACCGCCCGGGCTCCGGCCCCCTGCAGGCGCGCGACCCACGCCGCGGTCGACGCGAAGCAGACGTTCGCAAGGCGGGCGAGGGCGGTGAACTGACCCCGTTGCCAATGGTGCACGAGGCGCGTCTTGGCCCCGCCCACCGGCTCGACGTAGCACTCGTGGGCCATCAGCGCGAGCGGAATCCCGGAGCGCCGCAGGCCCGCGGCGAACCGGACGACCCCGGGCGCGACGCCGGAACGCCCCCACGAGAACGGGTTGTAGTGGAGCATGACCACCGCGCCGCTGGCGGTCCTTGCGTCGAAGCCGACCGGCTGCGCGGCGCGGTCGGTCCAGACGCCCCGCTGAGGCTGCACGTAGAACCCGCGAACGCGCTCCGAGCCGAGGACGTCGGCGAGATCGGCGGCGTAGCGCAGGATCGCGTCCGTCTCTGAGTTGCGCGTCGCGCACACCATCACGAGGGGGCGGCCGGGAGCGCGAGCCGGCCCGCCGGGCGGTGGGAGGTCCGTCATGGCGTGCGCCGCCCTCTGGTCCACGCTTCGGCCGTGCACGATGCCCCGATCCTACGATGTCGGAACCCTGACCCCGTGCCCTCGCGCCCGATCTTGGACACGCGGTCCGGCGTGAAAGCAGAGACGGCGGCTTCATCGCACCGGGATCCGCGCTACCGTGGTCGCCCTTGAGCCCGACGACGATGCCGCCCCCGGTTGTGCACTCAGAGCAGGAGGACCTCGACCTCCGCGAGCTCGTGCGTCCCGTCTGGAACCGCCGGTGGCTCATCCTGGCCATCGTCGTCATCAGCACGACTGCGCTGTACTACGTGGAGGCGCGCAAGGCCGAGGTCTACCTGTCGAGCACGAAGATCTACGTGCAGAGCTCGCAGGTGGAGGACATCCTGGGCATCCAGAGCCTGCTCGACGGCGACCGCAACACCACGAACCAGGCCGAGCTGCTGCGCTCGCGCGCCGTCGCGACGGTCGTGGCCAAGCGGACCGGCTATCGCGGGGACCCCGCGGCGCTGCTCGGCCTGCTCACCGTCGCACCGCAGACCGGTTCGGACTTCGTCTCGATCAGCACCACCGGCGGAACGCCGCAGGAAGCCGCGGCCTTCTCCAATGCGTTCGCCAAAGCGTTCATCGAGGTGCGCGGGGCCGCCGTCCGCAACAAGGTCGTCGCCGGCCGCCAGATCGCCGAGCGCCAGCTCGCGCAGCTGCCCAAGGGCGACCTGAACTCCCGCGCGGCACGCAGCACCCTCAGCAACCAGATCAAGCGCTACCGCGCGATCGAGGCCTTCCCCGCCGGGAACGCCGAGCAGATCGACGAGGCGCTGCCCGGCAGCAAGATCGCGCCCAAGCCGCGCGCCCGGGCGGTGTTCGGCTTCGCCATCAGCCTCGTGGTCGCCGTGATGCTCGCGTTCCTCCTCGAGCGCCTGGACCGCCGTGTGCGACGGATGGAGCAGATGGGAGAGGTGTACGGGCTGCCCGTCCTTGCGGCGCTGCCGCACGCCAGCGAGACCGCTCCCACCGACAGCGGCGAGCTCGTCCTCGTACCCGACTTCCGCGAAGCCGTCCGCGGCCTGCGCACGAACCTTCAGCTCGCGAGCATCGACCGGCCGCTGAAGACCCTGCTGGTCACGAGCGCCGTGCCGTCGGAGGGGAAGTCGACGCTGGTGCGGTCGCTGGCGCTGGCCTACCGCGAGGCCGGCCAGCGCGTCTGCGTCCTGGAGTGCGACCTGCGCAAGCCCTCCGTCGGCCGGAACTTCGGGGTCGAGAACGATCCGGGCCTGACCGACTACCTCGCCGGCGGCGTCCAGCTCGAGGACACGTTGCAGTACCCGAAGGCCGCCGGGATGCGCGGCGTCAACAGCCTGTTCGAGGACGAGGGCGGCCTCGCCGTGATCACCTCCGGGCCCAAGCCGCCGAACCCTCCGAGCGTGCTCTCGTCCCTCCGGATGCTCGAGCTCCTCGCCGATCTGCGCCGGGACTACGACCTCGTGATCATCGACACGCCGCCACTGCTCGCGGTGGCCGACACCATGTCGCTGCTCAAGGAGGTCGACGGCGCGCTGCTCATCGGTCGCATCGGCCGGACGCGCCGCGACTCCGTCGAGCGCGTCCGCGAGATGATCGGGCGGGCCGGCGACATCAACATGGTCGGCGTCATCGCCAACGACGTCCCGCTGACCGAGCTCACGGGCGGCTACGGCTACGGCTACTACGGCTACGGCGGCTACCGGGCCTACAGCGAGGCGACCTGACGCGCCGGTGAGCAGCGCGGCGAGGGCGCGGCTGCGGGTGGTCGTGGTGATGCCGCTGGCCGAGCGGAACGGGGGCTCCGAGCTGATGCTCGAGCGGCTGCTGGTGGCGTCGCGCGACCGCGCCGACGTCGAGTTCTCGTGCGTGTTCTTCGCCGACGGAGCGCTGGCGCGCACCGCGCGTGACGCCGGGGTCACGTGTCACGTGATCGCCGTCGGCCGGCTGCGCCAGGCGGCGCGCGGGCTGTGGGGCATCGTGCGGATCGCCCGTGTCCTGCGGCGCACCCGGCCCGACGTCGTGCTGTCGTGGATGAGCACGGCTCACCTGTACGCGGCGCCCGCCGCCATGCTCGCCGGGATCCCCGGCCGCCTCGTGTGGTGGCAGCACGGGCGTCCGGGCCGCGATCCGCTGGAGCGCCTGCTGCACGCCCTCCCGACCCGGGCCGTCGGATGCTCGTCGCACGACGTGGCCGCCCAGGAGCGCCGGGTCTACGGAGCGGAGACGTTCGTCGTGCACCCGGGCCTCGACCTCGCCGAGCTCGACGCGCAGCTCGCCGGGGTCGACGCGGACGTCGTCCGCGTCGGCTGGTCGATCCCGGAGGGCCGGCGCGTCGTGTCGGTCCTGGGACGGCTGCAGGCGTGGAAGAACCAGCATCTGGTGATCGCGGCGATCGGCAAGCTGCGCGACGAGGGCGCCGACGTGCACCTGCTCATCGTCGGCGGCGACTCGTACGGCCGCGACCCGGGCTACCTGCCTCGCCTGCGGGCGGACGCGGAGCGCGCCGGCCTCGCGGACCGCGTGACGTTCACCGGCCACCTGGACGCGGTGGCGCCCGCGCTGGCCGTCAGCGACGTCCTCGTCAGCGCCGCCGCCGCAGAGCCGTTCGGCATCGTCCTGCTGGAGGCCATGGCCGCGGGCGTGCCGGTGGTGGCCGTCGACGCCGGGGGGCCGCGCGAGATCGTCGAGGACGGGCTCACCGGGATCCTCGTCCCCCACGCGACGGCGAACGACCTCGCCGATGGCGTGCGCGGCGTGCTCGCGCGTGAGCACGGGGCGCGTCTCGGAGCGGCGGGACGCCTGCGCGTGCAGCGGTGCTTCAGCGCCGAGGCGATGGCCGCAGGTGTCGCGGCACAGCTGCGCCGATCCGTGTCCCTACATCCGCGGCGTCGATGACGCCGTTCGGATGCTCAGAGGTTCATCGAGACCCCGTTGTGGTCATCGATGTGCTCGTTGCTGCCCGTGCCGAGCGTCAGCTCGCGGAAGTCGCCGATCTCCTCGATCCGGGGGGACTCGTAGACCTCCACGCCGTCGGTCGCCTCGATGGAACATTCTGTCTCCATGCTGTCCCTTTGGTTTGCTGAGTACATGTGCGACGTAAGGCTAGCGGGTTTTCGGCCCGCGTCCAGTCCGTCCGGCCGGGACCGGCGGTCCCAGGCCGTTCTCGCCGCGACGCCCGTCCGCCGCGCCGTCCCCGCGAGTGACCTTCTTCCGGCGTCATGCGCCCGCCGGCGGCCGGACACCGCCCTCGGGTCCCCGGAATCGGCGGTCTTGCCGCCGGGTGCTGGCGCGCGGTGCGTCAGCCGACCACGGAGGTCGACGTACTGAAGCCTCGATGCTTCGCACCCGCTGTGTCCTGGCCGCCTGCGCCACCCTCCTCGCCTCGTGGCTGTTCGCCCCGCCGCCCGCCGCGGCGGCGCGACCGCTGTCCATCGGCTACCTCGACGGGCTGTTCCGGGCCCCGGAGGCGCCGGTGTGGCTGGATCGTGCGGCGGCCCAGGGCGCGGACCTGATCCGCCTTCCGGCGAGCTGGGGCGGGCTCGCGCCGAGCAGGCCGTCGCGTCCGGCCGACCCGGCCGACCCCGCCTACGACTGGGCCGATCTCGACATCGCGGTCAAGGCGGCCACGTCGCGCCGCCTCGCGCCGCTGGTGAGTCTCACCAGCGCGCCCGCCTGGGCGGAGGGTCCCGGGCGACCCGCCGACGCCAGCCCCGGCTCCTGGCGCCCCGACCCGGTCGCGTTCGGCGCGTTCGCCCGGGCGCTCGGCCGCCGGTACGACGGGTCGTTCCCCGATCCCGCCTCTCCCGGGGCCACGCTGCCGAGGGTCAGGTCCTTCCAGCCGTGGAACGAGCCCAACCTCGAGCGCTACATCGCGCCGCAGTGGGTCAAGCGGAACGGCAAGTTCACGGCGACCTCGCCTACGATCTACCGCAACCTCCAGAACGCCTTCACGAAGGGCATCCGCGCCGCGCAGCCGAAGGCGGTCGTCGCGACCGCCGGCACCGCGCCGTACGGCGACCCGTTCCCGGGCGGCAGCCGGATCGCGCCCGCGCTGTTCTGGCGCGGCGTCCTGTGCCTGAACGCGAAGCTCAAGCGCGTCCGGGGGTGCGGCAGCGTCGCCTTCGACGCGCTCGCCCATCACCCCTACTCCGTCGGCGGCCCCAAGCGCAGGGCGCTGAACGCCGACGACGTCTCGGTCCCGGACATGGGCAAGCTGACCCGGATCCTGAAGGCGGCCGAGCGCGCCCGCACGGCTCCCGGCCGCCATCGCCTGTGGGTGACCGAGATCTCCTGGGACTCGAAGCCCGACGACCCCAACGGCCTCTCCGAGCGCACCCAGGCCGCCTGGCTGGCGCAGTCGTTCATGGTCCTCTGGCGCCAGGGCGTGGACACGATCACGTGGTTCCAGGTGCGCGACGCGCCGGGACCCGACTACGCGGCGACCGCCCAGTCGGGCACGTACCGCTTCAACGGCCGGCCGAAGCTCTCGGCCCGCGCGTTCGCGTTCCCCGTCGCCGTCGAGCGACGGACCCGCTCGGCGGCCCGCGTGTGGCTCCGGGCGCCGGCGTCAGGCCCCGTGACCCTCCAGACCCGCCGCGGCGGCGCGTGGAAGACGGCCCGAAGGACGGCCGGCCGGCGCCACGGCGTGCTGGAGGTGACGATCGCGACGAAGGGGGGGACGGCGGTGCGCGCCCGCCAGGGAGCGCTCACCTCGCTGTCGGCTCCGCTGCGCTGACGGCGCTGCCCACCGGCGAGCGCACCCGACGGCTCAGCGCGCCGCGGCCGCCTCGCGCGCCGTCGCGATCACGGCCGCGATGCGCTGACGAAACGCGCCCCGCGAGAACTGCTCGGCGTGCGCCGCGATGTGGTGGTGGTCTGCGTCCATCGCGTCGCACCTGCGCAGCGCCTCGAGGAAGACGTCCGGCGTCTGCTCGGTGAAGAAAGCGCCGGTCCGGCCCTCGACGACCGTCTCCAGCGCCCCGCCGCCGGCGAAGGCCACCACGGGCTTGCCCGCCGCCTGCGCCTCCACGCAGGTCATCCCGAAGTCCTCCTCACCGGGGAGGCAGAAGGCCCGGCACTGCTCCATCAGCCGCGTCATCTCCGTGTCGGTGACCGTGCCGTGGAAGGTCACGGTCGGCCCGGCGAGCGCCCGCAGCACCGCCAGCTCCGGGCCCTTGCCCACGACGTCGAGCGGGAGGCCCGCCCGCGTGGCGGCCTCGACGACGAGATCGATCCGCTTGTACGCCAGCAGCCGGCTGGCCACGAGCAGCCGCTCGCCGCGCGGGAGGGCGGAGACGCGGTCGGTGTCGACGGGCGGCGGCACGACGGCGGCATCACGGCCGTAGACCTCCGCGATGCGCCTGCGCGTGTTCTCGCTGTTGGCGATGTAGAGGTCGGCTCTCTGCGCGGCGCGCTGGTCCCAGCGCCGGAGGGTGGAGAAGAGCGGCCGGGCGAGCCGTTGCTCGAACGAGGTCACGTCCAGGTACTCGGCGCCGTAGAGCCACCGCGCCGGGTTGTGGCAGTAGACGACGCTGAACGCGCGGTCGGTCGTCCGCACGCCGTGGGCCCAGGCGCTGCTGCTGGCGATCACCACGTCGGCGTCGAGCACCCCGAGGTCGCGCATCGCCGACGGGAACAACGGCAAGAGCGCGCGGAACCCCCGGTCCACGGGGAGGCGGTCGAGGTAGGAGGTCGCGATCGTGCAGCGCGCGAACTCCGGGAAGGTGGAATTCGGGCGGTAGAGCGAGGTCGCGAGCGTCGCCTCGGGGTGCATCGTCGCCAGCTCGAGCGCCACGCGCTCGGCGCCACCGCGCTGGTTGAGGTAGTCGTGGACCAGCGCCACCTTCCCCGTCACGCGCTCGGGGTCCGGCGCGAGGCTGGGATGGGTCGGTCGGGGGTTGGGAGATCGGAGCATCGCGATTGCCGTCCGGGCGCCAGAGGCCGAAGCGGGACAGCCGCTGGGATGACCGCACTGACTTCTTGACCGGTGTTCCCGGGAGGCTAACCGGATGGGGGCGAGACGTCAGGGGTCGTTGCCTACAGGGCGCGGAGCTCGGCCAGATCCGCGGCGATCATCTCGGCGATCATCGCCTCGAACGCGACCTCGGGCTCCCAGCCGAGCACCGTGCGCGCCCGTGTCGGGTCGCCGACCGACCGCGTGCGCTCCGGGGTGCGCACGAACTCCGCGCTCACCGCCACGCGGTTCTCCGGCGCGACGCCCGCCGCGGCGAAGGCCACCTCGACGAGGTCGCCGACCGTCCGGCCCACGCCCGAGGCGATCACGTAGTCGCCCGGCGCGTCGTGTTGCAGCGCCAGCCAGGCGGCGCGGGCGACGTCGGCCGCGTGGCACCAGTCGCGTACCGCGTCCAGCGACCCGAGCTCGAGCGTCTCCTGCCGGCCCAGGGCGATCGACGCCACGGCGTGCGTGACCTTCCGGGGCAGGAAGTGCAGCGGCCGGCGCGGCGACTCGTGGTTGAAGAGGATGCCGCAGCTCGCGTGGATGCCGTGGCGCTCGCGCATCACGCCGACCAGGCCCAGGGCGGCGAGCTTGGCCACGCCGTAGGGGGAGCGCGGGCGCATGGGCGAGCCCTCGTGCTGCGGGGACTCGCCCGCATCGCCGAAGATCTCCGAGGAGGCCGCGACGTACAGCCGGAAGCCGCGCTCGGCCGCGAGCGCCAGGAGGGTCGCGGTCGCCCCGGCGATCGCGGTGATCGTCTGGGTCGGGTCCCCCCACGACGCGGGGACGAAGGTCGGGGCGGCGAGGTGATACAGCTCGTCCGGTGCCGCCTGGTCGACCACGGCGCGTAGGGACGCAGGCTCCATCAGCTCGCCGCGCAGCAGCGTCAGCCGATCGCGCACGCCGGCGAGATTGGGCTGCGGCGCTCCGACCCCCTCGCGCACCATGCCCACGACCTCGTAGCCCTTGCCGAGCAGCAGCTCCGCGAGGTAGGAGCCGTCCTGCCCGCCGATCCCCGTGATGAGCGCGCGACGGGAGGACACGCGCGCAGCGTATATCCAGCACGGTTGAAGGGTTGTGTGCAGGGAATGGCGTAATGGTGTAAGCGCGACTTCTCGCGACCCGGGCCGTTTGCACCGACGAGCCGAGTCCGCGTCGTCGTCCTTCGGAGCCCTCATGATCAGCCCACAGCCCCTTTCCCTCCAGGACTTCGGTCCCGACCTCCACGTCGACGTCGCCGACGCCGTCCCCCCGCCCAGCGTCGAGGTCCTCGGGATCCCGCTGGCGATCACCGACTACGAGCGCACGATGGACTGGATGGACGCCACCATCGTCGACGGGGGTCGCGGGTACGTGTGCGTCGCGGCCACCCACACCGTCATGGCCTGCCAGGAGGACGCCGAGCTGCGCCAGGCGGTCGTCGACTCCGATCTCACCGTCCCCGACGGCCAGCCGCTCGTGTGGGCGATGAACGCGCTCGGGCAGAACCTGCCCAGCCGCGTCTACGGCCCCGAGCTGATGGCGCGCTACTGCGGGCGGTCCGTCGCGACCGCCACGAAGATGTTCCTCTACGGCGGGCGCAACCAGGGGGCGCTCGTGCAGCTCGCGCTCAACCTGCGGCGGCTCTACCCCGGCGTCCAGATCGTCGGGGGCTACGCCCCGCCGTTCCGCCCGCTGTCCAGCGAGGAGGAGGACGCCGTGCTGGCCGAGATCAACGGCTCCGGCGCCGACGTCGTGTGGGTCGGCATCGGCGTGCCCAAGCAGGAGAAGTGGATGGCCGCGGTGCGTGACCGCCTCGACGCGCCGGTGCTCGTCGGCGTCGGCGCCGCCTTCGACTTCCACGCCGACCTGGTGCCCCAGGCCCCCGCGCTGATCCAGTCGGCCGGCATGGAGTGGGCCTACCGCCTGTTCCGCGAGCCGCGCCGGCTCTGGCGCCGCTACCTGCGCTACAACCCGCGCTTCGTCACCGGGTTCGCGCGGCAGTACGCAGCACAGCGCCGCGAGCGGTGACGGCGGCACCCCCCGGTAGCCTGCACGCGAGTGACCGAGGCCTTCACCCACGACGTCGCGGTCATCGGCTGCGGCCGCGTCGGACTGCCGCTCGCGCTGGCCTTCGCCGAGCACGGGCTGCGCGTGGTCGGCATCGACAAGGACGCCGAGCTGCTCACCGCCGTCCGCGACGGGCGGATGCCCTTCGACGAGCCCCGCGCCCAGGAGATCATGGACCGCGTCGGCGTGAGCTGGAGCGAGGCCGTCGGCGACGCGGCCCAGGCCAAGCACATCGTCATCACGCTCGGCACGCCCTCCTTCTCGCACATCGAGATCGACCTGCGGGACATCCGCGGTGTCCTCGACGACCTCCTCCCGCACCTGCGGACGGGCCACGCGCTGACCCTGCGGTCGACCATCGCGCCGCGCACCACCGCGTTCGTGGCGGGCTACCTGGTCAAGCATCGCGGCTTCGCGGTCGGCACCGAGATCTTCGTGGCCCACTGCCCGGAGCGCATCGCCGCAGGACGGTTCTTCGAGGAGATCGTCTCGCTGCCGTGCATCATCGGCGGGGTCGGCGAGCGCTCCGGCGAGGTCGTCGCCGAGCTGTTCGAGCACTTCGGCGCGCGGATCGAGCAGACGACGCCCGTCCAGGCCGAGCTCGCGAAGATCTGGACGAACATCATGCGCTACGCGACGTTCGCGCTGCCGAACCTCCTGATGATGGACTGCGAGCAGTACGGCGCCAACGTGTTCGACGTCATCGATCTCATCAACCGCGACTACCCGCGGGGCGGCATCGCCCAGCCCGGCTTCACCGCCGGGACCTGCCTGCGCAAGGACTTCGCGTTCTCCGAGGAGCGCTCGCACGCGCCGGGCATGCTCCTCGCCGTCTCCCGGGTCAACGAGTCGGTCCCGCTGTTCCTCGTCGAGGGCATGGTCCGCCGCCTGGGCACCCTCGCCGAGAAGAAGGTCGCGGTCCTCGGCCTCGCCTTCAAGGCCGGGACCGACGACGAGCGCGACTCCCTCGCGCACAAGCTGGTCCGCCTGCTCGAGCGCGAGCTCGCCGACGTCGCGATCCACGACCCGCACGTGGCGACGCCGACGCAGTCCTTCGACGCCGCCGTCGCAGACGCCGACGCGGTCGTCCTGGCGACCAACCACCCCGAGTTCTGCGGGCTCGAGCCGCTGCGGCGCATCGCCGCCGGGGCCCGCGACGGCGCGCTGGTGATCGACCCGTGGGACTGCTTCGGCGCCGCGCAGGTCTTCGCGTACACGAACGAGCTCGCGGCGCTCGCGGCCCCGAGCACCGCGTGAGGTCCCCCGCCACGTGAGGCGCGTCCTGGTCACCGGCGGCGCCGGCACCATCGGCGCCGCCGTCGTCCGCCGTCTCCTCGGCGACCCCTCGTGGGAGGTGCGGGTCTCCGATCAGCGCGAGGCGCCGCAGTGGATGCGCGAGGGCTGCGAGGTCCACACCGGCGACCTGCGTGACGTCGAGCAGGCGCGCGCGGCGACCCGGGGCTGCTCGCACGTCATCCACCTCGCGGCCATCGTCGGCGGCATCGCGAACTTCCACAAGCTCCCCCACACGCTGACCGAGGTCAACAACGCGCTCTACAACGGCGTCGTGCGCGCGGCGCTCGACTGCGACGTCGAGCGCTTCACCTACGTCTCCTCGTCGATGGTCTTCGAGCGCGCCACGCTCTACCCGACGCCCGAAAGCCACATCCTCGACACGCCGATCCCGCGCTCGGCCTACGGCTTCTCCAAGCTCACCGGTGAGGTGTACGTCCGCGCGGCCCACGCCGAGCACGGCCTGGAGTACACGATCTGCCGCCCGTTCAACGCCTACGGGCCGGGCGAGATGCCCGAGGACGAGCCCGGGATCGCGCACATGGTCCCCGACGTCATCAAGAAGTGCCTGGCGCTCGGGGAGGGCGCCGCCCTGCCGATCTTCGGCGACGGGACCCAGACCCGGACGCTCACCCACATCGACGACATCGCCGACGGGGTCGTCACGGCGACCGCGTCGCCGGCGGCGCGCAACGAGGACTTCAACATCTCCGCGAGCGACGAGCGCACCGTCGCCGACCTCGCGAGGATCATCTGGGCGGCGTGCGGGCGCGACCCCGAGGCCTTCGCGCTCGAGCACCTGCCGACCTACGAGGTCGATGTGGTGCGCCGCTGGCCGGACGTCTCGAAGGCCGCGACGCTGCTCGGGTGGAAGGCCCGGATCTCCGATCGCGAGGGGATCGGGCAGACGGTCGCGTGGCTGCGCGGGGTCCTGCCGGCCGCGAGGTGAGCCGCGCGGCGCGCCGACCGCCGGGGACGATCCGTTCACCGCGGGCGTGAGGGCCGAGCCTTTGCGCGCCAAATGCCTGCAAATGGCGATGGTGCCACACGCGCCGTGGTGTCGGGATTGAAGCGCTGGACCGGCGGTCGATGTTTACCCACCGAAATTTACGTGGACGCAAAGACGGCGAACGCCTATGGTGCGCCGCGGGCTGGCCGCCGTGGTGCACGCCGCTCGTCACCCAACTCGATCCTGTGTACGACATTCCTCCTGACACGTCGGCCGATGCCGCGCATCCGCGCGACACCGCGCCGATTCCTCCCGACGCCGTCGCCGGCGAGGCCGGAGCCGACCTCCCGCCCGAGTCCGACGCGGTCACGGCGGTCCGCTTCCGGGAGGCGTGCTTCCGCCGGTCGCTCGTCGCCGCCGACGTCGTGTCGACCATCGCCGCGCTGTTCGTGGCGGTGGTGTTCCTCGGCAGCGACCAACTGCGTCTCGCGACCGTCGCGATGATCCCCCTCGTCGTCGCGGCGGCGAAGATCACCGGGCTCTACGACCGCGACGAGCTCGTGCTGCGCAAGAGCACCATCGACGAGCTGCCCCGCCTCTTCCATCTCGCCACGCTCACGACCTTCGTCTTCTGGCTGCTCTCCATTCAGCTGCTGAGCGGGACGCTGGGTCGCGACCAGGCCCTGACGCTGTGGTTCGCGCTCACCCTGGCCCTCGCCGTCTCGCGGGCGGTCGCCCGCCGCGCGGCCGGACGGCTGACGAGCGTCGAGCGCCTCATGGTCGTCGGGGACGCGGTCGTCCTGGAGCGGCTGCGCGAGAAGCTCGACGCCGACAGCTACATCGAGCTCGTCGGGTCGATCCCGATGGAGCACGTGGTCGACAACCTGGAGGAGATGCGCGCCCACGCGCACCGCCTGGGCGCCCACCGCCTGATCGTCGCTCCCGGCGACGGCGCGGTGACCTCGCCGGAGACCGTCCAGGTCATCCGGGCGGCGAAGAGCACCGGGCTGCGGGTCTCGCTGCTCCCGGGCGTCCTCGACGTCGTGGGCACCTCCGTCGAGTTCGACTCCCTCTCGGGCATGACGCTCCTCGGCGTCCGGCGCTTCGGCCTCACCCGGTCCTCGCTGCTGACCAAGCGGGCGCTCGACCTCACCCTGAGCACCGTCGGGCTGCTGCTCGTCTCCCCGCTGCTCGTGGTGATCGCGGCCGCCATCAAGCTCGACTCGCCCGGGCCGCTCTTCTTCCGCCAGACGCGCGTCGGGCGCGACGGCAAGCTGTTCGAGATCATCAAGTTCCGCTCGATGGTCGAGGGCGCCGACGAGATGCGCGAGAGCCTGGCCGAGCTCAACGAGGCGCCGGACGGACTGTTCAAGATCGGGGCCGACCCGCGGATCACCCGGGTCGGCGGCTACCTGCGCCGTTCCTCGCTCGACGAGCTCCCTCAGCTGCTCAACGTGATCCGCGGCGAGATGAGCCTCGTCGGGCCGCGCCCGCTCGTCACCGACGAGGACCGCCGCATCCTCGGCTCCGACCGCCAGCGCCTGCAGCTGACGCCGGGGATGACCGGGGAGTGGCAGATCGCCGGCTCCGCACGGGTCCCGCTGTCGGAGATGGTCAAGCTCGACTACCTCTACGTCGCCGGCTGGTCGCTGTGGTCGGACGTGAAGATCCTCATCCGCACCGTGCTCTACGTCGGCGGTGGGCGAGGTCAGTAGCCCTGCGCCCCGCCTCGATGTCAGGTTCGGACGCAGTCCGTCGTAGGGGTAACCAGAATCTAAAGCCGGCATCCGCCGAACCGCCCGAAAGGAACCACCTGATGTCGCTTCTGCGCCGCACCGGCGTTCTTACCTTGATCCTGGCCATCGGCCTGACCTCCGTCGCCTTCGCGATCGTGCGCAACGGCACGCCCGGCAACGACCGGCAGATCGGCACCCCGCAGCCGGACGTGCTCTCGGGCTTCGGCGGCGCCGACTTCATCATCGGCCTCGGGGACGCCGACATCCTGCTCGGCGGCGACGGCGACGACGCCATCACCGGCGACGGCGTCTGTCCCGTCGGCGTGACCGACCCGTCGTACTGCCAGACCGGCTCCGACACGACCGACGGCCCCGACCTCATCGAAGGCGGACCGGGCAACGACAACATCGACGGCAACGGCGCCGACGACATCATCACGGGCGGCACGGGCAACGATCGCATCCGGGGCTCGGCCGGCAACGACGACCTCCGCGGCAACGAGAACGACGACGACGCGCGCGGCGGCATCGGCAACGACACCATCCGCGGTGGGGTCGGCAACGACATCGTCTTCGGCGAGGCGGGCAACGACTACGTCAACGGCGAGTCGGGCAACGACCGGATCTCCGGCGCGTTCGGCAACGACCGCGTGGCCGGAGGCGCCGGCAAGGACCGGATCGCCAGCGGGCCCGGGGACGACCGCCTGTCGGGAGGCCCCGGATCTGACGTGCTGTCCGCCGGCACCGGCAACGACAACATCTTCACCCGCGACGGCAACATCGACGTCGTCACCTGCGGCCCCGGCCGCGACAAGGTCAACGCGGATCGCCGGGACCGGGTCCGCCGCGACTGCGAGGTGGTCGTCCGCCGCGGCTGATCGGCCCCGAGCAGACGTAGATTCTCCGACGGCCCGGGCTCCCTCCCGGGCCGTCGTGCGTCCGGGACGATCCGGCCGCGCAGCGCGCCGTCCACGCCCGTTGGACGCCTGCGCGGATCGTTCAAGCGCGGAAACCAAGCTGTCGATCCGGGACCCATGGTCGCCATCGCCGCCCGTCTCGTCCGCCTCGTCGTGCCCGTGGCGCTCGCTCTGGCGCTCCTCTCCCTTCCCGCGACGGCGCCGGCCGCTCTCCGCGCCGCGGACCCCGCCGCCACGGTCCCCGCCGTCCCCGATCCGGCTTCCCCTGACGAGGACGACCCCGCGCTCGACGGTCCCGACGTGCCCGACGACGTGCCCGACGGCGACGAGTGCGAGGCCAAGCGCCTCAAGCAGGTGGAGGACGACGATCCTGAGTTCGACGTTCCGAACGACCACGACCTCGTGTCCTGCGACGACACCGACCCGGATGCCAGCGACGAGACGATCGCCGCCCTCCTTGAGTTCGGCGTCCTCCACAGCGGGAACGTCCGCATCACCGGGGCCGGGGAGATCGAGCAGGTGCTGACGCTCCTGGGCGTCCCGGAGAAGGCGCGGGGCTCGCGGACGGTGCTCGGCAGGGCCCACCGCAGGGTCACCAAGGCCGGCAACGTGGGCATGACCGTCGTGCTGACGAAGGCCGGCAAGGCGCGGCTGCGGCGCACGAAGGGCACGGTCACGGCGACGCTGACGACGAAGGTCAGGGTCCGCGGCTCCCGCAGCCGGACCACGACCCGGAAGCTCGTCCTCAAGCGCGGCTGAGCGGCGGCCGTCCCGGCGGCGCCTCAGCCGCCGGCGAGCTCCGCGCGCGCCGCGGCCAGCGTGCGGCCCATCCCCTCGGTCAGCGTGGTCACCGCGGTGAACCCGAGCTCCTCGCGGGCGCGGGTGGCGTCGAGGCACGAGCGCAGCAGCTCGCCGAAGCGGGGGGGCGCGTACTCCGCCGTGAAGTGCTCAGCCTCCTGCGGCCCGAGGTGCAGCCGCAGCGCGGCGAGCAGCTCGTTGACCGTGCTCTCGACCTCCGTGCCCACGTTGTACTCGCCGCTGGCGCCGGGGTGCGCGGCGACGGCGAGGTTCGCCGCGACGATGTCGCCGACGAAGATGTAGTCGCGGGTCTGCTCGCCGTCGCCGAAGATCGTCGGGCGCTCGCCGCGGATCGCCCGCCCGCAGAAGATCGCCGCCACCCCGGCGTCGCTGGCCGGGTTCTGGCGCGGACCGTAGACGTTGCCGTAGCGCAGCGTCACCGCCTCGAAGCCGTACAAGCGGTGCGCCCAGCCGCAGTATCGCTCCGCGCAGAACTTCGACTGGCCGTAGGCGGCCATCGGCCGGGCCGGGAAGGACTCCGGGGTCGGGATGTTCTCCGGTCCCACCTCGCCGTAGATCGCTCCACCCGTCGAGGTGTTGACCAGGCGGCGGACCCCGGCCCGGCGGGCCGCCTCGAGGACGTTGATCGTGCCGCCGACGTTGGTGAGCGCGTCGAGGGCCGGGTCCTCGATCGACACCCGGACGTCCACCTGGGCGGCGAGGTGGAAGACCACCTCGGGCTTCGCCTGCGCGAGCAGCTCGTTCATGCGCGTGCCGTCGCGGATGTCGGCCCGGTCGAGACGGGCGCCGTGGGCCAGCGCGCCGGAGATGTTCTGTTCCCGCCCTGAGGTGAGGTCGTCGACGATCGTCACCTCGTCGCCGCGGGCCAGGAGGGCGTCGACGAGATGGGAGCCGATGAAGCCGGCGCCGCCGGTGACCAGTGCACGCATAGGAGCCAGAGCCTAGGCGGCTGCCGATGCGTCGCCGCGCGGGCGGCTGCGAGGGCTCGTCGCTTGGTCGATTGGTCCCGATCCGCTCAGACGAATCGACGACTCGACGCGCGGGGACGTCCCGGCGGCGCGTCAGAGGCTCGCGTAGACCGCGGCGAGCTTCGGGGCCACCGCCGCGGGCGCCGCCACGCGGAGCGCGGCGGCGTGGGCGCGGCGCCCGGCGTCCGCGTCGCCGCGGGCACGCGTGATCGCCTCGGCGAGCCGGACGGGATCGTCCGGCGGGACGAGCTCCGCCCCCGCGGCGAGGTCGACCAGCGCGCCGCGGGCGGTCGCGACGGTCGGCAGGCCGGCGGCCATGGCCTCGAGCGCGGCGAGGCCGAAGGTCTCGTGAGCGCGGGTGGCCACGACGGCGACGCCCGCCCGACCGCGCACCTGCGCGAGCTCCTCCGGGCCGAGGCGGCCGGCGAAACGCACGTCGTGGCCGCGGGCCTCGGCCTCCAGGCGGCCGCGCTCCGGCCCGTCGCCGGCGATCACGAGCGGGACGCCCGCGCGGGCGCAGGCGGCGATCGCGACGTCGACGGCCTTCTCGGCCGCGAGGCGGGCCACGACGAGGGCGAAGCCGTCCGCCCGCGGCTTCGGAGGGACCGTCTCGTCGAGCGCACGGACGACATGGCCGACGACGTGGACCGGCGTGTCGCCGAGCGGAGCGCGGAGCGCGACGAGCCGATCGAGGGCGGCGCGGCTCGGGACGACGATCGCGTCGGCGTGCTCGACGAGGCTCTCGCTGTGCCGGGCGAGCGCCGCGGCGTAGACGACCGCCTCGGGCCGCCGGCCGCGGCAGTTCAGGCGGACGCCCGGCCGCGTGTCGCGCCCCCGGCAGCGGGTGCAGTCCGCCCCGCTCGGGTCCACGCAGGTGCCGACCGCGCAGACGAGGCGGTAGTTGTGCAGGTGCAGGACGACCCTCGCGCCCGCGGCGCGGGCGGCTGCGAGCGCACGCGGGCCGAAGGACGGGTTGAGGTTGTGGGCGTGGACGATGCGCGCCCCGCTGCGCTGCACCGCAGCGGTGACCGGCGCGGGATCGTCGCCGCCGCGCAGGAGCCCGCGGGCGACCGCGGACCCGCCGAGCGTGAGCGAGTCGCGCTCGAGCACCTCGACCGGCTCGCCGAGGTGCTCGCGCACGAGCCAGGCGAGGTCGGCGACGGCACGCTCCTCGCCGCCCTGGGTGCGGTAGCGGTTGTGGAGGAAGAGGATCACGGTGCGCACGGACCCACGCAGAAGACGCGCGTCGGTGCGTCAAACCTAGACTCCGGGCCTTGACCGCAGCGATCATCGTGCCCACCCGGTGTCGGGCGGGGTACCTCCGCGTGACGCTGTCGAGCGTGATGCCGCAGGCGGCGGCCGCCGGTGTCGCCGTCCTCGTCGTCGACGACGCGGACGCGCCCGACGAGTCGGCGCGCGCGGTCGCCGCCGTGGCGGGTGCGCGGATCGTCGACGGGCCGGCCCGCGGGATCAACGGCGCGCGGAACGCCGGCGTGGCCGCCGCGGGCGACGCCGAGTGGCTGTTCTTCCTCGACGACGACGTCGAGGTCCACCCCGGCTGGCTGGAGGCGCTCCTCGGCGCGGCCGCGGCGGCGCCGGACGAGGTCGGCTTCCTGACCGGGCCGATCCACGCCCGCTTCGAGGATCATCCGCTGCGCTCCTGTGGCCGCGAGCGCCCGCCGATCACGACGTTCGACCGCGGGCCGCACGACACCGACGCGCCGGTGGCTTGGGGAGTCAACCTGGGCGTGCGCCGCGCGGTGCTCGATCTCGTGGGGCCTTTCGACGGGCGGCTGGTCAACGGCGGCGACGAGGAGGAGTTGCAGCAGCGGTGGCGCTCGGCCCGCCCGGACGGGCGGATCGGCTACGTCGCCGCCGCGGCGGTCGACCACCGGCGCGCCGGCGACGACGCGCGGCTGCGGTCGCTGGCCCGTGCGGCCCGCGCCCGCGGGCAGGCCGCGCGGCGCTACGACGTCCACCGTGGCGCCGTGCCGCCGCTGCGCCGCGAGCTGCGCGTGCTCGCGGGGTGCGTCCTCCACGTTCCGCGGTACCGCTGCCTCAACGGCCTCGTGCTCGCCGCCCACGCGCTGGGGCGCATCGACGAGGCGCGAAGCCCGACGCCGGCGGCGGCGACGCCCCGCGTCGACGACTTCCTCTCGGGCGCGAGCGGGGAGGTCGGCGGCTGGCGCGGACGCCTCGCCCGCCTGCGCGACGCGCTGCTGGACCTCCAGATCCCGCGCGCCCCCGAGCCCCCGGCCGCCGACCGGCCGCGCGTCCTCGTCGTCGCGATCGAGCGGCCGGAGGTCGCCAACACGATGGCGGCGACGCTCGCCGAGCTCCGCCGGGCCGAGCGCGCGGAGGTCACGGTGCGGACGGCGCCCGCCGGAGCGCGTGGGAAGTTCGAAAACCTCAACGCCCTCCTGGCCACCGAGGACCTCGACGCCCACGACTGGCTGATCGTCGTCGACGACGACGTGGACCTCCCCGCGCGCTTCCTCGACCGCTTCCTCGCGCACGCCGCCGGCGCGATGCTCGCCCAGCCCGCGCACCGCCTGCACTCGCACGCCGCGTGGCCGCATACGCGCCGCCGCGCGCGGAGCCTCGTGCGGCCGACGACGTTCGTCGAGATCGGGCCGCTGACCGCGTTTCGCCGCGAGACGTTCGCGACCCTCCTGCCCTTCCCGGACCTGCGGATGGGCTGGGGCCTCGACGCGCACTGGGCCGCGGTCGCCCGGACCCACGGCTGGCCGCTGGTCGTCGTCGACGCGACGCCGATCGCCCACACGCTCCGCCCGGTCGCCGCGACCTACCCCCGGGAGGCGGCGCTGGCCGAAGCCCGCGCCTTCCTCGCCGACCGCCCCTACCTCACGCGCGACGAGGTGCGGTGAGCGCGCCTCACGCCCCAATCGTTGCTGGAGCCCCGCGGGCGTTGCTCCCCGGGCCGCAGCATTCGAGGTTCGTCCCGCTCAGCGGGCTCAACCTCGAACGCGGCTAGACCCGAGCGCACTGCGGACGATCCTTCCCACCCGCGGGCCCTCGTCGCGCACCTGGCGGTAGACGTAGCGGTGCGGATCGAAGCCCGCGTCGCGCAGCGCGAGGTCCTTCTCGCGGTCGCGGTCGTGCGCCGACTGAATCGCATGCCAGCGTCTCCCGTCGACCTCCACGGCCACCCGCTCGGGGACCCACACGAAGTCCACGCGACCGCGGCGATCCTCCGCGGCGAGCGGCCATTGGCATACCGGCGCCCGGATCGAGCACGATCGGCAGAGCTCGAGGAACAGCTCCTCGAGGACGGACTCCGTCGGCGGCGCCTCGTTGTGGTGCTCGAGCCTTCCGCGGAGCACCGCTGCGCCGGCCCGTCGGCGCGCGATCTGCGCGGTGATCTGACGCAGGTCGATGAGCACCTGCTGGTCTGCGTT
Source organism: Solirubrobacterales bacterium (assembly GCA_038321325.1). GTDB lineage: Bacteria > Actinomycetota > Thermoleophilia > Solirubrobacterales > Solirubrobacteraceae > Paraconexibacter. The sequence continues at coordinate 130,451 of JBBQEV010000001.1, forward strand.
GTCCCACGCCCACCCGAACTCCTTGGCCGGCGACGTGCCGGCGAGGTCGGCGAGCGTCCGCGCGACGCTCGTGCACGGAAACCCATCGATCCACACGACCTCCCGTGGGAGCCAGCGGCTCGTGTAGTGCAGCTTGATGGAGCTGCCGTGACCGGGCGCCGCCGCGCGACCGGTGATCGTGACGTCGATACGGCGACGTGCGCCGAGAAGATCGAGGAGCCACGCGGCGGTTCGATGGCTCAGGACCGCGCCGCGCCCACAGCGCAGCAGCGCGGCCCGCACCTCGCCCCGGAGCGTCAGGTCCGCGCGACCGGCGGCGTAGACGCCTCGATGGCGGACGAACAGCAGCCCACGCTGGACGCGCCGGGTGATCGCCGAGCCGCTGAGGCCGAGCGCGGAGAGCTGGCGGTGGTCCAGGACCCCGTCACGGCTCGCCGCCGCGTCGGCGATGGCCCGATCGGCAGGCAGCGCCTTGAGGCGGTCCAGCTCCTCACGCCGGAAGTCGAACAAGGGGTTGTAGACCACGGCATCGAGAATGTCGGCTCGCTGCGTCACAAGTCCACGCGCAACCGTGCCGATTCTGCGCACGCACGTTCACGAGATCGCACCGACGACCGTTGCGGCCGCAACCTTCGCGCTTCGTCCCGCTCAGCGGGCTCAACCTCGAAGATCGCCCGCCGGACACCGCGGGCACGCGCGACGCCGGTCGCGGCAGGGCCCGTCACACTCGGCGTCCGTGCCCGACGCCCCGACACCCGCCTCGCGCCCCGCGTGAGGGTCTGCGTCGTCGCGGAGTTCTACCCGCGCGCCCACGACCCGGTCCTCGGCATCTGGGCGCACCGGCAGGCCGCCGCGGCGCGGGACGCGGGCGCCGAGGTGCGCGTGATCGTGCTGCACCGCCCCATCCCGCCGCGCTCCACCGGCCGCGCGGAGGTGCGCCAGGCGGTCGGGACGCTGCTGCGACAGCCGCGGCAGGCGGTGATCGACGGGCTGCCCGTCGACTACGTGCGCTTCCTCGCCCCGCCGCGCCCGCGCAGCTACGGCACCTGGGGGGCGTGGGCCGCGCCGCCGCTGGCGCTGCACCTCCACCGGCTGCAGCGGCGCTGGCCGTTCGACGTGATCCACGCGCACAGCGCGGTGCCCGCCGGGGAGGCGGTGCGCCGGAGCCGGCTCGGCGTCCCGCTCGTCGTCTCCAGCCACGGCGCCGACACCTTCTACACGGCCGCGAACTATGCCGCGGGCGAGAAGGCGGTCCGCGACGTCTACGGCGCCGCGTCGATCGTGCTCGCCAACTCGCGCGGGATCGAGCGCTCCGCCGTGCGGCTGGGGGCGCGGCGCACCCGTGTCGTGCGCCTGGGGACCGACGTGCCCGACGTGCTCCCGCCCAAGCGCGACGACCCGACGCTCGTGACCGTCGCCCACCTCGTCGCCCGCAAGCGCCAGGGTGACGTGATCCGCGCGCTCTGGGTCCTCCGCGACCGTCACCCCCGCCTGCGCCACCTCATCGTCGGGGACGGCCCCGAGCGCTCGCGGCTGGAGGCCCTCGCCGTCCGGCTCGGCCTCGCCGACCGCGTCGAGTTCGCCGGCCAGCTCCCGAACCCGGAGGCCCTCCAGGCCGCCTGGACCGGGCACCTCTTCGTGCTGCCCTCGGTCGACGAGGCGTTCGGCGTCGCCTACGTCGAGGCGATGGCCGGCGGCCTGCGCGCCGTGGGCTGCCTCGGCGAGCCGGGGCCCGCGGAGATCGAGGAGGCCGGGCCCGGGATCCGTCTCGTGGCGCCGGGGGACATCCCCGCCCTCGCGGCGGCCATCGACCGCGAGCTGGTCCGTCCGCCGCGCGAGCAGCGCGAGCGGGGCGCGCAGGCGCGCGAGACCGTCCAGCGCCACTTCACCTGGGAGCGCTGCGGGCGCGCGACGCTCGCCGTCTACGAGCAGGCGCTGCGGTGACGCGCTCAGTGCAGCGGGTCGTGCCAGCGCAGGCCGGAGAAGCGCGCGAAGTCGCGGTCCGCGGAGACGAGCTCGGCGCCGTGCTCGATCGCGAGGGCGGCGAGGTGCGCGTCCTGCACCCGACCGACGCCGGTTCCGAGCGGTACGAGGAGCTCACGCAGCACGGCCGCGTGGCGGTCGGTCGGATGCACCACGACGACGTTCGGGCGGTCGAGCCAGCCGTCGACCACGTCCAGCGCCCGGGCGACGGTGAGCGGCGACAGCATGAGCTGTGGCTTGGTCGCCAGGCGGATGAACCCGAGCGCGACGACCCACGCGAGGGCGACAGTCTCGCGGCCACCGATCATGCTCTCGACGTAGGGCGCCGTCCGATCGTGGTGGGGCGAGTTTCGGTCGGCGGCGTAGAGCAGGACGTTGACGTCCGGGAGCCTCACCGTCCCTGCTCGAGCTTGCGGATGTGCTCCTCGTCCTCGAGCTCGGCGGCGAGGGCCAGCGCCTTGTCCCAGTTGATGTCGGGCCGCAGTCCCATCGCGAAGGTCGGCAGCTTGTACGGCTCGGGATCGCCCTGGGGCCGGATCCCGTCGCGCAGCGCGTCGTTGATGACGGTGCGCAGCGAGACGCCGCGCTCCCGGGCGAGCGCCCGGAGGCGAGCATCGACGTCAGGGTCCAGATCGATGGTGGTCCGAATCTCCCCATCGTACCTCGACGCATCAATGTGCGGATGACCGTCCTCTTCGTCACCAACCACGTTCCGCCCGAGCGTCGCGGGGCGTTCGCCGCGCTCCACGCACGGGTGCCGATCGAGCTCGCGCTCTTCGGCGGGCGCTCCCACCACGCGACCGCCGGCGTCGAGGATCCGGGAGTGCCGCACCGGCACGTGGCGCAGCGGGAGCTGTACCGCCTGGCCGCGAGCGGGGACTTCCACGCGGTCGTGTGCGGCACCGCCGGCCGTATCGCGCTGCCCGCGAGCTACGCCGGCGCCCGGCGGGCGGGCGTGGCCTTCGTCCTGTGGAGCGCCCTGTGGGCGCAGCCGCGCAGCCCCGCCCACGCGGCGGGCGCGGTGCTCCTCGCCCGCATCTACCGCGACGCGGACGCCGTCGTCGCCTACGGCCCCCACGTGGCCGCCCACGCCCGCGAGCGCGGTGCACGGCGCGTCCATGTGGCCCCCCAGGCGGTGGACCAGGAGTTCTGGTCGCAGCCGGGCCGCGCGGTGGAGCGCGACGGCACGAGCTTCCTGTTCGTCGGGCGCCCGGCGCCCGCGAAGGGGCTGCGCCAACTGCTCGAGGCATGGCGGCTCTCCGGGCTGGCCGCGGAGGCGGCCGAGCTGGTGCTCGTCGGCGACCAGCCGGAGCCGCTGCCCGGCGAGACGATCGTCGCCCACCCGGCCGCCGACCCGGTCGCGCTGCGCAACTTCTACGCCGCCGCGGACGTTCTCGTGGTGCCGTCGGTCCCCACCGCGACCTTCCTGGAGCCGTGGGGGCTCGTCGTCAACGAAGCCATGCACCAGGGACTCCCGATCATCGCCACCGACGCCGTCGGCGCCGCCGCAGGCGGACTCGTCCGCCACGAGAGAAACGGGCTCGTCGTGCCCGCGGGCAACACCGACGCCCTGGCGGCGGCGCTGCGGCGCCTGCACCGGGAACCCGCGCTGCGGCGGCGGCTGGGCGAGCACGGCCGCCGCGACGCGGCGGCCTTCAGCTTCGAGGCGTGGGCCGACGGGATGGCCGCCGCCCTCGGCTCCACCGACCGAGGAGAATGACCCAGATGCGCCGCACCGCTCTCACCGCCCTGGCGGCCCTCGCCACCCTCGCCGGCACGCCCGCCGCCGCGCTGGCCGACAGCACCGCGGTCATCCGCGACTGCCAGGACGGCCGGATCGACGGCAAGTACTCCCAGAAGGAGTTCGCCGACGCGCTGCGCAACATCCCGACCGACGTGGACGAGTACACCGACTGCCGCGACGTCATCAGCCGCGCCCGCCTCGGCGCGGCGGGCGGGAAGTCTGGCGGCGCCCGGACCGGCAGCGCCGGAGGCGGAGGGGGCGGCGGCGCGACCCCGGCGGCCCCGGCGGCGACCGGCGCGGACCAGACCGCCGCGCAGCTCCTGGGCAGCGCCTCGCCCGCCGAGCGGGCCGCCGTGACCCGGGCGATCGGGCAGGCCGGCACCGCGCCGGTCGTCGTCGGCGGGCGGTCCGTCTCCCCCGACACCGCCGGCCTCTCGCCCGCCGGCGCCGCGAACGTCCTCCCGACGCCGCTGATCGCCGCACTCGTGCTGCTCGGGCTCGGCCTCGTCGCGGCCGCGATCCAGACCATCCGCACCCGTGTCCTCGCAGGCCGCGCCCCTACCCCGTAGCGACGGCGGGGCGCGCAGCCTTCCCGCCGTTCTCGGCCGCGTCTCGCCCGACACGCTCCTGGCCTTCGCGCTCGGCGCGCTCATGGCCGCGGTCGCGCTCGGCGCGGGCGGCGGGCTGCAGCTCGGGCGCACCACCACGGTCGAGATCGCCCTCCAGGCGGCGGGCGGCGCGCTGGGGAGCGTTGCTCTGCTGACCACCCGCGGACGGGCGCACGGCGGGCCGGCCCTCGCCCTGCTCGCGGTGCTGGCCGGCGTCACCGGCCTGTCGATCGCCTGGGCGGTCCAGCCCAACGACGCCTGGCTGGAGGCCGACCGGACCCTCGCCTACGTCGCCGCGCTGGGCGCCGGCATCGCGCTCGTGCGGATGGCGCCGGGCCGCTGGGGCGCGATGATCGACGCGACGATCATCGCCGCCGGGGTCCTCGCCACCTACGCGCTGGCGACCAAGGTCTTCCCCACCGCGCTCAACCCCGACGAGACCTTCGCCCGCCTGCGCGAGCCGTTCGGCTACTGGAACGCCGTCGGCCTGATGGCCGCGCTGGGCGGCCCCGGCTGCCTCTGGCTCGGCGCCCGGCGCCACGGCCACGCGGCGGTCAACGCACTCGCCTACCCCGTCCTCGCGCTGCTGATCGTCGCGCTGCTGCTCGCCTACTCGCGCGGAGCGCTGCTCGCGCTCGCGGTGGGCTGCGCCGTGTGGTTCGCGATCGTCCCGCTGCGCCTGCGCGGCGCGACCGTCCTCGGTATCAGCGTGCTCGGGGCGATCCTCGCGGTCGCCTGGGTGTTCGGGCAGGAGCCGCTGACCAAGGACCAGGCGCCTCTCGCGCTCCGCGAGGCGGCCGGCCACGAGTTCGGCCTGCTGCTGGCGGCGCTGCTGACGGTGCTGCTCGTCGCGGGCCTCGCCGTCGGTTTCGCGACCGCGCGCCGCGCGCCCGGGCTGGAGGCGCGCCGCCGGGCAGGCACGGCGATCCTCGTCGCGCTCGCGCTGATCCCGGTCGGCGCGGCGATCAGCCTCGCCCTCTCCGACCGCGGGCTCGGCGGCTCGCTCTCCGACGGCTTCTCGCAGCTCTTCGACCCCAACGCGAGCGCGAAGGCCTCGCCGTCGAACGATCCGAGCCGCCTGACCGCCGTCGGCTCGGTCCGCGCCCGCTACTTCGCCGACTCGCTGAGGCTGTTCTCCGAACGCCCGGTGCTCGGCGTGGGCGCCGGGGGCTTTGCGACCGCACGGCCGCGGGTCCGCCCGGACGAGCTTGACGTGCGCAACTCGCACGGCTACGTGTTCCAGACGCTCGCGGACCTCGGGCTCCTGGGAGCGGCGGTGGTCCTCGCGCTGCTGACCGCGTGGGGCTGGGCCGCGCTGCGGGCGACCGCGCTCCTGCGCCGCCGCGGGACGCCGAAGCCGGTCGTCGACGCCGAGCTCGTCGGGCTGCGCACGCTCCTGGCCGTCGTGGTCGTCTTCGGCGCGCACTCGTTCGTGGACTTCACCTGGATCGTCCCCGGCACCGCGGTGCTCGCGCTGCTGTGCGCGGGCTGGCTGGCGGGCCGCGGCCCGAGCCGGGGTGCGCGCGGGGAGCGCCTGCTCGCCCCGGTCGCGACGACGCCCCTGCGCGTCGCGCTCGGCGACCGCCCGCGCGCGCTCGTCGCGCTCGGCCTGCTCGCCGTGACCGCCGCGACGGCCTGGGCGACCTACCAGCCGCTGCGCGGCGCGAACGCCGCCGACGGCGCGCTCGCGGCGCTCGAGACCGGGAACGTCGGCCTCGCGCGCGCCCGGGCGCTGCACGCCGGCGAGATCGACCCGCTCTCGATCGAGCCGCTGTTCAACCTCGCGGTCGTCGAGACGGCCGCGGGCAGCCCCGACCGTGCGCGCGGCGCGCTGGAGCGTGCGGTGCAGCTCCAGCCGCAGAACGCGACGCCGTGGCTGCGGCTGGCCGAGTACGACGCCGGGCAGGGCGACGCGAAGCGAGCGCTCGCCGCGCTGCGGCCGGCGCTCTACCTCGACCCGAAGAACACCAATGCTGTAACACTGTTCCTCGACGTCAGCCGCCAGGCCGCCCCTCCTCCGGCGGCCGCCGCGACGCCCTGAACGATGCCGCGCCCCCGCCTTCTCACCGCGCTGTTGTGCTGCCTCGCCGGGGTCGCGCTCAGCCCCGCCACCGCCCTCGCGGCCCGCGACCAGGAATCGACGTTCCAGGACGACAACCTCCTCGTCTTCGCCCCGCCGCCGGCGGTCGCGCAGACGCTCGACAAGCTCAAGGCGCTCGGGGTCGACCGCCTGCGCGTCTCGGTCTTCTGGAACGTCGTGGCGCCCCAGCCGCTCAGCCAGCAGAAGCCCGCGGGCTTCGACGGCGCGGAGCCGGCCGCCTATCCCGCCGGGAGCTGGGACCACTACGACACGATCGTGACGCTCGCGCGCCAGCGCGGCCTCGCGGTGAACTTCAACGTGACCTCACCCGCGCCGTACTGGGCGACGGGCTCGCTGAAGAACCGGCCCGACCTCGACAAGAACTTCGACCCGAACGCGGCGGAGTTCGGCGCCTTCGTCCGCGCCGTGGGCAAGCGCTACTCCGGCAGCTACGTGTTGCCGTCTGCGGCGCCCGCCGCCCCGGCCGCCCCGCCGCCGCCCGGCCTGCTCCCGCGCCAGGCCGGCACCCCGGCCCCGCTGCCGCGCGTGGACTACTGGACGGTCTGGAACGAGCCCAACCAGCCGGGATGGCTCACGCCGCAGTGGGCCGACGATCCGCGCGCCGGGAAGGGCCTCGTCGAGACCGCGCCGCTGATCTACCGCAAGCTGCTCGACCAGATGTACTCAGGGCTCGTGGCGACCGGGCACGAGAGGGACACGATCCTGATCGGGGAGACCGCGCCGAAGGGCCAGGAGCGCGTGAAGGGCCCGACGCGGGCGCTCAAGCCCGGCCGCTTCATCCGCCAGCTCTACTGCCTCGACGACAACCTTCAGTTCCTCCAGGGCTCGAGCGCCGAGATCCGCGGCTGCCCGGTGAGCGACCAGGCCGCCCGCTTCGCCGCCGACCACCCCGGGCTCTTCAAGGCCACGGGCTACGCGCACCACCCCTACGAGCTGACGTTCGGGCCGAGCCGGCCTCCCGCCTTCACCGACAACTACACGACGGGCAATCTCGGCGACCTCTCCGCGCTGCTGCGCCGGGTCTATCAGCGCTACGGCCAGCGGGTGCCCGGCGGCGGCCGCGACGTGCCGATCTACCTCACCGAGTTCGGGTATCAGACCAGCCCGCCCGACCCCACGGGCGTCTCCTTCGCCAAGCAGGCGGCATACCTCAACGAGGCCGAGTGGATCACCTACCGCAACCGGCGGGTGCGGACCCTGACGCAGTTCCTGCTCGTCGACGACAAGCCCACGGCGGGGGTCTCCAACCCGATCGCCGCGTTCGGCGGCACCTTCCAGAGCGGGCTCGTGACCCTGCAGGGCAAGGCCAAGCCCGCGATGCTTGCGTACACGCTGCCCATCTTCCTGCCCTCGCGCGTGGTGGCGAAGGGGCGCGCGGTCCGCGTCTTCGGGCTCGTGCGCCCGGCGAGCAACGGGACGGCGCCGCGCGTGCAGCTCCAGCTCCGCAGCAGGAACGGCGCGTTCAGGAAGCTCAAGACGGTGACGGCGTCCGCCGACCGCGGGTACGTCAACACGACGTTCACGCCGCGCAGCGCCGGCGTGGTCCGCCTCGCGTGGAGCGCCGGCGGGAGGGTCACGGCCTCGCGCCAGGTGTCCTTCCGCTTCAAGAAGCAGCGCTGACCGCGAGCGTTCGTAGCTGGGCTCGCTAAGCGAGCCCGATCTCGAACGCTGGGCTCTGGTAGCGGTCATGCCGTCTGCTGGTCAGAGCGCGGTCGCCGGCGCCCCGGGGCGGTCGACGAGCTCGGGCGGCAGGGAGCCCGGGGCCGAGGCGTCGCAGGCGCGGCGCAGGAGCTGCTCGTACTGGTCGGTCACCGCGTCCCAGGAGTAGCGCTTGGCCCGTTCCCGCGCCCGCGCCCGGTAGTCCTCCACCAGGGCGGGGTCCTCGAGGACGCGCTCGAGCTGCGCGGCGAGCGAGGGGACGCCCTCCCGCCCGGAGAACGTGAGCCCGGCGTCCCCGACGGTCTCCACGTTCGGGGCGTGGTCGTTGACGATCACGCAGTTGCCCGCGGCGAGCGCCTCGAGGATCACGGGGTGCGTGCCGCCGACCTCGGTCGGGGCGCAGAATGCGTAGGCGTGGCGCTGGAGCTCCCAGTACCCCCGGCCGAAGACGTAGCCCGGGAAGAGCACGCGCGGGTCGCCCTTGCGGCGCACCTGCTTGATGTACTCGTCGGCGTAGGGGGCGCCTCCGACGATGACGAGCTTCATCCCGCGCGTCTTCGCCGCCGGGATCCGCGCCCACGCGTCGACGAGCACGTGCGGGTTGTTCTCGGGCTCGAGGCGGCCCACGAAGAGGATGTAGTTGCGCGCTTGGAGACCTAGGCGATCGAGCGTGGCCGTCTCGGACGGGTCCGGGTCGGCGGGCTCCTCCACTCCGTAGGGGACGACCCCGATGCGCTTGCCGTAGCGCTGCTCGAAGATCTCCGCCACCGCGTGAGAGTCCGTCAGCGCGGTGTCCGCCCAGCCCGGCGCGTTGCGCTCGGCGAAGCGCAGGTACAGCTTCGCGATGCCCGGCCACTTGGAGCGGTCGGAGTCCAGGCCGTCGACGTTGATGACCGTCGGGATCTGCGCCGCTCGCGTGATCAGGCACATCGGCGAGTTGCCGGCGATGAAGAAGAGCGCGACGTCGGGCTTGACCTTCCGGGCGGCGTGGATCGCGCTGAGAAAGGTATGGGTGAACGTGTCGAGGTACTTGTTGCGGACGGTGGGCAGGTGGACCAGGCGCGCGCCCTTCCACTCGGTCAGCCGGCGGTCGACCACGTGCGGGCGGCAGTAGACGACCACCTCGTGCCCACGGTCGGTCAGGCGCGAGGCGAGCTGCTCGGCGGCCGTCTCGAAGCCCGAGTAGGACGCCGGGATCCCGCGCGTTCCGAGGATGGCGACCCTCATGTCCCTCCCCCCTTCGCGATGGCGAGAGCATAGGCGTCGACGTGCGCGCGCGCGGAGCGGGCCCAGGAGAACTCCCCGGCCCGCCGGCGGCCGCGCTCGGTGCGGTCGCGGCGCAGTTCGCCGTCGGCGGCGAGCGCGGCGAGGAGGTCAGCGAGGCCCTGCGCGTCGTGGGCGCCCACGTAGAGCGCGGCGTCGCCGCAGACCTCCTCGACCCCGGCGCTGCGCGCGGCGACCACCGGGGTCCCGGCGCTCATGGCCTCCAGCGGCGTCAGGCCGAAGCCCTCGTGAAGGCTCGGGTGCACGAGCGCAGCGGCGCGGGCGTAGAGGTCCGCCAGCAGGTCCGCGCCGGGCGCGGCGACCACCTCGACGCCCGGGGCGCCGGCGGCGCTCGCGGTGCCCGCGAGGACGAGGGGGAGCGGCGCCTCTGCTCCGACGACGACCGCCACGGCGGCGCGGTAGCGGGCGTACCCGCCGAGCAGGAGCGCGAGGTTCTTGCGCGGCTCGCCGTCGCCGACGTAGAGGAAGTGCCGCGGCGCCGGCGCGCGAGGACGGCGCGTCTCAGGCTCCTGACCCGGGCCGTGCCGCGCCACGACGATGCGCTCCCGCGGGACGTTCCACCGCCGGTGCAGATCCCCGGCGGTCGCCTCGGAGACCGCGACGACGGCCGCGGCGCGGCGCGCCGCCGCGCGGTGGGCCACGAGCGCGTAGCGGCGGAAGCCCGGGTCGAAGGCCTCGGGGAAGTGGACGAAGGCGAGGTCGTGCACGGTGACGACCTGCGGCACCGCCGCGCCGATCGCGCGGGCCGGGAGCGGATGGTGCAGGACGTCGGCGCCGGTGGCCCGCGCCCGCCGCGGGAGCTCGACGTTGCCCCAGCGCAGGTCGGCCGCCAGGTTGACCGCCGAGCGGACGCCGCCGCCGCCCGGGGCGCGGCGGGCGTCCTGGCGCGCCTCGACGACCTCGACGCCGAGCCGCTCGAGCGCGGGCACGAGCTGGGCGAGGTAGACGCCCGTCCCGGTGTGGGCCCTGAGGGCGAACGTCGTGTCCAAGAGCACCCGCACCCGCACATCATCGCGCCGCGCGAGGGGGTGAGTGATTCCATCATCTAGTCTCCGCACCACATGGGCCGTGCCGCAGTCCTGATCCCCGCGGGCCCCGGTCGCGACGAGCGCGAGCGCGTCCTCGACCTGCTCGACGCGCTCGCCGCGCACGAGCCCGCCCTGGGAGCCGTCGTGATCGTCGACGACGACCGCCGACCGCGCGCGGCGTGGCCGCTCGCCGTCGAGGTGATCGCCAACCCGCGGGCCGGCCGGGGCATCGGGACGCTCGGCGGCACGGTGGCCGCGACGCTCGCCGGGCTCGCGCACCTGCATCGCCACGCGCCCGGCGCCTGGGTGCTGCGGCTCGACGCCGACGCGCTGGTCATCGGGCCGGTGGCCGAACGGGTGGAGGCGGCGTGGCGACCGGGCGACGGGATCCTCGGCTCGTGCTCGCGCACCTGCAACGGGGAGCCGCGCGACGTGCGGGGGTGGAGCCGGGAGGTCCGCCGCCACGAGCGCCCGGTGTGGGCCTGGCGGCGGCCGCCGCGCCGGCCGCTCTGGGCACGCCCCGCGGACCCGTTCGTGCGCGGTGTGCTCCGCGAGGCCCGCGCCCACGGCTACGCGCCGGGGGAGCACTGCGTCGCGGCAGGCTGCGCGCTCTCCGCCGCGCTCGTGGGCGCGCTCGCGGCCCGGGGCTGGCTCGCGCGGCCCGAGCGCTGGCTCGGCGCGCGGCTCGGGGACGACATCGTCCTCGGGGCGATGAGCCGCGCCTGCGGCCTCGCGCTGCGCGACTGCCACGCCGTCTTCGGGATCAAGCACATCGGCCTCGCCGACACGCCCGAGCGCCTGCTCGAGCGCGGCTTCGCCGTCGTGCACTCGACCAAGAACGATCCCGCCGCCTCCGAGGCGTCGGTCCGCTCGTTCTTCGCGGCGGCGCGCGCGTGAGCGCAGGCCCCAGCCTCCTCGGGGTCAACGCGGTCGACCAGCCGGGCGGCGCCGAGGTCGCCCTCCTGCGGCTGGCCCCCCGGCTGGCGGCGCGCGGCTGGCGGGTCGGGCTGACGACGCCATCGGACACCGGGCCGATGACCGGGCTCGGCTACGAGCACGTCAAGCTCGACGTCGGCGGCCTGGGCTCCGGGGAGGGCGCGAGGGCGGTCGCGTCGTGGCCGAAGGCCGTGCGGCTCGGCGCGCGCTGGGACGTCGTCTACCTCAACTCGGCGGTCTGCGGCCGGCTGCTTCCCGCGCTGCGCGCGGCCCGGACGGTCCTGCACGTCCACGACATCGTCGAGCGCGTGCCGCGCCACTGGTCGCAGGCGAAGCTCGTGCTCGCGGCCTCCCAGGCCGTCGCCGACCGCCTCGAGGGACTCGACGCGAAGGTCGTCTACTGCCCGATCGACCTCGACCCGCCGCCCGCCCCGTGCCCGTGGGCGGTCAACGGCGCCCCGGTGATCGGCTACGTCGGGCGCATCGAGCCGCGCAAGGGCGCGCTGGACCTCGTCGCCGCCGCGGGGCGGGTCCGGGAGCGGGTGCCGGGCGCCAGGATCGTCGTCGTGGGCGGCGACCCCTACGACGCCGACCCGGCCTACCTCGCGGCCGTCCGGGCGTCCGACGCGGTGGAGCACCTCGAATGGGTCGAGAACGCGCCGGGGGTGATGCGCCACCTCGACGTGCTCGTCGCGCCCTCCCACCAGGAGCCGTTCGGGACCGTGCTCTCCGAGGCCATGGCGGTCGGCACGCCCGTGGTGGCCACGCGCGTCGGCGGCCTCGCGGAGGTCGTCGAAGACGGCGTGACCGGCGCGCTCGTCGCTCCCGGCTCCCCCGACGCGCTCGCCGACGGCATCGCGCGCGTGCTCGCCGACCGCGACGCGATGGGGGCCGCGGCCCGGCAGGCGGCGCGGCGCTTCGACGCCGACGCCTACGCCGAGCGCCTCGACGCGCTGCTGCGAGGGCTCCTGTGACCCCCGAGCGCCGATCCGGACCCACCCCCCGGGGCTTCGTGGGCACTCATCGCGAGGAGCGGGCGTGAAGCTCGCGTTCGACGCTCGCGGCGCGGGCGATCCTCGGGGGATCGGCCGCTACGTGCGCTGCATGCTCGAGGCCCTGCGCGAGAACCAGGGCGAGCACACCGTGGTCGAGAGCCACAAGCCGCGCCGGGGGCAGGTCTTCCACACGCCGTGGCTCGACGGCGCGCAGCTGCGCCCCGGGGTGCCTCAGGTCGTCACGTTGCACGACATGGTGCCGCTCAAGCGCCGCACGGAGTACCTGCGCACCGGGATCCGCTTCCGCCTGCGCTACCTCGCCGTCGAGCGCGCGAACGCCATCATCGTCCCCACCCAGGCCGTCGCCGACGACGTGCTCGAGCGCCTCGACGTCGGGCCGGAGCGCATCCGCGTGATCGGCGAGGCGGCCACCTCCGCGATGCGTCCGCGCGACGCCGCGGAGATCGCCGCGGCGCGCAGCAAGTACGACCTGCCGCCGGAGTACCTCCTCTGGGTCGGCGGGATGGAGCACCCCGATCCGCGCAAGCGGGTCGCGGAGCTCGCGGGCGCGCCGCGGGAGCTGCCGCTGGTGCTCGTGGGCCCGGTGCGCCAGTGGGCGCGCGAGCTGACCGGCGTGATCCTCACGGGCTTCGTCCCCGACGACGACCTCGCCGCGATCTACTCGGGGGCGCGCGCGCTGGTGTTCCCGTCCGACGACGAGGGCTTCGGGCTGCCGACCGTCGAGGCGCTCGCCTGCGGCACCCCCGTGGTCGCCTGCGACGTGCCCGCCCTCCACGAGGTGCTCGGGGAGCGCGCGACGTTCGTCCCCGTCGACGACCTGGCGGGCCTGCTCGCCGCCGGCGCCGCCGCCCGGCGCCCCGCGCCCGCCCCGCCGCCGTTCACCTGGGGCGACGCGGCGCGCGCGACCTGGCAGGTCTACGAGGACGTGCTCGCGGAGGCGTGATGCGCCTCTACGACAACGCCGGGTCGACGAACGCCATCAAGGTGCGGATCCTGCTCGAGGAGCTCGGGCTGCCGTGCGAGCGGATCGAGGTGCCGCTCGGCGCACCGAAGCCCGCGGGCTACGCGGAGCTCCACCCGTTCGGGCTGATCCCCACCCTCGTCGACGGCGACGTCGTCGTGACGGAGTCGAACGTCGCGCTGCGCTACCTCGCCGAGCGCGAGGCGCGCGCGGACCTGCGCGGCGGCACGCCGGCCGACCGCGCGCGGATCGACGGCCTGCTCGACACGCTCTCGCTCGAGCTGCGCCCGGCGCTGTGGGAGGTCGAGTCGTTCGCGGTCTACGGCGGCGCGGCGTCCGACGAGACGGCGCGCATTGCGACGCTCGAAGCCCAGCTCACCGCCTACGACCGGCTGCTCGACCCCGCCGGACCCTGGGCCACGGGCGCGACGTTCACCATCGCCGACTGCGCCCTCGGCGGGCGCGCGCTGCACGTCCCACGGCTCCCGCTCGCCTCGGCGAGCGCGCCGCGCCTGCGCCGGGTGCTCGCCGGACTGGCGCAGCGGCCGAGCTTCAGGCGCGCGGTGGGCTGACGACGGCACCCGACCGGCGGGCAGCGTGCGCCGCTGAACCGCCACGCAGCGGGCTCACGATGCGCAGTACTCTTTACTGATGACGAGAACCGTAAAGAATACGGCGAGGCCCTTAGCATCCGCAGCGCAGTCGGCGGCTCGCACGCGGATCTCCTCCAAGCATCAGGTCACGATCGCCAAGCAAGCGTTCGACGCTGCCGGCCTCAGCGAGGGTGATGTCGTCACCGTTCGGGCGCTGGGACCCGGCCGTGTGGAGTTGACGCGACTCGACGCGCTCTTCGACAAGCATCGCGGTCGCGTCAAGGGCGGCGACGAGGCCCGGCTGGCGATCGAGAAGACGCGCGAAGAGTGGCCCTAGCCCTCGTCGACAGCTCTGCGATGATCGCGTACCTCGTCGCCGGCGACGCGCTCCACGCCGATGCGGCGGAGGCCATCGAGGCGGCGATGAGCCGCGGAAACTCGCTGGCGATGTCCGCAGTCAACTGGTGCGAGGTGCTCCAGGGCGCGCTCCTCGGCCATTATCTCGAGCAGGAGCTCCGCGAGTTCGTCGAGGACTTCGACATCGCGATCGTCCCGGTCGACACGGAGGTCGCAGAACGAGCCGCCGGCCTCCAAGCCGCCTACCGGGCCACGAGCAGGCGTGAGCCGCGGCCCAAGCTGCGGACACCCGACGCGCTGATCCTCGCGACGTCGGTCGTCTACGCCGACATCCACACGATCATCTGTGGGGACGCGAAGTGGTCCAGGGTGCCAGGGGTCAACGCCGACGTCGTCCTCCTCCGAGCGCGCACGTGAGTCAGGCCCGCGCAGCCACGCGCAGCCCGCCGACCCCGCCGTAGCGCAGCGCGAGCGCGACGAGGCCCGCGAGCGTGATCGGGACGAGCAGCACGAAGCGCACGAGGATGAGGTAGGAGACGGCCTGCGCGCTCGTGCCGCCGATCGCCGTGACGCCGATGACGGTTGCCGCGTCCTGCGTGCCCGCGTAGCCCGGGCCGCTCGGGATGAGCGCGAACATCGAGGCGAGCGCCACGAGGTAGAGCGCCTCCAGCGGGCTCGCCTGGAGGTTCACGGCCGCCGCGCACGACCCCCAGACGGCCGCCTCGCCGAGCCAGATGAGGATCGTGAGGGCGAGCATCCCCGCCCCGTGGCGCCCGCGCAGGTTGCGCGTCGAGGCGACCAGCGGCGCGGCGTACGCCTTCGCCCGCTCGACCAGCCCCCGGCGCCGCAGCACCCCGCAGGCTGCCGCGAGGGCGAGCAGTCCCGCCGCCGCGAGCGCGCCGAGCACCGTGAGCGTCGTCCCGCCCGGCAGGCCCGCGCCGCCCGCGATGGTCGTCGCGAGCACGAGGAACAGCACGACGAGCACGGCGACATCGAGCAGCCGCTCGGCGACGAGCGTCCCGACGACGAAGCGTTTGGTGGTGTCCGCCCGCGGCGCCATCAGCACCACGCGCATGAGGTCCCCCGCGCGGGCGGGCAGCACGTTGTTGCCCATGTAGCCGACCAGCACGAGCCGGTAGGCGTCGGCGCGCGACGGCCGCGCGTCGACGTCGACCAGGAGCGTCCGCCAGCGCTCCGCGCGCAGGGCGGTGCAGGCGCCGTAGAGCACGACGGCGAGCCCGAGGGCGAGGAGGTTCTCGCGGGACGACGGGAAGGTCGGGGCCGGCTGGCGCAGCGCCCACCAGACGACCGCCGCCAGCGTCAGGGCCGACACGGCCCACCCGACCGCGCGCAGGTTGAGCTTGCCCACGGTCAGGCCCCGCCCGCGCTCGCGGCCGCTCCGAGCAGCTCGTCCTCGACGCGGTCGCCGCCGGTGGCGGGATCGGCGAGCCGCAGGGCCTCGGCGAGCGCCGGCCCGACGTAGCGTGGCCCGGCGCCGATCCCGCGCGCCGCCCCCGTGGTGAGGACCGTGCGGCCGTTGACGTCGTAGGGAGCCACCCCAGGAGCCTAGGGCGCGCGGCCGGCGGTGAGCGCGCGGCCTACCTCGCGGTATACGCGAATCAGGCCGCACGGTCGCACTCAACGCGGCGGCGCGAGGCCGAACGGCGGCCGGAGCCCGCGCGCGCGCCGCGCCTGCACGACGCGCCGGCGGCGCAGCGTGCGCGGGAGCAGCCGGGCCGCGTCTGAGTAGCCGCGCAGGAGGTGGCGCTCGCGCAGGAGCGCGTGCCCGAGCGCGAGCACCTCGTAGGCCACGATCGCCGGCCCGCCGCGCGCGAGGCCCGCGGCCGTCTCGTTCTTGGCCAGCATGAGCAGCCGGTTGGTGAACTGCAGCCGCCGGTGCGCCTCCGGGAGCGCCGACCGCGTGCTCGGCGAGTAGAAGCGCACGTGCCACGCGATCGCCGCCGGCTCGTAGGTGCAGCCCCATCCGAGTAGCTGGGCGCGCCACGCGAGGTCGGCGTCGGAGGCCCACAGCGCCATGTCCTCGTCGAGCACCTCGGCGCCGACCGCGCACGCGTCGATCACCGCGCGCCGGTAGAGCACGCACGCGCCGTCGCCGCCGAACGCGGGGGCGCGCGTGGCGTAGCGATCCGCCGGCTCGCCGTGGCCGACGAGCCCGTTCTTGCGCCGCCGGTCGATCCGCATCCCCGCCGTGTCGAGCACGCCGAGCCGCTCCGTCGCCTCCATGCCCGTCGCCCGGAGGAGCTTCGGCGCGACCGAGCCGATCCGGTCGCCGGCGAGCGCGGCCGTGGCCGCCTCGAGGAAGCCCGCGGCCAGGACGCAGTCTGCGTTGAGCAGGAGCACGTCGCCCGTGGTGGCGGCCAGGCCCGCGTTGACGGCGCCCGCGTAGGAGCACCGCTCGCGCAGCCGCACGAGCGCGACGCCGAGCTCCTCGCACAGCGCGACCGTCCGGTCGGTGCAGGCGTTGTCGATGACCACGACGTGCGCGCCGGGCTGCGCGAGCGCGGCGGGCAGGCAGTGCGCGAGGCGGCCGGCCTCGTCCACGCTCAAGACGAGGATCGTCGTCGGCCTCACGCGAGCTCCTCGTACACGGCGACCGTCGCGGCGGCCGTCGCCGCCCAGGACCACACGCGCGCCCGCTCGCGCCCCGCGGCGCGCAGCTCCGCGCCGCGATCGAGCGCCTCGCGGATCCCCGCGGCGATGGCGTCGACCGACAGCGGGTCGAAGAGCACCGCCGCGCCGCCCGCCGTCTCGGGCAGCGCGGTGGCGTCCGCGCAGGCGACCGGCGTCCCCCGCACCATCGCCTCGGCCACCACGAGACCGAAGCCCTCGTAGAGCGAGGGGTGGACGAGAACGTCGGCGCCGCGCATGAGCGCGTCGAGGCGCGCGTCGTCGACGAAGCCCGCCGCCTCGACCCCCGGCGGGAGCGCGGCCGGCGGCTCCCCCAACCCGGCGAGCACCAGGCGGTGACCGGTCCCGAGCCGGCCGTGCGCCGCGATCAGGCGCCCGAGGTTCTTCTTGCCCCGCAGGTCGCCCACGGCGAGGAGGTAGGGCCGACCCTCGGGGAGCGGCGTGTCGGTGACCGGGAGCCCCGGGGCGTTGGCGATGACCCTGACCTTCGCGCGATCCACGCCGTAGCGCGCGACCACGTCGCCGGCGGTGAACTCCGAGACGCAGATGACGCGCTCGGCCGAGCGGGCCGCCCGCGGCGTCACCCAGCGGTACTTCGCCCCGGTCCGCGGCCCGAAGTCCTCCGGGTGGGCCTCGAAGGCGAGGTCGTGGATCGTCACCACGCCGGGGCAGGGCCGCGCCAGCGGCAGGAAGCAGTTCGGGGCGTGCAGGAGCGTCGCGCGGTCGCGGCGCGCGCGCAGCGGGAAGGCGACCTGCTCCCACAGCACCTCGGGCGCGGAGCTCGTGGTGACGTAGGGCCGCACCGCGTCCGGAAGGTGCTCCAGGAGGTGCCGCGCGTAGCGCCCCCACCCGCGGACGGGCTCGGCGTGGGCGTCTCGCGCGTCGAAGGCGACAGTCCACATTGCGCTCGGCACCCTACGTGCGGCATGATCTGCGTGCGGTAGGGGAGAAAATCACTGAGCAGGACGGGAGCGATCCCGATCGGAGGACTAGGGTCAGAGCATGGTGGTGATCGATGACGCGGCCCGCGTGGCCGAGGAACTCGATCGGGCGGTGAGCCCGGCGCAGTCGCGGATCTTCGAGATCCCGGTGGACCTTGCACGCCCCGCCGACATGCTGCGTCGCATCACGGGCTGGGTCGGCGACGGGCGCGGGGCCCGCCGCGTGATGTACGTCAACGCCCACGTGCTCAATCAGTCCCAGGAGAAGCCGGCCCTGCGCGCCGCGCTCCAGTCCGCCGACCTCGTCTACTGCGACGGCTACGGCGTCCGCCTGGCCGCGAAGTCCCTCGAGGTCGAGATCCCGCACCGCATGACGGGCGCCGACTGGGTCTGGGACCTCGCGTCGCTGTGCGAGGCGGCCGGCCAGTCGGTCTACCTGCTCGGCTCGGAGCCCGGCGTCACCCAGGGCGCCGCCGAGCGCCTGCGCAGCGCCCATCCGGACCTGCGCGTGGCGGGCCACCACCACGGCTACTTCGAGCTCGGCTCGGCCCACGACGAGCGGGTCATCGAGGACATCAACGCCAAGCGCCCCGACATCGTCCTCGTGGGCATGGGCTCGCCGAAGCAGGAGCTGTGGGTGCAGCGCAACGCGCACCGCATCGACACCGACGTCCTGTGGACCGTCGGCGCCCTCTTCGACTACGTCTCGGGACGCGTGCCGCGCGCGCCGGCCTGGTTGGCGGACAATGGCCTGGAATGGATCTTCCGACTCGCGATCGAGCCCAACCGGATGTGGCGCCGGTACCTGCTGGGCAACCCGGTCTTCATGAGCCGGGTGATGGCGCAGGCGCGCCACCACCACCCCGCCTGAGCCCGAGCCCGCGGCGCCGGCGGGCGGTCTCGCTCGGCCTGGCGCTGCTCACCGCGCTGGCCGCGGTGAAGCTCGCGGTCGACCTCGGTGTCGTCGGCCGGGGGGCCGTGGTGCCGCTGGCCCGGGCGGGCGCCGCGACGGTCGCGCTCTTCGGCGTCACCGGCTTCGGGCTGACCCGGCGCTGGCTGCCGGACGGGCTCCGGGCCCACGAGGCGCTGTGGGTGCTGCCGGTCGGCGCGTGCGCGACGGGCCTGGCGATGACGGTGCTCGGCTTCCTCGCGGTGCCCTTCGACGTGAACCTCGCGCTCGTGCTGCTCGCCGGCGCGGCCCTCGCCGTGGTCGCGCTGCGGGGCCGGCCGCTCGCCGGTCGCCCGGCCGCGCTCGCGCAGGCTCGCCGGGTCGCGTGGCCGGTGTGGATCGCGGTGCTCGTCACGGCGGTGGCGCTCGTGCCGCTCTTCCGCGCGGGCTTCGCGACCGTCGAGGGTCAGGGGCAGGACGCGCACCTCGCGGTGGGCTCGGCGATGTTCCTGCAGGAGAACTACCCGACCGCGGTGAACGCGGCCGGGCCGGTCGACCAGATGCCGCTCGTGTGGCGCTCCAAGCAGCCGATCTACTACGCGCTCGGGGGTGCCGCGCGGCTCAGCGGCTTGGAGGTCTTCGAGACGATCTCGACCGTGGCCGCCGTCCTGCTCGGCCTCGCGGCGCTCGGGTTCTTCCTGTTCGTCCGGGAGGTCCTCAGCGCGCCACGCTGGGCGGCGCTCGCGGCGATGGGGCTGGTCGGCCTCGACCGGATGGTGCTCCACACGGTGATGCACCCGTACTTCAACCAGACGTGGGGCTTCATGGCGATGCCGTTCGCCTTCGTGCTGTCCTGGTGGCTGGTGCGTGAGCGGACGCGCGGGGGGATCGTGATGCTCGCGATGTTCCTGGCGATCCTCGCGTTCGCCTACCCGCTCGCGCTGCCGATCCCCCTGGTTCCCGTCGTCGTCGTGCTGTGGCCGCACCGCCGGCGGGTCCGCGAGCTGCGGCGGCTGTACCGCGGCCGGCGGAGCCTCGCGTGGATCGTGCCGCTCGCGCTGGTCTTCTCCGTGCCGGTGCTCGGGGTGCTCGAGAAGATGCTCTCGGCGATGAACATCATCTTCGACCCCACGCGCGGGCTGGAGAACTGGGGCGGCGACCTGCGGACGTGGTTCATCGAGCCGTGGTTCTTCGGCATGGACACGTGGGGGTTCCTCGCCGTCGCCGCCGGGCCGATCGGCTTCGCGCTCTTCCTCGCCCTCCGCGACCAGCCCGCGGCGCTGCGGAAGGGGCTCTACGGCCTGTTCGCGTTCACGGCCGTGTTCACCGTCCTGTTCCGGATCCGCGACTTCGGCTGGTACTTCCACTTCAAGACGCTGGCCTTCGTCGCGCCCGTGATCCTGGCCGTGGCCGCGGCGGGCTTCGCGCGGCTGCGCCGGCCGGCGCTCGGCTACCTCGCGGTCGGCCTGCTGCTCGTCTCGGCGCTCGGGAGCGCGCGGCTGGAGATCGGGCAGACGTTCGACCAGCTCCCCCGCTTCGTGCTGGAGCTGCGCTCCGTGGACGCCAGGTTGCCGCCGGGCCGCTCGGTGCGCCTCGACATCGACCCGCAGGAGCAGAACTGGGCGGCGTTCTGGCTCCACGGCCAGCCGCTCTGCTCGCAGCGGCCGCTGCTGCACACGAGCTACCCGCACGTCCCGACGTCGCGCAAGGCCGACTACATCCTGACCAAGAACGACGCGCCCGCCCCGGCGGACGCGGCGGGCGTCGTCATGCGCATCCAGGCCTTCACGCTCTACCGCCAGCGCCCGGGCGTGCCGGGCCGCTCGGCCTGCTCGCAGCTCATGGTGCAGACCGTCGAGCGCGTCACGACCTGAGCGGCGGCGGCCGTGCGGCGGCCACGCGAGAGGCGACGCCGAGCACCGGCGGCCGCGCGAGGCGACGCTGAGCGCCGCGAGAAGGCAGAGGCGGCTCCCCAGCAGCCGGATCCGCCTTCTCGCGATCACCGCACCGGGCGGCAGTCAGCCCTCGAGCAGGGCGCGCAACTGCGCGGCGACCGGGCCGCGCGCGAAGTGCGCGACGCGCGCCGCCCCCCGGGTGCGCAGCGTCGCGCGCAGCGACGCGTCCTCGAGCACGACGCGGCAGAGCTCGGCGACCACCGCGAGGTCGCGGTCGGCGACTAGGAGCGCCGCGTCGCCGGCAACCTCCGGGATGCCGCCGACCGGGCGCGTGACCACGGGCACGCCGACGTGGAACGCCTCGAGCACCGGGATGCAGAAGCCCTCGTGCTCGGAGAGGCAGACGAACAGCGAGGCCGCCGCGTAGGCCGCCGCGAGCTCCTCCGCGCTCAGCCCCGAGGCGAACGTCACCGCGCCGGGCGCCAGCGCATCGGCGAGGCCCCGCAGCTCCTCGAGGTACCACGGCTTCATCGGCTCCCCGACGAGCACGAGCCGCGCGTCGGGCAGCCCGTTGCGCCGCAGCAGGGCGACCAGGCGGATGAGCTCGTCCTGGCGCTTGTGCGGCGCCAGGCGCCCCACGAAGAGCAGCGTCGGCGCGCCGGCCGGCTCGGCGGCGCGCGGCGCGCCGAGGCCCGCCGGGTCGAAGAGGATCGGCACCACCCGGTCGGAGCCGAGCTCGGCGGCGTTGAACGCGCTCACGCCCGCGACGACGTCGCAGCGCGCCGCGAACTCCGGCAGCTGCTGGCGCCCGAGCGCGCACTGGATCGCGATCCGCGGCTCGTAGTCCCAGAACCACCGCGCGGGCGTCACGTTGTGCGAGAGCAGGACCTTGCGCTGCGGCCGGTCGAGGACGGCGCGCAGCCGCGGCGCGTAGGCCGAGTAGTGGATGAGCAGCGTGTCGCCCGGCGCCGGGGCGAGCGCGCCCAGCGGCGAGAAGGCGCGGCCGACGCGCGGATCGATCCCCGCGGCGACGTCCGCGCCGCCCCAGCCCCACTCCGCGAAGAGCGCCCGGAACGCCCGCGCCTGGTTGGAGACCGCGTCGTGCGGCCCGGCGCCGCTGAGGACCTGGTGGACGTTCACGCGCCGCGCTCGGCCTCGAGCCGCGCGATGCGGTCCTCGAGCTCGGCCACGTGGACGAGCAGGTGGAGGTTGAAGCGGGACTGCTCGGCGGTCAGCTCCCCGTGGTACTGGCGCAGCACGTGGAGCAGCGTCCGCTTGAAGTACGTGATCGGCAGGCCGAGCCGGCGCGTCGAGCGCATCGTCGTCTCGTCGGGCTCGAGCACCGCCCACTCCATGAGCTGATCGGTGCCGATCCGGTCCTTGGGCGCGATCGTCAGGCCGCCGAGGTCTGCGTACCCGCCCGCCGCGCGCGCCTCCGCCGCCCGCGCCCGCGCCGCGGCGAGCGCCTCCTCGGGGCTCACGCGGACGCCTCCGCCGGGTGCGCGACGGCGTCCACGGGCGTGCCCATCGTCCGGTGGTAGAACGCCATGCCCGCCGCGGCGGGCCCGTCGAACTGCACGCGGCCGCCGTCGAGCACGACGACCCGCGCGCAGGTCCGCTCGACCAGCGACGCGTCGTGGGAGACGAGCACGAGCGTGGCGCCGCCCGCCACCGCCTCGGCGATCCGCGCCTCGCATTTGCGCTGGAAGGCCTCGTCGCCGACGGCGAGCACCTCGTCGATGAGCAGCGTGTCGGCGGCCAGGTGCGCGGCGATCGCGAAGCCGAGGCGCACGAACATGCCGCTCGAGTACGTCTTCACCGGGACGTCGATGAACGCGCCGAGCTCGGAGAAGTCGATGATCGCCGGTGTCACCGCCTCGATCGCCGGCTTGTCGAGGCCGTGGAGCGCGCCGTTGAGCAGGATGTTCTCCCGCCCGGAGAAGTCGCGGCCGAAGCCCGCGCCGAGCTCGAGCAGCGACACGACGTTGCCGCCCGCCTCCACGCGGCCGGCGTCGAGCGGGATGATGCCGGCGAGCACCCGCAGCGTCGAGGACTTCCCCGCGCCGTTGCGCCCGACGATCCCGACCGTCTCCCCGGGCGTGATCCGCAGCGAGACGCCGTCCAGCGCCCGGATCGGGGCCGGCCCGGCGATCCGCCGCCGGAGCAGGAGCTCCTTCAGCGTGGCGCCGCGGTCGGCGCGCACGGAGAACGCGCGGCTCGCCCCCTCCAGGACGATCTCCCCGGGAGCGATCACACCACCACCGCCAGCTCGCCCTGCAGCCGCGCGAACAGCGCTCTCCCCGCGAGGACCGCGAGCACCGCGGCGACCACGACGTAGGCGAGCGTCGCGAGCGAGGGGGCGTCCCCGCCGTAGAGGATCGTCCGCACCCCCTGGATGAACGGCGCGACGGGGTTGACCCACTCCAGGACGAACCGGGCGGCGGGCTTCTCGGTGATCCGAGAGGGGGAGAAGAAGATCGGCGACAGGAAGAACCACGGCAGCAGCGCCGCGCTGAGGATCGGCGCCACGTCACGGAAGTAGGCGTGGAGCACCGAAACCGCCAGCGCGAGGCCGAGCGTGAACGCGTAGACGGCCGCGAGCACGACGGGAAGCAGCAGCAGCGCCGGCGAGACGGTCCCGCGGAACGCGACGGTGACGATCCCGACGAGCGCGAGCACCGCGCAGAACGTGACCATCTGCACCGAGACGACCGCGGCCGGGATCGTCTCGCGCGGGAAGCGCGCCTTGCGGATCAGCGAGCCCTGGTCGAGCAGCGAGGGCGCGGCGCCGAGCAGCGACTGGGAGAAGAACATCCACACGACGAGGCCGACCATCAGGAACAGGGGGTAGTCCGGCTCGTCGGCGAACTTGAACACCACGCCGAACATCAGGTAGTAGGCGCCCATCAGCACGAGCGGGTTGACGACGTACCAGGCCAGCCCGAGCGCGGACCCCTGGTACTTCTGGCGCAGCTCGCGCCGGACCATCTGCTCGAACAGGAAGCGGAAGCGCAGGTATTCGGCCATCCAGGGGCATTGTCGCGCGTCGGCCGCGCGGCGCGCTCAGTCAGCGCAGGAGCTCGTCGAACCAGCCGAAGATCTGCTGCCACATGTCCTGGATGTTCACGGGGCTCTGGACGACATGCCCTTCGCCCCAGTAGCGCACGAACCTCGCGCGCTTGCCCTGGCGGTAGAGGGCGCTGAAGAACTGCTCTCCCTGCTGGAGCGGCACGTAGTCCATGTCGCCCTGGATGATCAGCAGCGGCGTCTGCACGTCGCCGGCTCGGAACAGCGGACTGTTGCGCACGTACCGCTCGGGGTCCTGCCACGGGCCGACGCCCATGCGCAGCTGCCCCGACTCGGCGAGGCGCTGAAGCAGGTACTCGTGCGCGTCGGGCTCGTAGCGCAGGCGCGCGTCGAACTGCCCGTACAGGCTCACGAGGTCGGCGATCCCCGCCAGCGCCACCGCCGCACGGAAGCGGTGCGTCTGCGTGATCAGGGCGTAGGTCCCGTAGCCGCCGTAGCTGTGCCCCATGAGCCCGAGCCGGTCCGGGTCGGCGATCCCCATCTCGATCGCCGCGTCGACGGCCGGGAGAACACCGTCCGCCACGTCGCGGTAGGGATCGCTCGGCTCGCCTTCGGGACTCAGCGGCACGCTGGGCAAGAGCACCGCGTAGCCGTGGGCGGCCAGCAGCTGTGGGTTGTTGGTGTGCTCTTGAGCGATCGACAGCATCGGCGGCGGCGCCTGGCCGCGGAAGACGACCCCCGGATAGATCGCGACAATCAGGGGGTGGCGCCCGCCGGGCTCATGGCCGACGGGCAGGACCAGCCAGCCGGTGAGCTCCTCTCCGGTGGGTCCTGAGTAGTCGACGCGCCGGGTCTCGCCTTCGGCGATGTCACGGAGCCACGTGTTCGTCTCGACGATCGCGCGGTGCTGCGCGAACGCCGGCCTCGAGATCCAGAGCCCGGCGCCCGCGCGATCGGACGCGGAGTGCACGGCGGTGTCGTGCTCCGGCGCGAAGTGCAGCAGCCAGGCGTCGTCCGCCGGCTCCGGCAGGGAGGTCATCGCGCCCGATCGCAGATCGAGGGAGAACCGCTCCCGGGAGGTCTCGTCCTCGACCGTCAGCACGAGCCGGGCGGTCGTCCGGCGATCGGACTCCCTGCCCGGTGGCCAGAGGAGCGCCGCGATCTTCCGCTCGAAGCCCTCGTTCAAGTTGGTCCAGCGACCGTCGCTCAGCGACAGACGCAGGACGCCCTCGGCGCCCAGGCCGACGAACGACCGGCGGCCCTCCTCTCCGAACAGCCGCGTCGGGACCGCGTCGAGGTCGGCGGACAGCTTGAGCGGCACCTCGCCGCCGGCGAGAAGCCACCAGTCCGAGCGCTCCGGCACCGAGCCCTGCGCCTCCCGGGCGAACGTGAGGATCGAGTCGTCGCCCGTCCAGAGGAACGTGGTCGGCTCCAGGCCGGGGTCGGTCTCGCGCCGCAGGCGACCGTCGGCCAACCGGTAGCGGAAGAGCTGCCTCGACGATCCTCCTGCCGCGTCCACGTCGCCCAGCAACGCCACCTCCGCGCTGTCGGGAGACCAGCGAAGCGACGTGCCGACCGGCAGCTCGACCCCCCGAACCTCGTCGACGAGCAGCGTTCCGTCCGCGGTGACGATGCCGAGACGGGAGACCTCGCGGCGCAGCCGCTCGAGCTTGCGCTCCGGGTGCGGCCTGCGCACGTCGACCTCACGAAAGAAGGCGACATGGCGCCCGTCGGGAGCGGATCGCAGGTCGCGAAACAGGCCCCGCATCACGGTGCGCTCCGCGCCGGTCGCCGCACTCACGAGCACGAG
Source organism: Solirubrobacterales bacterium (assembly GCA_038321325.1). GTDB lineage: Bacteria > Actinomycetota > Thermoleophilia > Solirubrobacterales > Solirubrobacteraceae > Paraconexibacter. The sequence continues at coordinate 155,932 of JBBQEV010000001.1, forward strand.
CGCGCCCTGCGGTCGCGCATCGAACGGCTCCGCCGCGCCGCTGTCGAGCACGCTCGCGGTGGGCTCCAGCCCCCTCCACGCCTTCGGCCACTCGCGCATCGCGATCTCGGCCGCGCGTATCTCGATGTCCATGCGGGCCGGGCGCTCACCTTCGGGCATGGTGGCCAGCAGGAGCGCTTCGTCGGACACCCACAGCATCGGCGAGGAGTGAGATCTGAGGTCCACCGCTCCCGCGCACAGCCGATGCGGTTGCCGCGAGCCGATCTCGCAGGCCCACGCGCAGACGTTGCCGCCTCGCGTCGACAGCCAGGCGAGCCGCTGGGCGTCCGGCGACCAGATGGGCGCCCAATGACCCGAGCCGTCGTCCGCACCCCGCGTCAGGTTCTGCGGGTCACCGCCGGCGGCATCGACGACCCAGACGTCGCCGCGGTCGCCGCCCGACAGGAGGTCGTACTTGTGGAACGTCGCCGTGCGGCTCGGCCGCGTGCGCGTGTACGCGAGCCGGCGACCGTCGGGCGAGAGCGCCGCCCCGGACAGCCCCTCGAGGCCTGACAGGTCGTGGGGCGTCAGGCTGCGCCGGGCCACGGGATGAGCGCCTCCGCGGGAGTCATCGACCGAGAACGTACCTTCGGCGCTCAGTCCGGGCGTTCGGTGTAGGCGGCCGCTTGCAGACCGAACAGCTCCGCGTAGAGGCCATCGCTCGCGATGAGCTCGTCGTGCGTGCCGACCTCGACCACGGCGCCGTCGCGCAGGACGTAGATCCGATCGGCCATGCGCACGCTGGAGAAGCGGTGTGAGATCAGCAGAACCGCTCGGTCGTGGAAGAGGCCGCGCATGGTCTTGAACAGCTCGTGCTCGGAGCGCGCGTCCAGTGAGGCGGTCGGCTCGTCCATGATCACGAGCGGCGCGTCGCGGAAGAACACGCGGGCCAGCGCCACGCGCTGCCATTGCCCGATCGAGAGCTCGTGACCGTGGATGAACCGGCGGCCCAGCCGTGTCTCGTAGCCGTCGGGAAGCACGGTGAGGAAGTCGGCGGCCCCCGCGCGACGGGCGGCCTCCGCGATCGCGACCGCGTCGCCCATCGCACCGACGTCGCCGAATCCGATGTTCTCGCGCGCCGACAGGTCGTAGCGCACGAAGTCCTGGAAGATCACCGCGATCCGCTTGCGCAGCTCGTCCGGATCGCACGCGCGCAGGTCGCGGCCGTCCCACGTGATCGTGCCGCTCTCGGGGTCGTACAGGCGGCACAGGAGCTTTGCGAGGGTCGTCTTGCCGGCGCCGTTCTCCCCCACGACGGCGACCGTCTCGCCGAGCCGGATCTCCATCGACACGCCGCGGAGGACGGGCGCGTCGCCGTCGCGGTAGCGGAAGGTGAGGTCATCGACGCGGACGGCGGTGAGCGTCTCCGGGAGCGCCGTGAACGCGTCGGGCGAGGTCTGGCGGGACTCGACGGCGACGAAGGACCACAGGTCCTCCACGAACAGCGCGTTCTCGTGCAACTGTCCCACCGCTCCCGTCAGCGCGTTCATCCGCGGCAGCATGAGCAGCAGCGCGCCGGCCGCCGCGACCGTCTCGGCGAGCGAGATCCGCTGCGAGAAGTGCAGCCAGAGGATGAACACCACCCCCCCGGCGATGACGGCCGAGCTGGCCAGCGTCGCCAGCACATCGCGCCGCAGGCGCCCCCGGATGAGCTGTCGCAGGTCGGCCATCTCCTCGTCGAACAGCCGCTTGCGATGCGCGAGCAGATACGGCCCGAGGGCGAACGCGCGAATCTCCTTGCCCGAGTCGAGCTGCGAGAGCAGGCCCTGCAGGTAGCCGATCGCCCGTCGCTTGGGCGTGCGCCGGACCGCGTAGCGGTAGTAGGCGCGCCCCCCGGCCATGCTGGCCCACGAGAGCGGCAGCATGGCGACGAAGAGCCCGATGACCAGGAGCGGGTGGACGGTGAGCAGCAGCCCCGCCAGACCGACCACGGCGACCGTCGAGCTGACGATCCGCGCCATGTCCGAGACCATGTTCGCGGGCCGGAACGAGGCCTCGTTCTGCGCGCGGTTCAGCCGGTTGTGAAACGCGGGCGTCTCCAGCGCCTCCAGATCGATCGCCGCGGCCTTCTCGGCCAACATCTCCTGCGCCGCCTGGCCCGCGAGCTCGGGCAGCAGGCGCTGGCGGTGCCTGGCCGTGGTCGCGACGATCTGGCCGGCGGTCATCGCGGCGAGCGCGGCCACGACCGCCGGCAGCGCGTCCTTCATGCCGCCGTTCGCGCGGCTGGCGTCGAAGATCGAGTCCAGCGCCCACTTCGCCGCCAGGACCTGGACGGGGAGCGCCAGCCCGGACAGCACCTGCACCACGAGGAGGCTGATCGTCTCCGACGGGCTCGCCCGCCACACGAGCCGCAGCGATGCGCGCATCAGCCCGAACAGGCGCCGCGGACCGAGCCGGGAATCCTCGCGCTCCCAGGGGTTGACGCTCTCCCAGCGCCGATCGATCGCCGGCCGTTCGGCTCGCTGGCTTGGCGGGCTCACGCGCCCAGCTTCGCGCTATCGGCGCTTCAATGCCTTGAGGACCGCGCGATAGGCGGGCTTCGGGCGCAGCTCCGCGTCGAGCAGCGTCGCCGAGCCCCGGCCGGGCTGGGTGGCCGGGATCCACGAGTGCCGATCGGTGAAGCCCCAGAACGTGATCGAGCGGCAGCGCGGGATCGCCAGGCAGGTCTCGACCGTGTCGCGGAAGGTCCGCGCCTGCGAGCGCAGCGCCGAACGGCCCGCCGGCTCGGTCAGCGCCACGTCGGACTCGGTGATCGCGACGTCGAGGCCGAGCGCCGCGAAGCGCTCGAGGTTCGCGCGGAAGCCCTCCGGGACCCCGTCGCGCGCGAAGTGCGCCTGGAAGCCGACGCCGTCGAGCGGGACCCCACCCGCCTGGAGCTGCTTGACGAGCGTGAACAGCGCGTCGGACTTCGGCCCGGGCGCCTCGGCGCCGATCTCGTTGACGTAGAGCTTCGCGTCGGCGTCGGCGACGCGGGCGGTGCGCAGCGCGTCCTCCACCCAGCCGTCACCGAGCTCGCGCTGGAAGACCGACTGGCGCCGCTTCCCGTCGTCCTCGAACGGCTCGTTGACCACGTCCCAGACTTTCGCGCGCCCGCGGTAGCGCGCCATCGTCGTCCGGATGTGCTCACGAACGACCTGCCGCAGCTCGTCGCCCTTGAGCGCCTCGACCCAGCCCGGGTTCTGGCCGAACCAGACGAGCGTGTGCCCGCGCACGGCCTGGTGGTGCTTGACCGCGAAGTCCACGAGGCGGTCGGCCCCCGTCCAGTCGACGTGCCCGCGCTCGGGCTCGAGCACCGCCCACTTCATCGCGTTCTCCGGCGTGACCGACGAGAACTGCCGCGCCAGGTCGTCGCGGTAGCCCTCCTCGTGCTGGAGCGCGCCGTCGTCGACCGCGGTCCCCAGCAGCCGATCGCCTGCCGCCGCCTTCAGCGCACCGGGCAGCGCCACGGCACTCGGCCCGCGGGCGTCGAGCACGCGCAGCACGACGCCCGCGACGAGGACGGCCGCCACGAGGACGACGACCGCGACGGTGACCCCCCGGGCGCTCAGAACGCGCCGCGCCGCATGAGGACGGCCGGGATCGTCTTGATGATGATGGTCAGGTCCAGGAACGGCGACCACCGCTCCAGGTACAGGAAGTCGAGCCGCACGAGGTCGTCGAAGTCGAGCTCGGAGCGCCCGGAGACCTGCCACAGCCCCGTGATCCCCGGGAGGACGAGGTAGCGCTTGCGATGCCAGTCCTCGAGGCGGTCGTAGTCGCGCTGGGGCAGCGGGCGCGGCCCGACGAGCGACATCTCGCCGCGCAGCACGTTGACGAGCTGCGGCATCTCGTCGAGCGAGTACCTGCGCAGGAACCGCCCCACGCGCGTCATCCGCGGGTCGTCGCGGATCTTGAACAGCGCGCCCTTGGCCTCGTTGAGCGACTCGAGGTCGGCCTGGCGCTGGTCGGCGTCGCGGTGCATCGTGCGGAACTTCAGGCAGGCGAACGGCAGTCCTCCGATCCCGGGGCGCACGGAGCGGTAGAAGACGGGCCCGCGGGAGGTCGCGAAGACCGCCAGGGCGATGCCGATCAGCAGCGGGGAGAGGACGAGCAGGATGAGCCCGCTGAGCACGAGGTCGAAGGCGCGCTTGACCGCGAAGTCGATGCCGTCGAAGACCGGGGGCTTGAGCTCGAAGAGCGGGACCGACTGCCCCGGGACGAACTCGGCGCGGTGGATGAGGATCTCCATCGTGGAGGGGGCCACGCGCACGCGCACACCCTTCTGATGGCAGCGGTCGACGAGCTCGACGGCCTGTTGCTGGGGGAACTCGGGGTCGGCGATGATCACCTCGTCGAGGCGGTTCTCGGCAAGCACGCGCCCGATCTCGTCCAGGGTGCCGAGCGACCGCAGCCCGTTGTCCGGGCGCGGCGTCAGCGAGATGAACCCGACGACCTCGATGCCCTCGTGGTCCGGCGCGTCGCGCAGCGCGTGCGCGACGGCCTCGATGTGCTTGCCCGTCCCGACGAGCACCGCACGGCGCCGGTAGCCCGCAGCCCGCAGGACGGAGCCCGTGGCCCGTTCGTAGGCCCAGCGCGCCGAGGAGACGTAGAGCACGGCGAAGAACAGCGTGCCGTAGAAGATGTAGAAGCTCGAGAACGTCTCGCCGTTGACCAGCGCGAAGATCAGCGTCACGACCATCGTCTGGAACAGCGAGCCGACGATCCGCGTCAGCCCGGGCCGCATGCCGCGCTCGGAGTACAGGCCCGAGCGAGCGAACAGCAGCGCGGTGATGAGGTAGGCGAAGGAGATCGTGTCCTGCGCCTCCTGCAGCGAGGCCGCCGGGTTCCAGTCGTGCAGCAGCGCCGCCTTGACGGCCAGCGCCGTGAAGATCGCCGCGAACAGGCACCCGAAGTCCAGGGCCAGCAGGCTCACGACGCGCCCGAAGCGGCGCAGCGTGTCGAGCTTGAGGACGAAGCCGAGCAGCGCGGGGCGGCGCGCGCGGACGTCGCGCTCGGGCAGGGGAGAGGCGACGAGCGTGGGCGGGCTGTCCGGCTCCTGCACCTGCGTGGGCTCCTGCGTCACCGGCATCTCCCCTACCAAACGCCGGACCGAGCCCGAAGTAACGGGCTTTCTCCAGCCTGCGATGGCAGACGCTAGCGCGGCGACCCGACGAGATCCTCCGGCGTCGAGCCGTCGATGGTCCTGCGCAGGCCCTCACGCAGCTCCACCGCGGGCTCCCAGCCCAGGAGCTCCCGGGCGCGCGTGATGTCGGGACGGCGGACCTGGGGGTCGTCGGTCGGCAGCGCCTCGAAGACGATCTCCGACGACGAGCCCGTCGCCTCGATGACCGCGTGGGCCAGCTCGAGGAGGGTGAACTCGTTGGGGTTGCCGACGTTGACGGGCAGATGCTCGCCGCTCTCGGCCAGGGCGATCATGCCGCGGATCAGGTCGTCGACGTAGCAGAACGAGCGCGTCTGCGAACCGCTTCCGAATACGGTGATCGGCCGGTCCTGCAGCGCCTGGCGCAGGAACGTGGGAATCGCCCGGCCGTCATGGGCTCTCATCCGGGGCCCGAAAGTATTAAAGATCCTGATGATCGCCGTGTCGACCCCCTGCTGGCGGTGATAGGCCATCGTGAGCGCCTCGGCGTAGCGCTTGGCCTCGTCGTAGACGCCGCGCGGGCCGATCGGGTTGACGTGACCCCAGTAGGACTCGGGCTGCGGGTGGACCTGCGGATCGCCGTAGACCTCCGACGTGGACGCGGTGAGGAAGCGCGCACGGTGCTTCTTGGCCAGTCCGAGCGCGTGGTGGGTGCCGTGGGAGCCGACCTTGAGCGTGTGCAGCGGCAACCTGAGGTAGTCGATCGGCGACGCCGGCGAGGCCAGGTGGTAGACGAAGTCGACGGGCTCCTCGACGTGGAAGGGCTTCACGATGTCGACGTGCATCACCACGAACTCCGGCACGCGGATGTGCTCGATGTTCGTGAGGTTGCCCGTCTCGAAGTTGTCGACGCAGATGACGCGGTGCCCGCGGCGCAGGAGCTCGTCGCAGAGGTGCGAGCCGAGGAACCCGGCACCGCCGGTCACGAGTGCAGTGGCCATAGCCGCCGCAGGCTAGCGAGCACCCGGCTTACCCGGGCGCCGCGCCGCCTTGATGTCCCGCTTCGTGACGGCAGGGGAGATCACGTAGTGCCGCTTGTCGACCCGCGCGGCCAGCCCGCCGTCCGCCAGGCGCTTGAGCACGACGGGGCACCGCTTGCAGCGGGGCTTGTCCTTGCAGCAGGACTTCTTGGCCGTGACCGTGGTCGCCATCCGTCCTACATGTTAGGCGTCCCTAACCCTAAGCTGCGCGGATGCCCGCCTCCGCGTTCGTCGCCAAGCTCAACGTGCAGATCGCCAACGAGTTCGCCGCCAGCCAGCAGTACGTCGCGGTCGCGATCTACTACGACGACGAGACGCTGCCGCGGCTGGCGAGCTTCTTCTACGCCCAGGCCCTGGAGGAGCGCAACCACGCGATGATGATGGTGAAGTACCTCCTCGACGCCGACGAGGTTGCAGTCATCCCGGCCGTCGCCGGCCCCAAGAACGGCTTCGCGGACATCGTCGAGCCCGTCGCCGTCGCGCTGGAGCAGGAGCGCAAGGTCACCCGCCAGATCGAGGGGCTCGCGGCGGTCGCGCGTGAGCACGGCGACTTCCAGTCCGAGCAGTTCATCCAGTGGTTCCTCAAGGAGCAGGTCGAGGAGGTCGCGACGATGAGCGACCTGCTGCGCACCGTCGAGCGGTCGCGCGAGAACCCGATGTGGGCGGAGGAGTACCTGGCCCGCGAGCACGGCTCCGAGGAGGCCGCCGATCCGACCGCGCCGAACGCCGCGGGCGGCGCCGTGTGAGCTGAGCGGCCACGCGCCCTGGTCGACCGTAACTTCCGCAGGTACGGTGCGTCACACCGACATGCGCCTCCCCCGGATCGTCACCCTCGCCCTGCTGACCTTGATGGTGGCACCGGCGGCCGGCGCGTCCGCCGCGCCCCCGCCGAACGACGACCGGACCGCGGCCCAGGCCGTGCCCGCGCTCCCCGCCGATGTCCGGGGGACGCTGGTGGAGGCCACCGTCGGGCAGGACGAGGGCAGCGCCGCGGCGGTCTGGTACCAATACGTCGCCGCGACCGACGGGCGCTTCACCGCCACGTTCAAGGCGACGGGAGATCTCGACGGGCAGATCGCGGCGTTCCGGCAGGTCCGTTCCCAGCTCAGCTTCCTCGACGCGGACGACTCCGACGAGAAGGGCGGCGCCGCCCTCTCCTTCGGGGTCAAGGCCGGCCAGACGGTGCTCATCCGCGTCTCGCGCCGGCCCGGCTCGGTCGCCGACCGCTTCGCGCTGCTGCTCTCCGCGGCGGCCCCGGAGGTCAAGCCGCCGGGCAGCCCGCTCGGTCGCGGCGGCGTGACCTCGACGCTCGACCGCGTCCTGCGCCCGGCGGAGGCCTATTCCTACACGATGCGCGAAGGCGTCACCTACCGCATCAACGTGGTGCCGGTGACCCCGCCCGACGCCGCGAGCACCGCCAACGCCGACGAGGACACGCCCGAGTACGTGTGCCGGGCGAACGTCGCCCTGTACGCCCCGGGGACGACCGACTTCGACGAGGACGGCCCCGAGTTCGTCGAGGGCTGCGACGCCTATCGGCTCTTCACCCCGGCGCGCCGCGCGGGTGGCCGCTACGTGTTCCGGGCGTTCACGCCGGCCGGGGCGCGCGGTCCGCAGCGCTACCACCTCCAGGTCGCGCCCGCAGGGCCGAACGACTCGGCGCCGGGAGTGTTCCTGGCCAACCAGCAGACGACGTCCGGCGCGCTCGCCGCGAGCGGGGTCAACCGCGTGGACCTCTACCGCTTCCAGCTCAAGAGCCGATCGCGCCTGAAGCTCTCGCTCGCGGGCCCCGACGGGCTCGAGATGAAGCTGCGCAACGACCGCGGCCGACTCATCGAGCAGGGCGCGGCGATCAACCGCGAGATCGCGCCGGGGCGCTACTTCGTGGCGATCCAGGCGAACGCCGGCACCCGTGGGCGCTACCGCCTGCGGCGCTCGTCCCGGACGATCACGCGCGCGAGCATCTCGATCTCCGGGGTGGCGCGCGCCCGCGGGCGCCTCGGAGCGACGCTCTCGGTCGGGGTGCGGCTGCGGCCGGCCGTCGGCGGCCCGGTCCGCGTGACCTTCCAGCGCTTCGACCCCGAGGCGGGGTGGCTGTTCCTGCGGTCGGTCGACGTGCGGGCCAGCAACGGCACCGCGCGCGTCGGCTTCCGCCCGCCCGCCGTCGGCCGCTTCCGGGCCAAGGCGATCTACCTCGGGACCAAGACCGCGGCCGGCAGCGAGACGGGCTTCGCCAACGTGCTCGTGACGACGGGCGGCGGCGCCTGACCGCGCCCCGCTCAGGAGGGCGCCGGGGGCACGTGCTCGTGCTTCCAGGCGCCCTCCTCCTGCTTCCAGATCGGGAGGCGCTCCTTGATCTCGTCGATGATCCGGCGGGCACCGGCGAAGGCCGCCGGGCGGTGGGGTGCACTCGCCGCGACGAGGATCGACGCCTCGGTGGTGACGACGCGGCCCGTGCGGTGCTCGGCGGCGGCGGCGCAGAGGCCGTGCTCGGCGACCGCCTCGTCGACGATGCGGCGCAGCTCGCGCTCGGCCATCTCGACGTAGCCTTCGTAGTCGAGGAAGGCGACGTCGCGCGTGACGCCGGAGAAGGTCACCACCGCTCCCGCGCGGCCGTCTTGCACCCGGGCGACGAGCGCGTCGAGCGAGAGCGCGTGGTCGACGACGGCGGTCCACACCTGCGCCGCTCCCCCTGAGACGGGCGGCACGACGGCGAGCTCGTCGCGCTCGTGGAGCACCCGGTCGCGCGCGGCGTACTCGCGGTTGACGGCGAGCACGAGGGGCAGGCCCTCGGCCAGGCCGTCGACGGCGGCCAGCGCGTCGGCGACGCGCGCGCCGTCGGGAAGCTCGAGCTCGAGCCGGTCGGTCCCCGCGCGCTCGCGCAGCGCCGCGAAGAGCCTCACGCGCACGATCACGGCACGAACCGTAGCCCACCCCGCAGCACGGTCCCCCCGCCAGCCGCCGCCGCGGTCCGCGGACGCCGTAGCCTCCGGCCTCCATGCGCCCCGTCGTCCGCCTGCGCCAGCGCCTCTCCCGCGGAACGCCGCCGCGGGAGGAGCTCGTGGCCCGCCACGTCCGCGGGCGCTCGTTCGCCGACGTAGGGTGCATGTGGTCGGTTGACGGGGCGATCGCCTTCGCGGCCGAGGCGGCGGGCGCCCGCGAGGTGACCGGAGTCGACGTGATGGGCGTGAGCGAGGCGTACTCGGCCGAGCACGAACACCGCGGCTCCAAGGTGCGCTTCGTCCAGGGCGACCTCCACGACTTGGCGACGATCAAGGCCGTCGGGCCGCACGACGTCGTCTGGTGCTCGGGCGTGCTCTACCACGCGCCGCATCCGCTGCTGACGCTCGAGCGCCTGCGCGCGATCACCGCCGACACGCTGATCCTCGCGACCGAGACGCTGCCGCTCTCCGGGACGCGCTGCGACTTCGCGCCGCGGCCGGGCACCCACCCCGGGCTCACCGAGCCGTTCCGCGCGGGCGCCGGCTACGTGCCGTGGTACTGGGGCATCTCGCCGGGCGCGGTCCGTGCGATGCTCGAGGCGACGGGCTTCACGGTGGTCGAGGAGCACCGCCTGGCGTTCCACACCACGGTGGTCGCGCGCGTGGCCTGAGCGCCCGGGCGGGCACCTCGCCCGCCCGGGGGTACGATCCGGCGATGGCCACCGAAGAGGAACGCCTCACCGTCGCCCCCATCACGGGCCCCGACGACCCGCGGCACTTCACGGACTCCGGGATCGAGATCGAGCCGCTCTACGGGGCCGGCGACGTCGCCGACGGGCTGGAGGACCGCCTCGGCGCGCCCGGCGACTTCCCCTACACGCGTGGGCCGCACCGCGAGATGTACCGCAAGCAGGTCTGGACCATGCGCCAGTACGCGGGCTACGCGAGCGCGAAGGAGTCCAACGAGCGCTACCGCTACCTCATCGCGCGCGGTGCGACCGGGCTGTCGATGGCCTTCGACCTGCCCACGCAACTCGGGCTGGACTCCGACAACTCGCGCTGCCTCGGTGAGGTCGGCCGCACGGGCGTCGCGATCGACTCGATCGACGACATGCGCACGGCGTTCGACCAGATCCCGCTCGACGAGGTCTCCACCTCGATGACGATCAACGCGCCCGCCGCGGTGCTGCTCGCGCTCTACGAGCTCGTCGGCGAGGAGCAGGGCGTGCCTTCGGCGAAGCTCCGCGGCACGACCCAGAACGACATCCTCAAGGAGTACATCGCGCGGGGGAACTACATCTTCCCGCCGCAGCACTCCATGCGCCTGACGACGGACCTCTTCGCGCACTGCAAGGAGAACGTGCCGCGCTGGAACACCGTCTCGATCTCGGGCTACCACTTCCGCGAGAAGGGCTGCTCGGCGGTGCAGGAGGTCGCCTTCACGCTGTCGAGCGGGATCGCCTACGTGCAGGCCGCGCTCGACGCGGGCCTCGCGGTCGACGACTTCGCGCCGCGGCTGGCGTTCTTCTTCAACGGCCACAACAACGTCTTCCAGGAGGTCGCGAAGTTCCGCGCGGCGCGGCGGATGTGGGCGTCGATCATGCGCGACCGCTTCGGGGCGGAGAACCCGAAGTCGCAGATGCTGCGCTTCCACACGCAGACCGGGGGCGTGACGCTCACCGCGCAGCAGCCTGTCAACAACATCGTGCGCGTCGCGCTGCAGGGCTTCGCCGCCGTGTGCGGCGGGACGCAGTCGCTGCACACCAACGGGTTCGACGAGGCGCTCGCGCTCCCGAGCGAGACCGCGGCCAAGACCGCGCTGCGCACCCAGCAGATCCTCGCGCACGAGTCGGGCGCGGCGGACACCGTCGACCCGTTCGCCGGCTCGTACTTCGTCGAGGCGCTCACCGACGAGATCGAGAGCCGCGCGCTCGAGCTCATCACGAAGGTCGACGAGCTGGGCGGCTCGGTCAACGCGATCGAGTTCATCACCGGCGAGATCGACGAGAGCTCCTGGGGCTACCAAGAGCGCTACCGGACCGGGCAGGACGTCGTCGTGGGCGTCAACAAGTACGAGGAGGAGGACGTCGAGGTGCCCGGCCTCCTGCGCGTCGACCCGGACTCCGAGCGCGCGCAGCTCGAGCGCCTCGCGGCGTTCAAGGCCGACCGGGACCCCAACGCCGTCGAGGCGCGGCTGGACACGCTGCGCGACGCCGCGCGCGGGACCGACAACCTCATGCCGTCGATCAAGGACGCGCTGCGCGAGCGCTGCTCGATGGGCGAGGTCTGCGGCGCGATGCAGGACGTCTTCGGGAAGTACGCGCCGACGTTCTGAGGGAGGCTGTGCCTCGGGTCGCGCCGTTCTGAGAAGGGTCGCGCGCCTTCGGGTCAGGCCGTTCTGAGGGAGTTTCTGCGCACTTCCGGCACGTCTGCCGGTTGAGACGTCAGGTGGGCACGCGGGAAGCTCGGAGGCGTGGCGCACGTTCCTCGTCCCCCCGCCGAGCAAGGTGCGGCTGACCGCGCGGTCGTCGAGCTTGCCGGTCGGCAGCACGGACGGATCTCGACCGCGCAGCTCGCAGGGCTCGGCCTCTCGCGCGACGTGATCGCCGGGCGCGTCGCGTCCGGCTGGCTCGTGCGGGAGCACCGCGGCGCCTACCGGCTGGCCGGCGCCCCGGACTCCGGCCTCGGCCGCTGCACCGCGGCGGTCCTGGCGGTCGATCCGGAGTCCGGCGTCACCCACCGGTCGGCGCTCGAGCGCCACCGCGTCCTGCCGGAGACCGACGATGCGCCGGTCCACCTGACCACGGCGCGCCATCAACGCTCCCGGCCGGGGATCGTCGTCCATCAGGGGTCGCTCGGCGTCGGCGAGGTCGTGCGCCGCGACGGCCTGCGCGTCACGTCGCTCGCGCGGTCGCTCGTCGACGCTGCCGCCACCGAGCCCGCGACGGTCGTCACCGCGGCGGTCGAGGAGGCCGAGTTCCTGCGCGCGCTCGACGCCGTCGCGCTCGTGGCGCTCGCCGCGGGACGGCCGGGCAGCGCCCTGCTGCGACGGCTGGCCGGCGATCGGCTGCCGGTCGCCGGCGAGCTGCGCGAGCACCTGGAGCGGCGGTTCGCCCGCTTCCTGCGGGAGCGCGGCTTCCCGACCGCCGAGGTCAACCGCCGCGTGCGCCTCCGCGATCCCCCCGAGCGACCACGGCTCGACGCGGTGTGGTGGGAGGCGGGCCTCGCCGTCGAGCTCGACGGCCGCCAGGCACACGCGACCGCGCGGGCGTTCGACGCCGACCGCCGGCGCGACCGGCGCGTCGCCGCGCAGCTCGGCCTCCAGGTCGTCCGCGTCACGTGGCGGCATCTGAAGACGGAACCCGACGCGATCGACGCCGATCTCAAGGCCCTCTACGCGCGCGGATTGGCGGCGCGAACGGCAGCGTAGCCGCGCGGCGGGGGCACCGGCGCCGCACGCGAGCACACCCGCGCGAGCGCACATCCGTCGGCCCCCAGCCGACGAACGTGCGCCGCGTGTGCGACCCGCCGCGCGCCGCGCCGCAACGCTCGGCCTCCGCGCGAGCGCACATCCGTCGGCCCCCAGCCGACCAACGTGCGCCGCGCTCGCCCGCCGCCCACGCCGACGCCCCGATCAGCCCCGCCGCCCGCCGTGCGCGCTACCGTCGGCTTGGTGAGCACCGCCGCCTTCGACCCGACCCCGCCCGGGCACGGCGCGCGCGTGCCGCCGGAGGAGCCGTGGTGGGGAAACCACCTCGGCGAGATGCGCTGGCAGGCCGAGTTCGCGCGGCTCCTGGTCGACCCGGTGTACCGGGGGGCGGGGGTGGAGCGCGGGGACGGCGCGCCGGTCGTGCTCGTGCCCGGGTTCCTGGCCGGCGACGTGACCCTCGCGGTCATGCGCGGCTGGCTCGAGCGCATGGGCTACGACGCGCACGGCTGCGGGATGGTCGCCAACGTCGACTGCTCCGACCGCGCCGCCGACCGCCTGCACGAGCAGATCGTCGCGCTGCACGCCCGGACGGGCAGGCGGATTGCCGTCATCGGCCACAGCCGCGGCGGCCACTTCGCCAAGGCGCTCGCCCGGCGTGACCCGGCGCGGATGGCCGCGGCGATCTCCCTCGGCGCGGGCCTCGACTCCCCGTTCGACATCTCCACGCCGACCCGCGCCGCCGTGCGGGCGGTCCGGGCGGTCCACGCGCAGACGAGCGACCGCATCGCGCGCAACGGCTGCTTCACCGACACCTGCCGCTGCAGGTTCACCCGGGACTACTCGGGCCCGACGCCCGCCGCCGTCCCGCTGACCTCGATCTACTCCAAGGGCGACGGTGTGGTGCGGTGGCGCGCGTGCGTCGTCCCCTACGCGCGCTGCGTCGAGGTGAGCGGCAGCCACGTCGGCCTCGCGTTCAACCGCAAGGTCTACGCCGAGGTCGGCCGCACACTCGCGGCCCAGACGCGGGGGATCTGACCGCCGCCGGCCGCCCGCCCTTCGCCTGGCGAGCGCCGCCGAGCCGCCCGGCGCCCAACGCCTGGCGCTCGGCGCGGCAAGCGACGCGCGACGGCCGTTCAGGCCCGTACGCCGACGTCCTCGGCGACCGCGGGCTGCGTCCGCCCTTCGGCCTCGACGGCCTCGGTCCAGATCACGCCGCGCCGCTCGGCCTCGATGACCATCTGGCGGGCGATGACGAGCAGCTGGATCTCGTTAGCGCCCTCGTAGATCTGGAGCACCTTGGCGTCGCGCATCATGCGCTCGGCCGGGAACTCCTTGAGGTAGCCGTTGCCGCCGAGCACCTGCACCGCCTCGGTGGTCGCCTCCATCGCCACGTCGGAGGCGATGAGCTTCGCGGCGGCCGAGAGCTTGGTCATGCGCGGGTCGCCCTCGTCGACGAACGTCGCCGCCTGGTAGGTCAGCGCGCGCGCCGCCGCGACCTGCGCCTCCAGCCGGGCGAGCTTGAACTGCATCCCCTCGTGCTCGATCAGCGGCACCCCGAAGGTCTCGCGGCGGCGGGCGTAGTCCAGCGCGAGGTCGACGGCGCCCTGGCCGAGGCCGACGGCCTGGGAGGCGACGGTCGGCCGCGAGGTGTCGAAGGTCTTCATCGCGATCTTGAAGCCGTCGCCCTCCTTCCCGAGGAGGTTCGCCGCCGGGACCTCGACATCGGCGAAGGTCGGCGCGCCCAGGCGCCAGCCCGGCATGCCCATCGTCGGCAGCACCTCCACGGAGAGCCCGTCGGCGGTGCCGTCGACCACGAACGCGCCGACGCCCCGCGCGCCCTCCTCCCCCGTCCGCGCGAAGACGACGTACACGTCGGAGAGGCCGGCGTTGCCGATGAAGCGCTTGGTCCCGTTAAGCACCCAGGTGTCGCCGTGGCGCTCGGCGGTCATCTGCATCGCGCTCGGGTCCGAGCCGACCCGCGGCTCGCTGATCGCGTAGGAGCCGAGCTGCGCCCCGGACGCGAGCCCCGGGAGGAAGCGCCGCTTCTGCTCCTCGCTGCCGGCCAGGACGATCGGGAGCGTCGTGAGCTTGACGTAGGCGGCCATGAGCGAGGCGGTCCCGCTGACCCGCGCGAGCTCCTCGATGAACGCGCAGAACGCGACCGACGTGGCGCCGCTCCCGCCGTAGGCGCTCGGCACCGCGAGGGCCAGCAACCCCTCGGCGGCCATCGCCGCGTGCAGCGCGTGCGGGTACTCCGAGCGCTCGTCGACGTCGAGCATCGCGGGGCGCACCGTCTCCTGGGCGAAGGTGCGGATGCGCAGTCGCTGCTCGCGCTGCTCGTCGGTCAGGCGCCACACGGCGTGCTCCTCGGTCGGGTCTGAAAGGGGAGGGAGGCGAGGGAGGCGCCGGTGCGCAGCGCGCCGATCGGGAGGCCGAGCGCCCGCGTCACGGGCTCGCGGCGCGCGGCGAACCCCCGCCGCGGGCGGCCCGGAGCGATCGGCGCGCGGCGCCCGAGCCACTCCGTCATCAACGCAAACGACGCTTCGGGCGCCTCGAGCATGAACGCGTGCCCGGTGTCCGGGACCACCGCGAGCTCCGCGTCGGGGATGCGCTCGGCCATCAGCCGGGCGTTGCCCAGCGGGGCGAACGCGTCCTGCTCGCCGTGCATGACGAGCGTCGGCGCCTGGATCTGGCCGAGCCGGCTGAGCGTGTCGTGGTAGACGGTGGCCCACCAGTGGGCGTTCGCGCCCCACGGCGTCGGCCCGTGCGCGGCGAAGAACGCCAGCAGCTCGCGCACCCGCTCGGGCTCGGAGGCGCGGAACGCGTCGGAGAACAGCAGCGGCCCGAGCCACGGGCGACCCGGCGTGCGGAACGACGCCGCGGCGTCGACCCCCACGGCCGCCAGCTCCCGCAGCGCGGGGCGCACCGCCCGCGGCCCGCCGGGCGTGGTGCCGGCCAGGATGAGCCCGCGCACCTTCTCCGGGAAGCGCAGCGCGAGCTCTTGGGCGATCATGCCGCCCATCGAGACGCCGAAGACGTGCGCGCTCGGCACCTCGAGGGCGTCGAGGAGCCGCGCCGCGTCGGCGGCGAGCTCGGGCATCGACGTCGTCGGAAGCGGAGCACCCGAGCGCCCCGAGCCGCGATTGTCGTAGGTGATGCACTCGAGCTGCGTGCTCCACAGCGGCAGCACCGGCTCGTAGACCGCCGAGGAGATCGTGAAGCCGGTGATGCACAGCAGCGGGTCGCCGGTGCCGGTGCGCTCGTAATGCAGCCGCGGGCGCCGCAGGGCGTAAGGCACCCGCTCAGGCCCCCGGGGCGGTTCGTCGGCGCATCCTCCGCCTCAGACCGTGTCGAAGACGTAGGTGCCGGGGGCGTCCTCGCGCGGCGCGTGCTCGCCGCGACCCTTGCCGAGCGCCTTGGGCGCCGGGCGCTCGTCGCCCGACCGCTCGCCGAGCCACACGACCCAGTCGTCCCACCACGTCCCGCGCCGCTTGCTCGCCGCGCGCAGCCCCTCCTCGGCGTCGGCGGGATTTCCGTCGAACACCTGGAAGGACGCCTTCTCGTTGCCGGGCGGGTTGACCATCGCGGCGATGTGGCCGCTCGTCGAGAGCACGAACCGTGGCTTGCCGCCGAGCAGCTGCGTCGTGCGGTAGCAGTTCTGCCACGGCGAGATGTGGTCGGCGATCCCGGCCACCACGTAGGAGTCGGCCGTGATCGCGCCGAGGTCGATGGGCGTGCCGAGGAGCTCGAGCCCGCCCGGCTGAGGCAGCGTGTTGTCGAGCGACATTCCGACGAAGTCCCGGTGCAGGCCGGCCGGCATGTTCGTGGTGTCGGCGTTCCAGAAGAGGATGTCGAACGCCGGAGGCTCCTTGCCCAGCAGGTAGTTGTTGACCCAGTAGTTCCAGACGAGGTCGGTCGGCCGCAGCCACGCGAAGACGCCCGCGAGCGCCCGGCCGCTCAGGTAGCCCTTGCGCGCCGACTCGGCGACCGCGAGCGCCGCGGCGCGGCGGTCGGCGAACGAGGAGACCGTTCCCGCCCGCTCGTTGTCGAGCACGCAGACGCCGAGCGTCAGGCCGGCGATGCGCTCCTGCCGGCCGAGCGCGGCGAGGTGCGCCGCCGTGCACGACAGCACGATGCCGCCCGCGCACAGCCCGATCGCCTGCGCCCGGTCGCAGCCCGTGATCGCCGCGATGGCGTCGAGAGCCTCCAGGACGGCGGTGACGTAGGTCT
Source organism: Solirubrobacterales bacterium (assembly GCA_038321325.1). Lineage (GTDB taxonomy): Bacteria > Actinomycetota > Thermoleophilia > Solirubrobacterales > Solirubrobacteraceae > Paraconexibacter. The sequence continues at coordinate 172,693 of JBBQEV010000001.1, forward strand.
CCAGGGTCCAGTCGGCCTGCTCGGCTCCCGGGTTGCGCCACGAGATCGCGAACACCTGCTGCCCGGCACCGACGGCGTGCTCGACCATCGAGCGCCCCGGCGCGAGGTCGGTGACGTAGTACTTGTTGATCATCGGCGGCACGACGACGAGCGGGACCTCGCGCACCTGCGCGGTGTGCGGCGCGTACTGGATGAGCTCGAAGACCGGCGTGCGGAAGACCACCGCACCCGGGGTGACGGCGAGGTCCTCGCCGACGGTGAACTTCGACGTGTCGACCATCGTGGGCACGCGCGGCGGCCGGGCCATGTCCTCGGCGAACTTCCGCGTCCCCCGCACGAAGTTCTGGCCGCCGGTGTCGATCCACGCCTTCAGGACGGCCGGGTTGGTCGCCGGGAAGTTCGTCGGGGCGACCGCGTCGAGCACGTTCTCGGCGGCGAAGCGCAGCCGCTGCTCCTCGGCCCACGGCAGCTCGGCGTCGTCGATGAGCCCGTCGACGACCTTGCCCGTCGCGAGGTAGGACTGCGCGAGGCGTTTGAACGCCGGGTTGCCCCGCCAGGCCTCATCCTTGAAGCGGCGGTCGCCCTTGGCCGGGGCCAGCTCCGAGCGGCCGACCGCGATGCTGGCCATCTCGCGGCCGTAGATGCCCGCGCGCCGGATGACGCGGCGCGGCCGCAGGCCGAGCTTCACCGTGGCCTTCGCACCCGCCGTGCCCGGCAGCCAGCGCGGCCCGCCACTGCCGAGTGCCGCGTCGGTGAGCATCGCATCGAGCGTGGGGGCCGTCTCGCGGTGACCGCTGCTGCTCTGGACTGCCATGGACGTGCCTCTCCTCGGTGGACCCTCGGGAGACCCATACCCGGCGACGACACGCGGCCAACCGATCTGCGTCGGGAGGGGCGGTACCGTCCGACCCATGCTCGCGCTGCCCTTCTACGACATCGTCCTCTCCGTGCACGTCATGGCGATCGTCGTCGCCTTCGGCGTCGTGTTCACCTATCCCGTCGTGCTCCCGTGGCTGCGCCGCGACCACCCGGGCTCCATGGCGGTCGCCCACCAGGTGCAGGTGCGGCTCGGACGCTTCGTGGTCACCCCCGCGGCCACCCTCGCGCTGCTCGCCGGGGCCTACCTCGCGACGGACGCGAAGCTGTGGAGCGAGCCCTGGGTGACGATCCCGTTCGTCATCCTGCTCGCCATCCTCGGCCTCGGCGGCGCCGTGTTCACGCCCACGGAGCGCCGGCTGGCCGAGCTCGCGTCAGGCGGGGTCGACTCCTCGGAGTACGACGCCGCGTTCACGCGCGTGATGCCGCTCTACGTCGCGGTCGCCGCCGCCGTCCTCGTCGCGATCTTCCTCATGGTCACCAAGCTCGGGGCCTGAGCGCGGACCGGGTCGGCCCGGTCCGTCCTCTTCGTCGTCGTCCGGGCCGTCGTCGTCCTCGCCGGCGCCCCGGGCGTACGGCGCCAGGAGGTAGGCGGTGACCCCGAAGGCCTCGACCGCGAACGCGATCACGGCGCCGCCCGTGAGCAGCGCGTAGACCAGGAGCACCACCCCGGCGACGGCCACAGCGATCGCGGTGGGGGAGCGGACGCTCGGCACGGGCTCAGGGTACGGTGCGTCGCGGCGAGGGCGGGCACGGTCCGTTCGTCGTCACGGGCGGCGGGGCTTGGACGACACGTGCCAGTGGTCGGCGCCGACGAGCGGGCATGCGTAGCCGTGGTCCATCGGAGCACCCCCCTCCCAACGGCCGGCGGCGGCCTTGCGGCGGCTCCAGGCGACGAAGTCCTCGGCGTCGGCCTCCGTGGCGAAGATGCGCTTGCCCTTGTGCCCACGGCACACCCGTCCGGGGCGCGTGGCCGGCGGAACCCGCGACCGTGGCCGCTCGCCGCGCCGGGGGGCACCGGGGCGTCGCCCTCGGCGGAGACGATCGAACACGAGCCAGGCGACCGACAACCCGATGACCGCAGCCACGAGGTGCGACCCGTCCGGGGCGAGGACGTCGAACGAGAGGAACGCCGAGACGCGCACCGCACCAGCGTTTCACGATCTCATCGCTGTACGAGCCCTTGCAGGCGCCGTAACGGGGCACCCGGGGAGGAGTCCCGGCTCAGGGCGCCGAAACCCCGAGCCAGATGACCGACCCCCGCGCCCAGCGCACCCTCGTGAAGTCTCCGCCCGAGCTCTGGGCGGAGGTCTCCGACCCCGGGGCGCTGACCCGCCACCTGGGCGAGCTCGGGGAGATCCGCATCGTCCGGACCGACCCCGAGACCACCGTCGCCTGGGAGGGCGACCGCGTACGCGGCACGGTGGAGCTCGAGGCCTCCGGATGGGGCACGAAGGTCACGCTCACGGCGGAGGTCGCCCGTGATCGACCAGCCGTAGGTGTGGTGGAGGAGGTGGCCGCGCCCGTGGCAGCACCCGCGCGGGCAGCGGCCCCCCTCCCTGCGCTCGGTCGCCGCCCCGGCCTGCTGGCCCGCTTCCGCCGCCGCCCGCACGGTGCCGCGGCGTCCCCGGTGCTGCCGCTGCCCGTCGCGACCGGTGCGCCCACGCCGCCGCCGCCCACGCCCGCGGCAGGCCCTGATCCGGAGGCGGTCGAAGCGGTTCTCGTCGGCGTGCTCGACGAGCTCGGCTCCGCGCAGAAGCGCCCGTTCAGCCGCTGAGACGTCCCCGCGACCTGGCCTCACCGGCGTGCGCATCATGCTCATCGGCAACGGCGGCGCCGGGAAGTCGACCCTCGCGCGCGAGCTCGGGCGCCGGACGGGACTTCCAGTCGTGCACCTCGACGCGCTCTACTGGCAGCCGGGGTGGGTCGAACCGGCGCGCGAGGAGTGGCGCGTGACGCAACGTGAGGCGCTGGACGGCACGGACTGGATCGCGGACGGCAACTACAGCGGGACGATGGAGGAGCGCCTGCCGGCCGCGGACGTCGTCGTCCTGCTCGACTACCCGCGTTGGGTCTGCCTGTCGGGCGTGGTCACCCGCGGTTGGCGCTACCGGCACACGCCCAGGCCGGACATGGCTCCGGGCTGCCCGGAGCGGCTCGAGTTCTCCTTCCTGCGGTACGTCTGGTCCTACCCCGAAAAGGGCCGCCCGCGGGCGCTGGCGAAAGTGGACCGCTACGGCAAGAACGACGTGCTGGTCCGGCTGCGCAACCGCCGCGAAGCGCGGGCGTGGCTGGACGCGATGAGTTGAGCCTCTGGGAGGATCCTCGCCCGTCGAACGTCCAGGGAGGCTGCGGATCGGAGGAGTCGGCTGCCAGCCGCTCTTGACCACGCCTACCGCGCCCGCAGCGCCGCGCGGGCCGCGGAGTCGCCCGGGACGCCGTGCACCGCGCCGCCCGGGAAGGCCGCCGCGCTGCCGATGAACAGGCCCTTCAGCGGCGTCCGGTACGGCGAGAGCCCCGGCGTCGGGCGGAAGACGACCTGCGCGAGCTTGTAGCTGCCGCCGCCGACGTCGCCGCGCACGAGGTTCGCGTTGCGGGCCTCGAGCGCCGCGGGCCCCAGGACGTGGCGACCGATGATGCGCGCGGTGAAGCCGGGGGCGAAGCGCTCGACCTGCGCCTCGACCCTGACGACGTGGCGCGCCTCCTCGACCGCCCAGTCGACGCCCTGCGACGGCCCGTGCGTGTAGGCCCAGGCGGTGTGCTTCCCCGCCGGGGCGCGCGTCGGGTCGGCGATGGACTGCTGGCCCAGCAGGAGGAACGGGCGCTCCGGGAGGCCGTGCTCGCTCTCGCGCACCGCCGCGAGGAGCTCCGCCTCCGGGCCCGCGACGTGCACCGTCCCCGCGCCCCGCGCCTCCGGGTCGCTCCAGGGGATCGGGCCGTCCAGCGCCCAGTCGACCTTCAGCGTGGCCGGGCCGTAGGCGAAGCGCTCGAGCGCGCGGCGGTAGCGGAGGGGCAACCCGTCGGCCGCCAGCGCGGAGAGCGCCCGCGGCATGACGTCGGCGACCACGATCCGCGCGCCGAGACCCTCACCGTCGGCCAGGCGCACGCCCGTCACCCGCCGCCCGGCGGACTCCACCTTGACCACCCGCGCGCCCGTGCGCACCGTCCCCCCGAGCTCCGCGAGATGCGCCACCAGCGCCGCGGTCAGCCGGCCGGCGCCGCCCCGCGGGCTCGGCCAGCCCACCGCGTGGCCGAGCAGCAGCAGGTAGAAGGCCGCGATCGCCGAGCCCCGCCCGTCCGGTGGCGTATCCCCGTGCAGCGCCGCCGAGCTCAGCCAGGCGCGCGCGCCGTCACCCTCGAAGAGGCGGCGCCCGAGCGCCGACGACGTGCCCGGGAGCAGCCGCGCGAACGTGAGGCCGGGGCGCGGCCCGGCCTGCGCGAGGAGCTTCGCCGGTCCGAGCACCGGTGGGAAGGCCGAGAGCATCGTCGCGCGGACCCCCTCGAACGCGTCGAGGAACGGCTGCACGAACGAGACCCAGCGCTCGCCGTCACCCGGGTGGAGGTCGTCGAGCGAGGCGGCGGTCGCGGCCGTGTCGCGGTAGAGCACCGCGGAGGAGCCCGGGGTGAGCGTGTGGGCGACGCAGGCGGCGGGATGGACCCACTCCAGGCCGTGCCGGTGGAGCGGCATCGCGCCGAAGACGGGCGAGGCGGCTCCCGCGGGATGGACCGCGGAGAACGTGTCGTGGCGGAAGCCCGGCAGCGTGAGCTCCTCCGTGCGCACGGCGCCCCCCGGGGCGTCCGCGGCCTCCAGGACCGTAACCGACAGCCCGGCGCCGGCCAGGCGGATCGCCGCCGCCAGGCCGTTGGGCCCGGCGCCGATGACGATGGCGTCGCTCACGGGTCCGAGAGGGGAAGCACGGCCGCAGTGTGCCCGCGCGCCTCACGCGCGGAACGCCGCCGGTGGCCACGCTTCGGGGGGCTTGGGCAAAAACGACCACCGAACGCGGTCGCTTTCACCCAAACCCCGGGTCGTCCGAGACGACTCGGCGGCCCTCCGGGCTGCCCCGGCTCTAGCATCCGGCGCCCATGCCCCAGCGCCAATCCCCGCCCGGCACGTTCGAAGAGAAGCTCGCTCAGCTCGAGGAGCTGCGGGCGGCCGCCGGGCGCATGGTCCCGGACGCCGAGGAGAAGCAGCACGCCAAGGGCAAGTACACCGCGCGGGAGCGCATCGACAAGCTGCTCGATCCCGGCTCCTTCTCAGAGCTCGACACGTTCGTGCGCCACCGCACCGTCGACTTCGACATGCAGAAGAACCGCGCGTGGGGCGACGCGGTGGTCACCGGCCACGGGACGATCGACAGCCGTCGCGTGTGCGTCTTCTCCCAGGATTTCACGATCTTCGGCGGCTCCCTGGGCGAGGTCATGGCCGAGAAGATGTGCAAGGTCATGGACCTCGCGGCGAAGATCGGCTGCCCGATCATCGGGATCAACGACTCGGGCGGCGCGCGCATCCAGGAGGGGGTCGTCTCCCTCGGCGCCTACGGCGACGTCTTCGTCCGCAACGTCAACTGCTCCGGGGTCATCCCGCAGATCTCGCTGGTCCTCGGGCCGTGCGCGGGCGGCGCGGTCTACTCGCCCGCGATCACCGACTTCATCTTCATGGTCAAGAAGACCTCCCACATGTTCATCACCGGGCCCGACGTCATCAAGACGGTCACCGGCGAGGTGGTGGACTTCGAGTCGCTCGGCGGCGCGATGACCCACAACACGAAGTCCGGCGTGGCGCACCTGGCCGCCAACGACGAGGACGAGTGCATCGCGGACACGCGCTTCCTCATGGGCTTCCTGCCGCAGAACAACCTCGAGACGCCGCCCCGCGTCACGCCGACCGACGACCCGGACCGCATGGACGACGCGCTCGACGAGATCGTGCCCGACTCCGCGAACAAGCCCTACGACATGCGTGACGTCATCAGGCTCATCTTCGACGACGCCGACTTCTTCGAGATCCACGAGCACTTCGCGATGAACATCGTCTGCGGCTTCGCCCGCCTGGACGGATACGCGGTCGGCGTCGTCGGCAACCAGCCGGCGCACATGGCGGGGGTCCTGGACATCGACGCCTCGGCGAAGGCCGCCCGCTTCGTCCGGACCTGCGACGCGTTCAACGTGCCGATCATCACCTTCACCGACGTCCCGGGCTTCCTGCCCGGCACCTCGCAGGAGTGGGGCGGCATCATCCGCCACGGCGCCAAGCTGCTCTACGCGTTCACCGAGGCGACGGTCCCGAAGATCACGGTCGTCACCCGCAAGGCCTACGGCGGCGCCTACGACGTCATGGCCTCCAAGCACCTCGGGGCCGACTTCAACTTCGCCTGGCCGCAGGCCGAGGTCGCGGTGATGGGGCCCGAGGGAGCGGTGAACATCATCTACCGCCGCGACATCGCCGGGTCCCCCACCCCGGACGATCGCCGCGCCCGGCTGATGGCCGACTACAAGGCGCGCTTCGCCAACCCGTACGTCGCGGCCGAGCGCGGCTACATCGACGACGTCATCATCCCGCACGAGACGCGCCCGAAGCTCGTCACCGCGCTCCACGCGCTCCAGACCAAGCGCGCTCCCGGGCCCAAGCGCAAGCACGGCAACATCCCGCTGTAGGACATTCTCCCGAATAGACGAATATTGGGGTCCTGTCGCTTGCCGTGGGAGCTCTGGGGTGCCAGGATGCCGCACCCCCTGTCTGAGGAGCCTCACCCCATGCGTCGCGCCGTTCCCCTCCTGTTCGCCCTGTCCTCGCTGCTCCTAGCCGCTCCGTCGGCCTCGGCGGGGATCTGGACGCCGATCGACTCGGGGCTCTCCGCGACCGACACGATCAAGGCGATCGACTACCAGTCCGCCTCGCGCTTCTGGCTGGCGACGGGGAACGGCAAGCTCGTCACCCGGCAGCCCAGCGGCAGCTTCGCGATCACGAAGTCCGGGCTGACGACGTCGTTCAACGACATCGCCTTCAAGCCCGGCTCGAACATCGGCGTCGCCGTGGGCACCAACGGCAACATCTGGCGCTCGGCCGACGGCGGCGCGACCTGGAACCGGGTGAACTTCTCGGACTTCGAGGACAGCCGGGACTGCCTCTCGGACATCAACAACCAGAACCTGCCGGTCGTCCAGAACCCGGCGGTGGCCCTGGACGCCGTGGCCTGGGGGCCGGGCGGTCGCGTCTTCGTCACCGGCGCCAAGAGCACCGTGCTGCGGTCGGACAACGACGGCACGTCCTTCACCGAGATCAACAAGACACAAGTGGTCGAGCCGGGCTTCCCGACCTACCGGCAGATCGCCTGCAAGCAGCAGGGCGAGTTCTACGACGTGGTCCCGCTGCCTGCCGACGCGGCGACGCCGTCAAACGCGCTGCCCGTGTACTTCATGATCGAGACCAACGTCTGGTTCTCGGGCAACGGACTGACCACGACCCCGTCGCAGCGCGCGGACCTCGGCTGCGGCGGCGGCTTCCGCAACCTCGTGCTCGACCCATTCCAGCCGACGAACCAGTGGTCGAGCACCGATCGCGGCAGCAACTCCGCCTGCCTGTACTACACCCGTGACGACGCGAGCTACAACGGCTTCGACATCGTCAACCAGGGCACCGCCGTCGTGAACGAGTCGACGCACGTCGCCGCCGCGGGCGGCTCGCCCCCGACGGTGGTCTCCGTCGGCAAGGCCGGTGACATCCTCAACTCGGTGGACGGGACGCACTTCTACTTCAACCGTGCCGACGGAGCCCTCGCCCAGCAGGACTGGTTCGCCAACGCCGGCTTCGACGCGAACAACTTCGCCGTGGGCGGCGCAGGCGGCAAGCTGGCCATCACCTCCACGGCGACGACGATCCCCGACCTGGTGGCCCCCGCCGGCATCATCAGCGGCCCGGCGACCGTCACCGTGGGGCAGCCCGCGGTGTTCACGGCCAACCTGAGCGACAACGCCGGGGGCTCGGGCATCAACCCGGCGTCCATCACCTGGACCGCGGTGGGCATCCCGGCCGCGAAGGGCAACCCGGTGGCGCTGACCTTCCCCAGCGCTGGGGGGCACACGATCACCGTGGCCTTCTCGGACAACGCCGGGAACCCCGGGACGGCGACGTTCGTCGTCGCCGCCAACCCGGTGACGAGCGGTGGCGGTGGGATCGTCAAGCCGCCTGTCGTGCTCTCGCCGACGCTCACCAAGAGCGTCAGCGTCGCCGGCGGCAGGGTGTCGCTCGGCGTCCCGCGGGCCTGCGTCCCGGTCGGCTCGACGTTCAAGGCGACCCTGAAGTTCAAGCGCTCGACGAGGAAGGGGAGCCTGTTCGTCCGTGTCAGCCGCGTCGCGTTCACCGTCGACGGAAAGCGCAGGACCATCGACTCGCGCGCGCCGTTCGTCAAGACGATCTCGGTCAAGGCGCTTACGGCGGGCTCGAAGCACACGCTCAAGGCCCAGGCCACGATCAAGGTCAAGCGGGGCAGGAGCCCGAAGAAGTCGATCTCGGCGAGGTTCAAGGTCTGCGGCTGACGGACCTGTCGACGCGCGCCGTCCGGCGTCGGCCGCTCAGCGCTCGCGGCGGCGCGCGAGCTCGTCAAGCACCCGGCCGGCGGCCTGCCGGGCGGGCTTCTTGGCGAGGCTCACGCCCTGGCGGGCGACGCCGCGCGCCTGGCGCACGCGCACCTCGGCGGCGCTCGGCTCGAAGCGGTCGCGCAGGCGCCGGCGCAGCTCCTCGAGCGCGACCGCCCGCTCGGCGCCCACCAGGAAGCGCTCACGCGCGGGCAGCACGCTCTCCCAGAAGAGCCCCTGCACGTGGTCCTCGGGCGCCATCCGCTCCCGCCAGCGCGGGAGCACGCGCAGCGTCCAGTCGTGATGGATCGAGTGCGGCTTGTGGGTGAAGACGAGCTCCCCGCCGGCCATCTCGCAGAACCAGCGATGCTCCTCGCGGCCGAGCCACGGCCCGCCGCCGTCGGCCGCGTGGATGAGCTCGTTCTCGACGGTGCCGAGCTCGACGTAGCCGGCGCGCGCGACCCGTGAGAGCTCCTGGCAGACCCAGATCGGGTCGCGGAGCTCGGCCAGCGTCATCACGCAGGTGGCGAAGGCGAAGTGGTCGTCGGGCCACGGCCACGGGGCCTTGTCGCAGGCGTCGCGCTGCACCCAGGTCCCCGCCCGGAAGCGCTCCCAGGCCGGCCCGTGCGCGCCCGCGCCGCCGCGGGACTCGTAGGGCATGAGGTCGAGGACGCAGTCGGCCCGGTTGAACGGCGCCGCCCAGCCGCCGACGTCGAGGACGAGCGCCTCGTCGGGGACGCTGCGCAGGATGCGCTCGGTGGCCGCGGGGAGCACGCTCAGGCCCCGCCCCGGGTCGCGTGGCTGCCTGGCGAGGCGAGCGACGATTGGGCCGACCGGCTCCAATATGGAGCCGCTGGCTCCAACCTTCGTGCCGCGGGCGTAAGCCCGCTCCGTCGGCGCATGCGCTCAGAGCCTGACCGATCCGGCGCCGACGCCTCCGGCCCGCAGGACGCCGAGCGCGGCGCGCGCGATCGCCAGGTCCTGGATCGCGAGCCCCGTGGAGTCGAAGAGGGTCGTGGCGGCGGCGTCGCTGCGGCCCGGCGATTCGCCCGTCAGGACCGCACCGAGGTCAGTCACCTGCTCGCGGGTCACCAGGCCGGCGCCCACCGCGCCGGCGAGCTCGCCGCCGTGCGCGGCCTGCGCCCACTCGTCGCAGAACAGCGTGCAGGCGGTGACGGCCTCGATCGTCGCCTCCGCCTTGCCCGGGCCGTCGGCGCCGAGCATGTTCAGATGGAGGCCGGGCCGCAGGTCGCGCTCCGTAATCACGGGCGCGGCGCCGGGGGTCACGCAGCTCACCGCGTCCTGTGCGAGTGCCTCGGCCAGGCTCCCCGCGCGCCAGCCGGGGCCGAGTTCCGCGGCGAGCGCCTCGGCGACCTCTGCCCGCGGGTCGGCGCAGACCCCTTCGGAGAAGCCGGCGGCGACGTGGCAGCGCGCCGTCCAGCCGCCGTTGACCCCGCAGCCGACGAGGCCGGCCGTCGTGGCCCCGGCCCGCGCGAGCGTCAGCGAGGCGACGGCCGCGACCGCGCCCGTGCGCAGCGCGGTGACGGCGCCCGCGTCGAGGACGAGCACGGGCTCGCTCGTCTCGGCGTCGTTGAGCAACACGACACCGATGACCGTCGGCAGGCCGTGGGCGGGGTTCTGCGGGAAGGAGGAGACCCACTTGAGCATCGCCAGCCCGCCGCCGCGCGCCGGCATCGCCCGGAAGTCGCCGAAGGGCGGCGAGTCCAGGTAGGTCTTCGGCGGCATGACCCACTCGCCGCGGCGGTGATGGACGAACGCCTCCCGGACGGCGTCGATGGCCATCGCCGGGGAGACCGCGCGTAGGACCGCGTCGCGGGAGAGGACGGGGACGTCGGGCATCGAGATGAGGCTAGAGGTTGGTGTCAAAGTCTCGTGGCGTGAGGAAACCACCTCGCGGCTCCCTCACACGACGACCCTGATTGACACCAACCTCCTAGCCCCGCGGCGCCGCACGCGCACCACGACGCCGCCCGCGCCGGGTACCCTCAAAGGCCGCATGCCGAGACCCGCCCCGCCCGTCGCCGTCACGCCCTCGGCCACGCCACACGAGGCCGCGGCGATCACCGCGGCGATCGCGCAGTTCCGCCGCGACACGGCAGCGCCGCCGCCGCCGGCACCGCGGCGCGACGCCTGGCAGCGCGCGGCGCTGCTGGAGGCCACGGGCCGCGAGCCCGACGCGCCGTCGCCCTGGGGCGACCCGGTTGCCTGGGGGTAGCCCGCCTGCCACGGACCGTCCGCTCCCGGCAGCGGAGCGCGCCGGACCTAAACAGGTTGAAGACGATCGGGATTCGGTACTATCCGCCGATGGAGCCATCCACCGCGACGAAGGCCAGCGGCCGCGGGTCGCTGGAGAGCCCGGAGATCCACGAGATCCCGGGGCACGTCATCCCGATCATCGCCCAGGAGTTCGACGACTTCGACTCGGCGTCGGAGAAGTTCCTGGACGGCGAGACGCCGGAGAACGAGTTCATCGGCTTCCGCCTCAAGCAGGGCGTCTACGGCCAGCGCCAGGCCGACGTCCAGATGATCCGCGTCAAGCTCCCGATGGGCGGCGTGACGCCCGAGCAGCTCGAGGCGTTCGCCTCGGTCGTAGAGAAGTACGTGCCGCAGAACAAGGGGCACATCACGACGCGGCAGAACATCCAGATGCACCACGTCCCCCTGCGCGACGCGGCCGCGCTGATCCGCGAGCTATCGGACTCGGGCCTCTCGAGCCGCGAGGGCTGCGGCAACACCGTCCGCAACGTCACGGGCGACCCGTACGCGGGCGTCGTGGAGGAGGAGCTCTTCGACCTCACGCCGTACGCCGGCGCCTACGTCCGCTACTTCGTCCGCCACCCGACGACGCAGCTCATGCCGCGCAAGATCAAGACGGCCTTCGACGGCAGCCCCGGGGTGGATCGCTCGCTCACCGGCATCCACGACATCGCCTTCATCGCCGCCGAGCGCGACGGCGTCCGCGGCGTCGAGGTGCGCGTGGGCGGCGGCACGTCGATCATGCCGCGCGTCGCGCCGACGCTCTACGACTTCGTCGGCCTCGACGACGGCGAGTACCTCGAGGTCGCCGAGGCGGTCTTCCGGATCTTCGACCGCACCGACTGGCTGCGCGTCAACCGCGCCCGCGCGCGCATCAAGGTCCTCGTCGACAAGATCGGCATGGACGAGTTCCGCACGCTCGTCGACGAGGAGCGCAAGGGCGACTGGGTCGCCGAGCGCGACTTCGACGTCGAGGGCCTGCGCATGGACGTCGACGAGGAGTCCGCGGCGCCGCCCAGGCCGACGGAGTTCGCGAGCGCGAACGGGGATCTGCGCGAGTTCGAGCGCTGGAAGGCCTCCTCGGTCCGGCCCCAGCGGCAGGCCGGCTTCTCCGCCGTCGAGGCCCGTGTCATCCGCGGCGACCTCGATCCGACGCAGCTGCGCCAGCTCGCCGAGATCGCGCGCACGTACTCGGGCGGCTGGGTGCGCACCACCGTCCACCAGAACCTCGTGCTGCGCTGGGTCCGCGACGAGCACGTCTACGAGGTCTGGAACGCCCTGAAGGCGATGGGCATCGGCGAGGCCGGCGTCAACGGCGTGCTCGACGTCGTCTCCTGCCCCGGCACCGACTCCTGCAAGCTCGGGATCACCTCGTCGATGGGCCTCAACCGCGCGGTGATGCAGCGCGTCGAGGAGATGGGGATCACCGATCCGCTGACCGCACAGATCCACATCAAGATGTCGGGCTGCCCGAACGGCTGCTCGCAGCACCACATCGCGAACATCGGGTTCTACGGCGCCTCGATCAAGGCCGGCGAGCACACGATCCCCGCGTACGTCGCCCACATCGGCGGCAACTACGAAGGCGGCGAGATCGTCTACGGCACGCGCCTCAAGGTCCGCCTGCCCGCCAAGCGCATCCCCGAGGCCGTCGAGCGCTGGCTGCGCATGTACGAGGCCGAACGCGAGGAGGGCGAGGCGTTCAACGCCTTCGCCGAGCGCGTGACGGGCAAGCGCTTCGAGGACGAGGTCCGCGCGCTCGCCCTGCCCGCCGAGTTCTCCATCCAGACCATGGACCAGTTCATCGACTGGACCAAGAAGGCGCCCTTCGTCGTGCAGCGCGGTGAGGGCGAGTGCGCGATCTGACCGCCACGCTCGAGGCGGCGGCCGCCCACGCGCGGCTGACCTTCCTCTGCTCCTTCCAGAAGGAGGAGTCGGTGATCCTCGACGCGCTCGTCAACCTCGCCGGTGGGCGTCCTGTTGTCCGCGTCGTGACGATCGACACCGGCGTCCTCTTCCCCGAGACCCTCGCGACGTGGAGGGCGTTCGAGGAGCGCTTCGGCGTGCGCGTCGAGGTCGAGGACGCCGCGGACGCCGACCGCCCGTACACCGGTCCGGCCGAGCACTGCTGTTCGCTCGGGGAGCCGTCGCCGAAGGTCGCCGCGCTCGAGCGCGCGCTGGCCGGCAGCGACGCGTGGGTCACCGGCATCCGCCGGGAGCAGGGCCCCACCCGCGCGGGCACCGAGCACGTCGAGTGGGACGCCAAGCACTCGATGTGGAAGTACAACCCGCTCGCGGCCTGGACCGAGCAGCAGCTCTGGCAGCGCATCCACGAGCGCGACCTGCCCTACCACCCGCTCCACGACGCGGGCTTCGCGTCGATCGGCTGCGCGACCTGCACGCTGCCGGGCGCAGGCCGCGAGGGCCGCTGGGCGGGCACCGGCAAGACGGAGTGCGGCCTCCACGTGGCCGAGCCCGCGGGGGCCTGACCGGTGCTCGATCCCCTGGTCATCGCCTTCGGGCTCGGCGTCGGCGTCCTCGTCGGGCTGACCGGCATCGGCGGCGGGTCGCTGATGACGCCGCTGCTGATCATCTTCGCTGGGGTCCAGCCCGTCGTGGCGATCGGCACCGACCTCGCCTACGGCGCGATCACCAAGACCGTCGGCGGCTGGCGCCACCTGCGCCAGGACACGGTCGACCTCGGCGTCTCGAAGTGGCTGGCCGTGGGCTCGGTGCCCGGCTCGCTGCTCGGCGTCCTCGCGGTCAACCGGCTTCACGACCGCTACGGGAGCGCCTTCGACGACGTGCTGCTGTACGCGATCGCCGGCGCGCTGATCATCGTCGCGGCCACCGTCCTGACCCGCGCGCTGTTCATGCCGCACCTGCTCGAGCGCGAGCGCCACACCGTGGAGCTCACCGCCGGCGTGCGGGCAGGCGCGGCCGGCCTCGGCTTCGTGCTCGGCGGCCTGGTCGGCATGACCTCCGTCGGGTCGGGCGCGCTCATCGGCCTGGCGCTGATCCTCGTCTTCCGCCTCACGCCGCACCGCGTCGTCGGCACCGACGTCTTCCATGCCGCCGTCCTGCTGTGGAGCGCGGGCCTGGCCCACTGGGTGTCCGGGAACGTCGACCTGGTGCTCATGGCCAACATCCTCGTCGGCTCGCTGCCGGGTGTCTGGATCGGCACCGCGTTGATCACGAAGGTCCCCGCCCACGGCCTGCGGCCCGCGCTGGGCTGCGTGATGCTCGGCTCCGCGCTCGGGGTGCTCAGCAAGGCCGGAGTCGAGCTGCCGGCCGCGGTGATCGTCGGCGCCCCGGTGAGCGTCGGCCTCGGCGCGTTCGCCCTGCACCGCCTCCGCCGGGCCCCCGCGCTTGCGGAGCCCGTGACCGCATGACCTCTACCGCCGTGCGCGCCCTCACCCACTTGGAGACCCTGGAGTCCGAGGCGATCCACGTCATGCGCGAGGTCGCCTCCGAGCTCGAGCGCCCCGTGCTGCTCTTCTCGGGCGGGAAGGACTCGATCGTCCTGCTGCGCCTGGCCGAGAAGGCGTTCCGGCCCGGGAGGTTTCCCTTCCCGCTGATGCACGTCGACACCGGGCACAACTTCCCCGAGGTGATCGCGTACCGCGACCGCCGGGTCGCCGAGCTCGGCGAGCGGCTGATCGTGGCCTCGGTGCAGGAGTCGATCGACACCGGGCGGGTCGTCGAGGAGACCGGCCCGCGCGCGTCGCGCAACCGGCTGCAGACCACCACGCTGCTCGACGCGATCGAGGAGCACGGCTTCGACGCCGCGTTCGGCGGCGCGCGCCGCGACGAGGAGCGCGCCCGGGCCAAGGAGCGCATCATGTCCTTCCGCGACGACTTCGGCACCTGGGACCCGCGGCGCCAGCGCCCCGAGCTGTGGAACCTCTACAACGGCCGCGTGCGTCGCGGGGAGCACGTCCGCGTCTTCCCCCTCTCCAACTGGACCGAGCTCGACGTGTGGCAGTACATCGCCGACGAGCGCCTCGAGGTGCCCCACATCTACTTCGCCCACGACCGCGAGGTGTTCCGCCGCGACGGGATGCTCTACGCGACCTCCGACCACGTCGAGCTGATGGACGGCGAGACGCCGTTCACCGCGTCGGTGCGCTACCGCACGGTCGGCGACATGTCGTGCACAGGGGCGGTGGAGTCCGACGCCGCCGACCTCGACACCGTCGTCGGCGAGATCGCCGCGACCCGCGTCACCGAGCGCGGCGAGACGCGCGCCGACGACCGGGTGTCGGAGGCCGCGATGGAGGACCGGAAGGTGGCCGGCTATTTCTAGGCTGCGGGACGCGTCGAGTTGTCGCTTCGCCACCCATGCGGTGGCAAACCGACAAGTCGACGGGAGGGGGGCGGCGTGGACCTTCTGAGACTCGCCACCGCGGGGTCCGTCGACGACGGGAAATCGACGCTCATCGGGCGCCTGCTCTACGACGCCAAGGCGATCCTCGCCGACCAGATGGAGCACGTCGCGGAGGTCTCGCGCCGCCGCGGCTCCGAGGTCCCGGACCTCGCGCTGCTCACCGACGGCCTGCGCGCCGAGCGCGAGCAGGGCATCACGATCGACGTCGCCTACCGCTACTTCGCGACGCCGAGCCGGAAGTTCATCCTCGCCGACACGCCGGGCCACGTGCAGTACACGCGCAACATGGTCACCGGCGCCTCGACCGCGGACCTGGCGATCGTGCTCGTCGACGCGCGCCACGGCGTCGTGGAGCAGACGCGGCGCCACGCGTTCCTCGCCGCGCTGCTCGGCATCCGCCACCTCGTCCTGGCCGTCAACAAGATGGACCTCGTGGGCTGGGAGCAGGCGGTCCACGACGAGATCGTGGCGGACTTCGCGGCGCTCAACGCGCGCCTCGAGGTCCCGGACGTGGTCGCGATCCCGATCAGCGCGCTGCTCGGCGACAACGTCGTCCACCGCTCCGTCAACCTGCCGTGGTACGACGGCCCGGCGCTGCTTGAGCACCTCGAGGGCGTGGAGGTCAGCGAGGCCGCGGCGCTCGACGGCGCGCGCTTCCCGGTGCAGTACGTCATCCGCGACCCCGCCACCGACTACCGCGGCTACGCGGGGCAGGTCGCCGGCGGCGTGCTGCGGACCGGCGACGAGGTGACCGTGCTGCCGGGCGGCCGCACGACGACGGTGGCGGCGATCGACCTCTTCGCGGGCGAGATCGTGGCGGCGCCCGCCGGGCAGTCGGTGACCGTCCGGCTCGCTGACGACGTCGACGTCGCCCGGGGCGACCTGCTGGTCGCGGGCGCGCCCGCCGGGCTCCCCGTCCCCACCCGTGAGCTGGACGCGGAGGTCTGCTGGATGGCCGACGCGCCGCTGCGCGCGGGGAGCCGCTACGCGCTGAAGCACACCACCAGCACGGTGCGCGCCGTCGTCGACGCGGTCGGCGACCGGCTCGACGTCGCGACGCTCGAGCCGATCGAGGGATCCGCGGAGCTCGCGCTCAACGACATCGGCCGCGTCGCGCTGCGCGTCTCCCGCCCGCTGGCCGTCGACCCCTACGCGATCAACCGCGCAACGGGCGCGTTCATCCTCGTCGACGAGGCGACCAACGAGACCGTCGGCGCCGGGATGGTCCGCGCGCCCGCCACGTAGGCGAGGTCACTCCGCTTCGGGCTCGGGGCCCGCGATCGCCTCCAGAGCGCGGGCGAGCTCCCCCGCCTGCCGGAGCGTGAGGGTCGCCACGACGTCCGGCTCGCCGCCGTCGTCGTCGTAGAGCACGAGTTCGACGTGCCCTGCCGCGCCGGCGCGGACGTCCGCCGCCGCGCGCGTCTCGTCCTCGGCGCCGTCCTCGAGATCCCGCTGGATCTCCGCGGCGAGCTCGTCGGTGAGGCCGTCGTCGACATCGTCGGGCATGCCGCATCGTCGCACGCGGCGCCCCTCGCCCGTGGAGCGAACGACGCGCACCGCCGCCCCCGGCCGGGCGATCGCGGCGGGCGGTCAGTCGACGCCGGCGGGAGCCGCCGTCTGCCCGCCGCGCCCGAACCGGTGCGCGGCGGTGCGACCGACGACGGCGACCGCCAGCAACCCGACGCTCGTCCACTGCGCGTTGCTCAGGCCGAGGGCGAGGTTCGGGCTGTCGGAACGCAGGAAGAACTCGAAGAAGCGCCCGATCGCGAAGAGCGCGAGGACGAGCCAGGCCAGGTCGCCGTGAGCCGGCAGCCGGTTGCGCAAGGGCCACATCGCGGCGAGCACCGCGAGGGCGAGGAGCACCTCGTAGAGCCCGCCGTTCTGGAAGGCCAGCGCCGGGTCGGGCGTCAACGCGTCCGGGTGCGAGTTGCGCACCGCGAGGAAGGAGGTGCTCTGGGCGCCGTAGTGCTCGCCGTTGATGATGTCGCCGATGCGCCCGATCGCGACCCCGAGCGGGAGGCCGAGGGCGACCGCGTCGAGGTACCGGGCCTCGAGGTGGGTCCTGCGTGCGTAGGCGACGAGCAGGAGGCCGGCCCCGATGAACCCGCCGTCGAACGTGAAGCCGCGGGTGCCCAGCACCGGGCCGCCGTGCTCGAGGACGTAGAACAGGCGGCCGCCGACGATGCCTCCCACCGTCAGCAGCAGCCCGAGCGTCGTGATCACGTCGGGGTCGAGGCCCTGGGCGCGCACCCAGCGCGTCCCCAGGACGCCGCCGATCAGGATGCCGACGGCGATCGTCAGGCCGTGCCACGCGAGCGTGACCGGGCCGAGGTGGATGTTCGGATCGATGCCGATCTCGATGATGCCGCTGATCATGGGAGGGTCGCCTCGGGCGCGGACGACCGGCGGTCCCGGACCCCGCGCGTGGCGGGTCCGGGACGGCCGGCGGCCGCGCGCGGCTACTTGGTGTGGGCGGGAACCCCACCGGCCGGGGACACGGCGCCGAACCACGCCTTGCGGTAGGCGTTCATCGTCGCGATCTCCCGCGTCTGGGCGGCGGTGATCGCGGTCGCCAGCTTCTTGGTCTCGGGATCGGCTCCCTTGGCCAGCTCGATTCGCGACATCTCGACGGCGCTCTGATGGTGCGGGATCATCATGTCGATGAAGGCGCGGTCGAACGGGTCGGCCGTCTTGAGCGAGGCTTCGTCGCCCATCCCCATCATGTGCCCGCCGCCGAGCGAGCCCTTCGTCGCGCCGGCGTCGGCAAGGCGCTTGTCGATCCCCTGCATCTGCCCGATCTCGGCGTCCTGAGCGCGGATGATGTCGTCGGCGAGCTTCTGGATCTCGGGTCGCTTGGACCGCTCCTGCGCGATCTTGGCCATCACGACGGCCGACTTGTGGTGCGGGATCATGTCGGCGGTGAAGGCGCGGTCCGTGCCTGCGGCGCCCGTCGCGGGCGTCTCGCCACCGCGGCCGGCGACGACGGCGATCACCACGACCGTGAGGATCGCGGTGATCGCGAGGGCGATGTTGCGTGTGCGTGTCGTGCTCATGTCGATGGGTCTCCTGGGAAGGGTTCGAGGAAGGGGGTGCCCGCGGCCGCGTGGCCGCGAGCCGCCCGTCACCGTCGGAACACCTGCAACACAGCGAGGTCGGGGGGGCGGGCGCGCCGGTCGGGCGGCGCCGCGGCCGAGCGGTGCCGCGGCTCGGCGGGCCAGAGCATCGGCTGGGGGAGGCCGCGCTGGCCGCAGAGCGCCCAGGCGACGACCACGGCGCCGAGGGCGAGCGCGGCGGTCTCCACGATCGCCAGGCACATCGTGACCGCCGCGTGGGTGCCGTCGCTCATCACGTGGCCGCCGGCCATCGAGCCGAGATGGCTTCCGGCCGACGCGCCCTGCGCGGTGACGGCGGCGGCGGACAGCGCGAGCGTGACCAACGCGAGCCCGAGGAGCCGCCGACGCTGCCGCAGCGTGCTGTTGATGGCGATGAGCACCACCTCCAGCCTACAAAGCGCCGGAGGACCACGGACCTGGATCGCGGTGCGCGGGGTGCGCCTATCGTTCGCAGGATGCCCACGCGCGCGCGGCCTCGCCTGCTCACCGCCGCCGCCGCCGTGCTCCTCGCGGGCGCCGCGCCGGGAGCCGCGCTCGCCGCACCGGCCTCGTGGCCTCCGGCCGCCGCGCCGGGGCAGCTGTTCGCCCACATCGGGGAGGAGCACCTCTCAGACCCCGACGGCCCGCGCGTCCTGCCGGCGGTCGTCGCCGAGCTCGCGAAGTACCGCCCGGCGGCCGTCATGTCCTCGGCCGACAAGTCCGACAACGGGACCGCGGCGAAGCTCGAGGCCTACAAGCGCACCGTCGTCGGCCCGCTGGCCGCCGCCGGCGTGCCGGTGTTCTCCGCAGTCGGAAACCACGACCGCACCTCGCCGCCCCCGCTGCCCGGCGGCTCGCCTGGCGCCCTGGACTTCGCCGTCTACCGCAGCGTCTTCGCCGACCAGCCGTTCCCGTGGGGCGACGCTCCGCCGCCGCCCGGCGTCGGCCCCACGGCCCGCCCGTTCACCGATCCCGCCGGCGCCTCCACCCACTTCGCGGTCGACGTCGGCGCGGCGCGCTGGATCTTCGTGGACGACTCGTGCTCCTCGATCACGCTCTGCGACGCGGTCCAGAACCCGCCGTTCCCCGACGGCGAGGGCTTCGCGGGCCAGCTCGACTGGATGGCCGCGAAGGCCGCCGAGGCCAAGGCTCAGGGGCGTCGCGCGTTCGTCGTGATGCACATGCCCACCCAGGACGATCGGCCCGGGCACACCGAGCCGACTCCGCTCCCGCACACCATGGGGGAGGGCCTCGCACCGGACAACGCCGCCTTCGAGGCGCGCGCCGCCGCGGCCGGCGTCGACGCCGTCCTGGTCGCGCACGTCAAGGTCATGCAGCAGTACACCGCCGGCCGCGTGCCGTACTTCACCGACGGCGGCGCCGGTGGTGAGCTCTACGTCGGCGCCCGCGAACGGGTCGGCGTCGACAGCGGCTACTGGTACGGCTACCGGCTCGTCCGGCTGGACGCCGGCGGGGTCACCACCGACGCGGTGCCCGTCATCGTTCCCGGCGGGATCACGGTGACCGGGCCGTCGAGGGTGACCCGCGGGGAAGTCGCGGCGTTCTCGGCGACCGCGCGCCAGCCCGCGACCGAGGGCGTGAGGGTCGACGCCCTCGAGCTCCGCGACCCCGATCCCGCGCGCCCCAACGCGGCGAAGCTCCCGCGCCCCGCCCGGATCTGGACCACGGGCGACCCGCTCGTCCTCGCCCCGCGGGCCGCTGAGGCCGACGATCCGCGCCGCGACGCCCGCCGCCAGACGGCCTCCGGGCGCTTCGCGGCCACCTGCCCCGGCCGCACGGACGTGACGATCACCTCCGGCTTCGAGACGCGGAAGGCGCCGGTGACCGTCCCGAGCGCCGCCGGACCGCTCGTCCGCTCGGTGGGCCGGCGCGGACGCAGCGTCCGCCCGGGGCGCCGGACCACGGTCGCCGCCGTCCGCCTCGCCCAGCCGGCGCGGGTGATCGTGCGGGTGCAGCGCGCGGGCCGGACGGTCGGCACGCTCGTCGAGGCGTGCACCGTCGCGCGCAGGCCGATCGCGGTGCGCTGGGACGGGCGCCTCGGCGGCACTGCGGCGCGCCGGGGGCGCTACACGGTCGTGGTGAGGATCGCTTCCGACCGCCCGTCGATCGCGCGCCGTTACGTCGTGCGGGTCATCGGCCGGTAACCCTCGCCCACGGGTTGTCATACCCCCTGGGGGTATGTTAGGGTCGGTTCATGTCAACCTCCGCGCATCAGCACCACGCGGCCGGCCCCGCCGACGGGCTCAACCGCCTCGCCGTCAGCGCGACGATCCACTGCATGACCGGCTGCCTCATCGGCGAGGTCCTCGGCCTGGTCGTCGCGACGGCCCTCGGGTGGGGAACCGTGGCCTCGCTCGCGCTCGCGATCGCGCTGGCCTACCTGTTCGGCTACGGCCTGACCTCCATCCCGCTGCTCAAGGCCGGCCTCTCGCTCGGCGCGATCGTCCCCCTGGCGCTCGCGACCGACACCGTCTCGATCACGGTGATGGAGCTCGCGGAGAACCTCACGATGCTCGTGTTCCCCGGGGCGATGAACGCCTACTTGGACGAGCTGAACTTCTGGGGCCCGATGCTCCTCGGCTTCGTGATCGCCTTCCCGTTCGCCTGGGCGGCCAACCGATACCTGCTGGCCCGCGGCCGGGGCCACGCGCTCGTGCACGCCTATCACCACTGACGCCGACGTCGCTCAGCGTACGGCGCGGGGGCCGATCAGCGGAAGGCGTCCCAGCGCGTCAGCTCAGGCAGTGGGTCGACGGCCTTGCCCCCGAGGTAGAACCCGGGCGCCGTCCACAGCTCGAAGTGCAGATGGCAGCCACTCGCTCGCCCGGTCTGCCCGACGTAGCCGATCGGCTGCCCGGCCTGGACGAGCCCGTCCTTAGGCACGAGCGACTTGTCGCGCATGTGCATGTACACGTAGGACTGTCCCGTCGCGTCCTGGACGACGACATAATTGCCCGCTCGCTCCTGGAAGCGCTCGATGAGGACCTTGCCCGGGCGGACGGCGACCAGCGGCGTCCCGCACTTGGCGAACATGTCCTGACCGCCGTGCCCGCGCGGCCCGCCGAAGTTGTTCGTGGGGCTCTGACCGAGATCGTGCGCGCCGCGGATCGGGAACACGGCGTCGTGGATCACGATCGGCTCGCTGGGCGCCCGCGCCGCGCGGGCCGTCATGTCGCCGGCCACCCGGAAGGCGTAGCGCCCGTCACCCACCGGCACGTTGCTCACGGTGCCGTCCCAGCGGACCTCGCCGGGCCCCGCGGGCAGCGGCCAGGTGCGCACCGCCGCGCCCGTGGCGACGGCGTAGGCCTCGACGGACGCGGGGACGGGGAGGTTCACCGCGAAGACGGCCTGCTTGCGCGAGCCGGCGTACAGCGACTCGCCCGGCCCGAGGGTCGTCGCCCCGGCGTCAAGCGCCGCGGCGGGCGCGGGCGGCGGCGTGGCGAGCACCTTGAGCCGGCGGGCGGGGGTGGTGTTCCCCGCCCGGCTGACGAGCTCGATGCGGCCGGCGCGCAGCCGGGGAGGCAGGACGACGGAGAGCTTGGTGGCGTCGGCGGGCGTCGCGGCGACGCGTTGGTCGTCCGCAGCTCCGGAGCGCCCGAGCAGGACCACCGCGCGCACGCTGTCGAGCCCGGACCCGGCGACCACGAGCTGGCCGCCCGGGCGGCAGGCCCAGAGCTCGCCGGTCGAGCAGGCCACGGCGGCGACCCGGGGACGATCGGGGACGCCGGCGCCGCCGGGACCGGCGGCGGCGACCGCTCCTGCGGGAAGGAGGAGCAGCGCAACGAGCATGGTGGCGCAACCGAGCGCGTGGGTACGGCGGATCAACCGGTCTCTCTTTCGTCCGCCTACGGGGTTAGCTGTCGGGCTCGCGCTGAAAGAGCAGCGCTACGGCCAGTGGCCGATTCGCCCCGTCCTGCTGGGGTCCCCCGCTCCGTGACGACGACGACACGGATTCGGCGATGTTTCGTGCGACGCGCGGAGCGTACAACACGCGGTGGCCCTTGCGGGATTCTTAGTGCGGCGACGTCCGGTCAGGCGGCCGCGCTGCACGCGAACGTCATGCCGACGGCGTGCGCGGCCGCCTGGCGCAGCCGCGAACGCACGAGGCCGATGTCGATCGCCCGCGAGCCGGCGTCCGGCTCGAAGGTGGCGATGCCGACGGGGTAGCGCTCCCGGGCCGCTCCGGCGAGCGCTCCCCCGAGCGCGACGACGGGGACGCCGAGCTCGGCCGCGCGCCGCGAGACCTCCCCGGTGAGGGCGGAGGCGCCCGCGGTGAGCACGAGGTCGGCGTGGGCTAGGCGCTCGTCGGTTCTGCCGGGCTGCGCGCGCAGGACGAGGGCCGCGGGAGCTGCCCAGAGGGCGCCGGTCGCGAGCTGGTCGACGAGCACGTCCGCCTCGAGGCCGCCGGGCGGTGCGGCGGCGGCGATGAGGATCGTCAGCGGCATGCGCATGTAACGTTGCCCACAAGGGGAGGTTGGGTGGTGCCGGAGCAGGTTTCTCTCACACGACTCTCACGGCGCGGGCGGTGCGCGCTGGCGCGTGGGTAGGGTTCCGCGCCTGATGTTCTCGAAGATCCTCATCGCCAACCGCGGCGAGATCGCCATCCGCGTGGCGCGCGCGTGCCGCGAGATGGGCATCGCGTCGGTCGCCGTGTACTCGGAGATCGACCGCGACGCGCTGCACGTCCGCGCCGCCGACGAGGCGTACCTGCTCGGCCCGGCCGAGGCCGCCAAGAGCTACCTGAACGTCGAGAAGCTCCTCGAGGTCGTCGCGGAGTGCGGCGCCGACGCGGTGCACCCGGGCTACGGCTTCCTGGCCGAGAACGCGCCGTTCGCCCGGGCGCTCGAGGAGGCGGGGATCACGTTCATCGGGCCGCCGGCGAGCGCGATCGACGCGATGGGCTCGAAGACGAAGGCGCGCGAGCTCATGCAGGCCGCGGGCGTCCCGATCGTCCCGGGCACGACCGAAGCCGTGGACACGGTCGACGACGCGCGGAGGATCGCGAAGGGCGATATCGGCTTCCCCGTCGCGGTGAAGGCGTCGGGCGGCGGGGGCGGCAAGGGCTTCCGGGTCGCGCTGACCGAGGACGAGCTCGAGGAGGCGTTCGAGGGCGCCTCCCGCGAGGGCGAGAAGTTCTTCTCCGACGGCACGGTCTATCTCGAGCGCTACCTGTCGGACCCGCGCCATGTCGAGGGCCAGATCCTCGCCGACACGCACGGCAACGTCATCCACCTCGGAGAGCGCGACTGCTCGATCCAGCGCCGCCACCAGAAGCTCATCGAGGAGGCGCCCGCGCCGTCGTGGATCGTCGACGAAAAGACCCGGGAGCGCATCGGCAAGATCGGCGTCGAGGCCGCGCGTGCCGTCGACTACGTCGGCGCCGGGACGATCGAGGGGCTCTTCTCCTCCGACACGGACGAGTACTTCTTCCTCGAGATGAACACGCGGGTGCAGGTGGAGCACTGCGTCACCGAGATGGTCACCGGGATCGACATCGTCAAGGAGGGCATCCGCGCCGCCGCCGGCGAGGAGCTCGCCTACACCCAGGACGAGGTCTGCCTGCGCGGGCACGCGATCGAGTGCCGGATCAACGCCGAAGACGCGTCGATGAACTTCGCTCCTGCCCCGGGGAGGATCGGCGCCTACTCAGAGCCGGCGGGCCCCGGCGTGCGCGTGGACTCGGGCGTCGGCGCCGGCGGCGAGGTCTCCCCGAGCTACGACCCGATGGTCGCCAAGCTCATCGTCTGGGACGCCGACCGCGAGCAGGCCACGCAGCGGATGCTGCGGGCGCTCGGCGAGTACGAGATCGAGGGGCTCAAGACGCTCCTCCCGTTCCATACGGCGCTGCTGCAGACCGAGGAGTGGGCCCGCGGCTCGACCTGCAAGGAGCTGCTCGAGGACAAGGCGTGGCTCGAGACGCTCGCCTTCGAAGCAGTCGAGCGCCCCGACGAGGACGCACCCGAGCAGATCACCCAGGAGTACCTCGTCGAGGTCTCCGGCAAGCGCTTCGACGTCAAGGTTGTCGGCGAGGCGCCCCGCCACGCCGCGGTCGCCCCGGCGCACGCCGGCCGTGCGCCCAGGAGCAAGCGGGCGGAGCGCAACAGCGGCGACGGGGGCGGCCCGGACCTGCTCGAGGCCCCGCTGCAGGGCAACATGTGGAAGGTCCTCGTGAAGGAGGGCGACGCGGTCGAGGAGGGCCAGCTGCTCTGCATCATCGAGGCGATGAAGATGGAGAACGAGATCACCGCGCACAAGGCGGGCACGGTCACCGGGCTTTCGGTCCAGGAGGGTGACCCCATCAAGGCCGGCGCCCCGATCGCGACGATCGCCTCCGCGGACGCGGAGGGCTAGAGCGGCCCGATGAGCGCACGCGTCTGGGTCGCCGGCCCGCACGAGGCGGAGGTCGTCACCCGCCTGATGGTCGACTTCCGCGACGACCTGGGGCACGACTGGCCCTCGGAGAACGCGTTCCTGGCCGGGGTCGAGCGGCTCCTGGACGACCTCCACACCGACTTCCTGCTCGGCGCCTCCGAGCCGGGCGCGCCCGCGCAGGGCGTCTGCCAGCTGCGCTTCCGCCACGGGCTGTGGCGCGCCGGGACCGACTGCCTGCTCGAGGATCTCTACGTCGAGGAGTCCGCGCGCGGCACGGGCCTGGGCCGCGCGCTCGTCGCCTTCGCGCGCGAACGGGCGCTGGAGCGCGGCGCGCGGCGCATGGAGCTCGACGTCAACGAGGCGAACGCTCCCGCGCTCGCGCTCTACGTGTCGTGCGGCTTCGAGACCAAGAACGCGCGGTACGGCGGCCGCGACCTCTACATGCGGGTGCACCTCCCCCACGAGTGACTCCTCGAGCGCCGATCGAGCCTCACCCCCTTGGGGCCAGATCGGCGCTCGGCCCCTCAGGCGGGCGGCGCAGCCATCAGCTCGACGCGGTGGCCGGCGGGCGAGGAGACCAGCGCGCGCGGCGCACCCCAGTGCTCCTCGCGCAACTCCGGGACACGGCCGGAAGCGGCCAGGCGCGCGCAGGTCTCCGCGAACGCCTCGGCGATCACCGCGACGTGGCCGTGCGACGGCACGACCGGCGCCGCGGCGAGCAGGACGTGGACCTGCGTCGCGCCGCGCTGCACCCAGCGCGCGCGGCCGGCGAGCGTCGCGGGCGCCGGCACCTCGGCGAAGCCGAGCAGCGCCCAGAACGCGACCTCGGCCTCCGCGTCGCCCGCACGGACCTCGAGCGCGACGTGCTGGATCACCGGGCGCTACCGACCGGCCCGGCGCTCGCGCCGGGCCTCCCGGGCGGCGCTCCGGTCGTAGTCCTCTGCGACCTGCGGCCGGGTGGCGACGTAGAACGCGGCGAGCAGCATCGCCCCGACGACGGCGACGACGGTGAGCGCCTTCCCGCCGCCGACCAACAGGGCCAGGACGACGGCGGCGCCGTAGAGCATGGGGGCGACGGCACGGAGGTTCACGGCGTGCACTCCTCGTTCGGGGGGCGGGTTCGCTTGCGGCGTTCCCCGCGGACGATCGGGTGAACCACTTCGGGGGCCGGACGGTTCTCGGTGAACGGTGACCAGCCGCGCCGCGAGGTCGACGATCCAGTACTCGACGACGCCGACCGCGGCATACAGGGCGCCCTTCTCGCGGTCGCGCATTTGGGACGTCTCCGCGACCTCGACGACGAGCAGCGCGGTCGTCGGCCATGACTCGCGCGCGATCGGCTCGATCACCGCGAGGTCCGGCAGGACGTACTCGTCATCGGAGATCTTCAAGCATGTCGCGCACGCGCACGCGGAGACGACCCACCACCGCGAGCGTGATGTGCTCCGCGAGCGTGGCCACCGTGTCGCCGTGCTCCGCCCCGATCGGGTTCATCGTGACCAGCACCCCTTCCACCAGCTCGACGCGCGCCCGCTCGTCGAGGATCTCGGCCTCCACCATCGCCAGCACGTCCTCGACGGAGAGCCGGTGGATCGTCGCGGTAGTCGCGATGCGCGTCGCCATGCTCCGAGGCTACGAGCCCCCCGGGTCGCCCGCAACCCGCTTCGCGTTCTCCACGTGGAGCTCGAGCATCCGCCGGTCCCGCCGCGCGATCGGCAGCGCCGCGCGAGCCGCCGCGTCGCCCACCCCGAGGGCCTGGAGGTAGGCGACGTCCTCGCGCATGATCGCCAGCGCGCGCGCGCCGTCGACCGGGCCGCCGTGCCCGGACACGACCCACTCGGCCTGCTCGACGTACGGCTTCAGCCGGCCGAGCGTCGCGAGGTAGGCCGACCGGGAGCCCTGCTCCTGGAGCGACGGCAGCTCGACCGGCGAGAGGTAGTCGCCACAGATCAGCACCTTCGCCCACGGCACCCAGACCGCCATGCCGTCGTGGGTGTGGCCGTCGGCGGGCAGCAGCTCCAGCGCCTCGTCGCCGATGTCCAGCCGGCCCGGCACCGGGAGCACCTGGACGTCTCCGAGGCGCAACGGGCGCGGGCGCTGGACGTAGTCGTCTTCGTCGAACGCGCGCAGCCGCCGCGCCGCGCCGCCCGGCTCTGCCTTCAGCCGCGCCGCGGTCGTCTCGCTGACGCCGAGCGCCGCGTCCGGGAACGCGAGCCGCCCGAGCAGGTGGTCGAAGTCGCCGTGGGTGGCGAGCAGGCCGCTCAGCCCCCAGCCCATCTGCGACAGGAGCGTCGGGAGCGACTCGAGCTCCTCGGAGTACAGCGGCGAGTCGACCACGAAGGTCTCGTCGCCGTGGTGGACGATCGTGCAGGTCGTCTGCCACCTGACCGACTTGGCGACCACCACCTCCGGGTGGATCGCCAGGACCTGCAAGCGATCAGACCCCGAGCAGCTTCGCCACTTCGAGCAGCGACTTCACCTCGGCCGTCGGCTTCTTCGCGCCCGGCTCCAGCGGCTCCTTGCGGCGGTTGACCCAGATCACGGGAACCTTGAGCTTCACGCACGGCTCGACGTCGTGGTAGTAGCTCGAGCCGACGTGGACCCAGCCCTTCTTGGAGCCCACGCGGCGCGCGAACTCGTTGAAGTGCGCCGGGTCGGGCTTGTAGGAGCGCACCTGCTGGGCGGTGACGACGAGGTCGTACTCGCCCGGGATGTGGCGGCGCGTCTGCCCCAGCAGCTTGTCGTCCACGTTGGAGACCAAGCCGGTGGAGAACTTGCCGAAGAACTTGCGCAGCTGCGGCGCGGTCTCCCGGAACGGCGCCCAGCGGGCGACGGAGTCCGGGAGGAAGCCCGCACGCGAGGGCTCCAGCGGCCAGCCGATCTCCTTGGCGATCTTCACCGCGACCTGGCGCAGCACCTCGGCGTAGAGCTCGTAGGACCCGCCCTCGACCTCCTGGGAGAGCTGGTGGAAGAGGGTGATGATCTGGTCGCGATCCTTGTCCTCGATCGCGAAGCCGTCCCTCTTGGCCTCCTTCTTGAAGGCCTGGAAGATGCCGGTCTCCCAGTCGATGAGCGTTCCGTAGACGTCGAACGTGAGCCAGGTGACCTTCGCGGGGAGCGGCATGAGCGACAGGCAGTGTATGTGGCGGCGTCGATAGTGTCCGGCGCCCCATGGACCTCCTCGAATACCAGGGCAAGCAGCTCTTCGCGCGCCACGGCATCCCGGTGCCCTCGGGCGTCCCGGCACGCACGGTCGAGGAGGCGGTCGCGGCCGCCGGCGCGGTCGGCTTCCCGTGCGTGGTCAAGGCGCAGGTCAAGATCGGCGGGCGCGGCAAGGCCGGCGGCATCAAGGTCGCCCAGGACGGCGCCGAGCTGCGCGCCCACGCCGCGGCGATCCTCGGCATGGACATCAAGGGCTTCGAGGTCCACGAGGTCTGGATCGAGGCCGCGTCGGTGATCTCGGCCGAGTACTACGCCTCGATCGTCTTCGACCGCTCCGCCAAGGCCCCGCTGGTCATGCTCTCCCTCCGGGGCGGCATGGACATCGAGACCGTGGCGGAGGAGACCCCGGAGCTGCTGGCCATCCTGCACGTCGATCCGCTGCTCGGCTTCCAGGACTTCCAGGGCCGCCGGCTGGCCTACGAGGCGGGCGTCCCGGCCGAGCAGGTCCGCCCGGTCGGCGTGTTCCTCGCGCGCCTCTACGACGTCTTCGTCGAGGAGGAGGCGATGCTCGTCGAGGTCAACCCGCTGATCGTGAGCGGCGGCGAGGTCGCGCCCGGCCCCTTCGGCCCGATGTACGCGCTGGACGCGAAGGTCACGCTTGACGACAACGCGCTCTTCCGCCACCCCGAGAACGCGCAGCTGCGGGACCCGAGCGCGGAGGACCCCGAGGAGCAGATGGCCCACGAGCGCGGGCTGACCTACGTCAAGCTCGACGGCGACATCGGCATCCTCGGCAACGGGGCGGGGCTGGTGATGTCGACCCTCGACGTGGTGGCGCAGTTCGGCGGGGCGCCGGCCAACTTCCTCGACGCCGGGGGCGGCTCGAAGGCCGAGGCGATCACCAGCGCGGTCGAGGTGATCCTCGCGAACGCGAGCGTGAAGGCCGTGCTCTTCAACATCTTCGGCGGCATCACACGCTGCGACGAGGTTGCCCGGGGCCTCGTCGCCGCCTTCGAGCAGCTCGGGGAGGCGATCACCGTCCCGTTCGTCGTCCGCCTGGACGGCACCAACGACGTCGAGGGCCGCGCGCTCCTGGCCGCGGCGGACCTGCCGAACGTCCACACCGCGCTGACCATGAACGAGGCGGCCGAGCGGGTCGTCGCGCTGGCCGCGGAGGCCTCCTGATGGCCATCGTCGTCGATACCGACACCCGCCTATGCGTCTCCGGCATCACCGGCCGCGAGGGCACCTTCCACGCGCTGAACAACAAGCGCTACGGCACGAACCTCGTCTCGGGGGTCACGCCGGGCAAGGAGGGGCTCGACGTGGAGGGCACGCCCGTCTTCAACACCTTCCGCAAGGCGGTCGAGGAGACGGGCGCGAACACCGCGATGATCTTCGTGCCGCCGCGCTTCGCCGCGGACTCGATCCTCGAGGCCGAGGACGCGGGGATCGCGACGATCATCGCCATCACCGAGGGCATCCCCGCCCACGACGAGCTGCGCGTCTACAACCACCTCGCTCGCAACGCGGACGTGCGGCTGATCGGGCCGAACTGCCCCGGCGTGCTGTCCCCGGGAAAGGCGAACGTCGGGATCATCCCGGCCGCGTTCTTCAAGGAGGGCAACGTCGGGGTCGTGTCGCGCTCGGGCACGCTGACCTACCAGATCGGCAACGAGCTGGCCCAGGAGGGGTTCGGAAACTCGTCGATCGTCGGCATCGGCGGCGACCCGGTCCCCGGCTCCTCCTTCATCGACATCATCGCTCTGTTCGAGGCCGACCCCGAGACCGAGCTGATCGTGATGAGCGGCGAGATCGGCGGCTCGGCCGAGGAGGAGGCCGCGGAGTACATCGCCGCGAGCGTCACCAAGCCGGTCGTGGGCTACATCGCCGGGTTCACCGCGCCCCCGGGCAAGACGATGGGCCACGCCGGCGCGATCGTCTCGGGCTCCTCCGGCGGCGCCGAGGCGAAGGCCGCGGCGCTGGAGGCCAAGGGCGTGCGCGTCGGGCGCACGCCCACCGAGGTCTCCCGGATCGCCATGGAGCTCCTCGGGCGCTGACGCGCTCGGCGGCGACGCGATGGACGAGCGCCTCGTCCTCGCGGTGTCCGTGCTCGGCCCGTTCGCGCTGGGGCTGCTGCTCCGGCTCAAGGGCGCGGTGCTCGCGGCGCTCGGCCTGGCGGGCTACGCGGTGGTGCTCGCCGCGGACGGCGGCTCCTCCGCGGAGCTCGTGGGTGCCGCGGTGCTCGGCGCGAGCGGCGGCTTCGCGCTCGGCTGGGCGGGGTCGCTGACGCGGCGTGTGCTGCGGCGGCGGTGAGGACCCCAGAGGCACCCGCTCGCGCGGGTTGAGGCCGCGCCGCGACCTCCGGCGGCGTCGGCGTCAGTCCGCCGGCCACCAGTCCTTGTCCATCTCCGCGTCGCTCTCGCCGGTCACGGGCGCGCCGAACGCGAGCAGCTCGAGGCCGTCCGGGCCGGCCTGCACGCCCCGCCAGGCGCCGGGGGCGACGCGCACGGTGTCGAGGCGGCTCCCGACCGGGACGAGATCCTCGCCGACCTTGAGCTCGCCGCTGCCGGACAGCACGACGTAGATCTCCTCCTGCACGCTGTGGTTGTGGCCGAAGGGCAGCCGCACACCGGGCTTGAGGTGCTGGTGGGAGAGGCCAGTCTGCTCGAGGTCCAGCGCCCCCTTGGCGAAGTGCGCCTCCATGAGCTCGCCCATGCCGTGGCCCGGGGCCGAGTCGTCGACCTCGCCGAGATTCTGCTTCGTCCATGCGCTCATGGCCCGATCCTCGCTGCTCGCGGGCGCAGGTTCAAGGCGACTTCGTCGCGGAGAGCAGACGACCCGTGCCGCCCACGCTGCCCTTGGCCCCGCGGACGTCGACCGCCACGAGCGCGGCGCCGTTGGCCGCGCGCTTGGCCAAGCCCGACAGATCCCCGCGGCGAGGGCTGCGCGGGTTGGAGAGCGTGGAGCCGACGGCGTCGATCCAGTCCGCGTCGGCCCGCAGCGTCCGCAGGACGCGAGAGCGCAGCGGCGTGTCCGCGGTCGCCAGGTGGAGCGCCTCCACGCGCTTCTGCGCGTCGGCGACGACGGTGGCCGCGCGCTTGGCCCGGACCCGCGACGGGTTCCGGGACGCGCCGGGACGCAGCGCGCGCAGGCCGTCGGAGAGCGCCGCCGTCGCCTGCCAGGCCGCGGCCGTGGCCGCCACGACCGGCGCGGGACCGGGGCTCTGCGCCGCGGTCTGAAGCACGACCCCGATGGCCACGAGCGCGGTGGTCAGGCTCGCCAGGGAGAGCACACGGGCGCTGAGCCCACCCGACCGGCGCGCGGCCCGGGAGAGCATGGGGGCCGGGACCCCGACGGGCTCGGACCTGGGCGCCGGCGCGGAGACGGGCGGGGCTGCCGCGGAGCCGGGCGCGGCGGCGGGGAGGGAGGCGGGCGCAGCCAGGGAGGCGGGCGCGGGCGCGGATTCAGGGTGGGGCGCCGCGGAGGCGGCCGCGGGCGCGGCGATCGATGCGTCGTCTTGGGTCGCGCTCATGGTCGGACGGGCTGACGAGCCCGGATGCGCAGAATACGCATCCGTGCTCCGCACGTTTCGCCGAATGTCGGTACGGCCTCAATCGCAGGGTCCGGAGATCTCCCCGGGGTCCTTGCGCAGCGAGCCGAG
This sequence comes from Solirubrobacterales bacterium, assembly GCA_038321325.1. Lineage (GTDB taxonomy): Bacteria > Actinomycetota > Thermoleophilia > Solirubrobacterales > Solirubrobacteraceae > Paraconexibacter. The sequence goes on from JBBQEV010000001.1 coordinate 204,122, forward strand.
CGCCAAGGCGCCGAGGACCGCCGGGATCGCCAGCTGGAAGAGCCGGTAGCCGAGCACCGCGGCGGCCGCGGCGGCCACGGGAGTCCCGTACAGCACGAGGGCGCCGACGAGTCCGCCGTCGGTCCCGCCGAGGCCGCCCGGGAGCGGGATGAGCCCGCCGAGCTGCCCGAGCACGTAGGCGAGCATGAACGTCGAGGCGTCCGGCGAGGTCCCGAGCGCCCGGAAGGCGGCCCAGAGCGCCGCCGCGTCGAGCACCATGTAGCCCACAGCGCCGAGCAGGAGCGCCGGCTTGCGCGTCTTCAGCAGCGTCCAGGCGTCGCGGAACCCGTCGCCGAGCGCACCGCCGCCCCGGGCCGCCAGGCGGCGCAGGCGGCCGGCGTCCGCGCGGGCCTCACCCGCCTCGCCCTGGTGGGGCAGCACGCGCGCCAGCGCCACGACGACGCCGAGCACGAGCGCAGCGGCGGCCGCGGGCCCGAGCGTGTAGGGCAGTCCGCGCTCGGTCGACAGCAGCCCAACGGCGAGCCCGAGGCCGACGAGGATCGCCGTGAGGAAGTTCACCCCGCTGGTGAGCACGAAGAACGCGACGCTGCGCCGGGCGATGCGCTCGCCGCTCATCCCCGCCCGCCGCAGCGCCCACGCCCCGAGCGCGAGCCCGCCGGCGCCGCCCGTGGGCACGAGGACGTTCGTGCCCTGCTCGGCGAAGCCGATCCGCGCGCTCAGCCCCCACGGCAGGTTCCGGCAGAACGCCGGGCGGAACGCCACGACGTAGGCCAGGCAGGAGCCGAGCTCGAGCGCCGCGACGACGGCGATCCAGCCCGGCGCGACGTCCGCGAACGCGCGACGGACCGCGCCGAGGCCCGGCAGCGCGAGCACCAGCACGGCGACCACGGCGACGACGCCCGCGAGCACCAGCAGCCGACGGACGAGGTGCGCGCCCCCCGGGCCGCCCTCGGTGGCGGGCACAGGGGTGCGAGCCGGATGGGTCTGCTCGTCGTGGGTCGTGACCGTCATCCGACCAGCATCGCAAGCCGCCGTCGCGAGGCGTTGAAACGGGCCCCCGGACCCGGCGGCGGTCGCGCGTCAGCTGCGCCGCCAGCAGGTCGCCACGTGGTCGTCGACCAGGCCGGCGGACTGCATGAGCGCGTAGACGACCGTCGGACCGACGAAGCCGAAGCCGAGCCGCTTGAGCTCTGAGGAGAGCGCCGCCGACGCCGGCGTGCGCGCGGGCACGTCGCGGAGGGTCGCCGGCCGGTTGACCTGCGGCACGCCGCCGACGCTCGCCCAGAGCACGCCCGACAGCGTGCCGCCCGCCGCGTGCAGCGCGAGGAGCGCCCGGGCGTTCTTGATCGCCGCGTCGACCTTGAGGCGGTTGCGGACGATGCCCGGGTCGGCGAGCAGGCGCTCGCGCTCGGCCGCGCCGAAGCCGGCGATCACCGCGGGCTCCCAGTCGGCGAACGCCCTCCGGTACCCCTCGCGCTTGCGGAGGATCGTGATCCACGACAGGCCCGCCTGGGCCCCCTCGAGGTTGAGCAGCTCGAAGAGCTCGCGCTCGCCGCGCTCCGGCACGCCCCACTCCTCGTCGTGGTAGCGCTCGTACTCCGCGCCGCGCGCCCAGCCGCAGCGCTCGCGGCTCACCCGGCCGCCACGGCGGCGGCCAGCCGGCGCAGCCCGTCGGCGATCTCCTCCGGCGGGTGCGTGGTGAACGAGAGCCGCAGCGTCGCGTGGTCCGGCTCCCCCGCGAAGAAGGGGGCGCCCGGGACGAAGGCCACGTCGTGGCGCAGCGCCGCGCGGAGCAGCACGGCCGCGTCGTGGCCGTCCGGCAGCCGGGCCCAGACGAACATGCCGCCGTCGGGCTCGTTCCAGCGCGAGCCCGGCGGCAGCGCCGCGCCCAGGCCACCGAGCAGCGCGTCGCGCCGCGCGCGGTAGGTCGCCCTCACCCGGTCGAGGTGGGCGTCCATGCCGCCCGCCTCGAGCACCGTGGCGGCGGCCATCTGGTCGATCGTCGAGGTGTGCAGATCGGCCGCCTGCTTGGCGATCGTCAGCGCCCGGTGGAGCGTCGCGGGGGCTCGCAGCCAGCCGATGCGCAGGCCGGGGGCGAGGACCTTCGACAGCGAGGAGACGGCGAGGGTGCGGTCCTCCGCGCCCGGGAAGGACCCGAGCGAGGGCAGCGCCTCGCCGTCGTAGCGCAGCTCGCCGTACGGGTCGTCCTCGAGCAGCCAGAGCCCGACCTCGCCGGCGAGCCGGGCCAGCCCCGCGCGGCCCTCCCGCGAGATCGTGCGGCCCGTGGGGTTCTGGAACGTCGGCACGACGTAGAGCAGCTTGGGGCGGTGCTCGGCCACGAGCGCCGCGAGCGCGTCGAGGTCCGGGCCGTCGGCACCCGCCGGGACCGCGACCAGTCGCGCGCCCGCGAGCGCGAAGCTCTGCAGGGCGGCGAGGTAGGACGGGTCCTCGACCAGCACCACGTCACCCGGGTCCAGCAGCGCCGACGCGGCGAGTCCGAGCGCCTGCTGGGACCCCGTGGTCACGAGCACGTCGTCGGGACGGGTCGACAGCCCGCGCGCCTGCATCCGCGCCGCGAGCGCCTCGCGCAGCGGCAGGTGCCCCTCCGTGGTGGAGTACTGAAGCGCGCGCTGGGCGCGCCCGTCGGCCAGCGCCGCGGCGAACGCCGCGCGGAGCGCGGCGACGTCGAAGAGCTCGGGGGCCGGGAGCCCGCCCGCGAACGAGATGACCTCCGCACGGGCGGTCAGGGCGAGGATCTCGCGCACGGGCGAGGACGCGACGCCCACCAGCCGCCGCGCGGCCTGCGGAGGAGCGGTGCGACGTGCCGGGCTCACGGACTCCATCGCGGGCGCACGCTACCGCGTTCGCCGGGCGCGGCCGACGCCCGCGCGCGGCGTGGCCCGATCCGCCCTAGGCGACGCGGCGCTCGCGCCAGCCGCGAGTCGAGCGGAGTCGTAGCATCTGCGTCCGGCATGGAGCGCGAACCTTCCCACGCCGACGGCACGGGACATCCGGGAGGGCCCGGCGACCTCGCCGGCGGGCGCCCGCCGGGCGCGGACCGTCGGTCGCCGGCGCGCGGGTCGCGCCGAACGGTGGCGCGGTGAGCGTCGAGGCGCTGGTCGCCCTCCTCGAGCAGCGCCACGGCCTGCGCCTCGACGAGCTCACCGAGGAGCGCCTGCACGGCGAGCTCGAGGCGGGTGCGGCGACCGCGGGGAGCACCCTGGAAGCGCACGCGGAGCGGGTCGCCGAGGAGCCTGAGGGGCTGGAGCGGCTCCTCGACCACATCACCCTCCAGGAGAGCTCGTTCTTTCGCGACCCCCCCGTCTTCGCCGCCCTCGCCGGCCACGTGCTGCCCGCGGCGATCCGTGCCGCCGCCGGCGGACCGCTCGTCGTGTGGAGCGCGGGCTGCGCGAACGGGCAGGAGGCGTGGTCGCTGGCGATGGCGCTGACCGAGCTCGGAGCGCCACGCTTCGAGGTGATCGCGACCGATCTCTCCGCGGCGGCGGCCGCGCGCAGCGACGCGGCCGTCTACGCGGAGCGGGAGCTGCGCGGCCTGGACGCCGCGCGCCGCCGGCGCTTCATGGTTCCGGCGGGCTCGCGCTGGCGGGTCGCAGAGGCCCTCCGTCGCCGGGTGCGGGTCGAGCACCACAACGCCGCCACCGAGCCGCCACCCGTCCCCGCCGGCGGCTGCGCGGTGGTGCTCTGCCGCTACGTGCTCATCTACCTCACCCCCGACGCGGCCGACGGACTGCTTGGGAACATCGCGACCGCGCTCGGGCCGGAGGGTCGACTGGTCATCGGGGCGGCGGAATCGCTGTGGCACCTGTCCGAGCGCTTCACGCCCGAGTCGCTCCCGCACGCCGTGGCCTACCGGCACCGCGTCGGCACCGACGACGCCGGGCCACGGCAGGTGCTGCGCCGGGCCCGGGCCTACGAGGACCCCGGCGTCCAGCGACTGCCCGAGCACCAGACCGCCGAGGACGATCCCGACGACCCGGAGCGGGCCGCCGCCGCGCACCCGCTCGCCCGCCGGACGGCCCCGACGACCCCCCGCGCCGAGACGGGGCCGCGGACGCCCACCTCGCCGGCGGCGCCGGACGGCGCAGCGCTCCTGCGCGGCGGGGAGGCGGCGGCCGCACGGGGCGACCTGGCCGCGGCGGCGGCGGCCTTCCGGGGCGCGGCCCACCACGCCCCCGACGACCCGGTGCCCCTCGTGCAGCTCGGGCTGGTCCTGGAGGCGACGGGCGACCCCGGCGCCGGCGCGGCGTACCGCGCGGCCTGGGCGATCGTCGGCCGCCGGCCGCCCGAAGCGCTCGAGACCGCGCTCGGCGCCCTCGGCGCCACCGCGCTCGTCGGCCTGCTGGCGAGCAAGCTGGGCCACCCGCAGTGACGGGGGAACGCACGCGTCCGCCGGCCCCGCACCGCTGCGCGGAGGAGTGCAAGAATCGAACGGATGCCCGACACGATCTCCTTCGCCCGCGGAGCGCCCTCGCTCGACATCGTCGACATCGAGGGGCTGAAGGCCGCCGCCGCGGCCGCGTTCACCGCCGACCCGGGGGGCACGACCGCCTACGGCACCTCCGTCGGCTACCTGCCGCTGCGCACGTGGATCGCCGCCCGCCACGACGTCGCGCCCGAGCAGGTGCTCGTCACCAACGGCTCGATGCAGGCCGACGCCTTCCTCTTCGACCACCTGGTCAGCAGCGGTGACGCGGTCGTGGTGGAGAAGCCGACCTACGACCGCACCCTGCTCGGCCTCAAGGGCCGCGGGGCCGACATCCACGCCGTCGAGCTGGAGAGTGACGGCATCAGCGTCGAGGCGCTCCGGGCGCTGTGCGAGAGCGGCGTGCGGCCCAAGCTCGCGCACGTCATCCCGAACTTCCAGAACCCCGCGGGCTACACGCTCTCGCTCGAGAAGCGCCACGCGCTGCTCGCGCTGGCCGAGGAGTTCTCGTTCACGATCTTCGAGGACGACCCGTACATCGCGATCCGCTTCGCCGGCGAGGAGCTGCCGACGATGCTCGATCTGAGCCGGACCCCGCCCGCCCGGGGCAACGTCGTCTACGCCTCGTCGTTCTCCAAGACCGTCGCCCCCGGCGTCCGCGTGGGCTACCTCGTCGGCGCGCCGGAGCTGATCAAGGCGATCGCCGCCCTCGCGACGAACACCTACATCGCGCCGAACATGCTCGCGCAGTCGATCGTCTACCGCTTCTGCGTCGACGGTGGCCTGGAACGCTCGATCGCCACCGTCACGCGGGCACTGGCCGAGCGCGTAAAGCTGCTCACGGCCGCGCTCGATCGCGAGCTGCCCGAGGCCGAGTACCAGGCGCCGGAGGGCGGCTACTTCATGTGGGTGACCCTCCCCGAGGGGACCGACGTCGCCGCGCTGTTCGCCGCCGCCGGCGACCGTGGGGTCGCGTTCGTCAAGGGTGCGGACTTCCTGCTCGAGGGCGGGGAGAACACGCTGCGGCTCGCGTACTCGGGCGTCACGACCGACCAGATCGACGAGGGCATCCGCCGCCTCGCCGACGCCTACCGCTCGCTGGCGCCGGTCGCGGCGTAGCGGCCAGCGAAAGCTCAGGCCTCGAGCGCTTCGCTGGTCTGCAGCCAGGCCGCCTCGAGCGCCTCGCGCTGATCGGTGAGCTGGGCGAGGCTCGCCTGCAGCTCGCGGAGCAGGGCGTGATCGGTCGCGGCGGCGGCCATGTCCGCGTGGAGCGCCGCCTCGCGCGCCGTGAGCTTCTCCAGCGCCCGCTCCAGGCGGCCCACCTCCTTGCGCGCCGCCCGCAGGACCGCCTGGCTCGGCGGCGGCGCCTTCGCCGCCGCGCCGTTCGCCTTCGCTGCCGGATCGCCGGAGCCGGCCGCCGGAGCCCCGGAGCCCGCCGCTGCCGCCGCGGCCCGCAGCTCGATGTACTGCTCGATCCCCCCGGGCAGATGGCGCACCGTGCCGCGTGTGCCCATCGACGTGCTGGAGGCACCGTCTGGGGTATCGCCCATGAGCGCGAAGACGTCGTCGCAGACGCGCTCGACGAAGTAGCGGTCGTGCGAGACGACCACGAGCGTCCCCGCCCACGCGTCAAGGAGGTCCTCCAGCGCGGTGAGCGTGTCGATGTCCAGGTCGTTGGTCGGCTCGTCGAGCAGAAGGACGTTCGGCTCGTCCATCAGCAGGCGCATGAGCTGGAGCCGGCGGCGCTCCCCGCCGGAGAGGTCGCGGACGAGGGTGCGGGTGCGCGGGCCGCGGAAGCCGAAGCGCTCGCACAGCGTCCCCGCCGTGAGCTCGGAGCCGTCGGCGAGCGTCGTCCGCCCGCGGACCTCCTCGAGCGACTCGAGCACCCGGAGGTGGCCGGGGATCTCGGCGGTGTCCTGCGAGAGGTGCGCGAGGCGGACGGTCTGCCCGCGCGTCACCGCTCCCGACATCGGCGCGAGCTTCCCGCTCAGGAGGTCGACGAGCGTCGTCTTGCCCGCGCCGTTGACGCCGACGAGCGCGACGCGGTCGCCCGGGCCCAGGCGCCAGGTGGCCTCGCGCAGCAGGACCTTGTCCCCGTAGGCGACGGAGACCTTCTCGGCGTCGATGACCTTGCCGCCGAGGCGCGCGCTCGCGAAGGCCAGCAGCTCCACGCCGTCGCGCGGCTCGGGCTCGTCGGCGATCAGCGCGTTGGCGGCCTCGATGCGGAACTTCGGCTTCGACGTGCGCGCGGGCGGGCCGCGCCGCAGCCAGGCGAGCTCCTTGCGCAGGAGCTGCTGGCGCCGTGCGTCCTGCGCGGCGGCCTGGCGCTCGCGCTCCGTCCGGGCGAGCACGTAGGCCGCGTACCCACCCTCGTAGCGGTGGACCGCGCCGTCGGCGACCTCCCAGGTCTGCGTGACCACGGCGTCGAGGAACCAGCGGTCGTGGGTGACGACCACCAGGGTGCCGCGGCGCGCGGCGAGGAAGCGCGCCAGCCACGCCACGCCCTCGACGTCGAGGTGGTTCGTCGGCTCGTCGAGCAGCAGCAGCTCCGGCCCGTCGAGGAGGAGCTTCGCGAGGCCGATCCGCCGGCGTTCCCCGCCCGACAGCGGCGCGATGAGGGTGTCGAGGCCGTCGGGGAAGCGCGCCATCGTGACGCCGCCGAGCAGCCCGTCGAGCACGGACCGGAACGTCTTGTCGGCCGCCCACTCGTGGTCGGCGCGGCCGCCGACGAGCTCTGAGCGGATCGTGTTGGCGGCGTCGAGCTCGTCACCCTGGCCGATGAGGTCTGCGTGGAGGTCGCCGACCTGCGTGACCTGCCCGGCGTCGGGCTCCTCGCGGCCGGCGACGAGCCGCAGCAGCGTGGACTTCCCGTCGCCGTTGCGCCCGACGACGCCGATGCGGTCGCCCGCGTTGATCCCGAGCGTGACGTCCCGCAGGACCGAGCGGCTGCCGTAGCCCTTGTCGACCGCCTTGAGGTTGACGAGGTTGCGCGGAGCGATGGTCAGCGCCCGTAGCGCTTGACCGCGAGCACGAGCTGCTCGGGCAGCGTGACGCGCTGCGGGGGCGACGGGTCGGCGAGCACCGAGACGGTCGCCGCGACCGACGGGGTGACCTCCGCACGGGTGCCCTCGGCGCCCTCCACGACGACGGCTTCTCCGTCCTTGGAGGCCAGGGTGCCCTCGAGCCCCGGCTCCAGGCCCGAGGACTTCAGGACGTGGAGCAGATCCTCGGCCTCGTTCTCGAAGCGCAGGACCTGGACCGTCGCGCCGACCTCGACGTCGGCGAGCGGCACGCCCTCGATCCGCGTCCCGGGCTCGATCGGGTGGCCGTGCGGACAGGTCCGCGCGTCGCCGATCGCCTCGCGCATGTACTTCTCGAAGCGGGCGGACATGGCGTGCTCGAGGTTCTCGGCCTCCTCGTGCACGTCGTCCCACGGAACGCCGACGACGTCGGTGAGGTAGCGCTCGATCAGCCGGTGGCGCGAGACGATGCCGCGCGCGTGCTCCGCGCCGGCCGGGGTGAAGGAGATCATCTTGTCGCCCGCGCGCGTGATGTACGCGTCGCCCTCCAGCCGGCGCACCATCTCGTGGACGGTCGGCGCGGAGAGCTGCATGGCGCGCGAGAGGTTCGCCCCGGTCATCGGCAGCCCCGCCTCCTGGAGCCAGAACAGCGTCTGCAGATACTCCTCTTCGGCGACGGTCGCGGTGGGGCTCGACATGGCCCCGATGCTACCCGGCACCGGGGTAGGGTTCGAGCGATGCTGCTCGGCCCCGGGATGCGCGCCCTCGTCACGGGCGGCTCGCGGGGCATCGGCGCGGCGCTGGCGCGCGAGCTGGCCGGCCGGGGGCTGGTGGTCGGGGTGGCCGCGCGCTCCGCTGCCGAGCTCGACGCGCTGGTCGCCGCGCTGCCGGGGAGCGGGCACGTGGCGCTGGAGTGCGACGTGGCGTCGCGCGCCGCGGTGGAGGCGGCGGTCTCCCGCTTCGTCGCCGAGGCCGGCGGACTCGACCTGCTCGTCGCCAACGCGGGGATCACGCACTATGCGCCGTTCGCCGAGGCGCCGGTGGAGGCGGCCGAGCGGATGACGCAGGTCAACTGGCTCGGAACCGTCTACACCGTGCACGCCGGGCTTGGGCCGATGCTCGCGCAGCGCCACGGCCACGTGGTCGTGGTCTCCAGCGGCGCCGCGCTGCGCGCCTTCCCCGGCGCCGCGGTCTACGGCGCGACGAAGGCCGCGCAGCGCGCGTTCGCCCCGGCGCAGCGCCACGAGCAGCCCCGCACCCGCGTCTCGCTCACCACGGTGTACCCCGGCGAGATCGCCACCGGCCTGCACGACCACGAGAAGGACCGGATGCCCGCGTGGTACCGCGGCGGCCCCGACGCGGCCTCCGCGGACGCGCTGGCCCGGCGCATCGTCGCCGCCGTCGACGCCGACGCCCGCGCGCTCTACCACCCGCCCGTCGTCCGCCTGCTCGGCGTCCTCAATGCGGTGGCGCCGCGCGGGGCCGATGCGTTCTTGCGGCGCCTGCGCGGCCCGAGCGCCGCACCGCGCTCGGACTGACCTGCGGTCGGAGAGCCCATCGAGCCCGGAGGGGTGGGTCCTCATGGGCGTTCGGCGGTCCCCAGGGCGCGCTGGAGCAACTCGAGCCCGCGCGGCGGGCCGGGCCAGTGCTCGGCGACGAGCTCCGGGCCCGCGGCCCGCGCGACGCCCCGGAGGACGAGGACGACGAGCAGCGCGTCGTCCAGCGCTCCGAGCACCGGGATGAAGTCGGGCACGAGATCGAACGGCAGCGCCAGGTAGGCCACCAGCGCGAGCAGCGAGAGCCGGCGCCCGCGGGTGAGCCGCGGATCGTGCGCGAGCCGCCGGGCCAGGCGCAGGCAGTCGGGCACCAGCCGCGCGACGGCGCGCGCGTCGGTCCCGCGGCCCGCGAGGAGCAGGATCGCGAGCCCGCCGAGGTACACGCCCACGGCCACGAGCGCGGCGACGAGCCACGGGCTCACGCCGAACGCCCGTTCGAACTTCGAACAGTGATTCGAAGTTCGAACGCCGCCGCGGTCACGCCACCTCCGGCAGCCGCGAGCGCGGCGGCTTCTCCTCGAGCTCCGCGGCCAGCGCGCGCAGCCGCGCCTCGGCCACGAGCAGGAACTCGCGGGAGGCCGGCGAGATCCGCGCGTCCCGGCGCTGGACGAACGCGAACGTGTCGTAGACCGGCTCGGCGAACGGCACCCAGCCCAGGCGCCGGGGCATCCGGCGGCCCATCGAGTGGATGATGCCGCGCGAGACGAGCGTGTCGCCGAGCCCGCGCGCCGCGAGCTCGATCGCCATCTCGACGTCCTCCACGTCGATCTGCGGCTCGATCGCGACGCCCGCGGCCTGGGCGAGCGCCGCGAGCTGACGGCGGGTCGGGTCCTCCGTGGCGTAGGAGGCGTCGAACAGGACGAGCGGCGCGGCCGCGACGTCGAGGATCGTCTTCGGGGCGCGCAGCGCGTCGGCCGACGCGCTCGCGTAGACGAGCTCGTCCTGCATGATCGGCTGGACGGCGAGACCGTGATCGTCGATCGGCAGCGCGACCATCCCGACCTCCAGGTCGCCCTCGCGGACCGCGTCGGCGACGTCGGCGGAGTTCAGCCCGAGCAGCCGCAGGCGGACGTCCGGGAACTTCCGGCGGAAGTCGGCGACGATCTGCGTCCCGGGGTAGAAGCGCGCGGCGCCCCAGGTGCCGAACGTCGCGGTGCCGCCGCGCAGCTCGCGCGTCTCGGCCACCGCCTCGCGCGCGCCCTCCACGTCGTCGAGCACCCGCTGAGCGTGCTCGCGCAGCCGGCGGCCCGCCTCGGTCGCCACCAGGCCGCGGCCGCCGCGCAGGAACAGGCGCACGCCGAGCTCGGCCTCCAGCCGGCGCACCTGCTCGGAGAGCGAGGGCTGGGCCATGTGCAGCTCCTCGGCGGCTGCGGAGAAGGAGCCGTGCTCGAGCGCCGCGAGGAAGTAGCTGAGCTGCTGGATCGTCATATGCGCACGGTCACCCTCTCCATAGGCAGAACCTCCTGCCGACGAAGCCAACCAAGGCTACCGCGATACCGCACAAGGGCGCACAATGGCTCCATGATCACGCTCCTCGTAACTGCTGCCGGCGTCGCCGCCTTCGAGTTCGCCGCCGTCAAGTACGGCGCCGACTCTCGCGTCGACGCGTCCGGCGGTCGCCCCACGACCGGTGGCCCCGCCGGCCGTCGCTGGCTCTAGGCCAGCCCGCCCGCTCCGCACCCTAGATGTCCCACGCGAGGCCCGATCCACGCGGCGTCGCGCTCTGCCTCGCCTCGGCCGCCGGCTTCGGCGCCATGGCGATCTTCGCCAAGGAGGCCTACGCCGGCGGCGCGGACATCCCGACGCTCCTCGCGGTCCGCTTCACGCTCGCGGCGGCCGTGCTCTGGGCCCTCGTCCTCCCGCGGCGCGCCCGGGCCGCGACGGAGCGGCGCGCCTCGAGCCTCCTCCCCGGCCTCGCCCTCGGCGTGCTCTACGCGGCCGAGGCGAGCGTCTTCTTCTTCGCGCTGATCCGCATCGACGCCGCCCTGGCCGAGCTGCTGCTCTACGGCTACCCCGCGCTCGTCGTCGTCGGCGCCGCGCTGCTCGGGCGCGAGCGGCTGTCGCGCGGCCGCGCCGGGGCGCTCGCGCTGTCCACGGCCGGGATCGTGCTCGTGCTCGCCGCCGGGAGCGTGGGGGCGGTCGACGGGCTCGGCGTCGCGGCCGCGGTCGCCTCGTCCTGCCTCTACGCGGGCTACGTCCTGGTCTCCGACCACGTGGTCCGCGAGCGTGACCCGCTGCTCGTCTCCGCGCAGGTCGTGACCGGCGCCGCGCTCTGCTTTATCGCCTACGGGCTCGCCACCGGCGCGATCGACCTCGCGGTAAGCGCCGAGGCGTGGGTCGCGGTCGTCTCGATCAGCCTGCTCTCGACCGTCGTACCGATCCTCGCGTTCCTCAAGGGCATGCAGCTCGTCGGCGTCGGCACGGCGACGATCGCCTCGACGGCCGAGCCGGTGTTCACCGTCGTCCTGGCGATGGTCGTCCTCGGGGAGCGCCTCGCGCCCGTGCAGCTGCTCGGGGGCGCGCTCGTCCTGGCCGCGCTCGCGCTCCTGGCCCGCCCCGGCCGATCGCCGCGCCCCGACGCGGCGTCCGCGCGCGAGCCGTCTAGGGTCCCGGGTGCCCATGAGCCTGCCCCTGCAGCCACCCGTCCTGCCCCAGCTCGCGAAGTCCGCGAGCGCGCTGCCGTCGGGTAGCACCTGGGCCTACGAGCCGAAGTGGGACGGCTTCCGCACCCTCGCGTTCGTGGATGATCACGCCGTCGAGCTCCAGTCGCGCAACGGCAAGTCGATGACGCGCTACTTCCCCGAGATCGCGTTCCCGCCCGGTCGCTACGTGCTCGACGGCGAGCTCGTCGCGTCGTCCTTCGACACGCTCGGCCAGCGCATCCACCCCGCCAAGTCGCGCGTCGACCGCCTCGCGGCCGAGACGCCCGCGACGTTCGTGGCCTTCGACCTGCTCGCCGAGGGCGACGAGGTCCTGCTCGCACTGCCCTACCTCGAGCGCCGCGCCCGCCTCGAAGCCCGCGACCTGGGGGCCGCGCGGCTCACCCCGATGGTCCGTACCCGCGAGGAGGCCGAGACGTGGCTCCACGAGGAGGAGGGCGTGATCGCCAAGCAGGCCGATGCGCCCTACCTCCCGGGCGAGCGCATCGGGATGGTCAAGATCAAGCGCGTCCGCACGATCGACGCCGTGGTCCTCGGCTGGCGCCCGGGGAAGGCGGAGGACACCGTGGGCTCGATCATCCTCGGCCTCCACCGCCCCGACGGGGCGCTCCGGGAGGTCGGCCACTCCAGCGGCTTCACGGCGAAGGAGAAGCGGGACCTGGTGGCGACGCTCGCGCCCTACGAGACCGGCGAGCGGGGCACGGGCGAGCCGTCGCGGTGGAACAACGCGCGCGACCTGGCGTGGGTGAAGCTCCGCCCCGAGCTCGTCGTCGAGGTGACCTTCGACCACGTCTCCGACGGCCGCATCCGCCACGGCGCGAAGGTTCGCCGCTGGCGCGAGGACAAGCCACCGTCGGAGTGCACGACCGACCAGCTCGACCGCTGACCCGGCGGTCCGGTCCCTCCTAGGCTCTCGGGCATGGACGTCGCGGAGGCGGTCGCGCTCTACGCGGCGGGCTGGTTTCCCATGGACGACGGGGACGCCCCCGAGCTGCCGTGGTACGCCGCGGAGGAGCGCGCGATCCTCCCGCTCGACTTCCACTTCCGGGCCGCCCTGCGCCGGCGCCTGCGCCGCGACCTGCGCGCGCGCTCTGGCGACACCCTCACCGTCGACGACGACTACGAGAGCGTGCTCGCGCTCTGCGCGCGGCCGCCGAGCCCGACTGACGAGGTATGGATCACCCCGCGGCTCAAGCGCCTCTACCGGGCGCTGCACCGCGCCGGCGTGGCGCACTCCTTCGAGCTGCGCAGCCCGGACGGAGAGCTCACGGCGGGCATCCTCGGCGTCGTGCTCGGCCGCGCCGCGCTCCTGGAGTCGATGCGCAAGGTGCGCCCCGGCGCCGGGAACGCGCTGCTCGTCGCCACGCTCGACCAGCTCGCCGCCGGCGGCGTCGGGCTATGCGACATCCAGCTGCCGACCGCGCACACGCTGCGCCTCGGCGCCCAGCTCATCCCGCGCGCGGAGTACGAGCGGCGCCTCGCCGCCGCGCTGGGGACGCCCGCGTAGGGCACGCGCGCGTCGAGTCGTCAGTTTGCCACCACCACGGTGGTCAACCGACGACTCGACGGCCGCCAGCGCGACGGAGCAGGAGGTAGCAGAACTGCGTGCCCTCGCCGACGACGCGCTCGACGTCGAGCTCCGACGCGGCGGCGACCTCGCGGAGGGCCGCCAGGTCGACGGCGGAGCCCAGCCACGCGGGGTCCGCGCTCCCGCGCGGGCGGCGACCGGCCGCGACGGCCAGCCGGTCGCGCACGCCCAGCCGCCGCGCCCGGTGGACGCTCGGGTCGTTGGAGACCTGGAACGCGGCCCAGCCGCCCGGCCGCAGGACGCGGCCGATCTCGCGGACGTAGCCGAGGGTGATCTCGGGGTCGGGGATGTGCTGGAAGACGACGTGCGAGACGCAGGCGTCGGCCGCCGCGTCGGCGACGCCGGCCAGGGTCGTGCCGTCGCCGTGGACCCAGGTCACGTCCGCTAGGTGGGCGTTGAGCTCGCGCGCGCGGTCGAGCATCTCGCGGGAGACGTCCACCGCCAGGACCGTCGCGCCCTGGGCCGCGAGCGCCCGGGTCAGCCGGCCGACGCCGCAGCCGATGTCGACCACGGTGTCCTGCGGGCGGACGGCGGCGCCGACGAGGCCGAGCAGCGCGGCAAGGTCGGACTCCCCCTCGGCCCAGAAGCTCTCGACGTCCGGGTTGCCGTACTCCAGGCGATTGTCGACGAAGAAGAACGCGTCCTCGCGCGCGCGCTCGTCCCAGAACTCCCGCATGTGCCCCGGGTCGGCCATCGGCGGGATGGTACTTCCGTAGGGTCTCACCGCGATGGCGCCGGCTCCCCCCGACGACGGCGGGTCCGCGGCCCCGGTCGCGGTGTCGGTCGTCGTCCCCGCCCGCCAAGCCGCGGCCACCCTCCCGAAGACCCTCCGGGCCCTCGCCCGTTCGGACTTCGCCGGCGCCAGCGAGATCGTCGTGGTCGACGACGCGTCCACGGACGCGACGGGCGCGCTCGCCACCGCCGCCGGGGCCCGCGTGGTGCGCCTCGAGCGCCAGGCGGGCCCGGCGGCCGCGCGCAACGCGGGGATCGCCGCGGCGCGCGGGCCGCTCATCGCGTTCACCGACGCCGACTGCGAGCCCGCGCCGGGCTGGCTGGGCGCGGTCGTCCGCGGCCTGGACGGCGCGGACCTCGTCACCGGCCCGGTGCGCCCGGACCCCGCCGTGCTCGTCGGGCCCTACGACCGCACGCTGAGCATCGGCGGCGCGTCGCCCCTCTTCGAGACGGCGAACCTCGCCGTCCGCCGCGCGATGGTGGAGCGCGTCGGGGGCTTCGAGGCGTTTGCCGCAGGCGTCGGCCGCCCCGGCCTGCGGCCGCGACCCGGCCAGGGTCACTTCGGGGAGGACGCCGTGTTCGGCTGGCGCGCGCGGCGCGCCGGCGCGCGCGTCGCCTTCCTCCCGGACGCCGTCGTCCACCATGCGGTGTTCGGTCGCGGACCCCGCGCGTTCGTCGCCGAGAAGTGGCGCCTGCGGTTCTTCCCCGCACTCGTCCGGGAGGTCCCGGAGCTGCGGCAGTCCCGCTTCCTCCGCTTCTTCCTGAGCCGGCGGAGCGCGTACTTCGACCTCGCGGTGGCGGGGGTGAGCGCCTCGGTCATCACGCGGCGGCCGGGCGCGGCCCTCGTCGCGCTGCCCTACGTGTCGCGGTACCTCGTCGTCCGGGGCGTCTGGCGCCGGCCCGTCGCCCGGCACGACCTGGTGCTCTTCAGCGCCGACGCCGTCGGCCTGGCCGCGCTCGTGCGCGGCAGCGTCGCGGCGCGCCGGGTGCTGCTGTGACGCGGGCTTCGTCGAGTCGTCGATTCGTCCCGCCCCGCGGGTCCAAGCGACGATTCGACGGCCGCGTGGCTCAGCCCGGCGGCGACCGGCGCGCGGCACGGCCCGTGGCGTGCAGCGCGACGTGCGGGATCGTCAGTGGCTTCGCGCCTCCCGTGCCCAGCTCGACCTTGAATCGGCTGTGCTCGACCACGTCGTCGAAGCCGGCCGTCCAGATCATGCGCCGCCACGTCCGGCGCGCCGGCAGCCAGAAGACGACGGCCTTCTCGCGGTCGGCGCGGTAGCGCGAGACCGGGAACGGGACGAGGTCGGCGAGGCGGTCGTACTCGTCGGCGAAGATCAGGCGTCCGTGGCAGAGGCCGGCGAAGCGCTCGAGGGCGAGCAGCTGGTCGCGGAGGTGCAGCAGGACCGCGCCACAGAAGACGACGTCGAAGGTCCCGAGCTCCTCGGGCCGGGCGTCGTAGATGTTGCAGACGACGCGCTCCACCGACGAGCCCTTGATCTGCTTGGCCAGCCGGAAGCCCGCGCCGCGGTCGAGCGCCTGGGGATCGGCGGGGCGGCGGCGGGGCGGCCAGTCGTAGTCGCGCTCGTGGTCGACGTCGAGCGCGACGACCGTCGCCCCGCGGCGCTCCATCTCGAAGGCCCAGAAGCCGTCCCAGGTCCCGATGTCCAGCGCGCGCAGGCCGTCCATCCGGGCGGGCAGGCCGTAGCTCTCGACGTGGGGCCGCAGGTCGAACCAGCCCTCCGTGACCAGGCCGGGAGCGAGCTCCATCGTGTGGTACCAGCGGTGGCGGCGGACACGCTCGGCGAGGTCCGGGGCCACGGAGGAGCGGTCGGCGGTCATGCGGTTCCCGGATCTGGAGCGTGCTCGGCGGCGGCAGCATACCGGCCGCCGCCGCGGTCGCCCGGCCCCGCCGCGGCGAGGTAGGCGGGCGCGAGCAGTGCCGTGTAGTGCGCGCGGGTCCGCCACCAGACCGCCCCGCCCAGCCACGGCGTCCGCTCGGGGATCCATCTGGCCAGGTGGACGGCCCGGCCACGTCCCGCGCCGGCGGCGGCGGCCCGCTCGGCCTTGTGGCGCACGCGCGCCACCAGGTGGGGGCGCAGCGCGACGAGCCGGCGCTCGGCCTCCGCTGCCTCGGGCAGGGCGGCCCGCAGGGCAGCGAGGGAGACGCCCGGTCGCCGGTAGACCGTGGCGCCGGACGCGCGGAGCAGGCGCAGGCCGTGCTCGGCCAGCCGGTAGGCGAGGTCGAGGTCGGCGCCGCAGGCCCAGAACCGGCCGGCGTCGAAGCCGTCGACCTCCGCCAGCACCGCGCGCTTGAGCGAGACGTGCGTCGTCGTCAGCCAGAGCACGCCCGCCTCCCCGGCGACGACCGGCGGCTCGGGGTACCGCCGCTCGGCGAGCCACCGGTCGAGCGGCGCGACCCGGGCCCCGGGCTCCCACGCGACGCGCCCGAGGGCCCCGACGTGCGCATCGGGGTGGCGGGCGTGAAGGGCGAGATGGAGCGCCACCACGTCGGGCGCCGCGCGCGCACCGGTGCCGAGGAAGAGCACGAGCGGCGCCCGCGCCGCTCGCCAGCCCGCGTCGCGCGCGGCCGTCGGCCCTGGCCCGTCGCTCGGGACACGGCGCAGGGGGAACGGCCACGCGCCGGCCCAGGCGGTCGGCGCCGGTACCGCGGCGCCCCCGCTCTCACCGTCCCCCGGGCCGCCGGCCACGATCACCTCGAAGCTCGCGGCGGTCTGCCGCGCCAGCGCCCCGAGGCTGCGGTGGAGCGCCGACAGGTCCTCCCCCGCGACGAGGACCGCGCTGAGGCGCGGCTCCGCGTCGGCCGGGGTCGCCCTCGCGCGGGCCGTCCGCGCGGGGGCGGTCTCTGCCGAGCGCGGCGACTGGCCTGCGGCGACCGAGGCGACGGAGGGCGGCACGGTCGCGGGCCCTCGCCGGAGCGGCGCCCTCGCCGCGGCGAGCAGCGCCGCCGCGACCGCCGCGTGGAAGTGCTCCGCGGTGTGGGCGCGGGCGGTCTCGAGGCCTGCCGCCCGCAGTCGCGCGCGGAGCTCGGGCGCCTCCGCCAACTCGGTGACACGGTGCGCGAGCGCGTCGGCGTCGCCCGCGGCGAAGAGCAGCGCGTTCTCTCCGTCGCGCAGGTACTCCGCCGACCCTCCGCGTCCGGTCGCGACCACCGGCCTGCCACCGGCCATCGCCTCGAGCGGCACGAGGCCCCAGGGCTCCTGCCATTCGACCGGGAAGACGACCGCGTCGGCGGCCGCGTAGGCCGCCGGGAGCTCTGCGCGGCTCCGGGCCCCGAGCAGGTGGACGCGCTCGGCGCACCCGTGCTCGCGGGCGCACCCGCGCAGCGCCTCGATCTCGGCCGCCTCTCCGTCGCCGATCACCGTCAGCTCCGCGGCGCGCGGCAGCCGCGACAGCGCCCGGACCGCCGTGTGGATCCCCTTGCGCCGGTCGACGCGACCCACGTAGAGGAGCTTCCCGCTCCACGGCGGCGACGGGGTCGAGGCGAGGAACGCCGCGTCGATCCCCGAGTGCGCGATCGAGGTGTCCGGCACGGGCAGCCCGGACCCCCAGGCGTGATCGCGCGTGGCGCGGCTGACGAACGCGTAGTGCGCGGCGTCGGCGAAGCGCACCGTCGCGGGTACTCCGGCCACGCGCGCCGCGAGCCCCGCCGACCGTGGGGAGCGCCGCAGGCGCGCGTGCCAGGCGTCGGTGCGGCGCCCGTACTCCAGCCAGTCGTCGTGGACGAAGGCCACGGCCGGCACCGCGCGGCGCCGCGCGGTCTCCAGCAGGGAGAGCGACAGCCCGCCCATCGACCACCAGCCCACGACGTCCGGAGCGAAGTGGTGGAGCTGACGGCGGAGCTCCGCGGTGTTGTGGCGCTCGATCGCGAGCTCCGCCCATGGGGTGCGCGCCGGGAACGCGTGATCGCGCCAGTACCAGCGCAGCGTGCGGTGCACGTCGCCCTCCGGGCCGTCGTCGCGACCGGGCACCCGGTGATCGGTGGTGAGGACCCGGACCTCGTGACCCTGCGCCCGCAGCGCGGCCACGGCCGCGCGCCAGACGAGCTCGTAGCCGCCGCCCAGGTCGTGCGGCGGATACAGGTTGCCGACCGTGAGGACCCGCAGCGGGCCACCCTCAGCCTGCGTCACGCCAGCACCGCGAGCAGGGCGCTCAGGCGCGCGGTCTCGGTGGCGACGTTCGCGTGGTCGATCACGAAGTGGCGACCCGCCGCCCCCATCGCCGCCCGCTCGGCCCCAGGCCGCGCGAGGACGTCGGCGAGCGCCGCGGCGAGCGCGTGGTGGTCGCCGGGGGGAACGGCGCGCGCGAACGCGGGACAGGCCAGCTCGCCGAGGCCGACCTCGTCGCTCAGCACGACCGGGACCTCCATCGCGAGCGCCTCCTTGACCACCACCGGCATCGAGTCGCGATCCCCGTCGGCGGCGATCACGCACGGCATCGCGAGCACGGCTGCCTCCTGGAGCGCAGCGCGGACCTCCTCCGGCTCGCGGCGCCCCACCAGCGCGACGACCCCGCCGAGCCCGAGCCGGGCGATCTCGGCCTCGAGCTCTGCGCGCAGCGGACCGTCGCCGACGATCGTCACCCGCTCGAGCAGCGGCGCGAGCACCGGATCGGCGGCGGCCCGGACGAGGTGGACGAAGCCCTTCTTCTCCACGAGGCGACCGACCGCGACGACCGAGGCCCCGGCGGGATGGGGCAGCGTCCGGTGGAAGCGCTCGGGGTCGACGCCCATCACGATCCGGTGGACCCGGTGGGCGAGGTCCGGGCCGACGATCCGGCGCAGGTCGCGCACGGTGTAGTCGCAGCCCGAGGTGACGACCGTGGCCGCCCGGAGCTTCTCGCGCAGGTTGCGCGGCAGCAGGTAGATGTCGTACGCGTGGGCGGTCAGGCTCCAGGGCCGGCCCGTGATCGCGCTCGCGCGCAGCGCGCCGAGCGCCGCGCCGGCGGCGAAGTGCGCGTGGATCCGGGCCCCGGGCGAGCGCTCCAGCCGGACGAGCGCCGGCGCGAGCGTGCGCAGCGGCGGCACCGCCTCCTCCCGCGCCCACCGGCGCCGGTGGCGGAGGTCGGCCAGGCAGCGCAGCGGGTGCCGCGCGGCGACGCGCACCAGGGCGACCGCCTGCTCCCGCGCGGTGTCGTCCTCGACGTAGCGCGCCGCGACGTCGTCCACCCCGAGGGCCGGTGCGTCCGGTCGCCGCCCGGCGAGGACCTCGACCGGGTGCCCGAGCGCCGCGAGCTGGCGCACCTCGCCGAGGACGAAGGTCTCCGAGGCCACCGGGAACTCGTCGCACCACACCTGGAGGGCGATCCGGTCTCCCGGGCGGCTCACGGCTCCTTCTTGGCCCGGCTGGGCTGCACGCGCTTGGGCTCCCCGGGCTGCTTGGCGAAGTTCGGTGGCCACGGCGCGTCGCCGAGGCCCTCCTCCTCGTCGCGGCGCGAGAGATCGAGCAGCGCGTCGAGGCGGCCGGGATGCTGGTCGATCGCGCCGATCGGGTCGCCGACCGCGCGCAGGCGGTCCGGCACCGTGAAGAACGTCAGGTCCCCGGGCTCGACGTCCGGGACCTCACTCCAGTCCAGGCCGCAGCTCACCTGCGCGTTCGGCTTCGTGCGCACGGAGTAGGCGCTGGCGATCGTGCGGTCGCGCGCGTTCTGGTTGTAGTCGAGGAAGACGCCGACGCGCTCCTCCTTCCACCACTTCGAGGTCGCCTGGCCCGGCATCCGGCGCTCGACCTCCCGGGCGAGCGCGAGCGCGGCGCGGCGCACACCGGTGAAGTCCCACTCGCGCTCGATGCGGACGTAGACGTGGATGCCGCGCGAGCCGCTCGTCTTCGGCCACCCGCGCAGCTCGTGCTCCTCGAGGACGTCCTTGACCGTCATCGCGACCTCGCGGACGGTCGCCCAGCCGACGTCGGGCTGCGGGTCGAGGTCGATGCGCAGCTCGTCGGGGTGGTCGAGGTCGTCGCGGCGGACGGGCCACGGGTTCCAGTCGATGTTCCCGAGGTTGATCGCCCACACGAGGTGCGCGGGGTCGACGGGGACGAGCTCGGTCGCCGAGCGCCCGCTCGGGAAGTGCACGGTCGCGGTCTGGAGCCATTCCGGGACACTGTTCGGCACGCGCTTCTGGAAGAACATCTCGCCCGTGATGCCGTCCTTCCACCGCTTCAGGACCGTCGGGCGCTCGTAGAGGCCGTTGAGCACCGCCTCGCCGACGTCGAGGTAGAACTCGACGAGGTCGAGCTTGGTGATCGCCGGGTGACCGCCGGCCGCGGGGAAGTACTCCTTGGCGGGGCTCGAGATGCGGACGGGGACGCCCGCCGCGTCGATCTCGGTGTACTCGCGCTTGGCCATGGGTGAAAGAATGCCGGACCCGTGGCCTCGGATCGCGTCCTCGTCGCCCCCGACGCCTTCAAGGGCACGTTCTCGGCGGCGCGGGTGGCGGCCGCGATCGGGCGCGGGCTGGAGGGCGCGGGGGTCGCGGCGGACCTCTGCCCCGTCGCCGACGGCGGCGAGGGGACGCTCGCCGTGCTGCTCGGCGCGCTGGGGGGCGCGACCCGGGGCGCCCGCGCGCACGACCCGCTCGGCCACCCGAGAGCGGCGGGCTTCGCGCTGCTGGAAGACGGCGGGACCGCGCTCGTGGAGGTCGCGGAGGCGAGCGGGCTGGGGCTCGTCGGCGCGCCGACGCCGGCGACCGCGTGGGCGGCGTCGTCGCGCGGGACCGGGGAGCTGATCGCGGCCGCCGTCGCCGAGGGAGCCACGGTCGTGCTCGTCGCCGCGGGCGGGAGCGCGACGACCGACGGCGGGGCGGGCGCCCTCGCGGCGATCGAGGCGGCGGGCGGCCTGCGCGGTGCGCGGCTCGTGGTGCTCTGCGACGTGACCGTGCCCTGGGAGGCCTGCTCACGGACATTCGCGCCGCAGAAGGGCGCCGACCCAGCCACCGTGGCCCGTCTTGAGGCGCGGCTCGACGCGCTCGCCCGCCGCCTGCCGCGCGACCCACGCGGCGTCCCGGGCAGCGGAGCGGCGGGCGGGCTGGCGGGGGCTCTGTGGGCGGTTCACGGCGCCGTGCTCGAGCCGGGCGCGCCCTGGGTGCTCGACGCGCTCGACGTCGACGCGCGGCTGGCGGAGGCGCGAGCGGTGGTCGTCGGCGAGGGGCGGCTCGACGCGCAGAGCCTCGAGGGCAAGGTCCCCGGCGAGCTCGCCCGGCGCGCCGCGACGACGGGGATGCCGTGCCACGCGATCGTCGGCTCGGTGGCGGGCGACTTCGACGCTTCGATGTCCACGGCGAGCAAGCAGAGCGCCGCGAGAAGGCAGATCCGGTCACCGGACAACCGCATCCGCCTTCTCGGGGCCGATCTCGGCGGCGCGCCAGACGCAGCGGTCAAGCCGCCGCCGCTGGCGAGCATCCGCGTCGCGACCGACCTGCGGGCGATGGAGGCCGCCGGCCGGTCGGTCGGGCGTTCGCTCGGCTGACGCACCGGCGGGAGCCACCGCGCGTACGAGGCGGGCCGGGACCACCGCTCAGACTTCGTGTCGCCTGCCGTGGTGTTCTCCGAACGCTGCCGGACACCGCTCGCGCCGCAAGGTCGCCGCCGCGGCGAGCCCTCGTCGCCGGGCCTCGCGACGCTCGGCGCGGCGACCCGACCGGGCCCCGCGCCGACCCCGGGTAGCCTGCGCCGCGATGCCCGACCGTCCCCGACCGCACGTCCCCGCGCCGCTGAAGGAGCTGCGCGTGCCGTTCGGGCGGCGCGCGGTCGTCGTCGGCGCGGGCTCGTTCGGCACCGCCGTCGCGGTCCTGCTCGCCCGCGGCGGGCTGCGCACGACGCTCCAGGCGCGCACCCCGGCGCAGGCGGCGCGCCTCCAAGCCGACAGGGCCAACGAGGCGTACCTGCCCGGCATCGAGCTCCCCTCCCAGCTTCGGATCGGCCACGTCGGGGACGGGCTGGCCCGTGCGGAGTTCGTCCTCCTCGGCGTTCCCTCACGGGGGCTCGACGAGGTCATCACCGGCCTGCGGGCCGCGGGACTCGGGCCGCGGGCGTCGCTCGTCTCGCTGGCCAAGGGGCTCGTCCCGCCCGACGGGCTGGCGCCGACGATCATGCTGCGCGACCTCTTCGGGGAGCAGCGGGTGGCCTGCGTCGGCGGCCCCGCCCACGCGCGCGAGATGGTCCACGAGGGCGCGGGCCTCGTCGCCGCCTCGGCCAACGAGGAGCTGGCCAACTCCTTGGCGCAGGTGTTCATCCGCGCGGGGGTCGTCTGCGAGCAGTCCAACGACCCGGTCGGGGTGGAGCTCGCCGGGATCGCGAAGAACGCCGCGGCGCTCGCCGCGGGGGCGACCGAGCGCCAGGGGCTCAACGCGGCGGGCGCGGCGGCTGGCCACATCTTCGCGGAGGTGTGGCGCTACGCCAACCGGCAGGGCGCGCGGCCGGAGTCGATGATCGGACTGTCCGGCACGGGTGATCTCGTCGCGACCACGCTCGCCCCGCAGTCGCGCAACCGCCGGGCGGGCGAGATGCTCGCCGACGGCGTCAGCGGCGGGGAGATCCCGGGGCGCATCGGCCAGGCGGTCGAGTCCTTGCAGACGGTGCCGCTGCTCGCGCGGGCGCTCGCGGACGCGCGGGTCGAGGCGCCCGTGCTCAGCGGTCTCGCCCGGCTCGTCGCCGGGGAGCTGCCGCTCGACGACTGGGTGGCGCTCGTGCGCACCACGGTCCCGCCACCCGCGCGCTGGCGCCCGACGCCCCGCGCGCCGCGCGCCGCATGGGAGCGCACCGTGGCCCGCGTCCGCGCCCGCTTCGTCGCCGGCGGCACCGGGATCGAGCCGCCCCCGGCGTAGCGCCCGTCGCAGCCCCGGCGTAGCGCCCGTCGGCGCCCCCGTCGGCGCCCGCCCTGCGCAGCGCTTACCGCCCACCGCGGCGCAGGCGCGTTCCCCCCGGGGCGAGGCCCGCCACCCCCCGGCGAAGCGCCGCTCACGACCGCCCGCGCGGAGGCTCCTCGTCCAGCGCCAGGGCGACCGCTCCCCCGCGGCGCGGCGAGCGCGGTTCGCGGACACCGCCCGTCCCCTCCCGGCGGTCGTCCTCACCGGGAGGATCGAAGCACCCGGTCAGCCTCTCGGCCGAGAACCCGCTCGACCACGTCCAGGCGATCATCACCCGGTTGCGCCTCCGAAGCGGGACGGTGACCACCATGACGCCGAAGGCTCCCGCAGGATCGCGGGGCCGTCAAGCCCGAAGTCGGGCCTACGCCGCCAGCTCGAACCAGACGCGTGTGTGGCCATCGCAGTGCACGCCCCAGCGCTCGGAGAGGCGGCCGATGAGGTTGAGCCCGTGGCCCCCGTCGCGCGGCCCCGCGGGAGACGGGCGGCTCAGGCCGCCGCCCTCGTCGCAGACCTCGACGCGCAGGCGACCGTCGGCCCACCACGCGTCGACGTGCACGTGGTCGGACGCGGCGAGGCCGGCGTGCAGCACGCTGTTGGTCACCGCCTCGGAGATCAGCAGCGCCGCGCTCGCGGCAAGGCCACCGTCGAGGGCGAGGCCGTCGACGACCCCGCGCCGCGCCGCGCGCGGCGCGGCGGCCGACGCGGGGAGGCAGAGGTTGATGGCGGTGGCGTCCATAGAGGCGCGGTACCCCGCTTCGGCGGTCTTCTCACCCGGCGGTCCGCATCCGAACAATCACGCGCGTCCGCCGCTGCGGCCGTCGCCACCGCCGGCGACGACCGTGCGTGACGAACCCCGCCCCGCGGCGACCGCCCGCCCGGCACCTCCCGCAAGGAGCGGGAAGCCCGCGGGCGGCCGGCGGGCGGCGCTCTACCCTCGCCGGGCATGGCCGTCACCCCGACCCGCGACCCCTGGACGGAGCTCCTCCAGGCGGGCCGCGATCGCGATCGGTTGGTCGGCGAGGCCTTCGAGGGGCCGCGGCCGGCCGCGCTGAGCCCCGTGCCCGACACCCTGCACCCTGCGGTCCGCGCCGCATTGGCGCAGCAGGGGGTCGAGGAGCTGTACTCCCACCAGGCCGAGGCGCTCGAGTGCGCCTGGGCGCGGCCGACGATCGTCACGACCGGCACGGCATCGGGCAAGTCGCTGTGCTTCCAGCTCCCGACGCTCGACGTGCTCTGTCGCGACGCCAAGGCCCGGGCGCTCTACCTCTACCCGACCAAGGCGCTCGCCCAGGACCAGGCGCGGTCGCTGAACCGGTTCGGCCTGACCAAGCAGGTGCGCCCCGCGATCTACGACGGCGACACCCGCAAGGAGGACCGGGCGCAGGTGCGCCGCCGCGCCAACCTCATCCTCACCAACCCGGACATGCTCCACATGGGGATCCTTCCCCACCACCGCCAGTGGGCCGACCTGCTCTGCAACCTCGCGGTGGTGGTCGTCGACGAAGCGCACGTGTACCGCGGCGTGTTCGGCTCCCACGTCGCCAACGTGCTGCGTCGCCTGCGGCGGATCGCGAACGCCTACGGCACCGAGCCGCGCTTCGTCCTGGCGAGTGCGACGATCGCCAACCCGGTCGAGCTGGCCGAGCGCCTGACCGGCCTGGACGGCTTCGGCCTCGTCGACGCGGACGGCTCCCCGGGCGCGAGCCGGAAGATCGCGATGTGGAACCCGCCGGTGACCGACACAGCGCTCCAGACCCGCCGTCCGGCGACGTCGGAGGCCGGCGAGCTGCTCGCCGATCTCGTGCGCCAGGGCGCTCGGACGATCTGCTTCATCCGCTCGCGCAAGGGCGCCGAGGTGGTCGCGCGAGCGGCGAAGAGCCACCTCGAGGCAAGCGGCGACCACGCGCTCGCCGAGCGCGTCGCCGCGTACCGCGCGGGCTACACCTCCCAGCAGCGCCACGAGCTCGAGCGCCAGCTCACGCAGGGAGAGCTGCTCGCGGTGGTGACCACCAGCGCGCTCGAGCTCGGGATCGACATCGGCGCGCTCGACGCGGCGATCGTCGTGACGTTCCCCGGGACGGTCGCGTCACTGCGGCAGATGTGGGGGCGCGCGGGGCGGCGCGGCCGCGGCCTCGCGGTCTACGTCGCGGGCGAGGATGCGCTCGACCAGTTCTTCTGCCGCCACCCCGACGAGTTCCTCGACCGGCCGGTGGAGAGCGCCATCCTCGAGTTCGAGTCCGAGGAGATCCACCTGCAGCACCTGCTCTGCGCGGCGCACGAGGGCCCGCTGGATCCGAGAGGCGACACGGAGACGCTCGGGCCGCGGCTGCGCGCGCACTGCGAGCACCTCGTGGGCCGGGGGGAGCTCGTCGAGCGCGGCCAGACGTTCACGCTGCGCCGGCCGGAGGACTACCCGGCGGGCCGCGTCTCGCTGCGCTCGTCGTCCAGCGAGCTCGTCTCCATCGTCGACGTCGCGTCGGGTGAGGTACTCGGCACGACGGACGGCTCCCGCTCGCACTCGACGGTCCACGACGGCGCGGTCTACCTGCACATGGGGCGCCAGTACGAGGTGCGCGAGCTCGATCACGAAAGGTCCAGAGCGCTCGTGACGCCGTTCTCCGGCGACTGGTACACCCAGCCCAAGCGCGAGACGCTGACCCACGTCGAGGAGCTCATGGACCGCCGCGACACGCTCGGCGTGACGCTGAGCTACGGCGTCGTCACGGTCACCGAGCAGGTGCTCGGCTATCAGCGCAAGCGGCTCTCCGACCACGAGGAGCTCGGGACGACCGCGCTCGACCTGCCGCCGACCGCGTTCACGACGAAGGGCCTGTGGTACGAGCTCGGCCCCGAGGTGCTGTGGGCGGACTTCCCGATCGACATCCTGCTGGGGACGCTCCACGCGACCGAGCACGCGCAGATCGCGGTGCTGCCGCTGATCGCGATGTGCGACCGCTGGGACATCGGCGGGCTGTCGACGAACCTGCACCCGCAGACTGGGGGCGCGACGATCTTCATCCACGAGGGGCACCCGGGCGGCGTGGGGATCACGCGGACGGGCTTCGACTGCTTCGAGCGGCTCGCCGCCGACGCCTACCGGCTCATCACCGAGTGCTTGTGCCAGGCGGGCTGCCCGTCGTGCGTGCAGTCGCCCAAGTGCGGCAACCTGAACGAGCCGCTGGCCAAGGACGGCGCCGCCGGGCTGCTCGGGCGGATGCTGGAGCACTGAGGCCGCGGCGCAACCCGAGTTCGGCAGCGTGGCGCCGGATGGAGCCCCGGGCGTCATCCCGCGCCGCGCCGACGCCGGAGCGGAACCTGCGCACCCTGTGCCGGTTCGCGCCGGGCAAGTTGCGCATCCGTGCACGACGCACCGGCTCGCGCGCTCGCCGCGCCGATCGTGCAGCCATGCCACGGATCCGGCAGCGCTTCCTGGGAGGGCTCGTCGCGGCGTCGGTCGCCGGCGGGGCGCTGCTGGCTCCCGTGGCGCCCGCGTCGGCCGGTGGCGCCGCCGCGCCCCCGCGGTCCGGCGGGTCGGGCGGCACGGAGTACGGCAGCCCCCTGGCCTCACGGGGGCGACCGGTGGCCTCGCGCTTCCGGGTCGCCCCGCGGCGGGTCGTGGCCGGCGCCGCGCTCCCGCGCATCCTCCTGCGGCTCGATGAGGCGGGCGTTCCGCGGGTCCGCGCGCGCATCGTGCTGTGGCCGCTCGCGGGCAGAGGGAGCCCTGTCCGCGTCGACCTCGGCCGGGTGCGCACGGGCGCGGTGCTCCGGCCGGCCTGGCCCGCGGGGACCCGCCTCGCGCCGGGCCGCTACGTCGTCCGCGTCCACGCCTCCGACCCCGCGGGCCGGACCCTGCTGCGCAGGCGCCGGACGACCGGCCGCTCGGCGCTGACCGTCGTGCGGCAGCCGAAGCCGGCGCGCGCTCCCACCCCGGCGCCCACCGCCCCGCCCGCCCCGGTCGCGCCCGCGGGCGCCCCCGGGACGTTCCCCGTCGCCGGCCCGCACACCTACGGCGAGGGCTTCGGCACCGACCGCGGCGACCACCGCCACGAGGGCGTCGACCTCCTGGCCGCCCAAGGGCTGGCCGTCGTCGCGCCGACCGCCGGCGCGGTGCGCGTCACCGACTACCAGGCCGGCGGCGCCGGGGAGTACGTCGTGTTGCGCTCCGCCGCGGGCCCGGACTTCTTCTTCGCCCACTGCGTCCGCGGCTCCACGCGGGTCACCGAGGATCAGGTCGTCGCCGAGGGCCAGCCGCTCTGCGCCGTCGGCTCGACGGGCCGCTCGACCGCCCCGCACCTGCACTTCGAGCTGTGGCCGAACGGGTGGCGAACCGGCGCGAAGGACTCCGTGCCGGTCGACCCGCTCGCGCAGCTCCAGGCCTGGGGCGGCTGATCACCCCAGCGGGGAGGCGATCTCGATCAGGGTGCTCCACGGGTCGCGGACCCAGCCCACCGTCTGCCCGTGCGGCTTGGCCGCGGGCGCGCTGAGTGGGGTGCAGCCCTGCGCCACCGCGTGGGCGAACGCGGCCGCCACGTCGTCGAACACGAATGCGAGCTCGATGCTCGCGGTCGGCTCGTCCGGTCCCGGCCGCCGGACGCCCTGCGGGACGTTCGTGGCCCCGAGGGCGTCGGCGGCGAAGGCGAGCGCCGTGCCGCCGGTGTCGAGCTGACCGAACTGCCCCGTGGGGTCGACGAACGTGCGTGCGAGCCCGAAGGCCCGCTCGTAGAACGCGACCGCCTCCTCCACGTCCGGCACGTAGACGATGACCCAGCCGAGCTTCGCGGTCTCCATGGCGGGAGTGTCGCGGCTTGATGGTCGCCCGTCTTGTCGAAACGGCCTCGCCCCGCGTCGAGTGCCCATGGGACCTCACCCCCTGGGGGCCTCATGGGCACTCAGCGTCTGCTCCGTGCTCGACCCACGCGACGCTGATCAGCCGAGCGGAAGGAGGAGGTTCAGGTCGGAGTGATCCCACTCCCCGCGCGCGGTGACCACGAGGTTGTCGTCGGGCACCAGGGCGGTGCGCACGACGGCCGGCAGCCCGAGGCCGTCGAGGACGCCGTCGACGAACTCGGAGTCGACCGTGGCCCGCAGCGCACCCGTCTCGCCCTCGGGCGACTCGGGCGGCACGCCCGCGGCGGCGGTGAGGTCCGCGCCCGGATCCGTCGAGACGACGAGCGCCCCGTCCACCACCGCCAGCGCCAGGACCAGCGCCCCGTTCTGGGTGATGACGTAGCGCCCGTCGCGCTCCTCGACGCCGATGCCTCCCGTGTCGATGCCGGCGAGGTCGGCCAGCGGCCCGCCGAAGCGCCCGAGGGCGCCGAGCCGGCTGAGCGCGGCCGTGGTGACCTTGGGATTGTCGAGGTCCGCGCGCACGGTCAGTGTGCGCCCGTCGCCGGAGGTGAACGTGGCGCTCCCCGTCAGGTTCTCCACGAAGTCCTGCTCGACGCTCACGCCGCCGAAGCGCGCGAGGACCTTCTCGGCCTGGCGCAGCCCGTCGAGCCGCGTCGGGTCGAGGAGATCGACGGCTTGCCGGACGAGGCGCAGCGTCTGGCTCGGCTCGCGGAGCGCCACGACGATGCGATCGCTCCCGCGGACGTCGGGCGCCTCCGCGCCCGCCGCGACCGGCACGTCGTCGGGCGAGAGGGCTTCGGCGTCGGTGGTCGCCCGCGCGCGCACCCGCAGGCCGCCGGACTCCGGGGTGACCGTGATGGCGGCCCGCAGGAGCGCCCCCACCCAGGGGAGGCGACCCGCGCGCCCGCCGCGCCGCGCGACCAGCGCCTGGGCGTCGAGCGCCACCCGGGCCAGCGCGCCGGCCGGCAAGCCGAGCCCGCGCTCGCGCAGCAGCCGTGACGACCACTGCTCGCCGTTGCCCTGGCGCCGGCGCAGGACGGCCCGCAGACTGTCGAGGTCGGGCGCGCTGAGAATCGCCGGGCCGCGGCGCGCGTAGGCGCCGCCGTCGCGCCGGCGGTAGAGGGCGTAGTCGCCGAAGCCGGGCGCGGCCGAGAGTGCCCCGGAGCTCAGCTTCGCGTCGAGCAGGTCGCCGAGCTTGCCCTCGTCGCTCACCACCCAGGCCGCGAAGCGGTGCTCGGAGCTCCCGTCGGTCGACCACAGGACCAGCGGGCGGCCGAGCAGCGGGCGGACCTCGCTCGCGTCCATCTCCAAGGGGGAGCCGAGCGCTGCCTCGACGAGGGGCAGCCCGACCCCGAGGCCCCCGAGGCTCTGAGCGAACGCCGCCGCCGGCCCCGAGGACGTCTCCGTCGCGACGACCGCGAGCACCGCCGCGTCCGCGGGCGCGTACGTCAGCGCCTCGCCCACCGGATCGGTGATCGCAACCTCCTCCTTGGATCCGCACCCCGTCAACGACGCGGCCGCAAGGGCCACCACCACGAAGAGCGCACTGCCCCTGCGAGCCACGCCCGAGACCCTAGTAGGCGCCCGCGAGGCGCGGCGCAGCTTCGCGCTACCCTCCCGGCCCCCACGGCGAATTAGCTCAGTTGGTAGAGCACACGACTGAAAATCGTGGTGTCCCCGGTTCAAGTCCGGGATTCGCCACCATCATCCGTAAGTACCAACCGCCGACCCTTGAAGGGGTCGGCGGTTTGCGTTCCGGCCCCGCTGGGGCGCCAGCGGCGGCCAGCGCCGGGTCGTGGCGGGGTTTGGCCCGGACGGGGGTTTCGGTCCAGGTGCCGTCGGGGTCCAGGATTGCGGTGAGGTCTTTGCTGGTGAGCTTCGGCGGCGGCTGCTCGTCGATGGCAGCGAGGTCTGGGTGGAGCAGGTCGCCGAACGGCTCGGTGAGGGTCGCGTTTGCGACGTCGCCGTCATCGATCTTCAGCCGCGCGAAGAACGCTTGGTTGAAGAGCCGTCGTTGTTGCGGCGTGCCGCGGATGTAGGCGGTTTGGATGCGGTCGGTGAGGTTCAGTGCCGTGTCGAGCCTGGCGAGCAGGTGCCGGTCATCGACTTGGAGGTTGGTGATGGTCGTCTCGGCGCCGACGCGTTCGCGGCGGATGCGGGCTTGCTCGTGGGCGAACAGCTCTTCGGAGATCTGGTCCTGGTAGTGAGCGTCAAGCAGCTTGCGTTCCTGGCGCCTGATCTGCTCAAGCTTCTTGGTGGCCGCAGCCAGGTCCGGTGCGCTGGCGCTCTGCCTGATCTCGCAGAACTCGCGGACGGCTCGGGCGATCTGCTCTCGCCGGCCTACGGTGAGCTGCAGGCTGGCGTAGTGCTGTTCGATGCCTGACTCCACCGCTTCGATGCGGTGGTGGGGCTGGGTGCAGATGCCGCGTTGGCGTCCGCGACAGGTGAAGTACTCGTACAGGCCGCCGTTGCCGTGCGTTCGGGTATAGAACAAGCGCCCGCTGCACTCGGCGCAGAAGATGCTGCCACGCAGGTAGTGGTGGTGGCGCCAGGATTTCTCGCCGGACTGACGCTGGCCGGCCAGCACGGTCTGGACCTGCTCGAAGGTCTGCTCGGGGACGAGCGGTTCGTGACGGCCGGGGTAGACCTTGCCGGCGTAGCGGACGAGGCCCGTGTAGAAGTCGTTGCGCAGCAGGTCAGATAGCCGGTTGGCGTTCAGGACGCGCGCGGTGACCTTGGGGGTCGGTCGGCTCTTGAGGCCGCGGGCTTCGAGTAGCGCGGCCAGATCGCTGAGCGGGAAGTCGCCGCTGGCGTAGAGCCGGAAGGCTTCGCGGATGAGTGGACCGCGCTCGGGGTCGATCGTGACAACGCGAATCTCGCGACCTTCAACGACTTGTCGGGTGTTGAGGTAGCCGATCGGCGCCCGGAACGGCGTGCCGCCGCGCTTGGCCTTTTCGGTCGTGCCCTTGAGCACTTCTTGGGCGAGGTTCATCGAGTAGAACTCGGCGATCGACGCCATGATGCCGTGCAGCAGCATGCCGCTTGGTGTTTCGTCGATGTTCTCGCTGACCGATACCAGTTTGGCGCCGGACGCCTGAATCGCGGCCAGGATTGTTGAGTCGTCGGCTCGCTTGCGTGCCAGGCGATCGACCTTGTGCACGATGACGAAGTCAACGTCGCGAGCCTTCAGGCGTTGCAGCATCCGCTTGAGCGCGGGCCGGTTGGAGGTCGTCGTCGCGGTCTCGCAGCGTTCGACAAACTCATCGACGACTCGCGCGTCGAGCCCGGCGGCCTTGCGAGCACAGGCGCCGCGCTGGGCGCTGAGGCTGAGGCCGTCGCGATCGAGGTCGGTTTCTACTTGGGCGTCAGAGCTGACGCGCAGATAGATCACGGCGTGCTTGGTCAGTTCGTGGTCGGTCATGGTCAACTCTCCCCGCCGGATGTTCGCTTGGCTGCGGTTGGCGCTGGACAGCGAGGCACCGGCGCCAGCAGCCCGAGCTGGCTGAGGCGCACCGTCATCGCGGCGCGCGAGACGTCGTAGCGGCGGGCGAGCTTGGCGATGTCCTGGATTCCGTCGGCCCAGTCGGCGCGTAGCAGAACGCGGGGCATCAACAAGGCGGCGGCGAAGCGGTCACACACACGCTCGGCCCGCTCGTGCGCGGTGTAGCCAGCCTGGTCAACGTAGAGCTGGTCGACGAACGGGTCGTCGAGGCAGTGCTTGATCTCATGCGCCAAGCTGAAGCGTTGGCGCACGTTGGCTTCGCTGGAACGCAGCACGACCAGCCAGCCGTAGTCGGTCTTGGTCGTCAGGCCGGAGCTGGGCAGCTTGTCGTGGTGGGTGATGGTCAGCCAGGGCAGTCGAGCCAGGTCTTCCTCGTCGATGCGTGGCCCGAGCATGCCCAGCTCGGAGCGCAACCGTCCGGCTTGTCGCTCGGCGATGCCCTCAAGCTCGCGCGGGCTGAGCCGGCGCTTGGGCGTCATTGCTCGCAAACGGGCGAGGCTGCCGCTGGTGAGCAGTTCGTCGGTGTCGGCGCGATTCTCGGCCTTGACACCGAGTGCGCGCAGCGTGTCCAGCTGGACCTGCTCGGCGTCCCGCCGGAAGTAGCCGCTCGCGCTGGTTCGCGCTCCGGGGTCAGTCGCCTGCGCGGCTGCGCGTGTTGCTGTGGTTGTCATGGTGTTCCTCCTCTCGTTGAGTGTGTTGTTCTGGATATTCGATGGGATTGGGCGAGCTGGTCGCCGTCGTCGTGTCATCCGGGGAGGCGTGCCGTGCCCGTATCTCGGCCAAGGCGTGCTCGACCTCGTCGAGCGCTTCCGGCGAGAGCTTCTCCTTGCTGCGAAAGTAGGTCCGGACTTCGGGTAGCGAGTCGGCCAGGTGGTCGCGGCTGGCCCGGTCGATCGCGACCGGGTCAATCGTCAGCGCTTCGGCCAGCAGCGCCAGCCGGTCCGGGGCGGGGTCGGCGTACATGCCGCGTTCCAGCCGGTTCAGCCATGAGCTGTCCAGTCCAGTCTGCTCCACGGCGGTCATTAGCGACCAACCGCGCTTTAGTCGGGCTTGCTGGACCAGGCGTCCGAGTCGTTTGGCTTGTGAACCTGTCATGGCTTTTGTCTCCTATTATTCTCTTTTCTTGATGGTCTGTACCTTTACTATGCGCCGCTTTGTGGATGATGTCCATAGTAGATTTTACAACCGTGCGGCCCGATTGTTCCAGTGCGTTGCCTGCTCCTCAGTGCGCGAAGTAGTAGTAGGTACTCGGGGGAGCGCGCTGCTCAACCCCGAGTACCGTCGTGCCTGCCTTCCAGGCTCTGGTCTACGAGCCCTTGACCTCCTTCCGGGTAGCCGACGTGGCCGCGTCCGGGTCGAGCACGGCGATCTTGGCCTGGATCTCCTTGATCCGGGCACCGCTGCTGGCCTTGATGGCCTCGGCCTCAGCTGTGGCCTCATTGGCCCGTTCCTGGGCGACCTCGACCTCGAACACAATCGCGTCCACGGCCGCCGTCAGTGCGGCCACGGCCGCGGCGACGGCATCGTCCGGCGTGGTCTCCCGCTTACGCGAGCGTCGGGGCGATGGGTCGCCGCCCTCCAGCACGCGCTTGGCGCTGTAGAACGCGCCCCTGACACTCGTCACGGGCTGCCCGTATTCGTCGGCGAGCTGCTTGAAGGCGTCAGCCTTCTGCATCCCGCCGGCCACGAGCGCGGTGATGCGCTCGTGGGTCTGCTGTGCCTTGGTACTCATGACCAAGACCTCCTTTGGTTGGATGGCACTAGGCGGGCAGAAAGACGAACTCGTCCTTTCGCCCACCACAGGGCCATCCACCTGTCCGCCCGGCTGACACAGCCGGCGGACCCCTGCGGACATGGCGCGCCGCGCGTTCACGCCGCTCGCTGCCTCTCGGCCACGATCGCCCAATGCCGGATCCGCGCCGACGCGATGCGGACGTATTCGTGCTCGCGTTCGATGCCGACGAACTGGCGTCCTTCCAAGACGGCGGCGATGCCGGTCGAGCCGCTGCCGGAGAACGGATCGAGGACGACGCCGGAGGCTGGGACGACCAGACGGACCAGCCAGCGCATCAGATCCTGCGGCTTGACCGTGCGGTGCGTGTTACGCCTGGGCCTGCCGCCGCTGCCCGAGAAGATCGGGCGAGAGCGAGCCGGCAACCCGTCCAGACCAGCCTCCCGCTCGCCCCGTGACGGCTTGGCGCAGTAGAAGAAGCGCGACGGCCGCGCGGCCGGGTTGCGGCGGTCGATCTCCGACACCGGGCAGTCCCCCACGCACTCGAGCCCGCAGCTCGCGGCGTGCCCGAGCATGACGTTGGCTGGCCAGCGACCGAGCGTGCTCTCGATCGCGTGATCGTCGCCTCTCGCCAGCCGACTCGCCCCGATGTTGAGCGCGCCGGTGCCGTGCCGCGCCAGATTGGCGGCGATCGTCGTGACGACTGGGTCGAGCGGCTTGCGCGCCAGCACCATGGGCTCCCAGGCCGGCTTGAGCGCGGACGACAGACCGCCCGGCATGCGCCTGCCCTTCGGAACGCCGCTGCCGTAAAGCCAGGCGAGCGTGTCCCGGATCTCGAAGCCGGCCTCCTCGATGCCCACCGCCAGCCGGGCGGATGTGCGGCTGGCACCGAAGGCGAGCAGATGGCCGCCGGGACGTAGCACCCGGTGCACGGCTGTCGCCCACGCCTGGCTGAAGGCTTGGAAGCCGGCGCTGCTGGCGAGGTCACCGCCATCCCACGGCTCGATCGAGATGCCGTAGGGCGGATCGCACACCACGGCCGAGACTGAGTCTGATGGCAGCAAGGCCAGGGCGTCGAGCACGTCGCCATGGATGAGTCCCCAGCGCCGCCGGTCGCCGTAGAGGACCGGCTGAGCATCGGCATCCGGTCGTAGGTCGGGAACGGTCATGCCGATCCTCCGGCCAGCACCGCGACGACGTCGTCTTGGCAGCCGGCGACGAACAGCTCTGCGGCGACGTCGCCGAGCCCGTGCAGTGCCCCGAGCAGCAGCGCAGCCCGACGCTGGGTTGGCGCCAGCCAGGCAACGCGTGGCATGACCGGCTCGACGCCGGCCTGGTAGTGCGCCAGGTAGGCGCTGGCTTGGCGACGGATGACGCTCAGGCTCTCGGTCGCCTGGTCAACCTCGATGAACCACCACAGCTCGCGAGTCCCGAGACCGAGCCGGACGAAGCCGTCAGGCCGCAGCCACGCCACCTGTCCGTAGGGCCCGACTCGGCTTCGCCAGGCGGTCGGCTCGGCCTGGTGCTCCAAGAGCTCAAGTCCTCCGGATTGGTCGGCTTCGACCAGCCGGACGTAGACCTCGCTGGCTGCCACGGTGTGGGCGACGAAGCGCTGCCCAGGCTCCGGGCTAGTTCGTGCCTTGCCGGTAGCGGTCGCCCAGTGCGATAGCAGCCGCTGCCCGCCGAGCGCCAGCTCATAGATGGCCCCGTCCGAGCCCGCCCGTACGCCGCCGATCCGGCGCTCCAGTCGGGTGAGCAGGCCGAGTTCGACCAGGCGCTTGAGTTGCCGTTGGGCGCTGCGCAGCTCAAGGTCAGCGTAGGCGAGCCGCCTGAGCTGGCCGCCGGAGACGAGTCGCAGGCGATCAACCTGGCGAACGAGATCACGGTCACGGTCCGACAGGCGGCCGTCGAGCTGCTCCAGCATCCTGCTCGTCAGGTAGGTCATGACGAGCCTCCCGACCGACAGCCTGGCCGCGCCCTGACCACAACGATTGTGGACACCGGAAGGAGCCGTAGTGTCGTCGTCCAATCTGGTCGTTCGGCGGCGTGGCAGCGCGCCTCAGCGACCACGCGAGTCGACGCGAAACGACCACCGACGCGACCCCTGGGCGCAACCCTCATGACGGCCTCCGTCGCTCACCGAGTGGCGCTGCGCTGACGTCGTCGGCAACGCTCGACGGCTCGACGAGCCCATGGCGACGGCGCAGCTCGGCATCGACCTCATCCGGCACCCGCCCGAATCGCTGCGCCGAGTCGCGGCGGATGGCGTCGACGTCGGCGGTTGCCTCGCGCAGCGGGCGACTGGCAATCGTGCAGACCGGCGCAATCCTCCCCGGCGCCAGGCCGAGTCGCAGCGCCAGCTGGAACGGATCGAGCTGCTGTAGCTCGTCAGCCGTGATGCCCGGGAGTTCCTTGGCGATGCGCTTGGCATCGTCGGCGCCAGGTCGGAAAGCGGCGATCGTGGCGGCGTTGGTGATCGCGGCCCGCTGAACCTCAGCCGGCAGCTGCGTCAAGCTCTGCGCGGCCATCGTCACGCCACAGCCCATGCCGCGCGCGGTCTCGAACAAGCTGTCGAGCGGCACCGGCAGGCGCCCCAGCACCGCCGGCTCATCGACGTAGAAGCCAAACGCTCGGCGCTTCCCCGCGTCCAGTGCCTGCCGCGCCATGACGGCCTGGTAGACCTCGTAGACAACCAGAGCGCCGAGCAGCTGCGCTGCCGGAGCGCCGAGTCGCCCGGGCGCGAAGCTGGCCACCACCACCATGCCGCGCTCGATGGCCTCGGCAATGGTCAGCTTGGGCCGCGCCTGGGCCAGCATGGTGCGTACTACCTGGCGTGACAGCACCTCGGCCAGCTTGCTCATCGGTGACGCCAGATGCTCGGCCTTCTGGGCATCGGGCAGCGCTTCGAACTCGCTCCACTGGCCGAGTAGCAGCGGGTCGCTCAGGCGTGCCACCACGCTGCGCCGGTAGCCGGGGTCTGCCAGCAGGCGCGGTGCGTCGGCCAAGCTGGCCTCAGGGTCGTGCGGCAAGCTCTGAAAGGCCATCCGCAAATAGCGCTCACTGCGGATACCGAAATGCTGCGGGTACAGCCCGCGAAAGACGCTGAGCAAGACATCGGCCGCCAGCTCGGGCGGACCGGCGAAGCTACGCAGCCCCGGCACCGCCGCACCATTGCCCGGCTCGACGACCAACACCTGGTCGCGCCGGCCTGTCGGCAAACGTCCGAGCACGTCGAGGGCGGTGTCGCCCTTCATGTCCAACAGCAGCGCGCCGTCGCCGCCCGCGATCTGGTCCAGGAACAGACCGGCCAGCAGCCAGCTCTTGCCCGAACCGCTCGGGCCGAGCAACAGGCTGTGACAGTTGGCGCCCGGCCAGGGCTGGACCACCAAGCGCTGCCCGGCTCCCGGCCAGCTCGACGCTCCAAACGTCCGGCCACGACCGCCCGACGGGATGCTCCGATCCGCCAGGCGACGGGGCGCCAGGCCATAGCGCAGCTCCGGCAGAGCAGGGGCGCCGACCGGCCACGCGAGCAGTCCGACTGCCTCGGCGGGCGTCAGCAGATTGCCCCGGCCAGCTCCGGCCTTCCAGGCTCGCTGCAGACCACCGCTCGTGCGGGCTCGAACCTGCAAGCGGCCCCTCGCGCCAGCTCGCGTCCTCAAGGCGCCCGCTGCCCGCGCGACCAGTTGCTGTGCCCGGCGTGGATGACCAGCCTGAACGGCTACGACGATGCGAACGCGCAGCAGCGGCGCGGCGAACTTGGTCAGCACCGCCCGCTTGGCATCGCTGCCCACGCGAGCATCGCCATCGATGAACAGCCGGTGCAACAGACCCGCCGACGGGGCAGCACCCGCGTCGACCGTCGGTCGACGAACCGGGCCAGCCGGGGCCAGCACGACCTGCAGCCAGATCGCCTCGCCGGAGTAGAGCCCCGACAGCGCGCCAAGCAAGCCGGCCACGCCAGTCTCCGGGTCGCTGGTGCGAAGCAGCGGATAGCTGCCCGCCCAGCTCACCACCGCGCCACGAGCGCGCTCGTGCGGCTCCCAGGTCGCCGTCGCGGTCGACTCAGCCGGCGGTGACAGCCGGAGGCCCGGCGTGATGGCAGCAGTGGCCCGCTCCAGCGTCTCGATGGCTCCCGCCGATCCGATCACGCCATAAGCGATCTCGTCGGGGGTGGCCCGCAGCTGGCAGCGCAGCTCGCGGCCACGGCCGAACCCGGCGACCACGTCGAGGAGCGCCTGGACCTGAGCGGCGCCCAGGTCTGTGCCGAAGCCGACTTCGCGGACGACGCGCGGTTGCGATGTCTGCCGGCCGAGCGCCAGAACTCCAGCGCCACCGAGTGCGCAAACGCCGACCGCGGCGCCGAGCAACTCGACTTCCGGCGACCAGCCGTTCACGACTCGGCCTTTGTGTGCTCCACGGCCGGCGGCGGCGATTCATCCTGGATCGCGCCGTCCTCGGTGCGATCGTCAACCAGGTTTCGGGCGATGAGGTAGAAAGCCAAGGCCAGCTTGTCCTCCTGGATCTCATCAAGCCGCTTACTGCGCACTCGCACCGGCCGGATACCACCCGACGGCTGCTCGCGGCCTCTGCTGTTGTGTTGCTTTGCTGTGTGTTTCTTGCTGGTCATGATAGTACCTCCTCTCACTTAGACCTGATCTGTAACGCATGGATATTGTCCACGTCCTGATAGTTACTATGTGCCACGTCATGGATAAAGTCCACAGTAGAATTCACAACGATGTCCAGTACCAGATGAGACGCAGCACCGCCACGACCAAGCCGATGGCTAGGACGAGCGGGACGAGCTGATGCGACAGGGCGACGAGCGTCGGGCCGGCCGACACCAGCACGGCGAGTGCGACCATGGCGGCGATGAGGAAGCTGATGGATTTGTTCATGGCGACAAGCCTGGAGCAGGCCAGTGGGGGATTTGCCCGGCATGAGTGAGCCCCGCGACGCTCCCGTGCTTATCTCGGCCGAGGAGGACTCCCGGACACCACCGGAGGCGCTCCTCGCGGAGTTGCAGGCCGTGCTGAAGGCCGGCGTCACGATCGCCGGACTGCGCGGCTGCCCGCGCATCCTCGGCCTGGCCATGGTCGGCGCCCGCTCGGTGAGCACCGGCTCAGACGACCAGGCCGTCAGCGCCCGCTCCCTGATCAGTGAGGCCGCCGCCCGCGTCGACGGCGCACCTGTTGAGCGCCGCTCAAGTTGGGCATGGGATGGCCGGTTTGCGCCGTTCATCGTGGTGATGGTGGTGGCGGTGGTGGCAGGCTTGGCGCGTTCCTGAACGCGCGAGAGCCCTCCCGTGAGCTTCGTCGGCGTCGGGAGGG
>JBBQEV010000002.1:0-103548 GCA_038321325.1 Solirubrobacterales bacterium
GGCGGCCGAGGCGGCCGGAGTGGTACGGCAGGCCGTAGCGGTCGCAGATCGCGCGCACGCGCGGGGCGATCGAGGCGTGGCGGCTGCTCGGGAGGTCCGGGAAGAGGTGATGCTCGATCTGGAAGGACAGGTTGCCGGTCATCAGGTGGAAGATCGGGGAGCCCTCGAGGTTGCAGGAACCGGTGAGCTGACGCACGTACCAGTCGCCGCGCGTCTCGGTCGCGTACTCGGCCTCGGTGAACGTCTCGGCCGGCTCCGGGATGTGGCCCATGAAGACGACGGTGTGCACCCAGACGTTGCGCGCGACGTTGGCGACGAGGTTCGCCGCGGCGGCGCGGCCG
Organism: Solirubrobacterales bacterium; assembly: GCA_038321325.1. Classification (GTDB taxonomy): domain Bacteria; phylum Actinomycetota; class Thermoleophilia; order Solirubrobacterales; family Solirubrobacteraceae; genus Paraconexibacter. The sequence continues at coordinate 342 of JBBQEV010000002.1, forward strand.
AAGCCCCGGCGGCCCGCGAGCAGCGGGAAGAGCGCGTAGTCCTTGCCGAGCTGGCGCAGCGCCTTCTCGGCGAACGCGCGGAGCTCCGCGCGCGCCTGCGCCGTGCTCTTCTCGCCGCGGCGGACCGCGTCGAGCTCCATGTCGTAGAGCGCGATGCCCCACTCGAACGTGAGCGCCATAAGCACCCCGTAGATCGGCTGCGCGAGGTAGACCGGGTGCCACGGCTGCTCGGCGTCGACGCGCATCGCGGAGTAGCCGAGGTCGCGATCCTTGCCGACCACGTTCGTGTAGGTGTGGTGCTGGAAGTTGTGCGCGTGCTTCCACGAGCGCGCGGTCGACGCAGCGTCCCACTCCCACGTCGTGGAGTGGATCGCCGGGTCGCGCATCCAGTCCCACTGCCCGTGCATGATGTTGTGCCCGAGCTCCATGTTCTCGATGACCTTCGCGAGCGTCAGCGCGACGGTCCCGGCGGCGAGCGCGGGGCGCAAGCGGGAACCGACTAGCAGCGCGCGACCGGCGAGCTCGAGCTGGCGCTGCGCCTTGATGACCCGGCGGACGTAGTCGGCGTCGGCGGTGCCGAGGTCGGCGCGGACCTCGGCGCCGAGCGCGTCGAGCTCGGCGGCGAGGGCCTCGCGGGCCTCCCGGTCGAGGTGGGCCGCGGGCGAGGGGATCGGCATCTGCGCAGGGACGGTAGCCCGGACGGGCACGCGGCGGCAGTCACGCTGTGCGCGCGCTGGGCTGCGCTCCCGAGGCGCGGGCGGGTTCCGGGGCACGCGCCGGGCGGCGCCGGGCCGCCTTCGCGGGCCGCGCCGGGCCGCCTTCGGGAGCCGCGCCGCACGTCGAGCGGCTCCCGGCCGACGAACGTGCGGCCGGCGGCCGGCCTCGCCGGCGGAGGCCGCACCGCCACCTCCCCGGCGCCCCGGCACCGTCGCGTGACCGTCCGGTGACCCGCGGTAAGGTGCCGCCGCATGCGCCGCGCCCGCCTGCTCCCCGGACTCCTCGTGACCGTGGCCGCGGCCGCAGCGGCCTGCGGCGGCAGCGACAAGCCGGCGCCGACGAAGGGGGCGTACCTCAAGGAGGCCAACGGCGTGTGCCGAGTCGCCAACGAGAAGCTGACGTCGTCCGCCCTGAAGGCGTTCGCCGACGGGGACACGAGCGCTGCGAGGATCGAGAAGTTCGCGAAGGACTCAGGCTACCCGACGCTCGACCGGCTGATCGGGGACCTGCGCGCGCTCACGCCGCCCAAGGGCGACGACGACCGGGTCGCAGCGATCTACGACGCGCTGCAGGACGCGGTGGACAAGACGAAGGCGGACCCGAAGCTGCTGACCGCGACGGGCGAGAGCGAGCCCTTCCAGAACGCCAACGAGAAGGCCAACGCGTACGGGCTGAAGGCGTGCGGCGCCGGCGTGTAGCCGGTCAGACGCTCGCGGGCTCCGGCAGCGGGAAGAGGCCGAGGAAACGGGCGACGACCGGCTTCTCGCCGTCGATCGTGGCGTCGCCCGCGCGCAGCGCCTCCGGCAGCGCCCGGTGCCCGTGCAGCAGCGCGATCAGCGTCGCCGGATCGGTGACCAGCGTGGCGTCGGGCGCGTCCGACTCACCACGGCAGGCCTCGATCCGGCCGTCGGCGATGTGCACGCGGAAGTGGTCCGCGCCGAGGTGCAACGCGATGGTGACGGTGAAGCCGTCCGCGCGCGCGGGGTCGAAGAGCGTCCGCAGCGACACGACGTGCGAGTCGAGGCTCATCCCGATCCCCTCCGGCGGCGGCGCCGCGCGGGCGCCCCAGCGGCCGAGCGCGACGAGCACCGGCTCGAGCTCGAGGCCCCACTCGGTCAGCTCGTAAACCTGCGAGGCCGCCGGCGGCGGGAGCGTGCGTCGGCGCACCACGCCGATCTCCTCGAGCTCGCGCAGCCGCTGGGAGAGCACGTCGGCGCTCAGCGCGGGAAGGCCGGTGCGGACGTCGGTGAAGCGCTTGGGGCCGAGCAGAAGCTCGCGGACGATCATCAGCGCCCAGCGCTCGCCGATGCGGTCGAGAGCGCGGGCCACCCCGCAGGCGTCGCTGTAGGTGCGCTTCGCGGCCACGGTCAGAAGTGTAGCGCTTGGTCGGATTTTACAACTTGCTAGTCGGAAGTTCCAACTCTGTGCTACAACTCCGAGCCATGAGCATTGGAACCCAGACCTCGCCCTCTCGCGCCGCGAGCCCCGCCCGCTCCCGCTGGCCTGCGCTCTACGTGCTGTGCGCCGGGATGCTGATGATCGTCCTGGACGCCACCGTCGTCAACGTGGCGCTCCCGTCGATCCAGGACGACCTCGGCTTCTCTCAGAGCAGCCTCGCCTGGGTCGTGAACGCGTACCTCATCGCGTTCGGCGGCCTGCTGCTGCTCGCGGGCCGCGTCGGCGACCTGATCGGCCAGCGCCGCATCTTTCTCCTCGGCATGGCGATCTTCACCGCCGCGTCGCTGGTGTGCGCGGTCGCCCCGAGCCAGGGCATGCTCATCGTGGCGCGCTTCGTCCAGGGCGTCGGCGGCGCGCTGACCTCCGCGGTCGTGCTCGGCATGATCGTCACGATGTTCCCCGAGCGCCACGAGCAGGCCAAGGCCATCGGGGTCTACGGCTTCGTCGCCTCCGCGGGCGGCACGATCGGCCTGCTCGCCGGCGGCGCGCTGACCCAGGCCATCAACTGGCACTGGATCTTCTTCGTCAACGTGCCGATCGGCGTCGTCGTCGCGTTCGGCGCCGTGCGCCTCGTCGACGACCGGCCGGGCCTCGGCCTGCGGGCGGGCGCCGACCTCCCCGGCGCCGCGCTGCTCACGTCCGGGCTCATGCTCGGCGTGTACGCGATCCTCCAGTTCGGCGAGCCCGGGGGCAGCACGCTGGTGCCGGCGCTCCTCGGCGTCCTCGCGGTAGCGCTCGTCGCCGCGTTCGTCGCGCGCCAGGCGCGGATCCCCCAGCCGCTGATGCCGCTGCGGCTCTTCGCCGCGCGCAACGTCTCGGGAGCGAACGTCATCCAGGCGCTGCTCGTCGCCGGCATGTTCGGCATGTTCTTCCTCGGCGCGCTCTACCTGCAGCGGGTCCTGGGCTACGACGCCCTGCAGGTCGGGCTCGCGTTCCTGCCCGCGACGCTGGTGATGGGCGTGATGTCGCTGCGGTTCTCCGGGCCGCTGATCATGCGCTTCGGCGCGAAGGCGGCGCTCGTCCCGAGCCTGGCGGCAATCGGCGCCTCGCTGCTGCTCATGGCGCGGACGCCCGTCGACGGAAGCTACGTCGCCGACCTCCTCGCGCCGTTCGCGCTGCTCGGCCTGGGCGCCGGGCTCGGCTTCCCGGCGCTCATGGGGCTCGCGATGTCGGGCGCCACGCCGGCCGACTCGGGGCTGGCCTCGGGCCTGGTGAACACGAGCGCCCAGGTCGGCGGCGCGGTCGGCCTCGCGGTGCTGGCGACGTTCGCCTCCCACCGCACCGAAGCGCTGCTGGCCGACGAGACCGGGGCGCTGGGAGCGCTCAACGGCGGCTACCACGTCGCCTACCTCGTCGGTGCGGCGCTCGTGGCGCTCGGGCTGCTCATCGCGCTGACGGTGCTCGAGGCGCCGGCCCGCGCGGCAGCGCAGGCCGAGCCGGCGCACGACGAGCCCGCCGTGATGGAGCGCGTGTAGGAGGTTGGTGTCAATCAGGGTCGTCGTGTGAGGGAGCCGCATCGCGAACGGGCCCACCCGCCCGCGACCGATGACTCAGATCAATCCTGGTTGGATTGATGAGTCATCGGGTGGCCGGACCCACGGACTGCGTCCGCGTGTGCCCCGGTGCGCGCGAGGTGGTTTCCTCACACCACGAGACTTCGCCACCAACCTCCTAGCGCTCAGCGCCCGGTGACGTAGACCAGCCGGCCGTCGGCCAGCCGGTACACCGAGCCCAGGCGGGAGCCCTGCCCGGCCGCCTCGGCCTGGGAGAGCTTGAGCGTGCGCACCTGGTCGCCGCGCTTGACGACGATCGTCTGCCCCGTGGCCGTCTTGCGCACGACGGTGACGTCCTTCTCGGTCAGCAGGTCGGTCAGGTCCGCCGACTTGAGCGCAGCGAGCAGGAACGCGACGGCGAGCACGAGGCCGATGTCGAACATGTTCACCAGCCCGTCGAGCGGGTCGCCGGAGCGGTCGGAGTGCAGCCGCGCCCGGGGGGTGACCTTCACGCCGCGACCGCCTCGTCGTCGGTCAGCGTGGCCACGACGAACTCCAGGTCTGAGAGGTCCTGGGCGTAGAGACGGTCGCGCACGAGCGAGATGCCGAAGGCGATCGCGCCGATCATCAGCCCGAGCACGGTGATCGAGAACGCGGTGCGCAGGTTGTCGCTGAGGCTCTGCGTGTCGCCGCGGGCTAGGCCGTCGAGCGCCGGGGTGAGCGGGATCAGCGTGCCCATCAGGCCGAGCGCCGGGCCGGCGCGGACGAGCATGCGGGTGCGCTCGAGCCGGCGGATGGAGCTGAGGTCGAAGTCGGCCAAGTGCTTGGCGACGCGGTTCTCCGCGCGGGCCTCGCCCAGCGCGTTGACGATCGCGACCAGCGCCTCCTCGATGCGCCGGCTCGCCGCCGTCGCCCGCAGCGCGACCGCGGCCGCGGGGCGATCGTGGGCGGTGACGGCCTGTCGCGCTCGGGTCGCGGCGCGCTCCAGGCTGCCGGCGTCGCGCCGGCGCCGGCGCACGAGCTCGGCGGCGAGCGTGCCGAGCTCGAGGACGACGACGGCCAGCGCGAGCAGGGCCGTGACCAGCACGGGCACCCGCAGCGCGGCGACCACGTCGAAGACGACGTTCTCGATGGAGGTGGCGGCGGCGATCATGAGGGGAGGGGCAAGCGCGGGGATGCTCGCAGACCTTCGCGCATCGCGCCCACCACCAGCAGGCCGAGCAGCAGCGCGCCGCCCACCGCCTTGCCGAGAAGCGAGCTGTCGCTGCCGGCCGCCGCGCGCGCCGGGGTGCGGGTCTCGTCGGGCAGGCGCGCGAGCGCCTCGGCGGCGGCCAGCACCTCCGGCGACGCCGCGGCCGAGTCCGCGACCAGCGTGCCGCTCACCGTGGTGCCGGGCGACGAGGGGTCCTTCGGGATCGGCTGCGCCACCTGCGCGTTGGCGGCCTTCTCGCGGGCGGCCTTTCGCGCCGCGGCCTTCCGCTTACGCGCGCGGCGCGCCGCGGCGGCGGCCGGGGAGCCGCCGGACCCCGGCGCACCCTGGGCCGGGCCGCTGCTGGCGCCGTCGGCGCCGGCGGTGCCGCCGCCGGTGCCCCGGTCGCCGCCGCCCGTCCCGGAGCCGCCGGCCCCGCCGCCCGCCGGCGCGGTCGCACCGGCCGGGGTCGTGGCCGTCCCGCCCGTCCTCGCCTGTCCGACGCGGATCTGCAGCGGAAGCGCCACGCCGGCTCCGCCGCGCGGGGTCGTGACCGTCACGACGACGTCGTAGGTGCCGGTCGCGGCGAACGCGTGCGCGGGGCTCGGGCCGTCGCCGACCGTGCCGTCGCCGAAGTCCCAGAAGTAGAAGTGGCGCCCGTCGCCGTCCGCGCTGGCGCGGAAGCGGAGGTCGGCGCCGAGCGAGGCGCGCATCCGGTCGGCGCTCGACGTGACCGTGAGCGGCGCGGCGTTCGTGAACAGGTCGACCTTGAGGTCCGTGCCGAACTGCGCCGAGATGCGGTCTGAGTTGTTGGCGTCGTCGGCGTCGCGCAGCGGGCGGAAGAAGACGACGCGGCCCGAGCCGGCGTCGAAGGTCGCGAAGCGCGTGCCCTTGGTGTCGCCGTCGAAGCCGTTGACGATCTCGGAGCTCTCGAGCGTGACGCTCCCGCTGGGCCCGCTGACTTGGAGCTGCTGCACCGAGGACGGCGTGATCCCGAGCAGCTGCACGAGCGTGGCCGCGGGGGTGCCGCCGACCGTGTTCCGGCTCACCCCGCCCGCGCTGTCGCGGGTCGTGGTGAGCTGCCGCGGGCCCTCGTTCTCCGCGAGCGTGCCGGAGGACAGGCGCGGGCCGGCCTGGCCGTTGATGCTGATCTCCACCCCGCCCCCGCCGGCGCCCGACGCCCAGGCCGGCAACCCCGCGAGCAGGATCGCAGCCAAGAGGATCGCGACGGACGCGCGCCCGCGCTGACGAACTTTGGGTCTGGTCATCGTCTGGAACTGCCGGGCTCGTCGCCCCTGCGGCGGAGATCGTACAGCGCCCCGCGCCGCGGCGGGCAAGTCGCGGCGCGGCGCGGATCGCCGTCGCCCCAGCGACCACCGGTCGCGCGAGAAGGCCGATCCGGTCGTCCGGCGACCGCTTCCGCCTTCTCGGGGTGCTCGCCTCAGGCGGCGGCCGGGAGGCGGAAGCGCACGCGCGCCCCGACCTCGGTGGGGACGAGCCAGATGCGCCCGCCGTGGGCCTCCACGATCGCGCGCGAGATCGCCAGGCCGAGCCCCGCGCCGTCCTCCGTCCGCGAGCTGTCCCCGCGGAAGAACGGCTCGAAGACCTGCTCGTGCTGCGCGTCGGGGATCCCTCCGCCCGTGTCGGCGACCTCGACCTCGACCGCCTCGCCGACGCGCTCGGCGCGCACCGTCACGCTGCCGTCCGGCGGCGTGTGCCGGATCGCGTTCTGGATGAGGTTGAACAGCACGCGCTGCACCTTCTCGGGCTGCGCGAGCGCCCGCGGCATCGTGTGGCCGGGCAGCGCGTTGACCGCGACCATGCGCTCCTGCGCCGCCGGCTGCATCGCGGCGACCGTCTCGGCGACGAGCGCCTCGAGGTCGATCTGCTCGAGCGTCCAGTTCAGCTCGCCACCCTGGAGGCGGGTGAGCTCGAAGAGATCGTCGATCAGCGCTCCGAGCGCGCGCACGTGCGTGCCGATCCGCGCGGCGTACTCGCGGCGGGTGGCAGGATCGGCGATGTCGTCGTCGATCGCCTCGGCGAGCAGCCGCAGCGCGGTGATCGGCGTGCGCAGGTCGTGCGAGACGCCGCCGATGAGCGTCTGCCGCGCGCGCTCCCCGTTGTCCAGGAGCGTGACCATCGCGTCGACCTCGCCGGCCAGCTGCGCGATCTCGTTGTCGCCCGCGACGCCCGTGCGGACGTCGCGGCGCCCCTGGCCGACGGCGCCGAGCGTGCCGCGGATCGCGTCGACGTCGGCCAGCGCCTCCCGGCCGAGCCGCCGCGCCGCCCACAGCCCGAGCGTGCACGCGTAGGCGGCCACCAGCACCGTGAGCACCGCGTCGTGCGTGCTCAGGAACATCATGGCGACGAAGACGGTGACGCCGAGCGCGAGCTGCCCGGCCACCAGCGCACCGAGCAGCGCGGCCTGCCGGCGCAGGCCCAAGCGCTCCCGGCGCGCCACGAGCACGTGGGTCGCGAGCACCGTGGCGAGGCCGAGCACGGCGAGGATGACGACCGTCGACAGCGCTCCGGCCGCGTCGTAGCTCATGTAGACGACCGTGGCCGCGAGCAGCGCGAGCGCCACCGCGAGCGCGACGCCGCCGCGCGACGCGCTCAAGCTCTTCATGCGGCGAACCGGTAGCCGACGCCCCACACCGTCTGGATCCACTCCGGGCGGGCGGCGTCGCGCTCGAGCTTCGCGCGCAGGCGGCGGATGTGGACGGTGACCGTCGAGGTGTCGGAGTAGAACGAGAACTGCCAGACGTGGTCCATGAGCTGGTCGCGCGTGAAGGCCTGGCCCGGGTGGGCGGCGAGGAACGCGAGCAGGTCGAACTCCCTCTGGGTCAGGACGATCTCCTCCCCGTCGACGTGCACCCGTCGCGCGCCGGGGTCGATGGTCAGCCCGTCGAACGCCATCAGCGCCTCGAGCACCGGGACGGTGTCGATGCGCCGCAGCACCGCGTCGACGCGCGCGACGAGCTCGGCCGGGCTGAAGGGCTTGACGACGTAGTCGTCAGCGCCCAGGCGCAGGCCGATGACCCGGTCGGACTCCTCGCCCTTGGCGGTGAGCAGGATGACCGCGGTCCGGCTGGCGGGCCGCTCGCGCACGCGGCGCAGCACCTCGAGGCCGTCGATGCCCGGCATCATCAAGTCGAGGACGACGAGGTCGGGGCGGAAGCGGCCGATCGCCTCCAGCGCCTCGGCTCCGTCGTCGGCGGTCTCGGTCGCGTAGCCCGCGCGCTCGAGGTAGCGCGAGACGATCTCCGAGATGGTGGGCTCGTCGTCGACGACGAGCACCGAGCCCCGCGCGTGCCCTTCCGTGGTCATGGGTCCATGCTCCCACTCAGCGCGCCGCGGGACGGCGTACGTGCGCTGGGGTAAGGGGTTCGTAACCAACCGGCGCGGGAAGGGCTCCTACGCTGATGGCTGTGAATCCCGCGGACTTGTACGCCTACGCCCTCGCAGGCGGATCGACGCTGCAGGCCCGGGAAAGCGACGGGAGCCTGCGCGAGCTCCCGCTCGACGTGTGGCTGCGCGACGCGCGCGGGGCCGACAAACGGCTCGTGGCCCGCGCGGTCGGGCCGGTGCTCGACGTGGGCTGCGGCCCCGGACGCCACGTGCACGCGCTCGCGCTGCGCGGCGTGATCGCCGTCGGCGTCGACGTCTCCCCGGCGGCACTGCACCTCGCCCGCGCCCGCGGGGCGACGGTGCTCGAAGCCTCGATCTTCGACCAGATCCCGGGCGCCGGCGAGTGGCGCACCGCGCTCCTGCTCGACGGGAACATCGGGATCGGCGGCGCACCGGCCGCGCTCCTGCGCCGCATCGCCAGCCTGCTGTCGCCCGGCGGGACGATCCTCGTCGAGGTCGACCCGCCCGGGGTCGGGATGGAGACGATCCGGATGCGCCTCGAGGACGAGCGCCACCAGAGCCGCTGGTTCGACTGGGCGCGCGTCGGCGCCGAGGCGATCGCCCGGCCCGCCCGCGAGGCGGGGCTGCGCGTCAAGCACTCCTGGGAGGACGAGGGCCGCTGGTTCGCGGCGCTCGAGGCCTCCGCGTGAGGCTCCTCCCGGAGCACCCGCCGCCCGGTCCGTCGCGCGACTCGTTCTGGAAGAGCCCCGTCCGCGGGCCGTGGATGACGAGCATCCTGGGGTCGCTGCTGCTGCCGTTCGTCGTGCTCGTCGGCTTCACGGGCTTCATGAGCCACGCGGCCTACAACCCGAACCTCGGCATGAACCAGGTGGTCCCGCGCGACGGCGACCTCGACCTGCTGCTGTTCGACTGGCCCACCGGCCCGACGTGGCTGTTCTCGCTCAACCAGGGGCTGCACACGATCGTCGGCATCATGGTCGTCCCGCTGATCCTGGCCAAGCTGTGGTCGGTCTTCCCGAACCTCTTCTCGTGGCCGCCGGTGCGGGGGCCTTGGCACGCGCTGGAGCGGATGACGCTGCCGCTGCTGATCGGCAGCGCGGGCTTCCAGTGGGCCACGGGGCTGGTCAACAGCCAGTACTTCTACCCCTTCCACTTCAACTTCGTGGTGGCGCACTACTACGGCGCCTGGGTGTTCCTCGGGGCGCTGACCGTCCACGTGCTCACGAAGCTGCCGATCATGCGCACCGCCTACGCCGAGCGCGGCGTGCTCAAGCCGCTGATGGACGACGTGGCCCACACCGTGGCCGAGCCGCACGAGCCGGGCGGCATCGCGCCGCTGGCGCCGGGGCCGGCGACGATCTCGCGCCGCGGCGTCCTCGGCCTGGTCGGCGCCACGTCCGCCAGCCTCTTCGCGGTGACCGCCGGCCAGTCGATTGGGGGTCCGCTGCGCTCCGTCGCGCTGCTCGCCCCGCGAGGACGGGGCACCGCCTCACAGGGGCAGGGGTTCCCGATCAACAAGACCGCCGAGGTCGCCAAGATCACCCCGGCGAAGGTCGGCCCCGACTACCGCCTCAAGCTCTCCGGCGCCAAGACGACGGAGCTCACCCGCGCGCAGGTCGCCGCGCTGCCGCAGTCCACCGAGCGGCTCCCGATCGCCTGCGTCGAGGGGTGGTCGAGCAATCAGACGTGGACGGGCGTGCGGTTGGTGGACCTCGCCCGGATGGCCGGGATGAAGGACGGACAGGGCCTTCAGGTCATCTCACTGCAGGAGGGGGGACTGTTCCGCCAGACGACACTCTCCCACGACCAGGTGATGAACCCGAAGTCGCTGCTCGCGCTCAAGGTCGGCGGGAGGGACCTGTCGATGGACCACGGCTACCCGGCCCGCATCATCGTCCCGGCGCAGCCCGGCGTGCACAACACGAAGTGGGTCACCGAGCTGAAGGTCGTGAACGTGTGATCTCGCTGTTCAAGCGCGTCTACGGCAAGTCGCCGCTGCACCTGCTCGGCCAGCTCGCGGCCTTCGCGATCACGATCTACGCGATCAAGCAGATCATCGACGTGAGCAGCACCGACCGGGTGAGCCTGTTCGTCTGGTTCGTCGCCGGCGTGGTGCTCCACGACTTCGTCTTCATCCCGGTGTACCTCGGCCTCGACCGGCTCGCCGGGCGCAGGCACCATGCCCGTCCTCCGCACAACGTCCGCGTGATCAACCACATCCGCTTCCCCCTCGCGATCTCGGGCGTGATGCTGCTGACGCTCTTCCCGCTCATCCTCGGCAAGAACGAGGGGCCGTTCATGCGGGCGGCGGGCGAGACGCCGCCGGACTACCTCGGGCGCTGGCTGCTGATCACCGCGATCGTCTTCGGCGTCTCCGCGCTGGTCTACGCCGTGCGGCTGCGGCGGGACGCCGGGCGCACGCCCGCCGCGCCCCGGCCGGTCTCCGCGGGGGTGTGACGGTGCCGCGCCTGGCGGTCGGGAGCGTGCTGCCCGACCTCGTGCTGCCCGACCACGCCGGCAACCCGCGCGAGCTCTCCGCGCTGCTCGGCGACGACCCGACCGTCCTGCACTTCTTCCGGGGCTGGTGGTGCCCGAAGGAGCAGGCGTTCTTCAAGCGCCTGGTCGCGCTGCAGGACGAGGCGGAGGTCGCCTACACGAACATCGTCTCGGTCTCGATCGACGCGCCGACGGTGAGCGCGGCGTTCCGCGCGGGCGCCGGGGCACGGTGGACGTTCCTCTGCGATCCCGAGCGCACCTACGTCGAGGCGCTCGACCTGCTCGAGGTGACCGACACGGTCAACCGGCCGTACCTGCCGACGGTCGCGGTGCTGCGCCCGGACCGCACCGTCCACGCGTCCTACGACGGCTACTGGTTCTGGGGGCGGCCCAGCCTCGAGGAGCTCCGGCGCGATCTCCGCGCGGTCACGCGCGAGCTGCGCGCGGACTTCGAGCCCCCGCACGCATGAGCCGCGCCTGGATCGCGCGGCTCGACGAGGCGCCCGAGAGCGCCGACGCCCACGCCACGCTGACCGCCCCCGACGGGACTCCCGCCGGAGCCCTGGCCGCGTGGGTGCGCGACGCCAAGCCCGTCCGCGAGGCGCGGCGGGTCGACCGGCGCGTCATCGACCCCGGCGGCGCCGCCGGGTGGCTGTCGCTGATCGTCCTGGAACGTGGGCAGTGGCCGCCGTTCGACGACCTCGCCGTGCAGGAGGCGCGCCGCCGGGTGCTCGCCGGGCCGCCGGCCGATCTCGTCTCGACGCTGCTGGCCGACGACTCCCACTTCACGGGCGCGCTCACCGTGCGCCGCGGCCCCGGCGCCGTGGCGCTGCTGCGCGACGACCCGTTCGCCCGCGTGGCCCGCGCCGAGCTGCTGGAGGTCGGCCCGGGCCTCTTCGGTAACGTCGCGGCCCCGACGGGCCCGACGATCGAGCGACACGGCAGCGCGCAGCCCTGGCCGTGGTCCCACTTCTGACGATGGGACCCAAGATGCAGACCCTGAGCCCCGCCCGCAAGCCCGCCAACGTCCGCTTCGTCCAGGCGGCCGCGTTCCTCCTCGGGGCACTCGCCCTCGAGGTGCTGATCGAGCGCGGCTCGACGCCCTTCTACTGGACGCCGCTGATCCTCGGCCTGGCCTACCTCGGCGCGGCGATCGCCGGCGGGCGCACCGGAGGGCACTGGCCCACCGCCTGCGTGGTCGTCGGCTGGGGCGCGGTGGTCGCGTGGGCGGGCGCCACGCGCCCCGAGCAGGTCGACCTCGCGGGCGCGTATCTCGCCGGCGGCGGCGCGGGCGTCCTCGTGGCCGGCGTGCTGCTGCGCCTCGGCTTCAAGATCGAGGTCATCGGCCTGGGCGCCACCGCCCTCGTCGCGGGCCTCGTGCTCGCCCTCGCCGGGCGCGACGACCGGCTGGTGGAGGCCCGGACGTTCGCGATCGTCCTCGCCCTCGTCGCGATCGTCAACGTCGCGCTCGGCGTCGCCGCCCGCGGCCGGCGCTGAGCGAGCCGTTCGCGGGTGGTAAGGCCGACGCGCGACCATCGACGGGTGCACCCGCTCCGCGCATCCGCCCTCGCCCTCATTCTCGTCGCCGGGCTCGCGGGCTGCGGGCGATCCGCGGCTCCGCCTCGCGCCGGCGCCGACCCCGGCGCAGCGACGTCGCCCGACGCCGGCAACCCGCGGGAGCCGCAGGCGCGGGCCGCGCTCACGCTCGTCCCCGCGACCGCTCCGCCGGCCACGCCCGCGCCGCCGGCGTCCTACACGCCGTGGCCCGGCTTCGGCCACGACGCCCGGCACTCGGGCTCGGCGCCGGTCCGCGGCCCGCAGTCCGGCGCGTTGCGCTGGACCCGGAGGCTCGAGGGCGCCGTGGTGCCGGGCCCGGCCGTCGCCAAGGACGGAACGGTCTACGCGGCGTCCAACGGCGGCGTCCTGCACGCGCTCGATCCCGCGACGGGAAAGGACCGCTGGAGGTTCGACGGCGACGGCAGCTACGGCTCGGACCTCTCGACCGTGCCGCTCGTGCTCCCGAGCGGCGTCGTCCTGTGGCCCGGGCCGAACCAGACGCTGTTCGCGCTCGGGGCCGACGGCTCGGAGCGCTGGCGGCTGGCCTTCGACGCCACAGTGCTGTCGCCCGCCCGCGGGCGCGACGGGACGGTCTACGTGAGCGACATGGCGGGCGGCCTGCGTGCGCTCGACGTGTCCGGCTCCGCACCGCGCACCCGGTGGAGCCTGTCGCTCGGTGCGGGCACCGCGTACGCCAACGCGACGGTCGGGCCGGACGGCACCGTCTTCGGCGCCGTCGACGACCAGCTCGTCGCCGTGCGCGACGCGGGCACCCGCGGCACGGTGCGCTGGCGCTTCCGCGCCAAGAGCATCATCGAGGTCTCGCCCGCCGTGGCGGCCGACGGGACGGTGGTGGTCGGGACCAACGACGCCTTCGAGTACGGCGTCGGGCCGGACGGCCGGGAGCGCTGGCGCACGCCGCGCAACTCCTTGACCTACTCCTCGGCGGCGGTGACCGCAGCCGGCGTGGCCTACTACGGCGACCACCGCGGGGCGCTGAACGTCGTCGACGCGCGCAGCGGGAAGGTGCTCGCCCGCCACGTCGGCCTGGCCCGCACGAAGGCCCGCGGCGACGTCGGGATCTGGACCGCGCCGGTGATCGACCGCGAGGGCAGCGTGTACTTCGGCACGCGCGTCGGGCGCGTGTACGGGTTCACCGCCACCGGGCGCAAGCTGCTCGACGTCGACACGGGCGCGACCGTCGACTCGAACCCCGCCCTCGGGGCCGACGGGACGCTGTACGTCGGCTCGGAGAGCGGGAAGCTCTACGCGTTCGGCGGATGACGGCCACCTCGCGCGGAGAGATCTCACGCCGGCGCGGTCCCGAGCGTCTGACCTCCATGACCACCGCATACACCGAGCTGAGCACGGACGCCCTCGGCGTCCTCACCCTGACCGCGACCGAGGCCGGCCTGACCGGCGTCTACCTCGAGTCGCACCGCCACGCTCCGGCGGACCGGTCGGCCTGGGTTCGCGACCCGGCGCGGCTCGAGGCCGCCGCCGCGCAGCTCGCTGAGTACCTCGCGGGGCGGCGGCGCGCGTTCGACCTCCCGCTCGCGCCGCCCGGCGGCACGGCGTTCCAGCGGCGCGTGTGGGCCGCGCTGGAGGCGATCGCCTACGGCACGACGACGACCTACGGCGCGCTCGCCGCGACCCTCGGGGTCCCGCGCGCGGTGCGCGCGGTCGGCGCGGCCAACGGCCGCAACCCGCTGTCGATCGTGCGGCCCTGCCACCGCGTGGTCGGCGCGGACGGCGGGCTCACGGGCTACGGCGGCGGCCTCGAGGCCAAGCGCGCGCTGCTCGCGCTCGAGGCGCGACCCTGATCGCCCGCGCTGGGAGCGGGCGACGGCGCCCGTCGCTGTGAGCACGCCGCTCGCTCACCGCAACCCCGCTCTCACGGCGAACGCCGCGGCCTCGTCGCCCCGCCGCTCACGCGGCGAACGCCGTGACGTCGTCGCCCGTGAGCACGAGCTGGGGCGCGGGGCCACGCAGCGCCCGGGCGCCGAGCTCGGCGGCCGGAAGCTCGCCGGTCGCGGCGACGAGCACGACGTTGCCGCCCTGGCGGCCGCGCAGCACCTTCCGCGGGGCGACCACGGCGACGTGCGCGAAGGTGTCGGCGAGCACCCGCGCGAGGGCGCGGGCGGCCGGCAGCGGCGGCTCGTCGATGGCGTTGGCCGCGAAGAGCCCGCCGGGGCGCAGCACGCGCCGCGCGTGGCTCATCGCCTGCGGCGTGACGAGGTGCCCCGGCACCTCGGTGCCGCGGAAGCAGTCGAGCACGAGGAGGTCGGCGGAGCCGGCCGAGCGCCGCTCGAGCACGAGGCCCGCGTCGGCGACCCTCACCCTGAGGTCGCGACCGGTCACCAGGCCGACGTGCTCGCGGGCGAGATCGAGCAGCCCGGGACAGATCTCGGCGACGATCTGGCGCGAGCCGGGCCGCGTGTGGGCGACGTAGCGCGGCAGCGTGAAGCCGCCGCCACCGAGGTGCAGCGCGACGATCGGCCGCCCCGGCGGCGCCACGACGTCGACGAGGTCGCCGAGGCGGCGGACGTAGGCGAACTCCAGGTGGCCGGGGTCGCGCAGGTCGACGAACGAGCAGTCCTCTCCACCGAGGCGCAGCAGTACCCGCCAGGGCCGCCCGGGCTCCGGGACGGCCTCGGCCGGGCCGAACGGCGTCAGGACGATCGCCGGGCTCGGGGCGTCGGGCGTCAGGGCCTCGTGCCGCGCCCGGGCCGTCCAGCGCTGCGTCCGCGCCGCGACGGCGCCAGCCACTCGCGCAATCGGGCGTAGACCGCCGGGTGGTTGAGCAGGTCGAAGTGCGACAGGCCCGGGAAGTGCGCGGCGTCGTCGAAGGCGAGCGGCGTGCGCCCCGCACTGGCGCCGCTGCCGTTCGCGCTCGAGCGCGGCACGAGCACGTCGCCCAGGAGCCGGCCGAGCAGGTGGTCCTGCGTCGCACCGAGGTTCGAGGAGACGCAGTAGTGCTCCGCGCTCGCGAGGTGATGCACGTCGCGCGCGGTGTCGCGCCCGAGCGCGTCGGGGTCGGTCTGGCCCCAGTCCTCGCGCACCAGCGCGCCGTAACGCAGATCCTTCACCCCGGCGGCGCGGAGGTTGATCACGCGGGCGAGGGGGGCGGTCTCGGGGAGCTTGCCCATCGCCCAGGTCGCGCGGTTGGTCGCGCGCTCCAGCGGGGCGCCGAGGAACGGGGAGCCGAGGCCGACGACGTCGGCGACGCGCCCGAGCCAGTCGGCCTCGCCGAGCTGGGAGTGGTGGAGCGCGGAGCGGATGACCATCCCGCCCATCGAGTGCCCGACGAGCGCGAGCGACGCGACCGGCACGGGCCACGCGGCGACCAGGTCGCCGAGCAGCGCCGCGAGCTCCTCGCCGTTCTCGAAGATGTGGCGCCCGGAGTTGAAGCGCAGCGTCACCGCGGTCAACCCGAGATCGCGCTCGAGCAGCGTCCCGTAGCTGGCGGGCAGCGCGCGGCCGTGCGCGTGCTCGCGCCGGTGCCACGACCGCTCGGTCTCTCCGAGGCCGTGCACCAGCACGACCACATGCGGGCCGGCGGCCGGGAAGGCGGCGGTGAGCGCGCCGCGCCGCAGGGGCACGTCGCCCCCGGCGGACCGCACGGCCATGGCGGAGGAGAGCGCCCGGTGGCGCGCATGGAGCGTGTCGCCGAAGGCGCCGTTGAGCGCGCCGATCAACGCGCCGCCGCGCGGGGTCGCCGCCAGGGACGGGGCGTCGGCCGCACGCCGAGCGGCGACCGCGGCGCCGCCGAGCCGGCCCGCCGCCGCGCTCAGGGTGCGCACGGTCGCGTAGACGCCGCCGGCGATCGCGTCGTGCGCGACCCGCGCCGGCGCGGCGCGCGGCCCGCTCGCGCCGAACGCGCGGTGCGCGATCGCCCGGTGCAGCTCCTCCACGCGCGCGGCGCCGCCGCCGACGGCCTCGCCGGCGACCGCCCCGAGAGCTCGTACCTCGCTGCGCACGCCATGAGTATGCCCACGCGCGCGGCGCCGACCCCGACCCCGCCGCCCGTCACGCTGCGCCGGGAGCTCCCGCGCCGCACGCAGGCTCGGCGCCGTCGAGCCGTGGCGGCTCGACGGCGCGGTGGACAAGCTAAGCGGCGCGGGAGATCGCGCCCGCGGGCACGACCTCCACGGTCTGCAGCTCCCGGTCCAATCGGAGCGTGAGCGACTGGCCGTTCGTACTGCGCACCACGGCGGTCCAGCGGTGGGCTGCACCGAGGTCGGCGGAGAGCGAGAGCAGCGTGCCCGGCGCGGCGGCCAAGGCGGTGTCCTCGAGCATGCGGCGGGTGCGCGCGAGCTCGATGCGGGGGTCGACGGGGGTGGCGGGGGTGGTCATGGCGGTGACTCTCACACCGCGAGCTCAACATCCGCTGAGAGGTGCTTCAAGCGCAGCTAAGGATCCTTCGCGGAGGGTAGGACCGAGTTCCACCCGCCCTTAGGAGGCCGTCTCGTGCTCATCGGAGCCGTCGTCGTCGTCTGCATCGTCCTGCTCGTCCTCGCGTTCCTCTTCCCGAAGCTCTCGCGGCACCCGCAGAGCGGCGCGCAGAAGACGTTCGGGCTGGGCGGCCGCGCCGCCGGCAAGGCGCCCGGGAAGCTCGGGACCTGGCTGGCCAAGCCGTTCGACTCGTCCTCCCGCGCGGCGGGCAAGAGCGCGAACGCAGGCCGCAAGGGCCGCCGGAAGCTCCCTCTCTGAGCCCCGCGGCGACACCTTCGGAGGCCGGGTGAGCGCGCGCCGGAACGGGTAGGGGCAGGCGATGGCCGAGATCGAGATCCACGAGCACGCCGCCGGACTGACCTGGGTGCTCACGGGCGAGCCGATGGCGCGCGCGTCGCATGCGCTGAGCGCCGACGGCCGCGTCTGGCTCGTCGACCCCGTCGACGAGGCCGAGCCGCTCGCCCGCGCCGCGGCGCTCGGCCGGCCCGCCGGCGTGCTCCAGCTGCTCGACCGCCACGCCCGCGACGGCGCGGCGATCGCGCGGCGCTTCGGCGTCGCGCATCTCCGCCTGCCGACCGGGATCCCGGACTCACCGCTCGAGCCTTTCTCGATCGTCGATGTCCCCAAGTGGCGCGAGGTGGGGCTGTGGTGGCCGCAGACGCAAACGCTCGTGATCCCCGAGGCGCTCGGGACCGCGCCGCCGTTCGCCGTCGGCGACGGTCCCGTCGGCGTCCATCCCGTGCTGCGGGCGTTCGGGATGGCGCGCCTGCGTCGCTGGCAGCCCGAGCTGCTGCTCGTCGGCCACGGCGCGCCCGTCGCCGGCCCGGCCGCCACGAACGCGCTGCGCGAGGCGCTCGCGCGCTCGCGGGCCGACCTCCCCCGCCTGCTCGCCAAGCTCCCCGCACTGCTGCGCGGCGGTTGAGCCGCGGCGAGCGGGAGCGACGCGGCGGGAGGGCACGAGCGTGCCCGGGTAGTCCGCGGGGTTGCCGCTTCGCCTTTCGCTGCTCTTGTCGGTCCTCGTCCTGTCGGGTTGCGGGCAGGAGAGCCTCCGCGGCGACGCCGAGCGAGCGCTCCGCGAGCGCACGGCTCAGGTCCGCGCGGACGTCCAGCGGCGGGCCGACGCGCTGGGCGACACGATCCGTGCGCGCCGCAATCGCATCGTCGCTCGCATCGAGGCGGTGCTCGGCGACCTCCGGCAGATCATCCCCGAGGCCCGCGCCACCCGGCCCGAGGTGCAACGGCGCACCGGGCAGCAGGACATCGAGCAATTCCTCACGGGCGTGATCGAGAGCGTCGACGCCTACTGGACGCGGACGCTGAGAGCCGCGGGCCGGCCTGCCCCGCAGGTGGCCTACAGCTTCGTGAGGGAGGGCGGCCGTGAGCAGACGGAGTGCGGCGTCGCCGACGACCGCGCGGCGTTCTACTGTCCCCCGGACGACACGATCTTCGTGGCGCAGCGCTTCGCCGCCGACCTCTACGCCGGAGTCCTGGAGGGCCTGCCGGGGGGCGGGGGCCAGGCGGCGGGGAGCTTCGGCGTCGCCTATGTCGTCGCGCACGAGTACGCGCACAATCTGCAGGCGGAGTTCGGTGAGTTCCGCGTCGGCCGCACGAACTCGGTCAAGCCGTTCGAGCTGCAGGCCGACTGCCTGGCCGGCACCTGGGGGAACTCCGCGTTCGCCCAGGGCGGCCTGACCGAGGAGGACATCCGGCAGGCGATCGCGACCGTGCAGTCCGTCGGCGACTTCGACATCGGCAACGCGCAGCACCACGGCACGCCGGCCGAGCGACGCGACGCTTGGCTGGTGGGCTTCCGCGGCGGCGACCCGGCGGACTGCACGCGCTACGTGCCGGGCGTCTGATCGCCGCGGCGCGGCATCAGTGACCCGCGATGCGGCTGGGTCACCGATGCTCGATCCGTGCTGCGGTCACGAGGCGACGAGCCGTGCTGCGGTCAGACCTTCGTCAGCTCCCGCTCCGGCGCCGGAGCCGCTCCGACGAGCTTGGCCTCCTGGCGCTCCGGGGCGATGCGCACGACGTCCCAGGCCAGGCCGACGCGCTCGAGGCCGCGGATGAACGCCGCCGAGGGATCCACCTCGTGACGCTTGAGCCCGTGCTGGGCCGAGCGCGGGAACGCATGGTGGTTGTGGTGCCAGGACTCACCCAGCGAGGGGATCGCCAGCCATGCGACGTTCGTGGACTTGTCTTCCAGGTCGAAGCGGCGGGTTCCGAAGAAGTGGCAGATCGAGTTGACCGACCAGGTGACGTGGTGCACGAGGAAGATGCGCACGAGGCCGCCCCAGATGTAGCCGCGGAACGCGCCCTCGGCGGTGAAGCCGTGCAGGACGTAGCCGAGGATGGTCGGGATCAGCAGCGAGACGACCACGAGGTAGGGGAAGCGCTTTCCGATCTGCTTCATGATCGGATCCTCGTAGAGGTCCTTGGCGTACTTCTTCCAGTCGGCCTGGCCCTGCGTCTCGGTCAGCCAGCCCGTGTGGGCGTGCCAGAGGCCGCGCAGCCCAGACCCGTGACCGACGTGCGGGGAGTGCGGATCGCCCTCCTGGTCGGTGTGCGCGTGGTGCTTGCGGTGGTCGGCCACCCAGTCCAGGACGGAGCCCTGGACGGAGAGCGATCCGGCGATCGCGAAGGTGTAGCCGAGCCAGGGCTTGGTCTGGAAGGCGCGATGGGTCAGCAGCCGGTGGAAGCCGACCGTGATCCCGCCCGCGGTGACGAGGTACATCGCCACGAAGATGGCAAGGTCGATCCCGTCGACCCACGAGTTCCACAGGAGGACGATGGCGACGAGGATCCCGACGAAGGGGACGATCACCCCGGCGAGGTTGGCGTAGCGTTCGGCACGGGTCATGCTTTGAAGCCTGGCAGCTAAGACTGACGCCGTCTTGTGGCCTGGCGGAGTGCAGGACGGAGAAACTTAGAGCTTGATGATAGTTCTACCGCCATTCATTGCCGGGCGGGAGGCGAGAACGGCGCTCAGGGCACCAGGCGGATGCGGAACGGCTGCCCGCCGCACCAGCCCGAGAGCTCGGCGCCCATGACCGAGCCCGCGCCGCGGTTGTCGGCCGACGGGACGTAGCGCACGTCCGCGCGATACCCGCCCTCCCGGGAGACGGCGGGCGGGTACTCGTCGCGGTCGTAGAGCGGCTTGGTCGGGATCCCGCGGAGCGACTCGCGGCGGTTCTGATCGGCGCCGGCGCGGTCGATGTGCAGCAGCGCGGCCTCGCCGGAGGCGATCGCGTCGGTGACGTGCGCGGTGGTGTACGGGTAGCGCGAGCGGGAGAGCCTGATGGCGATCGAGGAGCGCTGGCGGGTGCAGGGCTCCGCGGAGGCGGAGGCGGGGCCGCCCGCACGGTGGCCGGCGAACGCGGTGAGGGCGACGACGAGGGCGGCGAGGGCGGCGGCGAGACTGCGCAAGGCTTTGCGTCCTTCGGACGAGGACGACGCGATCCTGCGCATTTTCACCACAGTTCGGCGCGTCAGGCGCCGACGTCACCCCCCGCGACCGCTTGGCGGTCACGCGAGCCGGGCGGCGTAGCGCCCGTTCACCACTGCCAGGTGCCGCTGCGGCGCTCCGTCTGCGGCAGTCCGCGCTGGCGGCGGCAGAGCACGCAGAGCACCTCGACGTCCTCGGGGCGCTCTGCGGTGTGGTCGAGATACTCGTGGCGGCGCTCCCCGGCGAACCAGACGTGCCCGCAGTCGGCGCACGGCCGGTCGCCCGGGTCGGGCCAGTCTGGGGGGTGGCGGGCGTCGTCGCCGCTCATCGGCTCGAGTTCGCGCGCGCCGCGCCCTGGCGCGCCGAGAGGTCCCCGCTGGCGACCTTGAAGGCGATCGTGTCGAGGTAGTCGCGCCGGCCGTCGCGCGTGCGCTTCGACGCCTGCTTCGGCGTCACGGACAGATCGGCGAGGTCGCGCGCGGCCTTCGGGTCGAAGCAGCGCGCGTCGAGCCAGCTCGCGGTCTCCTCGTCGCCGAAGCCGGCGGCGGTCCAGGCCTTGGCGGCGACAGAGGGCTCTTCGCCCCGGTCGGCCAGCTCGCCGTAGCGGCCGATGGTCTCGACGCCGGTTTTGGACCCTGACCAGTTCATGACCGCCGATACTGCCGCAAGTCGTCACCGGCGTGGGCTCACCCTCGCCGCACCGCTGCCCTCGCCACCGGGGCTGCGCCTGGGCACCCCGTGCCCTTGCTCCAGCGCGACTGCTCCGGCTACCGGGCGGCCCCGTCCGGGGTCCCGGGTGGCGGTGACGGCCGCGCGGCGCGACCGCGGCCTCCCCAGTCGTCCGGCGCCTCCGAGGGCGAGCGCGAGCGCGGGCAACAACGAGGCCACGAACACCGCGACGGTCAGCACGCCGGTGGCCTACCCCTCGAGGCGCTTGCGCGAAACGACGTGGCCCTGGCGGGCTCGATGATCGCGCTCCGGTCAGTCCGCGAAGTCGGGGTGGGCCGCGCGCGCGACGTCCGCGCGTCCCTTCGGCTCCTCCCAGTCCTCTTGCCGGCCGAGGGCCGTCAGGTCGAGGAAGTAGTACGAGCCGCCGGTCTGCTCCGCGCCGCGGGCGTAGGTCGAGTAGGTGTGGAAGACCCGGTCGCCGTCACGCAGGAAGAAGCTCGAGCCGGGCATCTCGCCGGCCGGCTCGAACGGCGCGCCCCCCTCCCGGTGCTCGGCCGCGCTGCGGTAGTTGTATTCGACGGGTGCCACGGAGCCGTCGAGCGTGACGTGGAAGTCGTAGTTGAAGTCGCTGCCGAACGACGAGTACCAGGGAAACGTCCAGCCCTTGCGCTCCTTGTAGGCCCCGATCCTGGCCAACGGCGCGCGCGAGACGAACGCGAGCTGGGTGTCGCGCACGTGCAGGTGGGCGAGGAGGCCCGCGGAGACCTCGTCTGCGCCCGCCGAGCAGCTCGGGCAGCCGTCCTCCCAGTCCGGGTCGAACATGAAGTGGCCGACGATGAGCTGGCGGCGGCCCGCGAACAGGTCGAGCAGCCGGGCCGTGCCGTCCGGGCCCTCGAAGGCGTAGTCCTTGTCCATCTCGACCATCGGAAGCTCGCGCCGCCTGGTGTTCAGCGCGTCGCGCGCGCGGGTGAGCGCCTTCTCCTCGGCGAGCAGCGCGATCCGCGCGGCGCGCCACGCCGCTGGTGATGTGACGTCGGGGAGCGTCATCGTCCGTGCCCGGCGCTACGAGCTCGTGTCGGTGGCGCCCTGGAGCTTGCTGATGTCGATTGCGTTCGGCGGCACCTCGATCGGATCGGTCACCCCGAAGTCGCTGAGCTTGACGTCGGACTTGGTGGTGGAGTCGTCCTTGTCCTCGCACCGCGGGTCGAGCTTCCCGCCGGGCTTGCGAGGACCGTCCTGCACCGTGCGCAGCGGGTACGGGGCGCCTTCGCTGGCGATCGAGATGGAGCCCGGCGAGCTGCCCGGCGCGTCGCCGGCGCTCTTGAGGATGGTGACCGGGGTGCCGTTGACCTCGCTCGTGCCGCCGTCCTCGATCGTTCCGACCGTCCTGGTCAGGCAGGCGGCCAGGACCGTGGGCTTGAAACGCTCGAGTTCGGGGCCGGCGAACGTCCCGGGCGGCGTGATGACCCATTTGTCGGCGAGCACCCGGGCGATCTTCGCGTCGGCGTTGGCCGTCCAGAAGTCCTCGTTGGCTTTGATGTAGCCCTTGCCGCCGACGGTCCGCACCTCCGCCTCGCCCTTCTGGCGCAGCACGACGCGCAGGCTGCCGTCGGCGCGCGCGTCGCCCTCGATCTCGCTGGCGCCGTCCTTGTCGGTCGCGGACCCTTCGAAGTGGAAGCCCTTGACCTTGACGAGCGCCGCCGCCGAGTCCTTGAGGCGCTGCTGCGGAGACGCCGTGGGCTTGGAGTCCGAGCCTCCGCACCCGGCGAGGACCAGGGCGGAGACGGTCGACAGGGCGACGAGCCGCAGCGGTGAGCGCATGAGCGCCAATCTAGACCAGGCCAGGCACCGCTGTCGAGTCGCGCGCTCGCATCGCCCGAAGCCGCCAGCGCGGCCGGCCCGAGCCGGACGGCGCAACCGCAGGGCGGTCACCGGACCAGCGCGATCGGTGGTTGGTCGTCGGTCCGGAGTGTGGTCTCATGCCGGGATGGTCCGCTTGGTCCTCGGCGCCGCCGCGCTGCTCCTCCTCCTGCCGGGACCCGCCGTCGCCGCGTCTCCGGTGAGCCCGTCCGCGAAGCTCGACAGCCACCTGCTGGACCTGACCGCCCTGACGGCTCGCCGCAGCACGCCCGCGATCCGTGTGGCCGGCTTCGTCGAAAACGCCGGGCCGGCGCGGACGCCGGGCGGGCGGGTCCTCGTCGACGTCGCGGTGCGCGGTGACCTCGACGCCGCGGCCGCCGCGCTCGAATCCGCCGGGCTCGACGTCCGCGCGCGGAGCAGCCTTGGGCCCTTGCCGACCGTCGAGGGCCTGGTCGCCCCGGGGGACCTGGTCGCGCTCGCCGCGCTGGCCTCGGTGAGGAGCGTCACCGGCGTGTGGCCGGGGCTGCCCAGCGCGGTGATCTCCCGGGGGGACGTGCGCCACCGCGGGCCCGCTGCGCGCGCGGTCTCCGGCGTCACGGGAGCCGGAGTCACGGTCGGGCTCATCTCGGACTCCTTCAACCGGCTCGGCGGCTTCGATACCGACAAGGCGCAGGGCGAGTTGCCGCCCGGCGTGACCGTCCTGAACGACAGCACCGCCGGCACCGACGAGGGTCGCGCGATCGCGCAGGTGCTCTACGACACCGCGCCGGGGATCACGCAGATGCTCTTCGAGCCCGGGTTCCAGCGGGGGTCGACGCCGATCGGCCCCCTTCAGCGCGCCCAGGCGATGGACAACCTCGTCGCGCGGGGTGCGCGGATCATCGCGGACGACACCGGGGACCTGCTCCAGCCGTATTTCCAGGACGGCGAGATCGCGCAGGCGGCCGACCGGGCGCGCGCCGCCGGGACCCTCTACGTCGAGGCGGCCGGCAACCTGACGGGACGCAACTGGGAGGGGACGTTCACGCCGACGCCGTCCGGCGCCAACGACTTCGGCGACGGCAGCACGGAGCAGCTCGTGGCGACCGTTCCGGCGGGCGGGACCGTGTTCGTCGCCGTGCACTGGGCCAACCCCTTCGGCAACGTCACGACGGAGCTCGACGCCGAGTTCACCAACTGCTCGGGCGGGGTCGTCACGAGGGACTTCACCAACAACATCCAGACGGGGAGGCCCGTCGCCGCGCTGCAGACCACGGCCTCCCCGGTCCCCGGAGGGCCGCCCACCCCGATCTGCCTGCGCATCTCTCGCCGAAACGCGGGCGCCACCCCCCTCATCAAGACCCTCGTCTACACGAGCTTCCGCGGGACGCTCGGCAGCGCGTACACGAACAGCACCGCCGGCGCGATCGACCCCGCCGCGGCCTCCGCGCGCGGGGCCCTGACCGTCGCGGCGATCCCCGAGTCCAGCGGCGGGCTGGCAGACCCGGCGACCGGGCCGCTGACCCCGGAGGCGTTCAGCTCGCGCGGGCCGGTGACGCGGCTCTACGACAAGGACAGCCGCCCCCTCGCGACGCCCGAGGTCCGCGTGAAGCCGGACCTCGCGGGGGCCGACGGGGTGGACACGAGCGTCCCGGGGTTGGCGCCGTTCTTCGGCACCTCGGCCGCCGTGCCGGGCGTGGCGGGCGTCGCGGCGCTCGTGCTGTCGGCCAAGCCGTCGCTGACGGTCGACGCGTTGAGGACGATCCTGACGGACCCGGCGAACACGCTCGACTGCGCGCTCCCCGGCCTCCCGGATCGCGACTGCGGCTACGGCTTCCCCCTGGCCGACCGGGCGCTGGCCACCATCGACAGCAGCCTGCCGACCATCGCCGCGGTGGTGAACCCGGCGGCTCCCACCGGGGGCGGCGGGTACTACACCGGAGACGTCTCGGTGTCGTGGACGGTGGCCGACCCGGACACCCCGGTGACCAGCTCGACCGGCTGCGGGCCCCGGCCGGTGACCGCGGACACCCCCGGCGCCGCGTTCACCTGCGCGGCACAGAGCGTCGGCGGCGCCGTGTCGAAGACGGTCACGATCAAGCGGGACACCACGCCGCCGGCGCTGCCGTCCTTCAGCGGCATCGCCGCCGGCGCCGCCTACCCGGAGCAGGCCGTCCCCGCGGCGGGCGCCGTGACCTGCGCCGCGAGCGACGCCACCTCGGGCATCGCTCCCGGCGGATGCGTGGTGAGCGGCTACTCCGCCGTGCCCGGCGCCCACACCCTGACGGCGACGGTGAGCGACGTCGCGGGCCTGACCCGGACCGCGACGCTCGACTACACCGTCACCCCCACCGCCACCGCCGCGCCGGCGCGTCGCAGCGTCACGATCACGCGCGGCGCGGTGAAGCCGCTCCGCTTCCGGCCGCTCGCGAAGCCGCGGGCCAAGACCGGGGGCGCGACGCTCACGTTCACCCTCTCGGCGCCCGCGAGCGTCGCGATCGGCCTCGAGCGACTCACCGCCGGCCGGACCAGGGGCAAGGTCTGCGTCATCCGCACGAGGCGCAACCGCCGGGCCAAGCCGTGCACCCGTGCGAAGCGGCTCACCACGCTGAGGGTCCCGGCCGCCAAGGCCGGGGTGAACCGGCTCAAGCTGACCGGCCTGGTGGCTCGGCGGCGACTGCCCCCCGGCCGCTACCGCGCGGTGCTCGTCGCCACGCCGGCGGGCGGGGATGTGTCGGCGCCGCTGCGGGTGGCGTTCTTCGTCAAGCGGTGAGGGAGGGGATTCGAATGTCGATTCCGATCAACCTCCACGGCTTGCGCCGCGGTGGCAGCAGCGGGCGTCACGATCTCGATAACTCCTCGCATTCGGGTCCAGCGAGACTCCACGGCGCGTTGCATCGGTCAGCGTGCGGCCCGACGGCCAGGCGGCTCGAGCCAACGTTCGGGTTGCTGTCTACGAGGGTCGGTCAGCTGTCGAACCACACCTCTGGTCAGGCGCGACACCCTGAAGGGAGCGCGCGCCGCCCGCGTGACCTATCGTTGTAGTGACAATGTGCAATCCGTTCCGCGCGACTCTCTGGCTGCTGGTGGCTACGTCAGCGTCGTTTGCCCTACCACCGGCTAGCGCATCCTCGTCCAGCTACGTGAGATGTGCACCAGTCCAGGTCGATTACGGCGCCCTCGGCGTTGCGAGCGTGAGCCAGCGCAACACTTCTTGTCGGTTCGCTCGAGACTTCGTGCGACGCAATCCGAACGGAGGGTTGTGCAGTTCGGCAACCACCTCGGTCAAGGGTTGGCGCAAGACCTACACCAGCGTCGGAGAATCCAGCACTCTCACGCTGCGCAAGGGCTCAAAGGCGATTCGCACCAACGTCTGTAGCACCTGAAACTCGAAGAGGGGCCTTGCACAGCCCCGGTATCCGTCACGAGCGCCTACCGGGAGTAATGACGTCCACCGCGCGGCGGAGCCCGTGAACGACCCCACGTCCTGACCCGACAAAGTCGCGCCGTGTCCTGCACAACTCGTGCCCCTCCCGCTACTTGTCGGCCCCCGCCAGGGGACACAGGCCAGTTCGGGCAAAATTACTGGGGACCATGTGGTATCCAGAGTGCGGTGAGTTCGGGGCCGTGTTGGGACTTGATCTCTTGTTGGGGGGAGGCAGTTCAATCCCGAAGGGCCGGTATCGCTCAGAGCCCGCGGAGCGCGCTGAGCAGAGTGATCTTCGATCTCGCAGCTAACAGAGCCAGCAAAGATCGCCGGTGAGGTTGTCCCGAGAGGCAACGACGAACGTCTCCACTCCGAACATCGAACCTGTGTGGCCGTAGACCTCGCCACACGAGGTCGCATACTTCGCAATCCCGAGCCCGTAACCGGGAGCGAAACCGCGGCTCGAGCGGAATGCAGCTGTGAGCGTAGCTGTGAGGGTCGCTGTCGACCGGGGATGAGCGCACCGTCGAGCATTGCGCGGCCGAAGCGCGCGAGCTCCGGCGCGGTCGAGACGAGATCTCCGGCGCCGCGGAAGATCGAGCCCCGGACCTCTGTGGCGTCGATCGCCCCTGCCTGCGTGGTGAGGAACCCGTGCATGCCGCGCGGGCCCAAGGGAGCGTCGACGGCGCGTGTACCCCGCAGGCTCAGCGGACGCGTGGTCCACGCGTGCTCGGGCTCCTCGCGACACGTGAGCACCGCATGGCCGCAGTAGGCGCAGATCCCTTCTGTCGGCGGCGTCATCCGGTGCGCTGCTCGAGGTGGCGGGGCGAAAGGCGGCGATCGCGTCCGCCGTCAGATCCGTCGTGGTGGGTGGCCGGTCGAGCTCGCCTCGCAGCCAGTCGCCGAAGGTGCGGTAAATCGACGCGTACTGCCGCCGCGTGGCCGGCGACGCCGCCCGAGCAGCCAGGCGCTCCCCGGCCAGGTAAAGGTTCTTCCACGCGCGCCCACGCGTGCAAGAGCCGGTGACAGCTCGAGCCCGGTCTCCGCGGCTGAGCTCGTCGACGCGGCCGACCCCGGCGAGGCGATCGAGCTGGGGGAGCACCGCGGCCGCCGTGGCGGTGGAGGGCTCAGGTCCACCCTCGGCGACAACGCCGAGGTGCGGACGGGCGCCGCCGTCGAGCGTCAGCTGCAGCTCGCTGCCGGGCCCGACCAGGGGCAGGGTCTCCCCCATGCTCATGCTCGGCCGCGCTCACGCAACGAGGCGACTACCGCCGGGAGATCGCCGCGAGCAGAATCGCGCTGAACCAGCTCTCACGTACATGACCGCCGACAGGAGGTCGAGTGGCCTATCTCGGAAACCGGGCATCTCGGGTGACGATAACCACCCGAACGGACGTTCCCCACAAGCGGTGCGGGCCAGGCCCGGCCCGGCCCGGCCCGGGTCGGCTATCGCCGCGGCGGCGTGTCTCGGGTGCGTTTAGCGGGGATAACGCACCGGTCGACTCGGGCCTCATGGCACCTTTGCCTGATGACGCAAGGGCAAGGATCGCGGGCGTGCAGCAGGACTGAGGGAGGGCCGGGCGATCGCCGAGGCGGGCCGCGCCAAGTGGGGCGGGGGTGCCGGAAGAACGGCACCTCCGCTGGGTACGATCGCCGCAGAGCGTCGCCACCTCAGCCGCCGGTCGATCAGCCCCGAGACGACTTCGGCGACCTCGGCGACCGTCATCCGGGTAGTGTCCACGAGCACCTGATCGGCTTGTAGGTCGGGCAGGAGCCGGGCGTCGTCGTGCCAGATCGGTCGTAGGCCTGCCGCGGCGAGCTGCCGTGCCTTGCGGTCGGTGCGGACGCTGCGGTCGGCCGTTAGCTGGAGCTGGAGGGCGGCGTCGGGGACCAAGCGAGACGCCGCCTGACGGCCGCTGACGGCGGCCGCTCGGCCGTGAAGCTCCCCGCGGACTAGCTGCTCGACCCACAGCACCGCCATCGGGTCAACGGACGTCGCCGTGATCGCAGGCCCAAGCGAGCCGGAGAAGACTCGCTGGCGCATCGGCAGTCCGGCAACCTCCAGCTCTGACGCCGCGAGCTGCGAGCTGCCCGGCGCGACGAATAGGATCTGACCGCACCCATCTCGTCGGGCCAGTTCGACGACGGCGTCGGCGACCGACAGGCGGTGCCGCTCGGCCCACCACGCGACGGTACGGACGATCGGACCGGCCTCGACGGCCAGACAGTCGTAGCGCTGCCTCAGGGCCAGCAGCAGGCTCGTCTTACCGCTGCCGCTCGGCCCGTCGACGGTCACGACCTGGTCAAAACCGGCCACGGAGCGCCTTTCGCCGTCGTCCGGCAGCGTCCTGCGCGACATGTCGCTCCAAGGCTACCTGGCCGGCGGCGGCCTCTCGCGACGGCCGGTCCCGTCCGACAACGGGCGTACGGTCCGCGGCATGCACGAGACGTCCGACGGACGGATTGACCAGCTTGCCGCCAAGGTTGAGCGCTCGGACTCCGGTGAGCTGTATCACCGGTGGCCTGAGCCGCTGAGGCGCTTGCTCGTCCGACGCTTCCACCAAGCGTTCGCCGCAGCCGACCGTGAGCGCGTGTTCGCTCGGGTGCAGGAGCGTCGCTCCGCCCGCCGGGACGTCGCCGATCGCGAGGCCCGTCTCGCCAGGAGGTCGGCGCGCACGCTGCTTGATCCCCCTGAATCGGCGCAGCTCAAGACCCGAAGCGCCGATCCAGGAAGGGCTTGACGAGCCGCACGACGGGGCTCCCGCCGACGACCGCGGCCACGGCCAGCAGCGCAGCGATGATCGTCGGTGCCCCAGGTGCCAGGAGGGCAGCGGCGGCCACGACGATTGCGCCGGTGCCTGCGATGCCCAGCCGGACCTTTAGGGGCGCTTTTGTGTCGGCAGGCGTCGTTGACGCACCCTGGGTCGCCGTGGCCACGGCCGTCGAACGTCCTCGTCTCTGGTCGGCCAAGAACACGCTCAGCAGCCGTGCCGCCCAGAGCTGGTCGACGGTGCCTTCCTGCCCGTTCTGAACCTGAAAGCCACGTAGCCCGGACGCGTGGCCGTGGCCGCCATTGATCGACTCGGTGACCGCCTCGACGACCCTGATGGCAAAGGGGGCGACCGGGCGCTCGCCCGCGCGGCGCTGGAACAGGAAAAGGGAGACGACGATCTCTGGGCTGAGGAACATGTAGTCGGTGTTCTCGCCGTCGCTGTAGCTGCGAAAGTAGGGCCGGTCGATGATCAGTGGGCGGTCGTCGGTGGCCCATTCGGCCGACAGGGCGTCGCACTCGACCAGACCGGCCCGCACCCTGTTGTCGTCGGCGATGTCGCCTTGGCCGCCATCGAGCGCCAGGCCGCACAGC
The DNA here is from genome assembly GCA_038321325.1 of Solirubrobacterales bacterium. Taxonomy (GTDB): domain Bacteria; phylum Actinomycetota; class Thermoleophilia; order Solirubrobacterales; family Solirubrobacteraceae; genus Paraconexibacter. The sequence continues at coordinate 29,823 of JBBQEV010000002.1, forward strand.
GCGACAACGTCCGGGCCGAGCTTGCGGTCGGCGGCCACGCTCTCGGCCAGGTACCGGTAGGCGCGCACAATGTCGTTTCGCCGGTGCAGGTTGGGGAGCCGTCGCAGGGCCAGCAGTGCAAAGGCGGTGACGAGCAGCCGGTCATGGATGGTGCGCAGGTCGTCACCCTCATGTCGGGTGCTCCATCCGGGGTCCTCGGGCAGCTGGAGCTCCAGCAGCCGGTCGACGAGCGCCCGGGTGCCTCCGATCTCGGTGAAGTTCGGTGACAGCGCGTCAATGCAGAAGGCCAGCTTCATGGGCGCCTGGAAGTCGCGCAGCTTCAGCGGGTCCTCCTCCCCGACGGGGGGCGGGTCGGCCAGCTGGGCGGGGAACAGGTCGGCGACGTTGTGGACAGCCTGCAACTGCTCGAAGTCCTGGCCGTCGCCGTGCTCAGCGTGGGCGATCGCCAGGACCTGGAGGGCTGCGGACGTGCCGAAGCGTCCCCAGTGCTCCTTATGGTGCGAGGGCTCGTCGAGCCACTGCCCCCAGGCGTGCCCGGACAGGTGATTGACCGGCACCTTGCGGGCGGTGACGAGGCTGCGCAGGCTCAGTAGCGCTGTCCGGGAAGCGAGCACCATGGCCGCCAGGTCGACCGCCTCATCGGACTCATCCTGTTTGCCGCGGACGCGGCGCACGATCGCGCGTGGGCCGTTCACCAGCGTTGCCCTCGCGACGAGGACCGGTGTCGGTAGCGGTCCTCGCGTGTTGTCAGCGCGGCGCTCAAGCCGGCGGCCGTCGTGATGCGGCGAGGTAGTTGCGGGCTGCGTCGAAGTCGACGACGACGGTGACGGCCGCCATGTGGTGAAAGACATGCTCGACCGTGCCGACCAGGACAATGGGCAGGCCGCGCTCGATGGCGACTCCGAGCTCGGTGTGGCGACCACCGCGGCCTCCGACCCGCGGGCCGGTCAGCGCGACGAGGAATTCGCTGGAGCGAAGATCTGCCAAGTCGCGCTGCGCACGGCTGGCCTCGTCGCCCGTCGCCCGTCGGGAGTATGATTCAAGCCACCGGCTGGTCACTTGGTGCCCGTCGTCCCGCAGATCGGCGGCGAAGGCGCAGAGCGTCACGGCCTCCCTGGTCGGCCCGGACAGGTAGACCCGCCAGGTCCCCTCCTTAGCGGTCATGCGACCTGCGAGTCGACCCTGGCGTCCAGGACGGCGCGTGCAGCGTCGAGGTCTCGGTGCGCCGGACGTGTACGCCAGTCGGCCAGCTCAGGGCGGCGTTGCTCGGCAGCGACGACAGCGCGCAGGAACTGGCGTGGCACCCGCCCCGTGACCGCTGCGACCTGGCAAGTGGCGTCGGGCTGCTCGACATAGAGGTACTGGCCCTCGGCACGCGACAGCCGTGCGGCAGCCTGGGAGGAGGCGAATCGCTCGACTTGCAGCGCGGGCATCCAGCGGCTTAGATCGATGGTGCCCTGACCTGGGAACACGAGCCGGTGGGCGTGCAGGCAGTGCGGGTCGTGGCGGTCAAGGACGGATGACACGCAGGCCGCGACTCGGCCGTGCTCGGTCACCAGCGCTGTGGAGGCGAACGCGCGGAGGCGCTCGCGGACTATCGCAGTGAAGTCCTCCAGCTCGACCAGCCGGTCCTCGTCGAGGTCGAACATGCTGGTCTCGTGCCGTCTGGTGGCGATCACCGTATACCCGCGGCCGATTGGCCCGAGCCCAAGGACCGCGCGAAAGGAGGTTGACTCCGCCCAGGTCCACCCCGGCTCTGGGGAGCACAGGAAGCACCCGCGGCGCGATCCGGGATCACCGACGGTCACACGCACAGGTTCTACGCCCCTTCGAACGCTCCTGCCAACATCCGGACCGCGCCGCCCGAAGCCTTCTGCGCCAGATGGTTCCGCCGATCTCGCTGGTCGTGCCAGCTCAGCTAGGTACGACGGCATTCGGGATGAGTCTAAGTTCTTTGGCTGCCAGCTCGATGGCGGTGACAACTACACGTCGGTTGGCCCCTGACATCTCGAGCTGGGACCTCGAGCTCGTCGCGGCGCCCGCGGGGACCTACGGAGTAAAGCGTCGTCGCCCTCCCAGAACCCGCAGAGCACCCCGCTGCTCGCGCCGCGGCAGCTCGGCGAATGGCAGCTCGTCATGCGCATGGTCAGCCAGGTCCTCGCCCGCCGGCATCGACGCCGAAGCGGCGGCGGCACGAGCGGTCGCAGCAGCCAGCCAGGCAAGCAGCGCGCGCGGCGCCGCCCTCCCCCTCCCGGCCCGACCGCAGCTCGGCGCCCCTGGGCACTGCGGCCGCGGCGGCGAGCCCGCGCAAGCCGAGCTCGGGGCGGGCCGTTGCCTGCGCGACGACGGCAGCGCGTTAGTCGCTGCCCGAGCCCCATGCCAGATCCGCCCCGCCCTGCGCCGGTAGCGTCGCCTGATGCCTTCCCCTTCGGACGTGGTCAAGGCCCATCTCGTGGACCTTGTAAAGACGGCAGTCGGCGTCGACGTCGCCGCGCACTTCCCTGGCGGAACGCACACCCGCCGCTTCGCCGACAACCTGCTGGCGAGCTTTCCCGCCTGGCAGGTCGATGAGCTCAAGGGCCAGCTCGCCGCCGGCGGCGGCAGTGAGCTCACCTCGAACGAGAACGGCAAGCGCCGGGCGCACGCCCCCTACTCCTCGGCCGCGCTCGCCTTCAACGCGTTCGGGCGCTGGCTCGGCGATGAGCCCCAGCTCTCCGTGGCCGGCCTGACCGGGTTCACCGACCGGCTCCGCGTCGAAGGCAAAGCGAAGATCCGCCACGGCGGCGGCACCGCGAACCTCGACGTGCTGCTGACGGGTCCCGGGCTCACGGTGGGCGTCGAATCCAAGCTCACCGAGACCCTCAGCGAACACGATCCCGTCCCATGGGCCACCGCATACAAGACGCCCGAGATGCGCGAGCTCCTCGACGAGAAATGGGCGCCCGTTCTTGACGCCTCCATCTCCAAGGCTTGGCAACCCAAGCACCTCGGGCTGGAGCAGATCGTCAAGCACGTGCTCGGCCTCAACAGCCAGTACCCCGCCAACACGCGGCGCCTCGTCTACGTCTACTGGGAGCCGCTCAACGCCGAGAATGTCGACGTCGTCATGAAGCACCGATCGGAGCTGGCCGAGCTCCGTCGCCGGGTGGCCGAGGCGAGCACCGAACTTCATGCCGTCAGCTACGCCGAGCTTCTCGACGAGTGGGCCGGACTCGACGGCCCGGGTTGGCTCCCAGATCACGTGGAGCGCCTCCGGGCCAGGTACGAGTTCGCGATCTAGATCGCGGCTGTGGTGCTGCCTTCGTCGCGGTAGCGGTCGTAGAGCACGCGCATCGCGAGGTACGTCGTGCGCAAGCGGAAGTCTTCGTCGTCGAGGACGCCCTTGAAGAAGTCCGCTGAGGCCTGGCCGGCGTCGAGGGCGCCGTCGATCACGAACGGCTCCTTGCCGCGGACGAAGTCGTCGAACTCGTTGGTGGCGGCCTGAGGGCGGAGCGTCCCGGCTTGCTCGCGGTCGATGTGGTCGATCAGCGCTTGGGCCGGGTGGATCGCGTCGGCGTCTGAGAGCGTTCCGCCAAACCGCTGGTTGAAGAGCTCGACGAGCTCGGCGAGCAGGCTCATCGGGATGTCTCCGCCGGGGCCGCGCCCTGTGCCGTCGCCGCCGATCGCGCTGCCGGGCTCGACGTCTTCCCCGGTGAGCTTCAGCGCCTGGGTGGCGACCTCGGTCAGTCGGTAGTGAGAGAGGCTGACGTCGACTGACAGGCCGCCGTCGACGCGGCGCTCACGCAGCCGCGGGGCGAGGTAGCGGGCGAACGCGAAGAGCTTCTCGCTGTCGGCGGTGAGGTACGGGGCGACCTGGGAGAGGAAGGAGTAGAACCGGACGAACCGATCGAGATCGTCGCGGAGCTCGTCGAGGTCATCGTCTTCAAAGTCGCCGGCCCGGTCGTAGGCGGCCTGCGTGCGACCGGACAGCACCGAGTGGTCGGGGTTGCCGCCCTCGACGAACCATGCCTCCGCGAACGCCTCGACCTCAGCGGGGTAAATGACGCCGCCGTCGAGCAGTTTCTGCTGGGCGTCGAACAGGACATTCGGGTCGGTCGGGATCGCCTCAGTGCGCCCGTAGAAAGGCTCGAAATCCTTGCGGATCTGCTCGGCGTCGTTGACGAAGTCGAGGATGAACGTCTCGGTCTTCAGCGGGTGCGTTCGGTTCAGCCGCGACAGCGTCTGAACGGTGTTGACGCCGGACAGCTTCTTGTCGACGTACATCGCCACGAGCTTCGGCTGATCGAAGCCGGTCTGGTACTTCTCCGCGACGATCAGGACCCCGTACTCGGGCTTCTCGAACTCCGCCGGCAGCGCCTTCTCCGGCAGCGGCTTCCCGGCGACCTGATTCATCGTCGGCTCGGTGTACTCCTCCCCGAGGTTCTCCGCCGCGGGGTGCGTGATCTCGACCTCACCGGAGAACGCCACGAGCGTCTTGCTGTGCGAGCCGCGCTTGGTGATCTCCTTGTCCAGCGCGAGCTTCCACTGCACCGCCTCCTCACGGCTCGCGGTGACCACCATCGCTTTCGCCTGGCCGGCCATGTGCGCCCGCACGACGTTGTCGTAGTGATCGAGCACCACCACGGCCTTCTGCGCCTTCAGGTACGGGTGGAACTTCGCGAACCGCGCCAACACGCCGCCGGCCTTGTCCTTCGGAATCTCCACCACCTTCCGAGCGCGGTCCTCAAGCCGTAGGAGCTCCTCGTAGGTGGTGTAGTTCCGCAGCACGTCGACGATGAAGTCCTCCTCGATCGCCTGCCGCATCGAGTACGTGTGGAACGCATGCTTGTTCCCGTCCGGGCCGACGGTCCCGAACACCTCGTTCGTCCTGGGCTTCGGCGTAGCCGTGAACGCGAAGAACGACAGGTTCGGCTGCACTCCACGCGCCGCGAGACGACGCAGCACCTCAGGCACGCCGTCCTCCTGCTCGTCCTCCTCCACCGGCCGATTGCCGAGCACGGCCTTGAGGTCGACCGCCGACTCCCCGGTCTGGGAGGAGTGCGCCTCGTCGACGATGACCGCGTACGTGCGGTCCTTCAGCTTGGAGTCCTTGCCGACCAGCTGCGCCAGCACGAACGGGAACTTCTGCACCGTCGAGATGATCACCCGTGCCTGCTCGCCCTCTAACGCCTCGCGCAGCTGCGCAGATGACTCGTTGATCTCACGCACCGCGCCCGGCACCTGCTCGAACGCCTTGACCTGCGCCTGCAACTGACGGTCGAGGACTTGCCGGTCGGTGATCACGATCACCTTCTCGAACACCGGCTTCTTGTCGTCGCCGTGCAACGTCGAGAGGTCGTGCGCCAGCCAGGCGATCTCCTTGCTCTTCCCCGACCCGGCTGAGTGCTGGATCAAGTAGCTGTGGCCGGCGCCGTGAACGCGGGCGTGCGCCGCGCACTGCCGCACGACGTCCCACTGATGGAAGCGCGGGAAGACCGTCGCCGGCCGCCCCTTCTTCGCCTTGCCGGCCGCCGGCGCCTCGACGAACACGAACTTCTCAAGCAGCTCCATCCACGAGTCACGCTCCCACACCGACCGCCACACATACGACGACGGATGCCCCCCGGCCTCATCCGCAGGGTTCCCCGCACCACCCGGCTGCCCCGCGCCGTTGGAGCCGCGGTTGAACGGCAGGAACCGCGTCCTAGTGCCGTCCAGGCGGGTCGTCATGTACGCGAGCTCAGCGTCGAGCGCGAAGTGCACCAGCGCGCGCCGGCCCAGCAGCACGTTGGCCCCGGGCCGGTCCTCGCGGTACTGCCGGATTGCGTCGTCGACGGTCTGGCCCGTCCAGCGGTTCTTGAGCTCCGCCGTCGCCGTCGGCAGCCCGTTGACGAACAGCACAAGGTCAAGACTGTCGCCCTTAGCCGCGTCGAAGCGGACCTGACGGACGATCCGAAGCCGGTTAGCCTCGTACAGCACCCGAGCCGTCGGCTCGACCTCCAAGTCCGGCTCGAAGTACGCCAGCCGCAGCTGCACGCCCTTCTCCGTCAGCCCCGACCGCAGCACCTCCACCGTGCCTCGTCGGTCCATCTGCGCCGCTGCCCGCTTCAGCAGCGACACCGTCGCGATGTGTTCGGAGCCTCCGAGCGCCACGAGCTTGTCCCACGCCTTGCCCTGCGTGTCCCGGACGAACGCCGCCATGTCCTCCGGGTACAGGCCGAGCTCGGCGTCGTAGCCGGCGTGCTCGGATGGCGAACTGGCGGTGACCTCCCCAAGCCAGCCGCCGGTCTCCACCAGCCACTTGACGATCAGCTGCTCGAACGCAGACTCGGTATGTGCAGCAGTCGACATCTGGTCCTCTAGTCGGTCGGTGTGGCCGAAGGTCCGGTTTCGCCGGCCTCGCGTAGGCGCTCGTCCATCTGTGAGTCCGAGACGGCTGTGACGTCGAGGCGTCCAGTGACCGCCTCGGTGATCAGCGCGTCGCGGTATCCGGCGAGACCGACGCGGAGCAAATCAGCGCACCGAGTGGCCGCTTCGATCGCGTCCCGTCTCGCCGAGGCGTTGGCGATGATCGCGCGCTGCTCGTCGAGCGGGAGGAAAGGAACGGGCAGGTCGCGGGCGACGACGGTGTTGAGGCGAGCGCGAGTCGATCCTCGTGAAAGCAGCGGGGCTTCGTCGCGGGCGGGCCCAAACGACAGCGCCCAGGCGAGATAGTCGGCGTTGGCTCGATCATGGTCGACCCGAATGCGGTAGCAGTCGGCTTTGTGGATGGCGCCGGCGAGCGCCGAAGGCACGACGGCGCTGCGGCCCAACGGGTTCCCGGCGTCACCGAGCCCAGCCATCACGAGTTCGCCCTCGGCTACGCGGTGCTCCGCGAGTGCGCCTGAGGCGTATTCGTCGGCAACATACGCGGGCGCTTGGTCGCGGAACTGTGCGAGACCAATGTCGCCTAGAGATGAGTGATTCCGTTGGTTGGAGCGGTTTAGTGGTCGTAGGCGGTGAGGTGGCGGCCGGGATCGCCGATGTTCCAGTTGTGCCAGAGCCCGGCGGCGAGCGCGAGCAGGCGTCCGGCGATGCGGGTCATCAGGCCGGGCATCGTGACGGCGCCGTGGTTCTCGAGGGAGAGTTGTCCCTTGAGCGTGTCGAACACCGATTCGATCCATTGGCGGATGCCGCCCAGGCTGCCGAAACGCGGCTGCTCGCCTTTGCGATCAGGGCGTCGGAAGATCGCGCCGAACTCGCTCATGAGCGCTTCGAATTCGGCGCCGGCGAAGCCTTTGTCGGCGATCACGGTGTAGCCGTGCAGGTCCACGCGGGCGAGCATCTCAGCGGCGACCTGGCGCTCGGGCGCGTTGGCGGGGGCGAGCTCGAAGGCGATCGGCATCCCGTCGCTTGCGCACAGCAGATACAGCCGGAAACCCCAGAAGTGGCGGCTGTGGCTGGCGCAGTAGCCGTAGGCGGCGTGCCCGACGAACTCCGAGCGCTTGACCGCCTCGCGCGACTGCCCGCATGGAACCGGCGTGGAGTCCAGCAACCTGACGTTGTCACACCACGACGGCGAGGCGTAGGAGATCGCGTTGAGCACGGTGACGATCTGCGGCGCCAGGCGGCGCATCCGCTTGTTGTAGCCGGGCTGCTTGGGCAGATAGGAGAACAGATGACCCAGCCGGGTCATCGCGAAGCGCAGAAACCGCCGCTCCGACGGGCAGTCAAGCAGGATCTGCGCGACCGCCAAGCAGACCAGCTCGGCGTCGGTGATCTGTGGGCGCTGGCCTGCACGCGTCCGGTTGGGCAGGAGATCGTCTGCCAGCACGTAAAGTGCCGTCAGAAGGGTGTCGAGATCGGCGGTCACGTAGACCACCTCCTTGGGATGGTCGGCGTTGGCAATAAGCACGCCGACCTTCGACACCCTTTCTATGTTCCCTCGAACCGTCCCGCGCGCCCGGCGCGAACGGAATCACTCATCTAGAGCTTGCGGTAGCGGGCGTCGGCGATCGAGTACAGCGCGAAGCCGATCAGGCCGGCGGCGACGACCCCGAGCAGGACCGGCCCGTAGGGCTGCCGTGACACCTTGCTCAGCGCGCCGTCGAGGCCGATGGCGCTGCGCGCGTCGTAGGCGGCCGCGGCCTTGATGAGGCCGTAGCCCACCAGGCCGAAGACCACCATGCGGGCCAGATGCCCGAAGACGCCGAGCGCGGTGAAGGCCTGCCTGACCGCTCGGCTCATCTGCCCGGTCTTGGAGTCCTTCAAGAACCGCTTGGAGACGCCCTTGTAGCCCTGGTAGAGCGCCACGCCGATCAGGACGGCTCCGACGGCGCCGATGATGATCGGTCCCCCCGTCCAGGCCAGCACGCCCCCGGTGGTCGCCTTGGGGCTGTTCGAGCCGCCCCCGCTGCGCGCCCCGACCAGGATCTTCACCGCGGTGACGCACAGCGCGGTGTACGCCAAGCCGCTGGCCACGCCGGCGACCCGCTCGAACCCGCCGTCCTCCTGCTGGGCGCCGTGCCCGATGCCGGCGCGCACGAGCCGCCACAGCGCGTACCCGGCGAGGCCGATCGCCATGGCGATCAAGAGCGCCTGGCCGAACGGCTGAGCGGCGATCGTCTTCAGCGCCCCGCGCTGGTTGGTCGCCTTGCCCCCCGATCCGGACGCGAGCTTCACGGCGAGAATCCCGATGATCCCGTAGGACACGCCCCGGGCGACGAGCCCGGCGCGTGCCAGCCACGCGAACTCCGGCCGTCGGGCGACCCGCTCGCCGCCGCGCTGGGCACCGGCGACGGGGCTAGGACGCATCGTCTCGGCGGCACGTCGGCCGACCTGACCCGACCGGAGGGGAGCTGCTCATCCCATCGCCCTACCCGCCGGTGATTGGCCCGCAACCCGCGGGCCGCGAGCGGTCCCGAACGCCGGTGTGCGCTAGCGCACACGAGATACGGGTTTGGGCCGCCGACTCCGGGCATACTTCTAACAAGCGTCGAGGTAAGCAGTGCTTCTCGCGCTCACAACTTCGCCCGGGGCGGCATCACGCCGGCCTCGGTCGCCCCTCACTTCGATCGGAGAGCCGAATATGAACGCATCACAGCAGAAGGTCGTCCAGTACCTCGGCGAGGCGCAGAGCAGCGAGTCCGCCCTCGTCCGCGTCCTTCAGTCCCAGATCGCGATGACCCCGCGGGGCACGTACCGCTCCGGCCTCGAGACGCACCTCGAGGAGACGCGCGATCACGCCGACCGCGTCGGACGCCGTCTCGAGGCGCTCGGTCAGGGCTCGAACCCGATCATGGCGGTCGTCGGCATGGCCGGCAGCGTCGTCGGGCAGGCCCTCGCCCTCACCAAGACGCCGCTCGACCTCGTGCGCGGCTCCGGCGGCGAGGAGAAGGTGCTCAAGAACGCCAAGGACGCCTACGCCTCAGAGGCCATGGAGATCGCCACCTACACGGCGATCGAGCGCCTCGCGAGCTCCGTCGGCGACGACGAGACCGCGAAGCTCGCGGCGTCGATCCTCGCCGACGAGGAGAAGATGGCCCAGCGCGTCCTGCGCGAGATCCCGAAGCTGACCGAGGCGGTCGTCCGCGCCGACGTCAAGGGCAAGCCGTCCTACGACGTCACCACGACCGGTGCCGCCGACGTCCTCCGCGAGGCCGGTGCGGCGACCAAGGACGCCGCGCGCAAGACGAGCGCGACGACGAAGCGCACCGCACGCCAGGCCCGCAAGGTCCCCGGCGTCGCCCAGGCCGAGGGTCAGGTCAAGGGCGCCGTGGCCTCCGAGGGTGACCTCGCGATCGCGCGCTACGACACGCTGACCGCGGACGAGATCACGAGCAAGCTCACCGATCTCTCGCAGATCGACCTGGCCAAGGTCGACGCCTACGAGCGCAAGAACGAGAACCGCACCACGGTCCTCAGCCGCATCACCTCGCTGCGCGGCACCGAGCCGTGGGCCGGGTACGACGAGCTGACGGCCAGCGAGGTCCAGTCCGCCCTGAACGCGGGCGACGACGACCTCGCCACCAAGGTGCGCACCTACGAGCGTGCGCACAAGAGCCGCGCCGGCGTCCTCAAGGCGGCCGAGCGCGAGCTCAGCAACGCCTGAGCCGCGCACCAGGACGGGTCACCGACGGACCGCAGCACCGGAGGCCGGCAGAGACGCCGGCCTCCGTCGTCCCCATGATTCATCGACATCGGCCGAGTGCCCATGAGCACCCACCCCCTGAGCGCTCATGGGCGCTCAAACGCGCTTGCGGGGTCCCGCCGTCCGCGGTCTGAGCCGTAACCTCTCCGGCGTGATCCCCAACGTCCTCGCCGCGCGCTACGCCAGCCCCGAGCTCGTGCGGCTCTGGTCGCCCGAGCAGAAGGTCGTCCTCGAACGGCGGCTGTGGATCGCCGTCCTCGGCGCCCAGCGCCACCTCGGCGTCGCCGTGCCCGACGGGGCGATCCAGGCCTACGAGCGCGTCGCCGAGCAGGTGGACCTCGCGTCGATCGCCGAGCGGGAGCGGGTCACCCGCCACGACCTCAAGGCGCGCATCGAGGAGTTCAACGCGCTCGCCGGGCACGAGCAGATCCACAAGGGGCTCACGAGCCGGGACCTCACCGAGAACGTCGAGCAGCTGCAGATCCGCCTCTCGCTCGAGCACGTCCGCGATCGGACGCTCGCGATCCTCGCCCGCCTGGCGCGCCGGGCGGCCGAGCACTCCGAGCTCGTCGTGGCCGGCCGCAGCCACAACGTCGCCGCGCAGGCCACGACGCTCGGCAAGCGCTTCGCCAGCGCCGCCGACGAGCTGCTCGTCGCCCGGGCGCGGCTGGAGGAGCTGCGCGAGCGCTACCCGCTGCGCGGCATCAAGGGCCCGGTCGGGACGGCGCAGGACATGCTCGACCTGCTCGGCGGCGACCCGGAGAAGCTCGCCGAGCTCGAGGGGCAGGTCGCACTCCATCTCGGTTTCGGCCAGACCCTCGACTCCGTCGGCCAGGTCTACCCGCGCTCCCTCGACCTCGACGTGCTCTCCGCGCTCGTGCAGCTCGCCGCGGCCCCCGCGTCGCTGGCCACGACGATCCGCCTGATGGCCGGCCACGAGCTCGCGACCGAGGGCTTCGCGCCCGGCCAGGTCGGCTCGTCGGCGATGCCGCACAAGATGAACACGCGCTCGGCCGAGCGCATCACCGGCCTCGCCGTGATCCTGCGCGGGTACCTCTCGATGGTCGCCGAGCTCGCGGGGGCGCAGTGGAACGAGGGCGACGTCTCGTGCTCGGTCGTCCGGCGGGTCGCCCTGCCCGACGCGTTCTTCGCGCTCGACGGGCTCTACGAGACGACGCTCACGGTCCTGGACGAGTTCGGCGCCTACCCCGCGGTCATCGCGCGCGAGCTCGACCGCTACCTGCCGTTCCTCGCGACCACCGCGGTGCTCACGGCCGCCGTCCGCGCCGGGGTCGGGCGGGAGACCGCGCACGCGGCGATCTCCGAGCACGCCGTCGCCGTCGCCCTGGCGATGCGTGAGCAGGGGCAGGCCGAGAACGACCTGATCGCCCGCCTCGCCGGCGATCCGCGGCTCTCCCTCCCGCCGGGGACCCTGGACGGGCTGCTCGACGACCCGCTCGCGTTCACGGGCGCGGCCACCGCGCAGGTCGCGCGTGTCGGCGCCCGCGTCGCCCGCCTGGTCGACCAGAAACCGGAGACGGCCGCCTACGTGCCCGGGGCGATTCTCTAGGAGCCCGGTAGCGTAGGCGCCACCCCCACTTGTCCGAAAGGCACCGTCCATGAAGCGCCTCGCCGTCGCGACCGTCGCGATCGCCCTCGTTCTCCCGGCCGCGGCCGCGGGCCAGGACGACGCGGCACCGGCACCGGACCCGTCCGTAACGGAGCCCTTCATGGCCTCCGCGACGGGGTCGGTCGTCGCCGGGCCGTCGGGGTCGTTCCTGCTCCTCGACGTCGACGATGCCCCGGCGGGGGACGGCGCGGCGTCGCTGACCCTGCGGCCCACGCTGGGCGGGTCGCTCGCGCGGGGCACGGTCTACGACGCGGAGGGCTCGATCAAGCTGCGCTTCGTGTTCAAGGCCGGCGCGCCGGCGCCCGACGGGACCCGAACGCTCGCGGGCACGGGCACCTTCTTCGGTGGCTCGGGCGCCTACAAGCGCGCGCGGGGCAGGTTCACGGTCACCGGCAGCCGCTCGCCGGCGGGCGTGGACACGCTCGCCTTCGACGGGCGCGTCCGGCACGACAGGCCCGTCGAGGCGGCTCCGCCCAGCCGGTCCGCGCGGGGCCAGTAGGGCCGGCGCGAGCGGATGTCCTGCCCGGCCTGCGGGCACGCCAATCGCGCCGAGGCGCGGTTCTGCGAAAGCTGCGGCGCGCCGCAGGCGGCGCCCGCGTGCGGGGGGTGCGGCGCGACGCTGCGCACCGGGGCGCGCTTCTGCGACAGCTGTGGGATGCCCGTCGCGGTGGCCCGCACGCCGCCCGCGACGCTCGCCGCTCCGCTCCCGGGCACGACCGACCAGCGCAAGCGCATCACGGTGCTCTTCGCCGATCTCGCCGGCTCGACGGCGATGCAGGAGCGGCTCGATCCCGAGACCGTGCGGCGTATCATGGGGCGCTGGGCGGAGGCGATGCGCGGCGCGATCGCGGCCCACGGCGGCCTCATCGACCACTTCGCGGGGGACGGGATCGTCGCCACCTGGGGCAAGGAGCAGGTCCGTGAGGACGACGCGCTGCGCGGGGTGCGCGCGGCGTGGGCGATGCGCACGGCGATGGAGGCGATCAACGAAGAGCTCCAGGAGCGCTTCGACCAGCGCCTGCGGATGCGCACCGGCGTCCACACCGGCGACGTGGTCATCGGGGTGGAGGGCTTCATCGTGGGCGACACGATGAACACGGCCGCGCGCCTGGAGCAGAACGCTCCCGAGGGCGAGGTGCTCGTCGGGCCGGTGACCCAGCAGCTGGTCCGCGACCATGCCCGGCTGGAGTCCGTCGCGCCCGTCGCCGCCAAGGGCAAGCGCGAGCCGCTGCCCGCCTGGCGGGTGACGTCGCTCCAGGCGCCGGACGCGCGCGACGCGGTGCCGTTCGTCGGTCGCGAGCGCGAGCTCGACTGCCTGCGCGGGGCCTACGCGGACGCGGTCGCCACGCGCCACTGCCGCGTCGCGGTCGTGATCGGCTCGCCGGGGATGGGCAAGTCGCGGCTGGTCGAGGAGTTCGCCGCCGGGATCGCGAGGGAGGCCCGGGTGGTGCGCGGCAGCTGCCCGTCCTACGGCGAGGGGATGACGTACCTCCCGGTGGCCGAGGTGCTGCGCGACCTCGCGCAGATCGGCGACGGGGACGACGTCGCCGAGAAGCTCCGGGCGCTCGTCGGGCCGGACGACCTGGAGGCCGACCGCGTCGTGGCGGGCCTCGCGGGGATCCTCGGGGCCGGCGAGCAGGCCCCCGCGCAGGAGACGTTCTGGGCGGTGCGCACGGTCCTCGAGCGCGCGGCCGCCGACCACCCGCACGTCGTGATCTTCGAGGACCTGCACTGGGCGGCGCCGCAGTTCCTCGACCTCGTCGAGCACCTCGAGGCGTGGGGGGCGGGCGCGGCGGTGCTCGTCCTCGCCGTCGCCCGCCCCGAGCTGCGCGAGATGCGTGAGGAGCTCACCCGCCCGGGGGAGCGCGCGCTCGTCGAGCTCGACGCGTTGGCCGGCGCCGACGCGGAGCGGCTGGTCGCGGCGCTGCTCGAGGGGGCCAGCCTGCCGCCCCGCGTCCTGGACATCGCGGGCGGCAACCCGCTGTTCCTCGCCGAGCTCGTCCGGATGCTCGTCGACGACGGCACCATGGTGCGGCGGGACGGCGCCTGGGTGCTGACCGGCGAGGCCGAGCCGTCGATCCCGGCGTCGATCTCCGCGCTGCTCGCGGGACGGCTCAGTCGCCTGCCCGAAGCCGAGCGCGCGGTGATCGAGCGGGCGTCGGTGGTCGGGCGGCAGTTCTACCGCGGCGCGGTCGCCGAGCTCGTGCCGGCGCCCGTCGCCGCCGCGCTCGACACGCACCTCGAGACCCTGCGGCGCAAGGAGCTCGTCGGGCCTGCGGGCGCCTCGCTGACCGACGAGCCCCTCTTCCACTTCCACCATGCCCTGATCCGCGACGCGGCCTACGAGGGGCTGCTGAAGGAGGCCCGCGCGACGCTCCACGAGCGCTTCGCCGCGTGGCTGGACGGCAAGGCCGGGGATCTGGCCGGGGAGCAGGAGGAGGTCGTCGCCTTCCACCTCGAGTGCGCCCACGAGCTGCGCCTCGCGCTCGGCACGCGCGACGCGGCCGTGCAGGAGCTCGGCGACGCCGCGGCGGTACGGCTGGAGTCCGCGGGGCTGCGCGCCCTCGTCCGCGACGACTTCGCCGCGGCGGCCAACCTGCTCGGGCGCGCGCTGGCACGCGCCTCCGAGCCGCTGGCCCGCGTGCGCTTCGAGCGCGTGACGGCGCTGCACGGCGCCGGTGACGCGGCCGGCGCCGCGGCGGAGGTCGCGGCCCTCGAGGCGATGGGGGCCGAGCACGCGGAGATCGGGCCGGTCGCGGACGTGGCCGCGGTCGCCACGTCGCACCTCTTCGTGGGGACCGGGCAGACCGAACAGGGCCGGCTCGACCGGGCGATCACCGCCCTGCGGGAGGACGGCACGCAGGTCCGCGTCCTCGCCCACGCGCTCAACTGGAAGGGCACCTACCTCGTCCTGTCGGAGGGGCGCCACGCGGCCGGGCAGCTCCTGCTCGAGGAGGCGCTGGCCTGCGCGCGCGAGGGAGGCGACGTCCGGCTCGTGGCCGACGTGCTCTCGCTGCTCCCGCTCGTCGCGCTCTGGGGCCCCACGCCGCTCGTCGACGCCCAGGACCGCTGTGAGGTCGTGCTCACCGAGCTTCGCGAGCACGCGGGCTCGCGCAAGATGGAGGCCCAGACGTTCTGCGTGCAGGGGCTGCTGGCGGCGATGCAGGATCGTGCCGGGGAGGCCGACGACCGGCTGGCGGCGGCCCGCGGCGCGTTCACCGAGCTCGGGCTCGCGCTGGACCTCGTCGACACGGACCTCTTCGAGGCCCGCGCGGCGCTGCTGCTCGGCCGGCCCGCCGCGGCCGAGGCGCATGCACGGCGCGCCCTGGCGGGGCCGGGGGGTCTCGGTGCGTCGGCGCAGTCGGTGCTCGCGCAGGCGCTCCTGGCCCAGGGGTCGCCCGAGGCGCTCGCGGTCGCCGACGCCGCGCTGGCGCAGGTCGGCCCCGAGAACCTGCGCCCGTTCGTCGCCGCCGCCGGGGTGCGCGCCCGGATCCAGTCGCAGGCCGGCGAGCATCGCGAGGCGATCGCGCTCGCGCAGCGGGCCGTCGACGCCGCGGCGGGCACCGACGCCGCCGTCCAGCAGGCCGAGACGCTCGAGACGCTGGCCGCCGTCGTCGCCGCCTCGGGGGACGCGGCCGCCGCCGCTCCGGTCCGCGCGGCGGCGCTGGCCGCCTATCGCGCGAAGGGTCACACCGTGGGCGCCGCCCGCCTGGCGTGAGCGCGCCGGGCCACTGCGGCGGCACGCCACAGCCGCTTGACAGCACGTCGAGCCGGGGTGAGAGTCGCGGCTCCTGCCCGTCCCAGTGCACCGAGGAGAGCGTCCGTGTCGTACGACTACGTCATCGTGGGAGCCGGTTCCGCCGGCTGCGTGCTGGCCAACCGCCTCAGCGAGGACCCGCAGACCACCGTGCTGCTGATCGAGGCCGGGCCGCCGGACACCGCGGACTTCATCCCCATCCCGGCGGCGATGGCGGCCCTCTTCCGCTCGGAGAACGACTGGGACTACACGACGGGCTACGAGCCCGGCGCGGACGGCCGGCGGATCTACCTGCCGCGCGGCAAGACGCTCGGCGGCTCCTCCTCGATCAACGCGATGATCTACATCCGCGGCAACCGCGCCGACTGGGACGAGTGGGCCGGGGAGGGCTGCCACGGCTGGACGTCGGAGGCGATGCTCCCGTACTTCAAGAAGGCCGAGGACAACGAGCGCGGGGCGGACGCGATCCACGGGGTCGGCGGGCCGCTCCGCGTCTCCGACGCGCGAGCGCGCTCGGTCACCGCCGAGGCGTTCGTCGAGGCCGCGCAGGCCGCCGGGCTCCCGGCCAACGCGGACTTCAACGGCGAGCAGCAGGATGGCGTCGGCTTCTACCAGGTGACCCAGAAGGACGGGAAGCGCCACTCGGCGGCGGCGGCCTACCTGCACCCGGTCGCCGACCGGCCGAACCTCACCGTCGAGACGCACCTGCACGTGACCCGCGTGCGCTTCGAGGGGACGAGCGCGGTCGGGGTGCAGGCGCTGCGGCTCTCCGAGCGGCTCGAGTTCACGGCCACCCGCGAGGTGCTCGTCTGCGCGGGCACCTACAACTCGCCGCAGCTGCTGACGCTCTCCGGGCTCGGCCGCGCCGCCGAGCTCGCGCTCCTCGAGGTCCCGCAGGTCGCGGAATCGCCGGGGGTGGGCCTCAACCTCTCCGACCACCCGACGTCGGGGCTGACCTGCATCATCACCACCGAGGACTCGCTCAAGGACGCCCTGAACGACGCGAACCTCGCGGCGTGGATGGGCGGTCAGGGGCCGCTGACCTCCAACGTCGGGGAGTCCGGCGGCTTCCACCGCACGAGCGACGAGCTCCAGGCGCCGGACGTGCAGTTCCACATGGTCCCGGCGATGTTCGAGCAGGAGGGACTCGTGCCGCCGCCCGCGCACGGCTTCACGCTCTCGATCTGCGTGCTGCGCCCGCAGTCGCGCGGGCAGGTGGCCACGATCTCGCCGGCGGCGACGACCAAGCCGCTGATCATCCACAACTACTTAGACGCCGAGAGCGACGTGCGCTCGATCGTCAAGGGCGTGCAGAAGGCCATGGAGATCATCGCCTCCGAGCCCTTGGCGAGCTTCGTCGCCGCGGGGCATCTCGTCCCCGAGAGCAACGCGGACGCGGACGTCGAGGCGTTCGTGCGCCGGACGGTGCAGACGATCTACCACCCCGTCGGCACCTGCAAGATGGGCACCGATCCGATGGCCGTCGTCGACCCGGAGTGCCGCGTGCGCGGCGTCGACGGGCTGCGCGTGGTCGACGCCTCGGTCTTCCCCAGCGTGCCGCGCGGCAACACGAACGCGCCGACGATCGCGCTGGCCGAGCGCGCGGCCGACCTCATCCGGGGGCGGACGACGGCCCCGCCCGAGGTGGCACTCGCCGGCTGAGGGGTCGCTTCGGTGCGTCGTGTGCGGTGGGTCACACGATCGACAGGGAGCTTGACTAAACTCCTTGAGGTGCATAACCTTTCGGTACCTCATGACCGGCTCCTCACTTTCCCCCGCCGTCCGCTCCCTCGGCCTCGTCGTCATCCTCGGCGCGATCATGTCGGTGCTCGACACGACGATCGTCAACGTCGCGCTCGACACGCTCTCCCGAGATCTCCACGCTCCGCTCCAAGACGTCCAGTGGGTCGCCACGGGCTACCTGCTCGCGCTCGCCGCGGTCATCCCGATCACTGGCTGGCTGGCCACCGCCTACGGCGCCCGCCGCGTGTACCTCTTCGCGCTCGTGGCCTTCACGGCCGGCTCCGCGCTGTGCGCCGCGGCGTGGAACGTCGAGTCGCTCGTCGCGTTCCGCGTACTGCAGGGCATCGGCGGCGGCATGACGCTGCCGATCGGTCAGATGATGCTCGCCCGCGCCGCCGGCCCGAAGAACATGGGCCGCGTGATGTCGCTGATCGGCGTCCCGATCGTCCTGGCCCCCGTCCTTGGCCCGGTGCTCGGCGGCTGGCTGCTCGACGCGTTCGGCTGGCAGTGGATCTTCCTCATCAACGTCCCGCTCGGCGTGCTCGCGGTGGCGCTCGGGCTCAAGCGCCTGCCGCACTCCGGGGCCGCGCGCGACGAGGCCGGCCCGCTCGACGTGAAGGGCCTCGGGATGCTCGCGACGGGCCTCCCGCTCTTCGTCTACGGCCTGGCCGAGTTCGGCCAGCAGGGGACGCTCGCGGCCACCCAGGTCTGGCTGCCGCTCGTGCTGGGCGTGGCGCTGATCGCGACCTTCGTGGGCCACGCGCTGCGGGTGGAGCGCCCGCTGCTCGACGTGCGCCTCTTCTCCAACCGCGCGTTCTCCGCCGCCGCGGTCACGACGTTCTGCCTCGGCGGCGCGCTGTTCGGCGCGATGCTGATCATGCCGCTCTACTACCAGGTGGTCCGGGGCGAGAGCGCGCTGACCACCGGCCTGCTGCTGGCGCCCCAGGGCATCGGCGCGGCCTTCGCGATGTTCCTCTCCGGCCGGTTCACCGACCGCGTCGGCGGCGGCCCGGTGGCCGTGGTCGGCATCACCATCACGGCGATCTCGACGATCCCGTTCGCGTTCATCGGGGCGGGCGACTCCTACGTCCTGCTCTCCGCGTTCCTCGTGCTGCGCGGCTTCGGCATCGGCACGGCGATCATGCCGGCGATGTCCGCGGCCTACGCGGTGCTCACCCCGGCCGAGATCACGAACGCCACGCCGCAGCTCACCGTGCTCCAGCGGGTCGGCGGCTCGGTCGGCACCGCGATCCTGTCCGTCGTCCTGGCCAACAACCTCGACGGCGCGCGCGGGCCCGCAGCGGCGGCCGACGCGTTCGGCGCGACGTACTGGTGGGCGCTCGGCGTGACGCTCGTCGCGGCGGTGCCGGCGCTCGCGCTCGTCAAGGTGGAGCGCCGTGCGCGCCTGGCCTCGGCCGGGGATACTCCGGCCGAGCAGGCCGCGGACGAGCAGCGCCTCCACGACGAGGTCGCGGCCGAGCGGGTCGAGGTGGCCGTGTGAGCGAGGAGTCCCTCGACGCGCTGCGTGTCGCGTTCGTCCGGCTGCTCGGGGCCGAGCGCCGGCTGCGCGGCCGCGAGGGGCAGCGCGTGGAGGAGCTCTCCATCTCGCACTACCGGATGCTCACCTGCCTGCTCGACGCGGGGAGCCTGCCCGCGGGCCGTCTGGCGGCGGCGGCGGACCTCACGCCCGCCTCGACCACGCAGATGCTCGACGTGCTCGAGAAGCGCGGGTTCGTCGTGCGCGAGCGCCATTCCGCCGACCGCCGGATCGTGGTCGCCACGCTCACCGCGGAGGGCCGGCGGCTGACCGAGGAGCGCCGCGCGGAGTTCCGCGTGCTGTGGGCTGAGGTCCTCGGCGAGCTCGGCGAGGACGAGCTCGCCGCGGGGGTGCGGGTCCTGGAGCGGATGGCGCGCGTGATCGAGCTGTTGGCCGAGCGCAAGGCGCGCGAGCCGGGCCGCGCCTGACGGGGGCTTGGCAGCTGGTGACCCAGATCGTGGGTCGCTGGTGGCCAAGCCCCCGGGTCGGGGAGGATGCGCGGCGATGCTCGACCGCGTCCGCGCCTTCACCTACGCCCGTCAGCGCCTCGGCCGCGCCGCGCCGGACGCCGCGACCGCCCTGGACGACGTCCTCGCCGTCTACTCCTCGCATCCGAGCGCGCCGCTCGCACTCCACGCGCGCAGCGCGGCGATGAGCGCCGAGGACTTCCGTGCCGCCGCGGCGGGGGCGCTCCGGGTCCCGGCGATGCGCGGCTCGATCCACCTCATGCCGGCGGCTGCGGCCGCGCGGGCCTTTCGCGCGCTCCCCGAGTCTGCGGCCGCCACCGCCGCCCGGCTGCGGGGCTTCGGGATCGAGGAGGAGCGCTACGCGGAGCTGCGCGCGCTCCTGCTCGACGCGGCGGCGGCGCCGCGGACGCAGAAGGAGCTCGCGACCGCGCTCGGGCTCGCCGCCGAGGAGGTCAAGGGTGCGACCGCGACGATGACGCGCGAGGGGTCGATGGTCAGAGTCGGCGCCCCCGGCCTGCGCTCCAACGCGCTGCGCTACGCCGCGCACGCGATCGGAGAGCACGATCGCGACGCCGCGCTGGCCTGGCTGGCCGGTGAGTACCTGCGCACGCTCGGGCCCGCGCGGCGCGAGGACGTCGTCTGGTGGCTCGGCGTGCCGCGCGGCCGCGCCGACGCGGCGCTCGCGGCGCACGCGACCGTCGACCTCGGTGAGGGCCTGCTGCTCCGGACCGCCGACGAGCAGGCGTTCGCCGCGGCGCCGAGGCCGACGGGCGTCGACCTCCTCGGCAAGTGGGACCCGCTCACCATGGGCCACGCGCCCGACGGCCGCGATCGCAGCGGGATGGAGGCGCGCTGCTACGACGTCCGCGGGGACGGGCTGCCGGTCGTGCTGGTCGACGGCGTGGCCGCCGGGACGTGGGGGCTGGCCGCGCGCGGCAAGCGCCTGGAGTTCTCCCCAGAGCTCTTCGAGGCGCCAGGCGCGCGGCTGCGCGCGGCGATCGAGCGGCGCGCGGAGGAGGTCGCGGCGCTGCTGGCCTGAGCTCTCGTGGGGCGAGCCGTCTAGTCCGGGATGACGGTGCCGGCGAGATCGTCCGGAGCCGGCGGGTACCGCGGGTCCATCCGCGCGAGCGTCCGCGTCAGGACGGTGAGGACCGCCCAGTCGCGGTACCACTTGCGGTCGGCCGGGATCACGTACCAGGGGGCGCGCGCGGTGCTCGTCGCGGCCAGCGCGTCGCGGAACGCCCGCTGGTACTGCGGCCAGAGCTGGCGCTCCTCCAGGTCGTGGACGTCGAACTTCCAGTGCTTGGCGGGATCGTCGAGGCGCGACTGCAGGCGCTCGCGCTGCGCCTCCTTGGAGATGTGGAGGTAGAGCTTGACGACCCGGGTGCCGGCGTCGGCGAGGTTCTCCTCGAAGGCCCGGATGTGCCCGTAGCGCGCCTTGACGACCTTCGCCTCGACGAGCCGGTGCACCCTGGCGACGAGCACGTCCTCGTAGTGGGAGCGGTTGAACACGGCGATGTGGCCGGCCTCGGGCGTGGCCCGGTGGATCCGCCAGAGGAAGTCGCGGGTGAGCTCATGGGTCGTCGGCTGCTTGAACGACGTGAACTGCACGCCGGACGGGTTGACGCCGGAGAAGACGTTGCGGACCGTTCCGTCCTTGCCCCCCGTGTCCATCGCCTGCAGGACGACGAGAAGGCTCTGCTCGTGCTCGGCGTAGAGCCGGGTCTGCTGGTCGACCAGGATCTCGCGCAGCTTCGCGGTCGCCGCGCGCGTCGCCTCCTTGTCGCCCGGGGCGCCGCCGGTCGAGCGCGGGTCGACGCGTGCGAGCGAGAGCCGGGCGCCTTCGGCGACGCGCCAGCGGGCGAGGGAGTCGGAAGGCATCCTCCCTCCGTACCCGCGGGGCCGATCGGTAGCCTCCGGCCGCGTGACCGCCGTCGCCGACCTGCCCCTCGTCCACCGCGGGAAGGTCCGCGAGCTCTACGACCTGGGCGACGCCCTGCTCATGGTCGCCTCGGACCGCATCTCGACCTACGACGTGACCCACCCGACGCCGATCGCCGGCAAGGGCGCGGTCCTCACCGGGATCTCCGCGTTCTGGTTCGAGCGGCTCGCGGACATCGTCGCCCACCACGCGCTCAGCTACACCGATCGGGTCCCCGCCGAGGTGCGCGGCCGCGCGGTCGTGGTGCGCAAGCTCGAGATGCTGCCGGTCGAGTGCGTCGTGCGCGGCTACATCACGGGCTCGGGGTGGAAGGACTACCAGGCCTCCGGAAGCGTCTCCGGGATCGCGCTCCCCGCGGGCCTGCAGGAGTCCGAGCGGCTCCCGGAGCCGATCTTCACGCCGTCGACGAAGGCCACCGAGGGCCACGACGAGGCGATCGACTTCGAGGGTGCCGTGGCCGCCGTCGGCGACCGGGCGCTGATGGAGCGCGCGCGGGAGGTGTCCCTCGCGCTCTACGCCGCCGCGGCGGAGCACGCCGCCGGGCAGGGCGTGCTCCTGGCCGACACGAAGTTCGAGCTCGGCCTGGACGCCGAGGGCGAGCTCGTCCTCGGCGACGAGGCGCTCACACCGGACTCCTCGCGCTACTGGCCGGCGGAGGGCTACGCGGTCGGCCGCAGCCAGCCGAGCTTCGACAAGCAGTACGTCCGCGACTGGGCCGCGGGCTCGGGCTGGGACAAGACGCCGCCCGCCCCCGCCCTGCCCGACGACGTCGTGGCCGGCACCCGCGAGCGGTACGTGGAGGCCTACATGAAGATCACGGGCGAGCCCTTCGCCGCCTGGCTCGAGCGGACCGGAGCGCCGGTGTGAAGGCGCGCGTGCTCATCCGGCCGAAGGCCGGCATCCTCGACCCTCAGGGCGTCGCGGTCGAGCGGGCGCTTCCCGCGCTCGGCTTCACCGGGGTCACACGGGTGCACGTCGGCCGGCTGATCGAGCTCGAGGTCGAGGACGCCTCCCAGCTCGACGCGATGTGCCGCACGCTCCTGGCCAACCCGCTCATCGAGGACTACGAGATCCTCGTATGAGGTTCGGCGTCGTCCAGTTCCCCGGCACGTGCGACGACCACGACGCGGTCCTCGCGTGCGAGCGCGTCGCGGGCGCCGAGGCGGTGCTGCTGTGGCACGGTGACCGGTCGCTGGAGGGCATCGACGCCGTCGTCGTCCCGGGCGGCTTCTCCTACGGGGACTACCTGCGGGTCGGGGCGATCGCGCGCTTCAGCCCGATGATGGAGTCCGTGACCGCCTTCGCCTCAGACGGCGGGAGCGTGCTCGGGATCTGCAACGGCTTCCAGGTGCTCTGCGAGGCGGGCCTGCTCCCGGGCGCGCTGCTGGCCAACCTCGGCCTCCGCTTCGTCTGCCGGCAGGTGGCCCTCGAGGTGGTCAACGCCGAGACGCCGTTCACGCGCGCGTGTGAGCGGGGCCAGCTCCTCTCGATCCCGGTGAAGCACACGACCGGGCGCTACTACGCGCCGCACGTAGAACTCGAGCGCATGGAGGCACACGGGCAGATCGTCCTGCGTTACGCCCACGATGGCAACCCCAACGGGTCGTCGAACGACATCGCGGGGGTGATCAACGAGGCCGGCAACGTGATGGGCCTCATGCCGCACCCCGAACACGCCGTCGATCCGATCGCCGGCTCGGTCGACGGGCTGGCGATCTTCGCCTCGATGGCGCTGGGGGCCGTGGCCCGTGTCTGAGGCCACGCTGCCGACCGTCGATGAGGCCGTCGCGCTCGGCCTCACCCGCGAGGAGCATGCGCTCGTCGCCGAGAAGCTCGGGCGCCCGCCGAATCAGGTGGAGCTCGCCATGTTCTCGCTCATGTGGAGCGAGCACTGCTCCTACAAGCACTCCAAGAAGCTCCTGCGCACGCTGCCGACCGAGGGCCCCGCGGTCTTCATGGGGCCCGGGGAGAACGCGGGGGCCGTCCGCGTCTCGGGCGGCCTCGTCTGTGCGTTCAAGGTCGAGTCGCACAACCACCCCTCCGCCGTCGAGCCGTTCCAGGGCGCGGCGACCGGCGTCGGCGGCATCCTGCGCGACATCTTCGCGCTCGGCGCGCGGCCGGTCGCGATCCTCGACTCGCTGCGCTTCGGCGAGCCCACGTCGGAGCGCACGCGGTACCTGCTCGACCGCGCCGTCGCCGGCATCGGGCACTACGGCAACTCGATCGGGGTGCCGACGATCGGCGGCGAGCTCGCCTTCGAGGCGCCCTACGAGACGAACTGCCTGGTCAACGCGATGGCCCTCGGCCTCGCGTCCGAGGCGCAGATGATCAAGTCCGCGGCGGTCGGGCTCGGCAACGCGCTCGTGCTCTTCGGCGCCTCCACCGGGCGCGACGGGATCGGCGGAGCCTCGGTCCTGGCCAGCGCCGAGTTCGGGGCCGACGACGCCGACAAGCGGCCGTCGGTCCAGGTCGGCGACCCGTTCGCGGAGAAGAAGCTCCTGGAGTGCTCGCTCGAGCTGCTCTCCCGCGGGCTGCTCCTGTCGCTCCAGGACCTCGGCGCGGCGGGCCTCTCCTCGGCGGCCTCGGAGATGGCGTCCAAGGGCGAGGTGGGCCTCGAGATCGACGTGGCGCGGGTCCCGCTGCGCGAGGCCGACATGGAGCCGTTCGAGATCATGGTCTCCGAGTCCCAGGAGCGGATGCTCTGCGTGTGCGCTCCCGGCCGGGTGGCCGAGGTCGTCGCGGTCTGCGAGAAGTGGGAGGTCGACGGCACCGCGATCGGGTCGGTCATCGCCGAGCGAGTCATGCGGGTCGCGCAGGCGGGTGCCGTCGTGGGCGAGATGCCGGTCGAGGCGCTCGTCGACGACTGCCCGCTCTACGACCTCGCGCCCGCGAAGCCCGCCGGGCCGATGTACCTCGCGCCGGCCGCGGTCCTGGCGCGCGATGCCTCGCTGCACGACACCCTGCTCGCGCTGCTGGGCTCCCCGAACCTCGCGTCGCGGCTCCCGCTCTTTGAGCAGTACGACTGGCTCGTGCAGTCGCGCACCGTCCGCCGTCCGGGTGAGGCCGACGCCGCGGTGCTCCTGCTCCCCGACGGGAGCGCGCTCGCCGCGTCGATCGACGGCAACGGCCGGCGCGTCGCCTGCGACCCGTACGTCGGGACGGTCGAGGCCGCGCTCGAGTGCGCGGCGAACCTCGCCTGCGTGGGGGCCACGCCGCTCGGCACGACGAACAACCTGAACTTCGGCAACCCGGAGCGGCCCGAGGTCGCCTGGCAGCTCACGGAGTCCGTCCGCGGGCTCGGCGACGCGTGCCGCGCGCTCGAGGCGCCGATCGTCGGCGGCAACGTCTCGCTCTACAACGAGACCCGCCCGCCCGCCGACGGCCAGCCGGGGGCGGTCGGGGGTCCCATCTACCCGACGCCCGTCGTCGGGATGGTCGGCGAGCTGCCGAGGGCGGAGGCGGCGGGCCGGCTCGGCTTCGTGCGCGCCGGTGACGCGATCGCCCTCGCGGGCTGGGACGGCACGCCGTCACTGGCCGGCTCAGAGCTCGCGAAGCTCCGGGGCGAGGCGCTGCCCGACGGCCTGCCGGGTTATGACCTCGCCCACGAGGTCCGGGTGCTCGCGGTCGTCCGCGAGGCGGTCCGCGCCGGCGCGGTCGCCTCCGCCCACGACATCGCGGAGGGCGGCCTGCTCGTCGCGGTCGCCGAGTGCTGCCTGGCCGGCGGCCTGGGCGCGGAGCTGCACGCGATCGAGGGCGACGTCTCGCGCCTGTTCGGGGAGCGGCGGGGCGGCTTCGTGCTCAGCGGGCCGCGCGAGGCGCTCGAAGCGCTCGACCTGCCGGTCGACGTCCTCGGGACCGTCGGCGGCGACGCGCTGCGCCTGGGCGAGGCCGTGTCGTGGACGCTCGATGAGCTCCGCGCCGCGAACGCCGCGCTGGCGTCCCTGTTCCCGTAGTCGACGCTCGCCGTCAGTCCCCGAGCGCCGCCCAGACGCTGATCTGCTCGATCCCCGACTGGCCCCAACCCCAGTCTTCGGGCTACCAAACTTCGCTAGAGCAAAGTTTGACCGATCAAAGTTTGGTGGTACCGTCCTCGGGTCATGCGCTTCGTCGGACGCGATCACGACCTGCGGTTGCTTGACGAGCAGTATCGGCAGGTGGTCGAGTCCGGTGCCGGCGGGCTCGTCTCGATGCGTGGGCGCCGCCGGGTGGGCAAGTCCACGCTCATCGAGGAGTTCCTGCGGCAGGCCGACCTGCCGCACGTCTTCTTCGCCGCCTCACGCCAGAGCCTTGACCGAGAGCTCGAAATGTTCCTTGAGGAGCTCGCCGGAAGCGAGCTGGAGGCCGGCGGGAGCGTTCGCGGCGGCGTGACGCCGAGCACCTGGGAGGGCGCGCTGACGCTGATTGCCCAGACCGCCGACGCCGAGCGCCCCGCCGTCGTGGTCGTCGACGAGTTCCCATGGATGGTGGAGCAGGACGAGTCGATCGAGGCCGTCTTCCAGAAGGCATGGGACCGCCGGCTCAAGAAGGTCCCGATGCTGCTCATCCTCGTCGGCTCCGACCTGGCCATGATGGAGGCGCTCACGACATACGGGCGCCCGCTGTACGGGCGCCCGACGCGCGAGATGGTCGTCGACCCGCTGACGCCCGCCGAGATCGGCAACCTGTTGGGAGTCGACGCCGCGGCGGCGCTGGACGCCTACGCCACCATCGGCGGGTTCCCTCAGCTCGCCCTCGCCTGGCCGCCAGGCGCGCCCAGGGCGGACTTCGTCGCGCAGATGCTTCAGGACGCGCACTCCGCCTTCATCGTCAGCGGCGAGCGGTCGGTGACTGCCGAGTTCCCGCCGCAGACCAGCCCGCGCGCGGTGCTCTCGGCGATCGGCTCCGGCGAGACGGGCTTCAACCGCATCTCCCAGCGCGCCGGGATCGGCGCCTCGCAGCTAAGCGAGATCCTCGACGTGCTGGAGCAGAAGCGAGCGATCCGCAAGCTCATCCCGTTTGCCGGAAACGACAACTCCAAGGCCAAGCGCTACGTCGTCTCTGACCCGTACCTGCGGTTCTGGCTGCGTTTCATCGAGCCCAGCCTGGAGGTCGTCGAGCGAGGCCGCGGCCGGCTGGTCGCCGAGCGCGTGCAGGCCTCCTGGGCGGCCTACAGGGGCAAGGCGGTCGAGCCGATCGTGGCGGCGTCCCTCGAGCGGCTGCTCCCGGAGGAACGCTTCGGCGAGTCCCGCCACGTCGGCGGGTACTGGACACGCGACAACCAGGTCGAGGTCGACCTCGTCGGATCCCAGGAGGACCACAACCCCAAGCGGGCGACCATGGTCGGCACGATCAACTGGCGCGAGAACGACACCTTCGATCGCCACGACACCAAGGCGCTGCAGGACCATCGAGGCCGTGTGCCCCGCGCGGACTCCGACACCCTCCTGGTGGGCGTCTCCCGCCAGGGCTTCGACGCAAACCTGGGCCTCGATGTCCAACTGGGACCCGACGACGTCGTCGACGCCTGGCGCTGAGCCGCGCTGGCGTCCCTGTTCCCGACACGCTCGCCGTCAGTCCCCGAGCGCCGCCCAGAGGTGCATCAGCGCGTAGGAGCGCCACGGGCGCCAGCGCTCCGCGCGCTCGGGCGCCGCGCCGATCCGGGCGAGGCCCTTGCGCACGCCGACGTCCGTCGGCAGCCACGCGTCCGGGTCGCCGAGCGCGCGCATCGCGACGTAGCCGGCGGTCCACGGTCCGATCCCCTTCAGCGCGAGCAGGCCTCTGCGCGCGGCCTCCAGATCGGCGCCGGGGTGCAGATCGAGCGTCCCGTCGGCGATCGCGGCGGTCGTGCGTGCGAGCGCGGCACTGCGGGCGCGCGGCATCGCGAACGCCCCCGAGCCCAGCGCCGCGATCGTCGCCGCGGCGGGGAAGAGGTGGGTGAGCGCGCCGTCGGGCTCCGCGAGCGGCGTCCCGTGGGCCGCCACCAGGCGGCCGGCGAGCGTCCGCGCCCCGGCGACGGAGACCTGCTGGCCGAGGATCGCCCGCGTGACGAGCTCCGTCGCCTCGACGTGTCCGGGCCGGCGCAGGCCCGGCCGGCGCGCGACCAGCGGAGCGAGCAGCGGGTCGGCGGCGAGGTGCGCGTCGACGCGCTCGGGGTCGGCGTCGAGGTCGAGCAGGTGGCGGCAGGCGGCGACGGCGAGCGGCGCGTCGCCGGGGTCGGCGAGGTGCAGCGTGGCGCGGACGACGTGCCCTGCGGCGCCCACCGCCCCCGGCGGGCCGCCGAGCTCGACGATCCCGGGCCCCCCCGGCAGCCGGAGCGTGCGGCGGTACACGCCCGCGGACGTCAGCTCCTCCACGCCGGTCACCGCCCGGGCGCCGAGGAACGCGAGCAGATCCTGCGCGTCGAGCGGCGGCCGGTAGGGCAGGAGGACCTCCACGCCGGGCATCCTGTCGCAGGTTGCGGGGTGACGACACCGAGCCGCCCGATCCCGTTGCTACGTTGTCGTCGCTCGCCCGAAGCGCCCTGCGAGCCTCTCGAATGGACTCCACGCCGCCCGACCTCGACGTCCGTGACGGTCCCCGGGACGAGTGCGGCGTCTTCGGCGTCTACGGCCCCGGGCACGATGTCTCGCGGCTGGCCTGCTACGCGCTCCAAGCGCTGCAGCACCGCGGGCAGGAGTCCGCGGGCATCGCGGCCTGCGACACCGGCGGCTACATCATCACCCAGCGCGATCTGGGCCTGGTCAACCAGGTCTTCAAGGAGCACGATCTCCGCGCTCTGGTCGGAGACCTGGCGATCGGGCACGTGCGCTATTCGACCACGGGCTCGAACGAGTGGGAGAACACGCAGCCCGTGCACCGCAGCGAGGGCTCGGGCGGCAACCGCCGGGAGCTCGCGCTCGCCCACAACGGCAACCTGATCAACGCGGTCGAGCTGCACGCGTCGCTGCGCGCGCAGGGCGTGTCGTTCACCTCCACCTCGGACTCGGAGATCATCGCCGCGGCCCTCTCCGCCCACCCGGCCGACACGATCGAGGACGCCGTCGCCGCCGTCGTCCCGACGCTGAAGGGCGCGTTCTCGACCGTCCTGATGACCAAGGACCGCGTCGTGGCCTTCCGCGACCCGGCCGGCATCCGCCCGCTCGTGCTCGGGCAGATCGGTGACCGCTACTGCGTCGCCAGTGAGTCCTGCGCGTTCGACCTCATCGGCGTGACGCGCCTGCGCGACGTGCGTCCCGGCGAGATGGTCTCCCTCTCTGAGAACGGGCTGGAGTCGCGGATGGTCAGCGGCGGTGAGCGCGAAGCGTTCTGCGTCTTCGAGTACATCTACTTCGCCCGCCCCGACTCGCGGATGAACGGGACCGTCCTGCAGGTCGCGCGCGGGCGCATGGGGGAGATCCTCGCCCGCGAGGCTCCCGCACCGAACGCCGACCTCGTCATCCCCGTGCCCGACTCCGGCGTCCCCGCCGCGCGCGGCTACGCCCGCGTCTCGGGCCTCCCGCAGGATGACGGGCTGATCAAGAACCGCTACGTCGGGCGAACGTTCATCCAGCCTGGGCAGGAGCTGCGCAAGCAAGGCCTGCGGCTGAAGTTCAACCCGCTGCCCGAGATCGTCGGCGGCAAGCGGCTCGTCGTCGTCGACGACTCGATCGTCCGCGGCAACACCACACGGCAGATCGTGCAGATGCTCCGCGACGCGGGGGCGGCGGAGGTCCACATGCGGATCTCGGCGCCGCCGATCAAGAACCCGTGCCACTACGGCGTGGACATGAGCACCCGCGAGGAGATGGTCGCCCACGGCCGCAGCGTCGAGGAGATCGCGGCGCACCTGGGCTGCGATTCGCTCGCGTACCTGTCGATGGCCGGGGTATACGCAGCTGTGCGCGGCTCCGAGGACCGCCACTGCGACGCGTGCTTCACCGGCCGCTACCCGCTCGCGGGGACGGTCGACGCGAACGACAAGTTCGCGTTCGAGCGGTCGCTGCCCGTGGTCTCCGCGGGCACCCCGACGACGGTCTAGACGCCCGTCGAGGCGTCGTCCGCGACGCCAGGAGACCTCCTGGCGACGGCGTGCTCTGCACCGGATCTGCGCAGCACCGTGGAGGAACTGCGCAGGCGCGGCGCGCACCCTGCGCCACGGGTCCCGGACGCCGAGAGCGCCGCTATGGTCGGCCGCCTTGCCCGAGCACGATCACCACGCCGCGCTGCGCGCGCACTTCGGCTTCTCCGCGTTTCGCCCCGGCCAGGAGGAGGCGGTGCGCGCCGCCCTGTCGGGCCGCGACGCGCTGGTCGTCATGCCGACGGGCGCAGGCAAGTCGGTGTGCTACCAGCTCCCCGCGCTCATGCGCGACGACCTCACGCTCGTGGTCTCTCCGCTCGTCTCGCTCATGCAGGACCAGGTGCAGGCGCTCGCGCGCCGAGCCCCCGGGCGGGTCGCGCTCGTCAACGGCCAGCAGGAGGCCGGCGCGAACGAGGCGGCGGTCGCCGCGGCGGTCCGCGGAGAGGTCCGGGTGCTCTACGTCGCGCCCGAGCGGTTCTCCTCCCCGGGCTTCGCCCGCGCGCTGAAGCCGGCGCGCGTGGGGCTCTTCGTCGTCGACGAGGCCCACTGCGTGTCGCAGTGGGGGCATGACTTCCGCCCGGACTACTTCCGCCTGGCCGACGCCGCGCGCTGGCTCGGGGCCCACGCGATCCTGGCCTCCACGGCGACCGCGACGCCGCAGGTCGCGGCGGACGTCGTCGCGCGACTCGGGCTCCGCGACCCCGTGCGCGTGTCGACGGGCTTCGACCGGCCGAACCTCACCTTCGCCGTGGTGCCCAGCACGCCACGGACGCGGGAGCACCAGCTCGCCGCGGCGCTCCGCGCGCCCGGCGCGACGCCCGCGATCGTCTACGCGGGGACGCGCCGCGACGTAGACGCCCTGGCGACCGCGCTCGCGGCCACGCTCGGCCGGCCGGTGCTCGCCTACCACGCGGGGCTCCGGGGCGCCGAGCGCGCCGAGGCCCAGCGGCGCTTCATGGCGGGCGCGGTCGACGTCGTCGTCGCCACGAACGCCTTCGGGATGGGCGTCGACAAGGCGGACGTCCGCACGGTCCTCCACGCGACGGTTCCTCCCTCGGTCGAGGCCTACTACCAGGAGGCCGGGCGGGCGGGTCGCGACGGAGAGCCGGCGCAGGCGCTGCTGCTCGCGGCGGCCCGCGACAAGGGCCTGCACCTGTTCTTCGCGGAGCGCGCCGAGATCACCGAGCAGCACGTCGCGCGGATCGCGCTGCGCCTCCAGGCAGCGGCCGGGGGACCACCCGTACCGGGGGGCGCGGCTCCCCGGTACGACGTGGCCGTCGAGCAGCTGGGCGGGGCAGGGCGGGACGGCGATCGGGTCAAGGCGGTGGTGGGGGCACTCGCCCGGGCGGGAGTCATCCAGCCGGCACCGGCGCCGGTCGATCGCGTCCGCGGGCGGCTGCTCACCGGCTACGACGCCCGCGCGCGGGCGCTCTGCCGAACGATCGTCACCGACGCGCAGCGTGCCCGCCGGCGCCAGTACCGGGCGATCTGGGACTTCGTGGAGGCCGACCGCTGCCGGCGCGCGACGATCCTCGCCCACTTCGGCGACCGGGCCGCGCCCCGGACGGCGACCGGGGAGTGCTGTGACGTCTGCGACGCCGCGCTCGGGGGACCGGCCCAGGCCGCCGCGGGGGCGCGCCCCGCCGGGCGCGCCGGCGGGCCGGAGAGCGATCTGCACGCGGCGATCGTCGCGCTCGTCGAGGATGCCGGACCCGGGGTCGGGCGCACCGAGGTCGTGGAGATCCTCCGAGGGAGCCGCTCCGCGACGGTGCTGCGCCGCCGGTACGACGGGCTCCCGGGCTACGCGACCTGGGGGCACCTCCCGGTGGGCCGGGTGCTCGGCGCGGTAGACGTGCTCGTCGCCTCCGGGCGCCTGGTCGCGACCAGCGCGGCGTCTGGAGAGTTGCGCGTGGGCGCGGCGGCGCGGGAGCGCCTGGTCGCGTGAGGATCGGGGTGCTCGCGTCGGGGGAGGGGACGAACCTCCAGGCGCTCATCGACGGCGTCCACGGCACGCGCGTGGAGACGACCGCCGTCGCGGGCGAGCCCATCGAGATCGTCGCGGTCGCGTCCGACCGGGTCGCGGCCCCGGCGCTCATCCGGGCGCGTGACGCCCAGATCGCGACGGAGATCTTCCCGCCGGAGGGCTTCGCGAGCCGCCCGGCCCGCGACGCGGCGATCACCGCGTGGCTCGACCAGCGTGGCGTCGAGCTCGTCGTGCTCGCGGGGTACATGGCGCTGCTCGACGCCGTGTTCGTGCGGCACTGGGCCGGCCGCCTCGTCAACGTGCACCCGTCGCTCCTCCCCGCGTTTCCCGGGGTGCGCGCCATCGAGCAGGCCCTCGACTACGGCGTGGGGCTGTTCGGGGTGACGGTCCACCTCGTCGACGAGGGCATCGACACGGGACCGGTGCTGTTGCAGCAGGCGGTCGCGTTGCCGGCCGCGCGGACACCGGAGGAGGTCCACGCCGCGCTGCGGCCCATCGAGCACCGGCTCCTCTGCACCGTGGTGCGGGCCTTCGCGGCCGGGGCGGTCCGCCCGGACCCCGACCATCCGCGGCGCTGGACGGTCGGGGCGGGGGCAGGGGCCGGCTGAGGGTCGCCCCGCTCCTGCGGTGGACCCGCGCTCAGCCCTTGCGCAGCTGACCGCGTACGGCGCCGTCCGGGTAGGCCTCGTTGTGCAGGTTGACGTAGAACGCGCTGGGCTTCGTCGCGATCTGCTTGGCGAGGGGGGCGGCGACGGTCACGCAGCGCTGGCGGACCAGCTTGCCCGTGAACAGCTTGATGACGATCGGCCCGTCGGTGTCGGCCTTGCCGCGGTGGATGTGCCCACCGTCCGGCACGACCTGCGAGAGGCTGAGCGAGTAGCACAGGCGGGTGCCCGTGATGCGCACCGTCGCGGTGCCGCGGCCGTCCGCGTCGCCGGGCTTGGTCTCGTTGGAGCCCTTGAGTGCGGCCTTCAGGGCGGTGGTCGAGGCGGCGGGAGCGGTGGCGACGCCGGCGGTCAGCACGCACGCGGCACCCAGGACGGCACCGAGGGTGCCTCTCGTGGGCCTACGGCCGGCGACGATGCGGTGGGACGGGGACATGGTTCCTCCGGTGTTCGGGTCCGAGGACGGCAGAGACTATGCGGCGCGGGATCGTCGCCGCGCCGGCGCAGGCTAGCCGGAAGCTTTGCCCAACTAGCTCGGATCCGCGGGCTCCTCGCCCGCGCGGTCCTCGTCCTTCGACGCGTCATCGTCGCCCGCGCGGCCGGTGACCTCACCCTCCGCGAGGTCCCCCTCGCCGGCCACATCGTCGGCGATCGCCGCGTCCTCCTTGCGGGCCTCGAGCTTCTTCTCGGCGTCGGCGATGCGGTCTTCGAGCTTGTGGAGATCCTCCTCCATCGCGTCGGAGCGGTCCTCGATCTTCGGGTCGGGCATACCGTGAGCCTTCCCGCACCCGCCCCCGAATAAGCTCCGCGCGCGATGTCGGACCCCGCCCCGCCCCGCCCCGCCGCGAACGCCCCGGGGGAGGTGCGCGTCGCGCGTGCGCTGATCTCCGTCTCGGACAAGCGCGGCATCGTGGACTTCGCGCGCGGCCTGGCCGACCTCGGCGTCGAGCTCGTCTCGACGGGCGGCACGGCACGCGAGCTCGCCGCCGCCGGCTTGCCCGTCCGCGCCGTCGAGGACTTCACGGGCTTCCCGGAGATCATGGACGGGCGCGTCAAGACGCTGCACCCCAAGCTCTACGCCGGGTTGCTGGCGGTCCGCGACAACCCCGAGCACCTCGACGCCGTCGCCGCGCACGGCGTCGAGTGGGTGGACCTCGTCTGCGTCAACCTTTACCCGTTCGAGCGCACCGCAGCGCGCCGCGGGGTCGCCGACGCCGAGGTCATCGAGGACATCGACATCGGCGGCCCGACCATGATCCGCGCGGCGGCGAAGAACCACGCGTTCGCCGCCGTTGTCGTGCGGCCCGAGGCCTACGACGCGGTGCTCGAGGAGCTGCGCGACACGGGCGGCACGCTCTCGATGCCGACCCGTGAGGCGCTCGCCGCCGACGCCTTCGCGCTCACCGCGCGCTACGACACGGCGATCGCGCGCTGGTTCGCGGAGAAGAGCGAGGACTTCCCGCCGCTGTTCATCCGCGCGTACGAGAAGGTCACCGACCTCTCCTACGGGGAGAACCCGCACCAGCGCGCGGCCTACTACCAGCAGGTGGGTGCGCGGTCGCACCTCATGGCGATGGTGCGCCAGCACCACGGCAAGCAGCTCTCGTTCAACAACCTGCTCGACCTCGAGAGCGCACGCGCCGTCGCGCGCGACTTCGAGGTCCCGGCCTGCGCGATCATCAAGCACAACAACCCGTGCGGCGTGGCGCTGGGGACCAATCTCCTGACCGCCTACCAGCGTGCGTTCGCGTGCGACCCGCTGAGCGCGTTCGGCGGGGTCATCGTCCTCAACCGTGAGGTCGACGAGGCGCTCGCCCTCGCGCTGCACCAGCAGTTCGTCGAGGTGCTCCTCGCGCCGGGCTACACCGACGCGGCGCTCGCCGTGCTGACGCAGAAGCAGAACCTCCGCATCCTCCAGGACGACGAGAAGCGCCGTCCGGGCCCCGGCGAGCCGGCGGTCCGCCAGGTCCTGGGCGGCCTGCTCGTGCAGGACGCCGACGCCGTGCGCGACGACCGGGAGGCGATGGAGGTCGTGACGCAGCGCCAGCCCACCGAGGCCGAATGGGGCGACCTGCTGTTCGCCTGGCGCGTCGCCAAGCACGTCAAGTCGAACGCGATCGTGCTCGCCAAGGACCTTGCGACGGTCGGGATCGGCGCGGGGCAGATGAGCCGCGTGGACTCCGTGCGCCTCTCGATCGAGAAGGCGCAGCCCGACTCGCTCGCCGGGACCGCGCTGGCCTCTGACGCGTTCTTCCCCTTCGCCGACGGGCCCGAGCTCGCGATCGCGGCCGGCGTGACGGCGGTCGTCCAGCCCGGCGGGTCGGTCCGCGACGACGAGGTGGTCGCCGCGGCCGACGACGCGGGGATCTCCATGGTGCTGACCCGGCGCCGGCACTTCCGTCACTAGTGGTCGAGCGCTTCGGATCCGGCGGGCACTACGAGGCGCTCGTGGGGTACTCGCGGACGGTCCGCGCCGGGGACCTCGTCCTCGTCTCGGGCTGCACCGCCACGGGCGCGGACGGCGTGGTCCTCGGCCCGGGCGACCCGGCGGCGCAGGCCAAGGAGACGCTCGACGCGTGCGAGCGTGGGCTCGCGCTGGCGGGGGCCACCCTCGCCGACGTCGTTCGCACCCGCGTGTACCTGACCGACATCGGACACTGGGAGATCGTTGGTCGGGCGCACGCGGCGCGCTTCGGGGCGATCCGCCCGGTGATGACGATGCTCGCGGTCGTCTCGCTCCTCGACCCGGGATTGCTCGTGGAGATTGAGGTCGAGGCGTACCGCCCGCGGACGGCCGCGGGGCCTCCCCGACCCTGAAGTCCGGCAGGTGCAGGCGCGTTCGTGCCGTCCGATCCGATGCCCAGGATGCCTTCCTCCGTGCCCGCCTCGACCCTCCCGTCCCGGACCGGCCTGCGCGCCTGGCAAGTCGCCGCGCTGGGCGCGATGGAGCAGTGGCGCGGCGGCTCGTTCCTCGTGTCGGCGGCGCCCGGCGCGGGCAAGACGCGGCCCGCGATCGAGGTCGCCAAGCGGCTCCTGCGCGAGCGGAGCATCACCCGGGTCGTGCTCGTCTGCCCGACGACGCCGCTGACCCGGCAGTGGGCGCTGGCCGGCGGGCGCCTGGGCCTCCATCTCATGCCCGACGCCGACGGGCCGCGGCCGCCGAAGGACTTCGCGGGCGTCGCGGTCACCTACGCGCGGATCGCGAGCGACCCACAGGCGTGGGGGCGGGCGTGCACGCCTCAGACGCTGGTGATCGCCGACGAGGCTCACCACCTCGGCGAGGAGCTCGCGTGGGGTGAGAGCTTCACCGAGGCTTTCAAGGCCGCGGGCCGGTGGTTGCTGCTCTCGGGCACGCCGTTCCGCTCCGACGCGACGCCGATTCCGGGCGTCGTCTACGACCGCGCCGGCGTCTGCGTCCCGGACGTCTCCTACTCCTACGCCGACGCGGTGAAGGAGCGCGTCTGCCGCCCCGTCGCGTTCGTCACCTACGACGGCACCCTGTCGTGGCGCTCGGGCGACGACGTCATCGAGGCCGGGTTCGACACGGTGCTCACCGGTCGGGAGGCCGGCCGCCGCTACCGCACCGCGATCTCCACCGAACTCCCCGACGGCCTTCCGCGCATCCTGCGCGAGGCCCACGCGAAGCTCACCGCCGTCCGCGCCGACGGTCACCGCGACGCGGGGGGCCTCGTGATCGCCGCCGACGGGAGCCACGCGCGGCAGGTCGCGAAGCTGCTGCACGACGTCACGGGCAAGGCGCCGACCATCGTGCTCCACACCGAGGCCGCGGCCGCGAAGACGCTTCAGGCGTTCACCGCCAGTCGCGACGAGTGGATCGTCGCGGTCAACATGGTCTCCGAGGGTGTCGACATCCCGCGTCTGCGCGTCGGCGTCTACGCGACGGCCGCCAAGACGCCGCTCATCTTCCGCCAGATCGTCGGGCGCTTCGTCCGCACGATCCCCGGCCGCCTCCAGGAGCCCTCGTGGCTCTACCTCCCGGCCGACCCGACGCTGCGCGGGCACGCCGCCGACATCGAGACCGAGCTGCGTCACGTCCTGCGGCTGCGCACCGCCGAGGACGAGGAGGCGTGGGACGAGGAGCCGCGCGAGCGCAAGGAGCCCGACGACCCGAGCGGGCCCCTCGAGTTCGTGCCGCTGGCGGCGGACGTCGCCCCGCAGATGGCCCTCTTCGGCCCGCCACCCGGCGCGGCGGGCGGCCCGGTCGCGCCGAAGGTCGTCGCGCCTCGCTCGTTCCCGAGCGCCGTGGACGCCTCGGGCGCCCCGGTCCCGAAGCCCGAACGCCCGGGCCTGACCGCCTTCGAGCGCCGCGCGCTGCTGCGCGACAAGCGCCACACGCTCGTCTCCGAGCTGCGCCGCCGCGACGGGCGCCCCCAGCGCGAGATCAACGCCTGGCTCAACCGCGAGGTCGGCCTGACGAAGGTCGCCGACGCGACCATCGCGCAGCTCGAGCGGAGCTGCGAGCTGCTGCTCGACGAGCTCACGGGGGTCCGTCGTTGAGGGTCAGATGGGTCGCCCGGGATTCGAACCCGGATCCTCCGGCTTAAAAGGCCGATGTGTTGACCGTTACACCAGCGACCCGCGGCCCTCCGCCAATCCCGCGCGGACGGTCGATACCCCCAGCGGGGCTCGAACCCGCGATCTCCTCCTTGAAAGGGAGGCGTCCTGACCACTAGACCATGGGGGCCAGCCTGAAGCAGCATAGGCGCCGACGGGCCGGTCGCCCGATCCGGACCGGCGCAATCCTTACTGCCGCCCAAGGGCCCGCTTACGGGCGGTTGAGGTTGAGCTTGCACACTGCCCCCACGTCGCTCGACCCCCGCGACGTCTCCCAGAGGCTGGCGTTTGCTCGTCGGCCGCCCCGCACCGCTTCGCCCGGCCCGCCGCTTCCTCCCTACCGAAAGCGGGCCGGGCGCAGCACCTTCTAGAACACCGAGCGGGTCTTGCCGCCGTCGACGGCAAGGGTCTCGCCGGTGATGTACGTCGCCCGCGCGGAGCAGAGGAACACCGCCGCCGCGGCGAACTCCTCGGGCCCGCCGAGCCGCTCGATCGGGATCGTCCGCCGGGCCTCCTCGTCGATCGGCGCGCGCGGGGCCGAGTCGAGGATGCGCGCGGTGGCGAACGAGCCCGGGAGCAGCGTGTTGAGCGTGACGCCGTCGGCGGCGACCTCGGCGGCGATCGTCTTGAACGCGGTGACCATGGCGGCGCGGTGGCAGTTGGAGAGCATGAGCCCCGCGATCGGCTCGCGGACGCTGGTCGACGCGACGTTGACCACCCGCCCGAAGCGCCGTTCGCGCATGCCGGGCAGCACGTGCTCCACGAGCGCCAGCGGCGCGAGCACGAGCGTCCGGTAGGCGCGCTCCCACTCCTCGCGGGCGAAGGCGAGCGGGTCCGCCCCCCGTGGCGGGCCGCCGGTGTTCGTCACCAGCACGTCGACCGGGCCGAGCGCCTCGGTGACCGCGGCCAGCAGCCCGGGTGCGGCGTCCAGGTCGGCGGTGTCCCAGACGAAGCCCGTCGCGCCGATCTCCTCGGCGGTCGCGTCGATGCGCTCCGGGCTGCGCGAGGTGATCGCGACCGTCGCGCCCTCCGCGACGAGCTCGGCGGCGATCGCGCGCCCGAGCCCCGTGGACGCACCGCCGACGAGCGCCACCCTGCCTTGCAGTCCGAGGTCCATGGGGCGGATCCTAGGCGCGGCGGGGCATGGGCGGTGAGGGGCTCGAACCCCCGACTTCCTCGTTGTAAGCGAGGCGCTCTGACCAGCTGAGCTAACCGCCCGCGCCCAGACGCTACCGCGCCCGCGCCGGTCGGGTGCGGTGCGGGCCGGCGGCTCGCGTGGGCTCTTCGCCGCCGCGGGCGCGGCGCACGGCCGGCGTCTAGGCTCGGCGTGGTGCCCGTCGGCGTGATCGTCCCCGTCCACGGCTTCGCGCCGTACCTCGCCGAGGCGCTCGACGCCGTCCTGGCCGAGCGGCCGGCGGCCGTCGTCGTCGTCGACGACGGGTCGTCGCTGCCGGTCGCGCTGCACGCCGACCACGTGGCGGCCGGCGTGCGGCTCGTGCG
Organism: Solirubrobacterales bacterium; assembly: GCA_038321325.1. Lineage (GTDB taxonomy): Bacteria > Actinomycetota > Thermoleophilia > Solirubrobacterales > Solirubrobacteraceae > Paraconexibacter. The sequence continues at coordinate 67,766 of JBBQEV010000002.1, forward strand.
CCGCGAGGTCGCCGGCGGGCCGGCGCAGGCGCGCGCGGCAGGGCTCGCGGCGCTCGAGGGCGAGCTGGAGACCGTGGCGCTCTGCGACGCCGACGACGCCTGGGCGCCCGGGCTCCTGGCGGCGCTGACGGGTGCGCTTGACGCCGAGCCGGAGCCCGGCGCGGGCTGGGCGTTCGGGCGGGCGCTCGTCGTCGGTCCCGACGGCCGGCCGACCGGGGAGCAGTGGGCGCGGCCGGCCGGCGGCCGCCACCCGGCCGCGGGGTTCGGGCGGGAGCTCTACCGGGCCAACCCGATCCCCACCTCGAGCGTCGCGCTGCGCCGCTCCGCGCTGAGCGCGGCGGGTGGCTTCGCCGGACCGGTGCGTGTCGCGGAGGACTGGGAGCTGTGGCTGCGCCTTGCGCGCGCTGGCCAGGACGCGGTCTGCGTGCCCGAGGCCACGGTGCGCTACCGTCGCCACCCGGACGGCCTCACCGCGGACGTCGCCCGGCTCGCCCGCGCGCAGCTCGCGCTCCATGCCGTGCACGCCGATCTCGTCGGCCCGGAGGAGCACGCGGCCGCCGAGGCGCGAGACCTCGCGGCGCTCGCTGACGGCCTCGCCCACGACGGCGACCGCCGGGGCGCGCGGGGCGCCTGGGCGCAGGTCGCCTCGCGCCGGCCCCTGAGCGGTCGCGAGCGCGCGAAGCGCGCGGCACTCGGGCTGCCGGGGGGCGACCGGCTGCTGGGGGGCGGCGACCCGTACCGCTGAGGTCCGAGCCGCGCGAAGGCGGATGCGGCGCTGGGGCGACCGGATGTGCCTTCTCGGACGCCGAGGTTCTGGCCACCGGTTCGCGAGAAGGCGGATGCGGCGGTAGGGCGACCGGATGTGCCTTCTCGGACGCCGAGGTTCAAGCCTGGTGCGCGGCAACCCCCGAGGCGCGGCGCCGGCGCCAGCGGCGCAGTGGCCGGTTCGGCACGAGGCGCCCCAGCTCGAACGCCCACACCGCGGGGCCGTCGAGGAGGCCCACCGTCGCAGCGTCGCGGTCGCCCTCGGCGAGCGCCCGCGCGCCGGCGAGGGCGCGCATCAGGCCCCAGCGCACCAGCCCGGGCCAGCCGCGCGCGGGAAGCGCCCCCGGCCAGCGGCGCGCGAGCCAGCCGGCGCCGGCGCCGTGACGGAAGCGCTGCGCGAGCATCGCCCGCAGCCGCGGACGGTTCGCGTGGACCACCGTCGCGCCGGGGCGCGACGCGATCTCCCAGCCGGCGGCCCTCAGCCGCCAGCACAGGTCGGCGTCACCCCCGGAGCGCACCGCCGCGCAGAACCCGCCGGCCGCGGCGAAGGCGCTGCGCCGGACCGCCGCGTTCGCCGTCTGCGCGAACGCCCACTCGCCGTGCGCGAGCACCACCTCCTGCGACATCGCCCCCTTCAAAGCGGAGAAGCGCGACGCGGCGCCCGTCCCCGGCGCGGCGTCGGCGATCCCGCCCGCGAGCACGCCGACCGCCGGCCCCGGCGGCGGATCGAAGAGCGCGTCGAGCAGCCCGGCCTCCGGCGTGACGTCGGCATCGAGGAAGAGCAGCCACTCGGCGACTCCACGCGCGGCCCCGCGATTTCGCGCGTAGTACGACGTCCGCACCTCCGCGGCCACGAGCACATCGGCGTCGGCGAGGCCCAGGCCGCGGTTGTCGACCACGGTGAGCGTGTCTCCCGGCCGGAGATCGAGCGTCGTGCGCAGCCGCGCCATCACCGCCCGCAGACCGTCCTCGTCCGCCGCCGCGACCGGCACCACCACGTCGACGGCTGGACGCCCCATGCAGCGGGGACCCTAGTGCCGCGGTTGAGCGCAATGCGGGCGAGCGCCGTCGAGCGCCGCTGTTCGGCCTGCCGCCGGCCGGCCGCACCCGCGCCCGCACCCCACCGCCCGGTCCGCGCGAACCTTGCCATACTGATCCTCCCCTAGGGGGCGTAGCTCAGTTGGTTAGAGCGCCGGCCTGTCACGCCGGAGGTCGCGGGTTCGAGTCCCGTCGCTCCCGCTCCCGCGGAGCAGCCGCGAGCTGCGACGACGCTGCGCCGACGTTCAGGAAACCGCGTCGGCCGCCGGGCTGACCGTGGGCTCGGCGTCCTCTCCGGACGGGGTTGCCGTTGGTTCGGCGTCCCCTTCGGGGCACTCTGCCGGCGCGTCGTCGTGCTCCTGCGCGTCGGCGGGCGCGGGCGTGCGGTATCCGTCGCTGCCGCTCGGGAGGGCGAGGTTCTCGATGGCCTGCGCGGCCAGCAGTCGGCGCACCAGTTGCCCGATCTCCTGGCCGCTGAGCCCGAGCGTCTGCCGGAGCTCGGCCTTCGTGATCCCGGGGCGCTCGCCGATCAGCTCAAGTGCCCGGGCGCGCAGCGCCTCGCGTTCGGCCGGCGCCTTCGCGGTCTGCCCGCCGCGCGTCCTGCGGGTCTGCCGACGTGACGTGCGCGGCGCGGACGCTGATGGCGGCGGTGCGGACTGCGGCCGGGCTTCCAACGCGCTCAGCGCCTGCTCGAGACGCGCGAGCTCGTCGACGGCGGGACGCAGCGCGTCGAGGCGGGCCCGGATCTGGGTTCGTACGTCTTCAAGAAGATCGGCCATCGGGGGCGAGCCTAGCCACTGGGCGTGTGCGCCGGCGGTGACCGTCCGCGAGCGGCCTTGGGTCGACGCCGTCCGACGGACCTACTTGGCGGCGCTGGCGGCGCATTGCGTGGCCGCCTTGCTGACTGCCGCCGGCGTCTTGCCCCCGTTGACCTCCTTGTCGAGCGCGAGGATCTTCTCGGCGTCGTTGCCTGCGGCGGACAGCTTGTCGCCGATGCAGTCGCAGAGGGGCTTGTCGGCGGCCTTGCCCTGCTGGCAGTCCTTCGACAGCGTGGCCTTGGCCTCGGCGAGCGACTTGGGCTTCTCGGCGCTGGAGCCGCAGGCGGCCGCCGCGCCGGTGGCCATGACGGCGGCGAGCACGGCGAGGAGGTTCCGCCCGGTGACGTTTCCCTCCGCGGTCTGACGGTGACGAGTGGGCACGGCAGCGAACCTACGGGCCGGGGGTCCCGGGCGTCAAGAGGATCTTCGGCGTCGATCTCGCGTGCCTGTTGAGATGCGCCGGCCGCCGCCGCTACCCGCCGAGCACCTCGCGGACGTAGTCCTCGCGGATGTGGTCGGGCTGTCGCAGCATCCAGATCTGCTCCGCCTGCTCGCCACGGCCGAACGCCTCCGCCGCGTACGAGCGGCGGAGCGACCGCGACTGACGGAGCATCCACGCGTGCTCTGCGTCCGCCGCGTAGCGGGCGGCCGCGCGCGGGATCGCGTCGGGGGCGGTGAGCACTCGACGTTCGAGGGCTGGAGACGACACCCTGCGAGCCTAGGAGGAGGCTCGCACCCCTGTGTCCGTCACGCACGCTGCCGGACGGCGGAGGGCCGGGGCGGGAGCGGCGCCCCGTGTTCACGACGTCGGTCCGTCCGCGCGTGCGCGCGCCGGCGCTCCCGCGACCTCGGCGCCGGGCGGGACGTCCCGGGTGCAGACGGAATGCGCGAGCACCGTGGCCGCACGGCCGACCGTGACGCCGCGGAGCACCGCGGCCCCCGGGCCGAGCGCCGCCCCCGCCGCGATCCGGACGGGCGCGGCGCGAGAGCCCTGCTCGCGGACCGGGCGCTCGACGTCGTCGAGGACGGGGGCGGCGTCGATCAGCACGCACTCCGGGCCGAGCCGGGCGCCCGCCTCCACGGTGATCGCCATCTGCGCGACGAGGCGGCAGCCCTCGTCGAGGACGCCCTCTACGACGATGAGCGCGCCGGGTGCGGCGCGCAGCTCGCAGCGGTCGCCGATCACGGCGGCGGGGCCGAGCACGATGCGTCCGCCGTCCGCCGCGAGCACCACCCGGCGGCCGATCCGCGCGCCCGCCGCCCGCTCGACCCCGGGGGCGCTGCGCTTCACGCCGTCCGTCGCTCGCGCTCGCGCCGCCAGGCCTCGCGCAGCCACTGGCGCCCCCAGTCGAGCCCGAAGCGGGCGCGGGCGCGCCGCTCGGTCTTCGGCGGGGTCCGGGCGCTCGGCACGACTCCGGCCCCGAGCGCCCGCGCCGCGCGGTCGGCGATCTCGAGCTGCCCGAGCGCGGTGGGGTGGACGGCGTCGGGGAGCATCCAGCGCCAGCCTGCGAGGTCGTCGAGCGCCACGACCGTGCCCCCGACCGCGCCCGCCGCCGCCCGGATCGCGGCGTTCGCGGCCGCGACGTTCTCTCCCGCGCGCGTTCGCCCGAGGTCACGCGGGACGGTGAGCAGCAGCAGCCGCGCGCAGCACGGCGCCAGCCCGGCGCAGATGCCTCGCACGTCGCGGTCGAACGCCGCGCGGTCGAAGCCCGGCTCGCGTGCGTCGTTGACCCCGACGAAGAGCACCCCGAGGTCGTATGCGCGGCGGACGCGCGGGAGCTGGCCGGCGCGCACGTCTGCGGCGCGCGCGCCGCAGACCGCGTAGTTCGTGTACGGGAGGTCGAGCGCCTGGGCGAGCCAGAGCGCCCAGGAGCGCCCGTCGACGCCGAGGACGATCCCGCCCTCGCCGTAGGTGATGGAGTCGCCGAGGGCGACGAGTCCGGCGCGCTCGCTCATCCGTGCGGGAGTCTCGCGGATGGGGCGCTCTGATGCGTGACCCGGGCCTCATGTCGACACGTTGATGATGCTGGTATCGCATCTTGATGCTATCGTTCATGCATGCGGACGACGATCACCTTCGCCGACGACGTAGCCGCGCTGATCGAGCGACGACGCAGGGAGGACGGGACGGGCGTCTCCGAGGTGGTCAACGACCTCGTCCGCCGCGGGGCCATCGCCGAACACCGGCCGCCGCCGCCCCCGCTGCCCCTTCCGAGCTTCGACCTCGGGCTGACCATCGACGTCCGCTGCACCGGCGAGGTTCTCGCGATGCTCGACGAGCAGGACGGCTGAGTGCTCATCGACGTCAACCTGCTGCTCTACGCATCCGACCGCAGGAGCCCCGATCACGCGAAGGCATCCGAGTGGATGGCCGGCGTCCTCGACGGTTCGCGTCAAGTCGGCATCCCGTGGTCGTCGTTGGCAGGCTTCCTGCGCATCAGCACCAACGGGCGAGCGTCACCGACCCCGTTGAGCGCAGAGGAAGCGTGGAGGTTCGTCGACGCCGTCCTCACCAACGCTGCAGTCTGGATCCCGGCGCCGACGTCGCGCCACGCCGAGGTCTTCCGCGGGCTCATGGAGCGCCATCACGCCACCGGCAACCTGGTCCCAGACGTTGAGCTTGCCGCGCTCGCCTACGAGCACGGCCTCACGGTCTACTCGGCCGACCACGACTTCGCGCGCTTCACGGAGATCCGCTGGGTGGATCCTCTCGCCTGACCGCAACGCCGGGTGGATCGCCGTCGCTCAGCCCGGCAACCGCCCTGCCGCCCGCGTCGCCGCGCGCAGCCGCGTCGCGTGCGCGGGCGTGAGCTGGCCGGGCTCGAGCTTCCAGCGCCACGACCTTCCCTTCGTCCCCGGGACGTTCATCCGCGCCTCCGAGCCGAGCCCGAGCGCGTCCTGCGCGGCGAGCATCGCGACGGGGCACGGCGAGGAGAACGCGAGGCGCACGAGCGCCCAGTGCTCGTCGCCCGCGCGCTCCGCGATGCCCCGCGCCGCGAGCGCGGCGGCCAGGCTGGTCCGCTGCTCTGCGGAGGCGCCCGCGTACCAGCCGGCCGCGGTGTCCGTGTCGTGTGTAGAGACGTAGATCCACCGGTCCTCGGCGTGGTTCTCGGGGCGGTGCGGGCCGTTGGGGTCGTCCGGGTCGAAGCCGAACAGGGTGACGAGCATCCCCGGGAACCCGAGCTCTTGGCGCAGCCGGGTCACGGGCTCGGTGATGAGCCCGAGGTCCTCGGCGATGACCTCGAGCTCGCCGAGCTCCCGCGCCGCGGCGTCGAACACGGCCCGGCCCGGCCCGCGCCGCCACCGGCCGCCGACTGCGGTTTCGGCGTCGCCGGCCACCGCCCAGTAGGCCACGAAGGCCCGGAAGTGGTCTATGCGGGTGACGTCGAAGAGGTCGAAGGTGCGGCGCAGGCGCTCGGTCCACCAGCGGTAGCCGCGCCGCTGCAGCGCGGGCCAGTCGTACAGCGGGTTGCCCCAGAGCTGGCCGTCCTGCGCCATCGCGTCGGGGGGCGCGCCGGCCTGTCCCGTGGACAGGAACAGCTCAGGCCACGTCTGGTGGTCGGCGCCGCCCGGCGCGACGTAGATCGGGACGTCGCCGACGAGCCGGATCCCGCGGGACGCCGCGTACGCGCGCAGCGCGGCCCACTCGCGCTCGAAGCGCACTTGGTCCTCAACGGCGCCCGCGCCGGCGAACGCCTCCCACCCGGCGATCCAGTAGCCGTGCCGCGCGCGAAACGCCACGACCTCGTCCGCGGAGACGGGCGCCTCGGGCTCGGCCAGCAGCCCGCTCCACGCCGCGAACGCGCTCGCCGCCTTGTACGGCGAGCGGTGCTCGTCGGGCGGCCCGAGCGGCAGCACCTGCCAGTAGGTCTGCCCCGCCGCGGCCAGCCAGTCGACGAACGCGTACGCGGACGGGCCGAGGCGGCCGTCGGGCAGCGCGGTGAGGTGGAGCTGGACGCCGGAGCGTCGGGGGGCGGGGGACACGAGGCTCTCCTGCCCGCGGCGGGCCGGCTCGTCACGCGCGAGCGCGCGAACTGAAAAGACGGGCGCCGCACCTTCTCTTCACACGATCGTGCGTCATCTGTGCACCAAGTGGATAAGGCTCAATGTCGATGCCTGTCCCCGCACGCCGTCAGCCGCCCGCCCGGATCCTGATCGAGCGCCCCGAGCCGAGCGTGGACGCCGGCCGCTACCCGGCCAAGGCGTGCGTCGGGGATGAGGTTCCCGTCTCCGCCGACCTCTTCCGCGACGGGCACGAGGTGCTGCGGGCCGTGGTGCGCTACCGCGCGCCGGGCGACAAGGGCTGGAGCGAGGCGCCGCTTACGCCCTACGACGCCGATCGCGGCGGCAACGGCTTCGCGGGCGCCTTCCCCGTCGACCGCCAGGGGCACTGGAGTTTTGCCTTCGAGGCCTGGGCCGACGCCTTCGGCTCGTGGCGCACGGAGGTCACGCGCAAGCTCGACGCCCATCAGGAGGACCTGAGCAGCGAGCTGCTCGAGGGTCGGGTGATCGTGGAGGCGATCGCCGCGCGCGCGAAGGGCGCCGACCGCGCGCGGCTCACCGCCGTCCTGGCCGAGTGGACGCTCGACGAGGCGATCTCCGTCGATGTCGCGGAGGCCGCCGGGCGCTGGCCGGACCGGGGGCAAGGGACCCGCACCCCGCCGCTCGCGCTCGACGTCGACCGCGTCCGCGCCCGCTGCGGCGCCTGGTATGAGCTCGTCCCCCGCTCGTGGGGCGGCCTGCGGGGCACCGCGAAGGTCGTGCCCCAGCTCGCCGCGCTCGGCTTCGACGTCCTCTACCTGCCGCCGATCCATCCGATCGGGGTCAAGAACCGCAAGGGCCTCAACAACGCGGTGACCGCCGGGCCCGGCGACCCGGGCTCGCCGTGGGCGATCGGCTCCCCGGACGGCGGCCACGACGCGATCCACCCGGAGCTCGGCACCGAGCAGGACTTCGCGGCGCTCGTGGCCGCCTGCCGCGTGCACGACATGGACCTCGCGCTGGACTTCGCGATCCAGTGCTCGGCCGACCACCCGTGGCTGGCCACCCACCCCGAGTGGTTCTCCCAGCGCCCCGACGGCACGCTGAAGTACGCGGAGAACCCACCGAAGAAGTACCAGGACATCTACAACGTCAACTGGGACACCGAGGACTGGGAGGCGCTGTGGCAGGCGCTCCTGGAGGTCGTCCGGCACTGGGTCGCCCAGGGCGTCCGCGTCTTCCGCGTCGACAACCCGCACACCAAGCCGTTCGCGTTCTGGGAGTGGCTGATCAAGGAGATCCGCGCCGACGAGCCCGACGTCGTCTTCCTCGCCGAGGCGTTCACCAAGGCCGCCGTCATGCGCGCGCTGGCGAAGATCGGCTTCAGCCAGAGCTACACGTACTTCACCTGGAAGAACTCACGCCACGAGCTGACGGAGTACATGATCGAGCTCACCCGGTCGGGCATGCAGGACTACTACCGCCCCAACTTCTTCACCAACACGCCCGACATCCTCTCGGAGTACCTCCAGCACGGCGGGCCGCCGGCGTTTCACGCCCGCCTCGTGCTCGCCGCCACGCTCTCGCCGAGCTACGGCATCTACTCGGGCTACGAGCGCTTCGAGAACGTGCCCGTCCGGCCGGGCTCGGAGGAGTACCTCGACTCGGAGAAGTACGAGGCCCAGCAGCGCCGGCTCGACGGCCCGCTGCTGCCCGTGGTCCACAAGCTCAACGCGCTGCGCCGCGCACACCCCGCGCTGCAGCACCTGGCCGACGTGCGCTTCCTGGGCACGGAGAACGACCAGCTCATCGCCTACGTCAAGCGCCACGGCGCCGACACGGTCGTCACCGTCGTCAACCTCGACCCCTTCGCGACGCAGGAGGGGATCGCCGACGTCCCCTACGAGAGCGGGCTGCCGCCGGCCTACGAGGTCCGCGACGGCCTCACCGGCGAGCGCTTCACGTGGTACGTCGGCCGCAACTTCGTCCGCCTGGCTCCGGGCGCCGCCCACGTCCTGGAGGTCCTGTGAGCGGCGCAGTATTGCGGGCTGCGCACAAAGCTGCAACGGAGGCCGCATGACCGCCGAGCAGACGCCGGCGCCCCAGCACGCGCCGCAGAACCGCTGGTTCGAGTCCGAGCCGCTCTGGTTCAAGACGGCGGTCTTCTACGAGATCCACCTGCGGGGGTTCTTCGACGGCAACGGCGACGGCTCCGGCGACTTCCGCGGCCTGACCGAGAAGCTCGACTACCTCCAGTGGCTGGGGGTCGACTGCATCTGGCTGCTGCCCATGTACGAGAGCCCGCTGCGCGACGGCGGCTACGACATCGCCGACTTCTACAAGGTCCATCCGGACTACGGCACGATGGACGACGTCAAGACGTTCATCGACGCCTCCCACGAGCGCGGCATCCGCGTGATCGCCGACCTCGTGATGAACCACACCTCCTCCGACCACGCGTGGTTCAAGGAGTCGCGTAAGGGCGCCGACAACGCGAAGTCCGACTACTACGTCTGGTCGGACACCGACGATCGCTACCCCGACGCGCGGATCATCTTCACCGACACCGAGCCGTCCAACTGGACCTGGGACGCCGTCCGCGGCCAGTACTTCTGGCACCGCTTCTTCTCCCACCAGCCGGATCTCAACTACGAGAACGAGGAGGTGCACGAGGCGATGATCGACGCCCTGCGCTTCTGGCTCGACCTCGGGCTCGACGGCTTTCGCCTCGACGCCGTGCCCTACCTCTACGTCCGCGACGGGACCAACGGCGAGAACCTCCCGCCGACCCACGAGTTCCTCAAGAAGCTGCGCAAGACCGTCGACGCCGAGTACCCCGACAAGGTCCTGCTCGCCGAGGCCAACCAGTGGCCCGAGGACGTCGTGGAGTACTTCGGCGACGGCGACGAGTGCCACATGTGCTTCCACTTCCCCGTCATGCCGCGCATGTTCATGGCGGTCCGGCGCGAGGAGGCCACGCCGATCTACGAGATCCTGCAACGCACTCCGGACATCCCGGTCAACTGCCAGTGGGGCCTGTTCCTGCGCAACCACGACGAGCTGACCCTGGAGATGGTCACCGACGAGGAGCGCGACTACATGTACGCGGAGTACGCCAAGGACCCGCGGATGAAGCTCAACCTCGGCATCCGCCGCCGCCTTGCGCCGCTGCTGGACAACGGCCGCGACGAGATCGCGCTGATGACGGCGATCATGTTCTCGCTGCCGGGCTCCCCGATCCTCTACTACGGGGACGAGATCGCGATGGGCGACAACGTCTACCTCGGCGACCGCGACGGCGTGCGGACCCCGATGCAGTGGAGCGGCGACCGCAACGGCGGCTTCTCGCGGGCGGACTTCGCGCAGCTCTACGCGCCGCCGCTGATGGACCCCGTGTACGGCTACCAGGCGGTCAACGTCGAGGCCCAGCTGCGCACGTCGAACTCGCTGCTGCGGTGGCTCAAGCGCTTCATCGCGCTGCGCAAGGAGCACCCGGTGTTCGGCTTTGGCACCTACGAGCCGCTCTCGACGTCGAACCACCGCATCTTCGCGCACGTCCGCCGCTACGAGGACGACCTCGTGCTCTGCGTGCACAACCTCGCGCGGACCGCGCAGGCGGTCGAGCTCGACCTCGCGGAGTTCGAGGGCCGCTACCCCGAGGAGATGTTCGGCCGGGTGCGCTTCCCGCGCATCGGCCAGTGGCCGTACCTGTTGACGCTCGCGCCGCGCGGGTTCTTCTGGTTCGTGCTCACGCCCCCCGACGAGGACGAGGGAGATCGCCGCCATGGTCAGCGTTGATGCGCAGTTCCTGCACGGCTGGCTGGTCGAGCAGCGCTGGTTCGCCTCGAAGTCCCGCGACCTGAGCGCCGTGAACCTGCTCGAGACCCTGACCCTGCGGGAGTCCGAGGAGCAGCCGCTCGTGCTCGCCCTCGTTGAGGCGCGCTTCGCCACCGGGACCCATGAGCTGTATCAGGTGCTTCTCGGCGCCCGGCGCAAGACGATCGAGGACGAGGCCGGCACGATCCACGAGGCCGGCGGCTGGGAGCTCTACGACGCGGTCGGCGACCCGGAGCAGGGCGGCGTGCTGGCGGGCCTCTTCGACGGCGGCCGCGAGATCGACGGCGAGCACGGCTGCGTGCGTTTCCACCACACCGAGGGCGCGCCCGACATGGGCTCCTGCCCCGCGGTGCGGCCGATGGGCGCCGAGCAGTCCAACTCGTCGGTGATCCTCGACGACCGCTACGTCCTGAAGGTCTTCCGCCGGCTGGAAGCCGGGGACAACCCCGAGCTCGAGATGCTCAAGTTCCTCACCGAGCAGGGCTTCGCGAATATCGCCCGGCTCCAGGGCTGGTACGACTACTCGGGCGAGCTGATGGAGGCGACGCTCGGCGTGGTGCAGGACTACGTCGCCGACGGGACGGACGGCTGGGCGCTCGCGCTCGAGGCGATCGGCGCCGGCGACGACGGGCTCATCGAGCGGCTGCGCGAGCTGGGCGCCGTGACCGGCGACATGCACCGCGCCCTGGGCTCCGGGGCGATGAACTCGGACTTCGCCCCGGACGAGCCGTCGGAGGACGCCCTCGCGTTGCTCACCGCGACGATCGACGAGCAGATCGAGCGGGTCTTCATCGACCTGCCCGCCGACAACCCGGCGCTCGAGCCGATCCTGCACCGCGGCCAGGAGATCCACGACCGCCTGCAGATGATGAGCCACGTCGGCGTGGGCGGTCGCCAGATCCGTCACCACGGCGACTTCCACCTGGGCCAGACGCTCGCGCAGCCCGACGGCCGCTGGGTGATCCTCGACTTCGAGGGCGAGCCGGCGCGCTCGTTGCGCGACCGGCGCCGCAAGCGCTCCCCGCTGCGCGACGTCGCGGGCATGCTGCGCTCGCTGGCCTACGTCGCGAGCGCGAGCGACCTGCTGTACGGCAAGCCCGCGCCCGAGGACTGGGAGGACGCGGCGCGCGCCGCCTTCCTCGAGGGCTACTACGCGCACGTCGACCCGGCGCTGTTGCCCGCGGGACAGACCGCGATCGACAAGCTCCTGGCGATCTTCGAGCTCGAGAAGGCCGTCTACGAGCTGCGCTACGAGCTCGACAACCGTCCCGAGTGGGTGAAGATCCCGGTGGCCGGGATCGCGCGCCTGCTCCAGGAGCCCCTCCCCGCATGAGCCCCCCGATCCCGCCGTCGGCGAACTTCGACCGGCTCGTCGAGGGGACGGTCACCGACCCCCACGCCTGGCTCGGCGCGCACCCGGTCGCCGGAGGCGTGCTGATCCGCGCCTTCCGGCCCGATGCCACCGCCGTCGCGGCGCACGCGGACGGCATGGAGCTCGCGCTGGTCCGGGTTCACCCCGGCGGGGTCTTCGAGGCGACGCTGCCGGAGGCGACGCTGCCGCTGCGCTACGAGCTCGAGGTCGTCTACGCCGGCGGGCAGACGTTCCGGCTCAAGGACCCCTACGCCTACGCCCCGACGCTCGGCGAGCTCGACATCCACCTGGCCGGGGAAGGGCGCCACGAGGAGATCTACGCACACCTCGGCGCGCACGTGCGCGAGATCGACGGCGTGTCGGGCACCGCCTTCGCGGTCTGGGCGCCGGGTGCGGCGTCGGTCTCGGTCGTCGGCGACTTCGACTCGTGGGACGGCCGGCTGCACCACATGCGCACGCTCGGCTCCAGCGGCATCTGGGAGCTGTTCGTCCCCGACGTCGGCGACGGCGCGCGCTACAAGTTCGAGATTCGCGACCAGAGCGGCGCGATCGTCCTCAAGGCCGATCCGTACGCGTTCGAGACCGAGCTCCCGCCGCAGACCTCGAGCGTCGTGCACACGCCGCGCCACGTCTGGAGCGACGCGGACTGGATCGCGGCGCGGCGGGCGGTCGGCAAGCCGCCGCTCGACGAGCCGATCTCGATCTACGAGGTGCACCTCGGCTCCTGGCGGCGCAGCCCCGATCGTCCGGACGAGCCGCTGGACTACCCCACGCTCGCGCGCGACCTCGCCGCCTACGCGAAGGACATGGGCTTCACGCACGTCGAGCTCCTGCCGGTCATGGGCCACCCCTACGCCCCGTCGTGGGGCTATCAGGTGACCTCGTACTTCGCGCCGACGCCGCGCTACGGGAGCCCGGACGAGCTCCGCGCGTTCGTCGACCACCTGCACGCCGAGGGGATCGGCGTCCTGCTCGACTGGGTGCCCGCGCACTTCCCCAAGGACGCCTGGGCGCTCGCGGAGTTCGACGGGACCAGGCTCTACGAGCACGCCGACCCGCGGCGCGGCTCCCATCCCGACTGGGGCACGCTGGTCTTCAACTCCGGCCGCAACGAGGTCCGCAACTTCCTGCTGGCGAGCGCGCTGTTCTGGGCCCGCGAGTACCACGCCGACGGCATCCGCGTCGACGCCGTGGCCTCGATGCTCTACCTCGACTACTCGCGCGAGGCGGGGCAGTGGGTGCCCAACGAGTTCGGCGGAAACGAGGACCTGGAGGCGGTCGCGCTGCTCAAGGAGCTCAACGAGGTTCTCCACGCGCGCGAGCCCGGCGTGATCTCCGCCGCCGAGGAGTCGACCTCGTGGCCGGGGGTCTCGCGGCCCACCTACCTCGGCGGCCTGGGCTTCGGCTTCAAGTGGAACATGGGGTGGATGAACGACACCCTGCGCTACTTCGCGCAGGACCCGGTCTACCGCAAGTACCACCACCATGAGCTGACCTTCAGCCTCGTCTACGCCTTCAGCGAGAACTTCCTGCTGCCGCTCTCCCACGACGAGGTCGTGCACGGCAAGGGCTCGATCGTCGAGAAGATGCCGGGCGACCAGTGGCAGAAGCTCGCGAACCTCCGCGCGCTGTACGCCTTCATGTGGGCGCACCCCGGCAAGCAGCTGCTGTTCATGGGCCTGGAATGGGGCCAGCAACGCGAGTGGAGCTCCGAGCGCTCGCTCGACTGGCACGAGCTCTCCGATCCCGGTCACGCCGGCGTGCAGTCGACGGTGCGCGAGCTCAACCGCGTCTACGCACGGACGCCGGCGCTGTTCGAGGTCGACTTCGACGGTGCGGGCTTCGCCTGGCTGGAGCCCAACGACGCCGAGGGCAACGTCGTGGTCTTCGCCCGCTTCGGGAAGGACCGCGCGCGCGACGTGCTGGTCTGCGCGATGAACCTCTCGCCGGCGCCGCGGCCGGGCTACCGGACGGGACTGCCGCAGGCCGGCCGCTGGACGAAGGTCCTCGACACCGACGCCGCGGCGTTCGGCGGCTCCGGAGCCTGCGAGGGCCAGGCCGGCGTCGAGGCCGAGGCGGTGCCCTGGCATGCGCAGGCCTTCTCGGCTCCGGTCGACCTGCCGCCGCTCGGCGTGGTCTGGCTCGTGCCCGAGCGCTGAGCGGGCTAGACGCGGCGGACGTCCAAGACGTCGGAGAGCCAGAGGAGATCCTCGTCGCGCGTGAGCAGCGTGAGGCCGTGGACCCGGGCGGTCGCGGCGATGAGGAGGTCGAAGGCGCGTGAGCGCGGGTTGCGACCCCGCGTGGCCGTATGCGCCGCGAGGTCACCCCACGCGTGGCAGACCGCGAGGTCGACCGGTAACGGATCGAACACCTCGCCGAGCCCATGGAGACGCGCGGAGCGACGCCGGCGCTCCGCAGGATCGGGAGCACGTTGGACGCCGAACCGGAGCTCGGCCATGGTGACGACGCTGATCGAGACCTCGTCGCCGCTGACCGGGAGCGTCTCCATCGCGACGGAGGTGTCCAGCAGCCCCCTCACCCGAACGGGTCGTGGAGGTCTGAGTCGACGGCCTCGTCGAGCTCCTCGCGGAGGCCGGTCACCGGTGGGAGTGAGGCGAGCAACGCGCTGACGGCGTCGGCGGGCACGAACCGCTGCGGTCCTGTCGTCGTCACCGGCCCGAGCTCGGCGACCGGCCGGCCGGACACGGTGATGACGAAGCGCTCGCCCGCCTCCGCGCGCCGCAGGACATCGCCGACCTCGTTGCGCAGCGTCCGCTGAGGGATCACGGTCATCGGCCGGATCGTAGCAGTAGTGCTACGGACGTCGGCGGGCGACGTTGACCGCGACAGTCGGCAAGGATGACGCCGGATGAGCCTCGAGAAGGACCAGGCGTCCTGGGAGCACTTCGGCCGCGAGGACCCGCTGTGGGCGGTATGCACGGACGCCGGGCGCCGGCACGGCGGCTGGGACGACGCGGCGTTCTTCACGAGCGGCGAACGGGAGATCGAACGCGTCTTCGCATTCCTGGAGGCGGCCGGTCTCGTGCCGGCGGCGGGCCGCGCGCTCGACTTCGGCTGCGGGGTCGGGCGGCTCACGCGCGCGCTCTCCCCGCGCTTCGCGGCGGTGACCGGAGTCGACATCTCGCGGCCGATGCTCGACGCCGCCGCGCGCCGCAACCACGACCGGGGGAACGTCGCGTTCGTGCACGCCGCGGCGCCCGGGGAGCTGGCGTTCGCGCGCGGCACGTGCGACTTCGTCATCAGCCTGATCGCTCTCCAGCACGTCACCGATCGCGCCGCGATCCGCGGCTACCTGGGTGCGCTCGCCGCCGCGCTGAGGCCTCAGGGCGTGGGCGTCGTCCAGCTCCCGTCGTCGGTCGCGGCGCGCATCCGCTGGCACCCGCTGCGCGTCATCGGCCGCACGGCGCCGCGGCTCCTGCTGCGCGGCCCGTCACGGGTGCACCCCTACGCGATGACCCTCAGCGCGCTCTCCGAGGAGGACGTGACGCGGACCTTCCGCGCCGCGGGCGTCGCGGTCGAGCACGTCATCGACGATCACCGCTCCGGCACGGAGGCCGTGGCGAGCCGCTCGTACGTGATCTCCCGGTCCGCGTGAAGGGACCGGGCGCCGGGTGGCCCGGTGTCCGGTCAGGCAGTTCGGGTAGTCGACGTTGAGCGTGGTTGCCGACAGGCAACTGGGTGCTCGACTGGTGCATGAGCAGCGTGGTCACCGAGCTGACTCCAGATGGGCAGCGCGTGTTCCAGCTCGCCTCAGCGGCGGCCTATTCTCCTACCGCGTCCACCCCGTAATGCCCGGACGGATCGAGACTGCCACGCTGCGATCCGGCATGGACGCCCAGTACCCCCACGAGTGACTTCGACGGTTCGTGGCGTCGCGCGTCGGTGCGTCCCCGACTGCCGGTCAGCCCGTATTGACCTTCACCGCGGTCCCGCGCGGACCCAGCTTGCGCGAGACGGCGCCGTCGAAGCGTGCCGCCCACCGGTGTAGTCTCGGCGGTGCGACCAATCGCACCAGCCCGGAGATGTCGAGATGAAAGCAACCCTGCGCGCCGCGCTTGAGCCTGTAGCACTGAAAGCGGCTCTGAAGCCCGGCCGACCGGTCTTCCGGAATCCCTGGGACTCCCCGGGCGACATGGGGGTCTCCTACCTGGCCGTCAGCGTGATCGGGCCGCTGCTGCTCTTCGGCGGGGGTCAGCTCATGAGCTTGATCTTCGGCCTCGACTCGCGATGGCCACTCGGGGTCTTCATGGCCGCAGGCCTGGTCGGCGCTGCGGGCTTCATCACCATCTTCGGACGCGAACGCACGAACCTCTCCGTGGACCTGCTGGCGATCACGGCCTGGCTGCTGCTCGGCCTGGTGGTCGCGCCGCTCATCGGCTTGGCGCTCCCGCCCGGGGCAGCGCTCGTCAGCTACGGCGTCCTGCTGCTGATCGTCCTCGTCGCGGTCCGTCGCTTTGGCCGCTGGGAATCGGATTTTCGCCGCACCCTGAGCTGGCCGGTGACCTGGAGCGTGCTGGGCGTGCTGTTCGCCTACACGTCGCACCAGCTGCTCTTCTACCCATGACCGACCTCGCGGGCGGTGCACGGCAGCTCCGTCCAACGGGAGCGCGAACGGCTCGATCGCTCGTGCTCCGTCAGGCCCCCGTCTCCGTCCTCAGCAGGATCGCGCCCTCTCCGAAGGCGTAGGTGGGTGCGGCGAGGGCGACGAGGGCCTGGGAGCCGAGCCGGCCCGCGTCGCCGTAGAGCAGGCCGTCGGCCACGCCGTTCCAGGACCTCTGGGCGACGACGCCGACGAGCAGGAGCCCCGTCAGGCCGGCGATGCCGTGGGTGGCGAGCACGTCGAGCGTCTCGTCCACCCGTGTGCGCGGCCGCCAGAGGCTCGCCGCGTAGCACGGCAGCGCGGCCAGGGCGCCGAGCGCCATCGCCCAGCCGGGACTGACGAAGCCGCCGGCCTCGCGGCGCGCATCCGCTGGCACCCGCTGCGCGTCATCGGCCGCACGGCGCCGCGGCTCCTGCTGCGCGGCCCGTCACGAGTGCACCCCGGTCGCTCAGTTCGGGCGCTCGACGTTGAGCGTGGCCAACGCCTCGTCCTCGAACTTCGCGGCCACCATGAAGCGGCGGTCGGCCTTGCGCAGGGCAGAGCGCGTGGCGGTCTTCGAGGCGCCCGCGTCGAGCTTGTCGAGCGCCCGCTTGTACTGGCGCAGCCCGGAGCCGAACTCGCCGAGCCCGGACAGCAGCAGCTTCTTGCCCTTCGCACCGGTCGCCGTGGACGTCTTGACCGCGACGATCCGCCGCTTGTACGTGCTGATCTTGAGCGTGAGGCGGCGCGTCGCCTTCTCCAGGCGGGCGGGGGACTTCCCCGGCTTGAAGGCGTCGGTGGCCTCCTGGAACCCGCTGAGGGCGGGGCGGATCGCGACGAGGTTGCGCTTGATCTGCGTCTTGAGCGTCGCGTCGCTGGCCACGGCGAGGCTCGGAGAAGCAGCCGTGAGCGTGCTCACGAGGATGCCGACGGTGATGAGGATGCGGCGGGACATGGTGAAGCCTTTCCGAAAGGAGCTGACAGCAGGGGATGGGTTCCCGGGTTGTCGGACAGTCAACCCTTTTCCGCGCTCCGCCCGCGCCGGTTGAGGCCCGCGGACCGCGGGAAGAGCGCGAGGGTGAGCTCGGATCTCCCGTTCCTGCGCCCGCTCGGGGCGACCCCCGCCGACCCCGGGCGGACGA
Source organism: Solirubrobacterales bacterium (assembly GCA_038321325.1). Classification (GTDB taxonomy): domain Bacteria; phylum Actinomycetota; class Thermoleophilia; order Solirubrobacterales; family Solirubrobacteraceae; genus Paraconexibacter. Next base: position 85,319 of record JBBQEV010000002.1, read on the forward strand.
CCTTCCGGGTCTGGGCGCACGCGGCCGAACGCGTCGCGGTGGAGCTGCGCGGGGAGCGCTACGCGCTCGAGCTCGAGGGGTTCGGCGTGTGGAGCGCGACGCTCCCGGCCGTCCACGGCGACCCGTACCGCTATCTGCTCGAGGACGCCGACGGGCTCCCCGACCCCGCCTCGCGCTGGCAGCCGGAGGGCCTGCGGGGTCCTTCGGCGGTCGTGGATCCGCGGACGTGGTGCTGGAGCGACCGCGACTGGACCGGGGTGGCCGCCGCGGCGCTCGTGATCTACGAGCTGCACGTCGGCACGTTCACCCCGGAGGGCACGTTCGACGCGGCCGTGGCGCACCTGCCCGCGCTCGCGGTGCTCGGCGTGACCGCCGTCGAGGTCATGCCCGTCGCGGAGTTCCCGGGCCGCCACGGCTGGGGCTACGACGGCGTCTACCTCTCGGCGGCGCAGTCGAGCTACGGGGGCCCCGACGCGTTCGCCCGCCTCGTCGACGCCGCGCACGCCGCGGGGCTCGCCGTGATCCTCGACGTCGTCTACAACCACGTCGGGGCCAGCGGCGGCAAGGCGCTGGAGGCCTTCGGGCCCTACTTCACCGACAAGTACTCGACGTTCTGGGGCGCGGCGATCAACTACGACGACGCCTGGTGCGACCCGGTCCGCGAGTGGGTGCTGCAGAGCGCGGAGGGCTGGATCCGCGACTTCCACGTCGACGGCCTGCGCCTCGACGCGATCCACGCGATCTACGACGGCTCCGCGCGGCCGCTCCTGCGCGAGCTGGGCGAGCGTGTGCACGCGATCGACCCGCGGGCGCTCGTGGTCGCGGAGTCCGGGATGAACGACCCGGCGGTCACGCGGCCCGCCGAGGACGGCGGGCTCGGGCACGACGCGGCCTGGGCCGACGACTTCCACCACTGCCTGCGTACGCTGCTCACCGGCGAGCGGGAGGGCTACTACGCCGAGTTCGGCGCGATCGCCGACCTCGTGAAGTGCTACGGCCGTCCCTTCCTGCACGACGGCACGTGGTCGGACTTCCGCGCCCAGCGCTTCGGGGCGCCGGCGTTCGATCGCCCCGTCACGGAGTTCGTCGTGTTCTCCGCCAACCACGACCAGGTCGGCAACCGCGCGCTGGGTGACCGGCTGCACGCCGAGCTGCGCCCGCTGGCGGCCTTCGCGACGCTCCTGTCGCCGTTCGTCCCCATGCTCTGGATGGGTGAGGAGTACGGCGAGACGGCGCCGTTTCAGTTCTTCTGCGACCACATCGACGAGGAGATCGCCACCGCCACCCGCGACGGGCGCCGCCGCGAGTTCGCGTCCTTCGCCGCGTTCGCCGGCGAGGAGGTCCCCGACCCGCAGGACCCCGCGACGTTCCTGCGCTCCAAGCTCACGCGCGAGGCCGACGAGCGGCTGCTGGAGCTCCATCGCGACCTCCTGCGCGTCCGGCGCGAGCTGCCGCCCGGTGACGCGCAGGCCTCCGGCGACGAGGAGGGGCGCTGGGTGCGGGTCGTCCGCGGCGACTACGTGCTGTGCATGAACTTCGGCACCGCGGCGGTCTGCGTGCCGGCGGCGGCGGGGATCGTCACGCTGGCCACGCACCCGGAGGCGACCGCGCTGGAGGCCGGCGGCGTGCGGGTGCCGCCGCGCGCGGGCGCCCTTCTGCGGGGCTGAGGCCGCCTACACCACGAGCAGCCGGGCGGCCGCGCCGAGCAGGCGCCGCATGTCGCCGGGATCGGACGTGGCGACGACGTCGCCGCACTCCAGCACGCCGACCGCGATGCAGCTGTCGACGGTGCCCGCGGTGGCCATCGGTGCGATGCCACCGCAGTAGCATCGGGTTCGCCCGATCGGGACGCGGGAAGATGACCCCCTCATGTCCGCCCCGCCCCACCTCGCCCCGTCGACTCCCAACCCGGCGCGCCACGTCTGGCCCGGCGAGCCGTATCCCCTGGGTCCGGTGTGGGACGAGGCCGGGACGAACTTCGCGATCTTCTCCGAGAACGCCGAGCGCATCGAGCTGTGCCTGTTCACCTCCGAGGGGGAGGAGGAGCGCATCGAGCTCACCCGGGTCACGAACCACAACTGGCACTGCTACCTCCCGGGGGTCGGGCCCGGGCAGCGCTACGGCTACCGCGTCCACGGCCCCTACGAGCCCGACGACGGCCTACGCTTCAATCCGTGCAAGCTCCTGATCGACCCCTACGCCAAGGCGATCGAGGGTGAGGTCGACTGGAACGCGGCGCAGGTGCTGCCCTACACGCCGGACGGCTCCGACGACGCCGACTACGAGCCCGACGACGAGGACTCGGCGCCCGCGATCCCCAAGTGCCTCGTGGTCGATCACCGCTTCGACTGGGAGGACGATGAGCACCCGCGCACGTCGTGGAACGACACGATCATCTACGAGACCCACGTCAAGGGCTTCACCATGCAGCATCCCGAGGTGCGCGAGGACTTGCGCGGCACCTACGGCGGCCTGGCCTCCGAGCCCGCGATCGACTACCTCTGCGAGCTCGGGATCACCGCGGTCGAGCTGCTGCCCGTGCACCACATCATCGACGAGTCCTTCCTCAACGAGAAGGGCCTGAAGAACTACTGGGGCTACTCGTCGATCGGCTACCTCGCGCCGCACGCGGCCTACGCCGCGACGGGCGACACGGGCGAGCAGGTCCGCGAGTTCAAGGGCATGGTCAAGGCGCTGCACCGCGCGGGCGTCGAGGTGATCCTCGACGTCGTCTACAACCACACCGCGGAGGGCAACCACCTCGGGCCGATGCTCTCGTTCAGGGGCGTCGACAACCCGAGCTACTACCGGCTGTCCCCGGACGACAAGCGCTTCTACATGGACTTCACGGGGACGGGCAACACGCTCAACACCGTCCACCCGAACACCCTGCGGCTGATCATGGACTCGCTGCGCTACTGGGTGGTGGAGTGCCACGTCGACGGCTTCCGCTTCGACCTCGCCTCGACGCTCGCGCGCGGGCTCTACGAGGTCGACCGCCTCGGCGCGTTCTTCGACCTCATCCACCAGGATCCCGTCCTGTCGCAGGTCAAGCTCATCGCCGAGCCGTGGGACGTCGGGCCCGGCGGCTACCAGGTGGGCAACTTCCCCGTGCAGTGGTCTGAGTGGAACGGCATCTACCGCGATCAGGTCCGTGACTTCTGGCGCGGCGAGACGCCGCTGAGCGCGCTCGCCAGTCGCCTCACCGGCTCGGCCGACCTCTACGACGACGGGCGCGCCCCGCGCGCGTCGATCAACTTCATCACCGCCCACGACGGCTTCACGCTGCGCGACCTCGTCTCCTACAACGAGAAGCACAACGAGGCCAACCTCGAGGACAACAAGGACGGCACCGACGACAACCGCTCCTGGAACTGCGGCGCCGAGGGCGAGACCGACGACCAGGCGATCCTCGAGCTGCGGGGGCGCCAGACGCGCAACTGCGTCGCGACGCTCCTGCTCTCGCAGGGGACGCCGATGCTCCTCGGCGGCGACGAGTTCGCCCGGACGCAGGGCGGCAACAACAACGCGTGGTGCCAGGACTCGCCGATCTCCTGGTTCGACTGGCAGCTCGAGCCCCACCAGGAGCGGATGCTCGCGTTCACCAAGCGGGTCATCCGCCTGCGCCGGGAGCATCCCGTCCTGCACCGCCGGCAGTTCCTCACCGGCGCCGACGTCACCGGCGCGAGCCTGCCGGACTCGTGGTGGTTCCGTCCCGAGGGCCGGCGCATGACCCGCCGCGACTGGGAGCGCGACGACATCCCGGCGCTCGGGCTGTTCCTCAACGGCGAGGCGATCCCCTACCCCGACGCGCGCGGGGAGCGGATCGTCGACGACTCGTTTCTGTTCCTGATCAACGGCCACCACGAGGACGTCGACGTCCGGCTGCCGTCGCCGCGCTACGGGGCGCGGTGGGCGCTCGAGCTCTCCACCGTCGAGCCCGAGGCGCTGCCGGGCGCGTGGACGGTCGACGCGCGGGGGACGGTGACCTGCCCCGCCCGATCGCTGACCGCGCTGGTGCGCGTCGTGCCCCAGCGGGACGCGGCGGCCGACGTGAGCCCGGAGGTCGCGGCGGCGGCCGCCGAGGTCGAGCCATGAGCAGCACGCTGCGCTGCACGTACCGCCTGCAGCTGAGCCCCGAGCTCGACTTCGCCAAGGCGCTCGAGCTCGTGCCCTACCTGCGCGAGCTCGGCGTCAGCCACCTCTACCTGTCGCCCTCGCTGCAGGCGCGCCCGGGCTCCACCCACGGCTACGACACCGTCGACCCGACCCGGATCTCCGACGCGCTCGGGGGCGAGGACGCGTTTCGCGCGCTGGCCGGCGCCGGCCTCGGCGTGATCCTCGACGTCGTCCCCAACCACATGGGCGCCGCGCCCGAGAACCGGTGGTGGGCCGATGCGGAGCAGCGCGCCGAGGTCTTCGACGTCGATCCCGAGACCGGCTTTACGCGGCGGTTCTTCGACATCGACGACCTCGCGGCGGTGCGCGTGGAGCGCGAGGCGGTCTTCCGCCTCACCCACGACAAGGTGCTCGCGCTGCTCGGCGAGGGCGTGCTCGACGGCCTGCGCGTCGACCACCCCGACGGCCTCGCCGACCCGGCGGGCTACCTCGAGCGGCTGCGGCAGGCCGGCGCGGAACGGGTCTGGGTCGAGAAGATCCTGCACCGCGCGGAGGCGCTGCCCGAGTGGCCGGTGAGCGGGACGGTCGGCTACGAGTTCCTCAACGACGTCTGCGGGCTCTACGTCGACCCGGCGGGGGAGCGCCCGTTCCTCGAGCTCTGGGCGGAGCTGACCGGGGACGACCGCGCGTTCGCCGCCGTGGCCCTCGAGGCCCAGCTCGAGCAGGCCGAGGGGACGTTCGCCCGGGAGGTCGACTGGCTCGTGCGGCTGGCCGGCGGGCGCTTCGCGTCGCACGACGTCGCTCGCGCGCTCGCGCGCCTCCCGGTCTACCGGACCTACGTCGAGCCGTGGAGCGGGAAGGTCTCCGCCGCCGACCGCGCGCACGTCGCGGCGGCGCGGATGCCGGCCGACCTCGCCGCGGTCCTGCTGCTCGAGGAGTCCCGCGGCGAGCTCGACGAGTTCGTCACGCGCTTTCAGCAGACCTCGCCGCCGGTCACCGCGAAGGGCATCGAGGACACCGCGTTCTACCGCTGGATGCCGATGGTCGCGCTCAACGAGGTGGGCGGCGACCCGAGCCGCTTCGGCCTCTCGGTGGCCGACTTCCACGCGGCCAACGCGGTGCGCGCCAAGCGCTTCGGCGAGGGGCTGCTCGTCACCCAGACCCACGACACCAAGCGCTCGGGCGACCTGCGTGCGCGGATCGGCGCGCTCGCCTCGATGCCGCAAGCGTGGGAGGCGCTCGTCCGGGCGAAGGTCGATCGCGGCGCCACCGCCACGCCGGCCGAGCAGCTCCTCGTGCTCCAGATCGTCGTCGGGCTCGGCGGGGAGATCACCCGCGAGCGCCTCGACGGCTACCTCGAGAAGGCGCTGCGGGAGGGCAAGACGACCTCGAACTGGATCGAGCCCGACGAGGCGCACGAGCGCGCGGTGCAGGACTGGGCCTGGGCGCTCTCCGCCGACGCCGAGGTGCTCGCTCTGGCCGCGCGCGCCCGCGCCGAGGGGGAGCGCGCGGCGCTCGGGCAGACGCTGCTCAAGCTCACCGCGCCCGGCGTGCCCGACGTCTACCAGGGCGACGAGCTGTGGACGCTCGCGCTGGTCGACCCCGACAACCGCCGGCCGGTCGACTGGGGCGCGCGCCGCGCCGCGCTCGACGCGCTGCTCGCCGGCGCGGCGCCGACGCGTGAGACCGCCAAGCTGCACCTCATCCGCGCGGCGCTCGCCCTCCGCGCCCGTCAGGCGGCCGCCTTCGGCCCGTCCGGTGCCTACACGCCGCTCGACGCGGGCCCGGGCGTCTGCGCGTTCACCCGCGGCATCGCCGAGGTGCTCGTCGTGGCGCCCGTCCGCGACTGGGAGGCCGTGACCCTCCGCGTGCCTGAGGGCCTGCGTGGGCGCTGGCGCTGCGCGCTGCGCGGCGACGTCGTCGAGCTCGGCGCGGCGGTGGCGCTGCCCTCGCTGCTCGTGGAGCCCTACGGCGTGGCGCTGCTCGAACGGGCCTGAGCCGCCGGCGTGTCGGCCGGCCCGTTGCGCGCCGTCAGAGCCCTGACGGATGGCGGACGGTCATCCCGCCGCCGCTGCGTCCGTCCGACTGCCAGCGGGTGTCGTTCTTGTCGCGCCCGGAGGTGTCGAAGCGCAGCCCGGCGACGGTCATGAACGTGTGCCCCGCGTCGGCGTAGATCGAGACCCACTTGCCCGGGCCGGGCTTGCCGAACGTCTCCAGGCCGCCCGAGGCCAACGGGCTCTTGATGAACCCGGCCGAGGCCAGCGCGTAGGAGATTGAGCCCGAGCAGTCGTAGGCCGAGTCGGTGAAGATGCCCTCGGGCCCGCCGCCGTGGCCGCCGCCGTACACGTAGGGCTTGCGCGCGACCTGGTTGGCGGCCACGATCATCGCCCGCAGCTTAGGCGGCGCGGTGAGCGGGATGGTGGCCAGGCCGTCGGCGCCGACCGTCGCCGCGTCGACGTCGCCGCTGGACTTCGCCGAGCCGCCCTTGAACGCCTGCTTGAGCTCGGCCGCGACCTCCGCGTCGGTGGGCGCGCCGTTGACTTGGGTCGCGGGCGCGGCCGGCGCGGCCACCGGCTTGCGCGCGGGGACCGTCGTCGGGCCGTTCGCCGCGGCCGCGGCGGGCGCCGGCTCGGGCGCGATCGGCGGGAGGTAGGCCTCGGGGACGCGGACCGCGTCGAGCTGTGCGCCGGCACCGCAGCCCGTGACGAGCGCGGTCGCGACGGTCGCGAGCGTGGTGGCGGTGAGCGCGCGGGCGAGACGCATCGGCAGCCGGAAGCATGCCATCTCGGGCCGGTCGTCGCGGCGCTCGTCCGCGCCATCTCGCGGCGGGGGCATCCGCATTATCGCGCGATGACCTCGCGCCGCAGCTTGGCGTCGTAGAGCAGCGCGAAGATCGGGATGAGCGTGGTCACGGGGAAGATCCAGGTCCAGCGCTTCTCGCCGACCCCGACGATCGTGAGGTAGAGCAGCACGAGGACCAAGGCGCCGTGCAGCGGCCCGACGACGGCCTTGATGGCGCCGCTCCCGGCCACCAGGAAGCCGACGAGCACGAGGAGCAGCGCGAGGTCGACCGCCGCGATGATGCGGATCAGGTCGAGCTTCTTGATGGTCGTCGCGCGGTCGGGCATGCCGGCAGCGTACGGCCTGACCGCCGGGCGGGGCGCCTGCTCACCAGCCCAGGGTGCCCGGCGCGCCCTTGAACGGGCCGCGCAGCTCGGCGGTGATCCAGCCGCCGTAGAAGTCGCCCTCCTGCGAGCGCACGGGCTCGTCGCCGAGCCAGCAGGCGTCCATCCGCGAGGGGTAGAACGCGACGTGGTCGGTGAGGGCGGCGTAGCGCGCCGTCGGCGCCGCGTAGGCCCACGCGGACGCGGTCTCAACGCGCGTGCCGCCGGCGACGTCGTAGTAGTGCGCGTCGCCCTTCCACTCGCAGAACGAGCGGCGCCCGGCGACGGGCCGCAGGGCGCCCGCGGCGATGTCCTGCGGCGGGACGTAGATCGCCGGCGGGTGGCTCGTCTCGAGCACCCGCAGCGCCGCGGTGGAGTCGACGATCACGGTGCCGCCCAGCTCGATGCGCACGCGACGCGCGCAGGGGACGAGCGCCGGCGGCCGCGGGTAGTCCCAGACGTTCTCCATAGGCCGCGAGGGTAGGGTCTCCCCTCCCACCGCTCGCGCCCGCGCCGGGTCGTGCGCACCACGCCGATCGCCACGTTCGCCCGGCGGCACCTCGCCGGCGCGCGCACTTCCGACGGCCGGTACTCACGCCCCTTCCCTGAAACCGTGTTGACTCCACCGCCATGACTGAGCACCCCAACTCGTTCGACGCCCGTGGGACGTTGTCGGTCGGCGCCCGCGAGCTGACGATCTTTCGCCTCGACGCGCTGCAGGCCGAGTACGACGTGGCGCGGCTGCCCTACTGCCTCAAGGTGCTGCTCGAGAACCTGCTGCGTACGGAGGGCAACGGCTCGGTGACCACCGAGGACATCGTTGACGTGGCGACCTGGGATCCGAACGCCCAGCCGTCGAAGGAGATCGCGTTCACGCCCGCGCGGGTCGTGATGCAGGACTTCACCGGCGTCCCGGCGATCGTCGACCTCGCCGCGATGCGCGACGCGATGGCGGCGCTCGGCGGCGACCCCGCGAAGATCAACCCGCTCGTCCCGGCCGAGCTGGTCATCGACCACTCCGTGCAGGTCGACTCGTTCGGGCGGCCTGAGTCCTTCGCCGTCAACGCCGAGCGGGAGTTCGAGCGCAACCAGGAGCGCTACGAGTTCCTGCGCTGGGGCCAAGGGGCGTTCGACAACCTCGCGGTCGTCCCGCCGGACACCGGCATCGTCCACCAAGTCAACCTCGAGTATCTGGCGCGCACCGTCTTCGTCGACAACGAGGCCGGCCTGGCCTACCCCGACACCGTGGTCGGCACGGACTCCCACACGACCATGGTCAACGGCCTCGGCGTCCTCGGCTGGGGCGTGGGCGGCATCGAGGCGGAGGCCGCGATGCTCGGCCAGCCGATGCCGATGCTCATCCCGCGCGTCATCGGCGTCAAGCTCCACGGCGCGATGCCCGACGGCGCCACCGCGACCGACCTCGTGCTCACCGTCACCGAGCTGCTGCGCAAGAAGGGCGTCGTCGGGAAGTTCGTCGAGTTCTTCGGCCAGGGCATCGCCAACCTGCCGCTCGCCGATCGCGCGACGCTCGGGAACATGAGCCCGGAGTTCGGGTCGACCTGCGCGATCTTCCCGATCGACGCCGAGACGATCCGCTACCTCACCTTCTCGGGCCGCCCGGCGGAGCTGACCGAGCTCGTCGAGGCCTACGCCCGCGCGCAGGGCCTGTGGCACGACGAGGAGACCGACGAGCCGACGTTCTCCGACGTGGTCGAGCTCGACCTCGGCGAGATCGTCCCGTCGCTGGCCGGCCCGAAGCGCCCGCAGGACCGGGTGCCGCTGTCGGCCGCCAAGGCGATGTTCGCCGACGCGGTCGCCGGCTACCTGCCCGAGCAGAAGAACGGGGTCGACGAGGGGTCGGCCGAGTCCTTCCCGACCTCCGACCCGCCGAGCACGTCGGCGCCCGGCGCGACCGGCTCGGACCAGTCGCCGAGCCTCGGCCCCGTCACGGCGGTCGCCGACCGCGGCGCCCACGCGGCCGTCGAGCTGGACGGCGAGCGCTTCGGGCTCGATCACGGCCACGTCGTCATCGCGGCGATCACCTCGTGCACGAACACCTCGAACCCCAGCGTGATGCTCGGGGCGGGCCTGCTCGCGCGCAACGCGGTGGCCCGCGGGCTGCGGCGCAAGCCTTGGGTCAAGACGTCGCTGGCGCCGGGCTCGAAGGTCGTCACCGGCTACCTCGACCGCGCGGGGCTCACCGAGCCGCTCGAGCAGCTCGGCTTCAACCTCGTTGGCTACGGCTGCACGACCTGCATCGGGAACTCCGGGCCGCTGCCCGACGAGATCCACGCGGCGATCTCCGAGCACGACATCGCCGCGGTCGCCGTGCTCTCGGGCAACCGCAACTTCGAGGGGCGCATCAACCCCGACGTGAAGATGAACTACCTCGCGTCGCCGCCGCTGGTCGTCGCCTACGCGCTCGCCGGGACGATGGACATCGACCTGCTCACCGACCCGCTCGGCACCGACCCGGAGGGCGTCGACGTCTTCCTCGAGGACATCTGGCCGTCCACGCGGGAGATCGCCCAGACCGTCGAGGAGGCGGTGCGCAGCGACATGTTCCGCGCGAGCTACGCGGGGGTCTTCGACGGCGACGAGCGCTGGCAGGGCCTCGAGATCGCCGCGGGTGATCGCTTCGCGTGGGACGACGCCTCGACCTACGTCGCCAACCCGCCGTACTTCGACGGGATGCAGGCCGAGCCCGACGCGGTGAGGGACATCGAAGGGGCGCGCGTGCTCGCCAAGCTCGGCGACTCGGTGACGACCGACCACATCTCTCCGGCCGGGGCGATCAAGAAGGACGGGCCCGCCGGGCTCTACCTCCAGCAGCGCGGCGTCGAGCCGCGCGACTTCAACTCGTTCGGCGCGCGCCGCGGCCACCACGAGGTGATGATGCGCGGCACGTTCGCGAACATCCGCCTGCAGAACCTGCTGCCCGGGCCGAACGCGACGAAGCTGCCGCAGGGCGGCAACACGATCAAGGACGGGGAGGTGATGTCGATCTACGACGCGGCGATGGAGCACCAGGAGGAGGGCACCCCGCTCGTCGTGCTCGGGGGCAAGGAGTACGGGTCGGGCTCCTCGCGGGACTGGGCGGCCAAGGGCACGCGGCTGCTCGGCGTCAAGGTGGTCATCGCGGAGAGCTTCGAGCGCATCCACCGCTCCAACCTCGTCGGGATGGGCGTCCTGCCGTTGCAGTACCCCAAGGGCGAGACGGCCGACTCGCTCGGGCTCACCGGCGAGGAGGAGTTCGCCGTGACGGGCTTCGCCGAGGAGCTCAACGGCGGCGGCCTGCCGGCGTCGGTGACCGTCTCCGCCGGCGAGCAGCGCTTCGCGGCGCGCGTGCGGATCGACACGCCGAAGGAGGCGGACTACTTCCGCCACGGGGGCATCCTGCCCTTCGTGCTGCGCCAGCTCGCGGCGGAGGGCGCGCTCTGAGGCTGGCTCTCCCCGGGAGCCGGAGCGCGGCCGAAGTGTGCGAATGCGGGCTTACGGTCGGCTTCCGCCGGGCAGGCGTGCAAGGATGCCCCACTTCCGACCAACGTAGGAGGAGAACCCAACGTGAACAAGACCGAGCTGGCCCAGCACCTCGCCGAGAAGACCGGCCTTGCCTCGGGCCAGGCGAAGGGCGCCGTCGACGGCCTCGCCGACATCCTGAGCGAGACCCTTTCCCGTGGCGGTGAAGTCAACATCGCCGGCCTGGGCAAATTCTCGGTCGTCGAGCGCGGCGCCCGCCAGGGCGTCAACCCCGCCACCGGCGAGAAGATCCAGATCAAGGCGTCCAAGGCCCCGAAGTTCACCGCCGCCAAGGCGCTGAAGGACTCCGTCAACGGGCGCTAGGAGGTTCGCCGGGTCGGCCGCGCCCTCGCGGGTTCGGCCGGCCGGTTCGGACGCCCCACTAGGGTCGACGTATGGCCCTTCCCGCCGTCCTGCGCGAACTGCTCTGTGCCCACGGCACCTCGGGGTACGAGACCGCGCCCGCCGCGGTGTGGCGGGACGCGGCCGCGGCCTTCGCCGAGGTCCGCGTCGACGACATGGGCAACTCGTTCGCGACCGTGAAGGGCACGGCGGGCGGCCTGTCGCTGGGGATCGTCGGCCACGTCGACGAGATCGGCCTGATCGTCACGCACATCGACGACTCCGGCTTCATCTACTTCGCGGGCGTCGGCGGCTGGGACCCCCAGATCCTCGTGGGCCAGCGCGTCACGGTCGCCACCCGTGAGGGCCAGATCGCGGGTGTCGTGGGCAAGAAGCCGATCCACCTGCTCAAGGGCGACGAGCGCGACAAGGGCACCAAGCTCAAGGAGCTGCACATCGACATCGGTGCCGCCGGCGGCGACGAGGCCCGCGGGCTGGTGCGCATCGGCGACACCGCGGTGATCACCGGCGAGCCGGTCGAGCTCCCCAACGGCCGCGCGATCTCGCGCGCCATGGACAACCGCCTCGGCGCGTTCGTCGCCTACGAGGCCGCCCGCCTGGTTGCGGAGGCACAGGGCGCGCCCGGCGACGTCGTCGGCGTGGCCGCCGTGCAGGAGGAGATCGGCCTCAACGGCGCGCGGGCCGCCGCGTTCTCCCTGCGGCCCGACGTGGCGATCGTCGTCGACGTCTGCCACGCGACCGACGCCCCGGGCGTCGACGCGAAGGAGCTCGGGGAGCACAAGCTCGGCTCGGGACCGGTCATCGAGCGCGGCGCGATCCTCAATCCCGCCGTCTTCGAGCTGCTCCACGAGGTCTGCGAGGCCGACGCCATCCCCTTCACCGTCGCGGCCAGCGGGCGCGGCACGGGCACCGACGCCGACGTCGTGCACATGTCGCGCGGCGGCATCCCCACGACCGTCATCGGGATCCCGCTGCGCTACATGCACTCGCCCGTCGAGATGGTGCAGGTCGACGACGTGCTGAACTGCGCCAAGCTCGTGGCGGCGTTCGCGCAGCGCCTCGTCGCGGGCACCTCGTTCGGGCGCTGACGGCTCGCGACACGCGGCGTGACCCATCGGCGATGATCGGCGGATGCTGCTCCTGTTCGACATCGACGGCACGCTGCTGCTGAAGGCCGCCGCGGAGCACAAGTCCGCGCTCGAGGAGGCGATCTGCGCGGTCCACCACATCGATCTCCCGGTGGGCAGGGTCGAGACGGCGGGGCGGACGGACGCGGCGATCGTCCGCTCGGTCCTCACGCTCGCCGGCGTCGACGCCAAGCGCGTCGACGATCGGATGGACGAGCTGCGGGCGGCCAGCTGCGAGGCCTACGCGCGGCGCTGCCCCGCGGACCTCACGGCGACGGTCAGCCGCGGGATGGGCGAGATCCTCGATGCGCTCGCCGGCGCGGGACACGTCCTCTCGCTGGTGACCGGGAACTTCGAGGCGATCGCGCGCCTCAAGCTGCGCCGGGCGGGCCTCGGCGAGCACTTCGCGGCCGGTCAGGGGGGCTTCGGCTCCGACCACGAGGATCGCGCCGCGCTGCCGGCGGTCGCCCGCCGCCGCGCGGGACGCCGCTGTTCGCCGCCCGAGGGCCCGCGCTCCCGCGCCGAGACGATCGTGATCGGCGACACCCCGCTGGACGTCGCCTGCGCGCAGGCCGACGGGGTGCGCTGCATCGCGATCACCACCGGCCCCTTCGGCCGCGCCGAGCTCGCGGGCGCCGACGCCGTGGTCGACACCCCGCGCGAGATGGCGGGCGCAGTCGCCGCGCTCGCCGCCGCGGCCGCGGCGGCCTGACCCGGAGGTCGAGCGCCGATACGGCCCCGACCCCTCGGGTCCTCATGGGCACTCGAGGGCTACGCGGCGAGCGTCCAGAAGGCGTCGCGACCGACGGGCTCCTCGCGCGCGCCGGCGGCCTCGAGCTGCTCGCGGGCCTGCTCCGGCGAGGTGCCGCAGATCTCGGCGACCTCCACCGTGGCCAGCGGCACCCCCGCCCACGCGAGCACCTCGCCGACGTCCTCGGGCGCGGGGCGGCGCTCCAGTCCGGGCTCGACGTTGGCCAGCGCGGTCTCGTAGCCCAGGCTCGACTGCATGCCCGGAGCCGAGAACGCGGCGCCGCTCGCCGTGGCGAACTCGAGCGACGGGCACGTGTAGCGCCAGCCGCCGTCCGGCGTGGAGGCGAGCTTGTCGGTGAGCGCGAGCGCCGCCGGCGTCGGGTCGCGCGACAGGCGCATGTCCTCACGCAGCGCGCTCTCGGTGGTCTCGTCGGCCATCCACGCCTCGAGCTCCGCCGGGTCGAGCCCGGCGTCGGCCGCGGCCCGGGCGATCGTCGCCGGGTCATCGAGCAGCGGGCCCGCGAAGTGCAGCTGGCGCAGGCGGCGCAGCACCCGCCACTGCTTCTCGGGCGCGCGGAGGCGCGTGGCGACCACGGCGCGGCACGCGGGGAGCGTCGCCGCGACGGCCGACCTGACCTCCTCGCTCATCGGCATCCCGTAGCGCTCGGCCAGCTTGCCGGTGGCCTGCGCGATCTTCTCCGGGGTGAAGCCCTTGGCCGCGTAGTCCTCCCGGGCCTCGGCGAGGACGACCATGCGCTGGTTCCACCGCAGCTGGTCGCCGAACAGCCACTGCACGCGCCAGCGGTGCGGTTCTGCGGAGAACGCGAACGGGCAGCCGGGATCGGTGAACTCGGTGATGTCGACGGTGAGCATCCCTGAATGATTGCAGACGCAACGACCCGGCTGGAAGGCCGCGACGCTCAGGAGGACGTGCCGGGAGCGTAGGTGCCGAAGGACCAGTGGTTGCCGTCGAGGTCCCGCAGCGAGCAGTGGCGTCCGCCGTAGTCGGCGTCGTAGGGCTCGAGCAGCGAGGTGGCGCCCGCCGCCACCGCGCGTGCGTGGAGCGCGTCGACCGCGTCGGGGTCGTCGAGCACGAAGTACATGGTCGTCTTCCCGGGCTCGACGTCGAACGCGTTGCCGCGTGGCGTGCTGGCCATCACCCAGGCGTCGCCGAGCCGCAGCTCCGCGTGGCCGACGATCTCGCCCTCGTCCTTCAGGAACACGGGCTCGAGCCCGAAGGCCTCGATCCACTCATCGACGGTGGCGCGCGAGGAGACGCGCAGGGCGGGGATCACGGAGGTCATGGCGCGAACCTACGCCGTCGCGGCGCGCGCGTCTTGAACGGTTGTGACCGGCGTCCCGTCGCGGGCCAAGAGCGCGGGCGTCGTGGCGGCGAAACGCCGAACGTGGCGAGTCAGGTGGGCCTGGTCTGCGTACCCGCACGCCCCCGCGACCTCCGCGGGCGCCTCGCCGGCGCGCAGCCGGGCGGCGGCGTTCCCGAAGCGCACGAGCTGCGCGTAGGCCTTCGGCGTGGTCCCGACGCTCCCGGCGAAGCGCGCGGCGAGGTGCCGGCGCGAGCAGCCGAGCTCGGCCTGCAGCGTGCCGATCGCCACCCGACCGCCCGTCGCCTCGACGCGCCGCAGCGCCCACGACACGTCCGGGGAGAGCGGCGCGGGCCGCCGCCGCACCCGGGCCGCCAGCCACCGCTCCGTCACGGCGAAGCGCTCCGTCCAGCCCGCCGTCGCGGCGAGGCGCTCCGCCAGCAGCGCCGCCGCGGCGCCCACGAGGTCGTCGAGCGCCACGACTTGCCCGGCCAGCGCGGCGGCCGGGAGGCCGAGCACCGCGGCGCTGCCGGCCGGGGTGAGCACGAACTCGATGACGTCGAAGGCGCCGTCGTGCTCGGAGACCGCGGGCCCGAGCGTAAGGCCGCCGGCGAAGGAGGTGTGGCGCCGCAGCGGCGCGCCCTCCTCGGCGGCGATGCGCCAGCCCGCGCCGAGGTCGACGATGACCACGGTTCCCGCCACCGGGAGCTCGAGATGGCGCTCCGGGCGCTGGCCGTGCACGCGGGCCCCGCTGAGCCGGCGGACGTAGGACGCCAGGCCGGGCTGCAGGCGGGCGGTGGCGAACGAGGTCTCCACCGCACGAGTATCGCCTGCGGCACGTCGGTCAGGACGCGGTCGAGGTCGTGGCGGGCCCATCGCAGCTTCACGTCTTCGGTGGCCCAGAGGGGCCGATACGGTGGGGTGATGCGTCGAGCGAGGGCCGTCATCGCCGTCCCCACCGCCCTGATCGTCACGTGGGCCGCCGGGCCCGTGAACGCAGGCGCCACCGCGGCCCCGGTCGTGACGGGGCGCTCGACGCCGGCGGTCCCTGCCGCGGTCTCTCTTCACCCCCTATGCTCGCCAGCCTGCCCCTGACCGACCGTCGCAGTGGCCGGATGTGGATCACGCCTCGACCGGGACTAGTGACGCCCGCGGCGCGCCCGCTTGGCGAGCCAGTCGACCCCGCCACGGCGCATCCTTAGCCAAAGAAAGCAGACGGCGGCGAGGACGAAACTGCTGCTGGCGAACGCAAAGTAGACGGCGGACTCGCCGGTGAGATCAGTCGGCCGGGAAAATGAGCCGACTTCGTACAAGACGGCGGAGCCAGGAATAGTCACTAGCGAACCAAGCATCAAGAGGTAGACCAGCGCACCGGCCCGGTCCGGCCCTCGGATCAGCGACTTCCTCGCTTCTCGAAATGGGTCCGGCGATTGACTTCCGCCTGTTTAGCAAACGCGCCTCCTCTCGGGTCCACGAGTGTAGACCCAGGATGGAGGCACCTCCGGAATGCGGTGGTTCTGCCGCACCCATCGGCGCGCTTCGAAGAGGTCGCGCCGCGGAAGGGGCGGTTTCTTGCTGCGCTTGGACGGCGATCAGCATGAAGCGAGAGGGTGTTGCCCTCGCGCGAGAGGACCTCCATCACCTGGGCGAACGCCACGTAGTCGGACGGTTCTAGCTGCGCGTGAGCTTCTTGTAGGTGATGCGGTGCGGGCGGTCGACGTCGATGCCGAGGTTCGTGCGGCGGTACTCCTCGTAGGCCTCGAAGTTCCCCTCGAACCACGTGACCTGCGAGTCGCCTTCGAAGGCGAGGACGTGCGTCGCGATGCGGTCGAGGAACCAGCGATCGTGGGAGATGACCACCGCGCAGCCCGGGAACTCGAGCAGCGCGTTCTCCAGGGCTCGGAGCGTCTCGACGTCGAGGTCGTTGGTCGGCTCGTCGAGCAGCAGGACGTTGCCGCCCGTGCGCAGGAGCTTGGCGAGGTGGACGCGGTTGCGCTCGCCGCCGGAGAGCTTGCCGACCTTCTTCTGCTGGTCGGTCTTCTTGAAGTTGAAGCCCGAGACGTACTGGCGTGAGTTGATCTCGCGCTTGCCGACCTTGATGAGGTCGAGCCCGTCGGAGATCTCCTCCCAGACGGTCTTGTCGGGATCGAGGGAGTCGCGCGACTGGTCGACGTAGGCGAGCTTGACCGTGTCGCCCAGCGTGAGCGAGCCGCCGTCGGGCGTGTCCTGTCCGGCGATCATCCTGAACAGCGTCGACTTGCCGGCGCCGTTGGGGCCGACGATGCCGACGATCCCCGCGGGCGGCAGGCTGAACGACAGCTCCTCCATGAGCAGCTTGTCGCCGAAGCCCTTGCTCAGGCTCTTGGCCTCGATCACCGTGTCGCCGAGGCGCGGCCCCGGCGGGATCTGGATCGTGACCTCGTCGAGGCGGACGTGGTCGGCCTCGGCGACGAGCTCGTCGTAGCGGGCCAGGCGCGCCTTCGACTTCGTCCTCCTGCCCTTCGGGTTCATCCGCACCCACTCGAGCTCGGCGGAGATCTGGCGGTGGCGGGACTTGTCCTGGCGGTCCTCCTGCTTGAGGCGTTTCTCCTTGGCCTCGAGCCAGTGGGAGTAGTTGCCCTCGTAGGGGATGCCCTTGCCGCGGTCGAGCTCGAGGATCCAGCCCGCGACGTTGTCCAGGAAGTAGCGATCGTGGGTGACCGCGACGACCGCGCCGGCGTATTCGGCGAGGTGGCGCTCCAGCCAGGCGACCGACTCGGCGTCGAGGTGGTTGGTGGGCTCGTCGAGCAGCAGCAAATCGGGGGCACGCAGCAGCAGCCGGCACAGTGCGACGCGCCGGCGCTCGCCGCCGGAGAGGTTCGTCACCTCGGCGTCGGCGGGGGGCAGGCGCAGCGCGTCCATCGCGTACTCGAGCTGGGTGTCGAGGTTCCACGCGTCGGCGGCGTCGATCTTGGCCTGCAGCGCGGCGAACTCGTCGGCGGTCTCCTCGGAGTAGTTGACGGCAAGCTCGTTGAAGCGGTCCAGCAGCGCCTTGGTCTCGGCGACGCCGTCCTCGACGTTGCCGCGCACGTTCTTGCTCTCGTCGAGCTCGGGCTCCTGCTCGAGCAGCCCGGCCGTGCGGTTCGTTCCGATCTGCGCCTCGCCCTGATAGTCCTCGTCGATCCCGGCCATGATCCGCAGCAGGGAGGACTTGCCCGCGCCGTTGTAGCCAAGGACACCGATCTTGGCGCCGGGGTAGAACGCGAGCGTCAGCTCGTTGAACACCACCTTGTCCGGCGGGTAGCGCTTGGACAGGCGGTGCATCTGGAAGACGTACTGAGACGACATGAGCGGCTGAGGATAGAGGGGTGCGCCGGCCGCTACGGTTTGACCTCGTGGCGCAGATCATGGACATCGAGCAGGCGCTGCTGCTGCTGGAGCTCGCACCCCCGTTCGACCAGCGCGAGGTCCAGCTCGCGCGCCGCCGGCTGGCGAAGGTCTGGCATCCCGACCTCGCCCCGCCGGGCAAGCAGTTCGCCCACGAGCGCCACCTCAAGGCGATCAACGAGGCCGCCGACCAGCTCGAGCGCCTGGCCGAGGGATCGCGCGGCGGGAAGGTGTCGCGCAACGCCGTCAAGGTCAGCGCCGCGGCCGCCCGCACGGCACGTGCCGAGGAGGGCCGGCGCAACTACGAGGCCCAGCAGCGCGAGCGCGCGCACGCGCAGGACCGCGCTGCCAACGACCCGTTCGCCTCCCAGGTTCCCGACCACTCGGTCGTGCATCGCTACGCGCGCTGCGTCGCCTATCCGGAGTGGGGCGTCGGCAGCGTGACCGGGATCTACTTCACCGGCGGCGGCGACGACATCCAGCAGTGGGCGCGGATC
>JBBQEV010000003.1:0-102422 GCA_038321325.1 Solirubrobacterales bacterium
AGATCTGCTCATCCATCCGCAACAACACGGCCACCACCGCCTCGCGGCCCTGCTCATAGATCGCCTCAGCGTCCGCGCGATCCACGCTCCATAACTTCGCGCCCGCCCACCCAACTCCTACCGACCCACTGAACGCTTACAGAAACCCCCGCGTGAGCAGGGGCTTCTTCTCCTCATGCGCCGAAGAGGACTCGAACCTCCACGAGTGTTACCTCACAAGGCCCTCAACCTTGCGCGTCTACCAATTCCGCCACCGGCGCGCGGGGTGGCGATGGTAGCGCGCGGAGGCGCTGCCGGCGCGCGCCCTTGCTTCCGTCCACGCCTCCCGCTAGCTTGTGCGAACACATGTTCGACCAACCGCCCAGCAGCACCCGACACCCGGAGGCGTTCCGCTGATGGACCTCACCAAGCGCCAGCAGGAGATCTTCGACTTCATCAAGCGCTACAGCGCGAAGTACGGCTATCCGCCGACCGTCCGCGACATCGGCAAGGCCGTGGGCCTCGCGTCGTCCTCGACGGTTCACGCACACCTCGCCAACCTCGAGAAGCTCGGCATGCTGCGGCGCGATCCCTCCAAGCCGCGGGCCATCGAGCTGCTCGACCGGGTCTCCGAGAGCGTCGTGGGGAACGTGCGGTCCCTCGTCGCGGGCCCGGGGTTGCCGGTCGTCGGCAACGTCGCGGCAGGCCAGCCGCTCCTCGCCGAGGAGAACCTCGAGGAGTACATGCAGGTGCCGGACGTCGCCGGCGGCGGCGGGGGTGCCGGCGAGTACGTCCTGCGTGTTCGCGGCGAGTCGATGATCGACGCCGGGATCCTCGAGGGCGACTACGTGGTCGTGAGCCCGCAGGAGACCGCGCGCGACGGTGAGATCATCGTCGCCCTCGTCGGCGAGGAGGCCACGGTCAAGCGGTTCTTCCGCGAGAGCGATCACGTGCGCCTTCAGCCCGAGAACAAGACGATGGAGCCGATCCGGTCGAAGGACGTTCGCGTCATGGGCCGGGTCGTCGGGCTCTTCCGGAGCGTGGGCTGATGTCGACGCTCGTCCGGGACATCGAGCGGCCCGCGATCCTGGATCGCCCGGCTGAGGGGCAGCTCTCCCTCGGCGGGGTGGGCACCTCCGAGGGGCGCCGCGTACCTGCGGCGCCCGGCGTGAGCCACGCGCGCGGGGGAGATGTGGCGCCGCTCTCGGACCGTCTGCGCACCGAGCAGAGGGCCAGGGCGACGGCGGGTGCCGCGGCGCACGCGCGGACCGACACGGCACGGGGCGGCGAGGCGACGCTCGACGAGCTGTTCGTCGGCGCCTGGGAGGGCCTGTCCGCCCGCCGCCCCGTGGCGTGCCCGGTCTGCGCGCGGACGATGCACCCGCGCGACGGCGCGGTCGGCGGTGCGTGCGCGGACTGCGGGGTGCAACTGCGCTGATAGCGAGATCGCCTCGCGGCGGCCCGGTGGTGCGCAGTCGCTGGTCGTTCCCCGACTGGCGCGCTACGGTGCGTCGCGCAGGTCAGGCAGTCGCGGGGGCCTTCGGGCCCTCGAGGAAAGTCCGGACACCACAGGGCGAGGTGGTCGGGGAACCGACCCGGGGAAACCCGCGGGAAAGTGCCACAGAAACACACCGCCGATGGCGCGCTCGCGCGCACAGGCAAGGGTGAAAGGGTGCGGTAAGAGCGCACCGGCGCCGTGGTGACACGGCGGCCAGGCAAACCCCACCTGGTGCTAGGCCAAGCAGGACCGCTTGCAGGCTGCCCGTCGAGGTCCAGGTAGGCCGCAGAGATGGATGACTGCCCAACGACAGGATCCGGCTTATCGACCTGCTGTCGGACGGGCCCCGCTCCGGCGGGGCCCGTCTCATTCCCCGGGGCCATTCCCGGGCGCTCTGTGGGCGCCGCGGGGCGAGCGCCGCACGGCTCGGCTCGCGGTTCGTGCGATGCGCGCCCTCCGGGCGGGGTGCGCCCGCCGGCGCCGGCTACGTTCCCCGCGTGAACGTCGTGTTCCCGCCTCCGGGCGCGGGACCCGACCGGGCTAGGCTCCGGCTCTGATGCGCTTCGGCTTGCTCCTCGGCCACCAGCTTCCGAGGCCGTGGGCTCCGGGCGCCGAGACGGCGCTGTTCGAGGAGGGCCTCGAGCTCGTCGCACTCGCCGACCGTCTCGGCCTCGACCGAGCGTGGGTGCTCGAGCATCACTTCCTCGAGGAGTTCTCGCACTCCAGCGCGCCGGCGCTGTTCCTCGCCGCCGCCGCGCAGCGCGCGCCGCGGATCCGCCTCGGGTTGGCCAACACCCCGCTGCCGCCCGGCTTCGGGCCGGCGGCCCGGATCGCCGAGCAGGTCGCGACGCTCGATCAGCTCTCGGGCGGACGGGTCGACCTCGGCACGGCCGAGGCGATCACGGGCGCCGAGCTCGGAGCCTTCGGCGTGGATCGGGGGACGAAGCAAGCGCAATGGGAGGAGGTGCTCGGGGTCGTCGCCCGCATGCTCACCGAGCTGCCCTTCGCGGGAGCCGACGGACGCTGGGCCCGCATGCCAGCGCGCACCGTCGTCCCCCGCGCGCTGCAGCAGCCGCATCCGCCCCTGTGGCTAGCGTGCTCGCGCCGCGAAGCGATCCGCACCGCGGCCGAGAAGGGGCTCGGCGCGCTGAGCCTCGCTCCGCTCGAGCCGAGCGAGGCCGCCGACTGGGTCGCGGAGTACCGCGAGACGATCGCCTCGGAGCGCTGCGTCCCGGCGGGATTCGCGGTCCACGCGCGGCTCGCGGTCGCGCTCCCGCTCTCGCTCCACGCCGACGAGGCGGAGGCGATCGAGCGCGGCATCGACGGCGCGCACTTCTGGTACTACGCCCAGGCGCACTACGACACCTTCGGCGATCACCGGCCGGGACGCACCGATCTCTGGGGGGAGTTCGCCGCTCGGCGCTCGGCCGTCGGCTTTGCGCGCGAGCCGATCACCGCGGCCGGCGCTCCCCTCGGGGTGCGCGTGCTGCGGGGCGCTTCGAGCTCGCTGCGTGGCGCTATCGGCACGCCGGCCCAGGTGCGCGAGCTCGTCGCCGCTTACGCGGCGGCAGGGGTCGACGAGCTCGTCTGGATCGTGCAGTCGGGGCGAACGTCCTCGGTCCACGCGCGCGCGAGCCTCGAGCTGTTCGCACGCGAGGTGCTCCCGGAGTTCCGGGCGGCGGCCGGGGTGGAGGAGGAGCGCCGGGCGGGGGAGCTCCAAGGAGCCGTGGACACGGCCCTCGCCCGGCGCTCGCCGCGCCGCACGGGCGATCCGGGCTACGCCTTCGGCCCGCGCGACGCCGGCCCGTCTGCGGTCGCCCCTTCGGCCGAGGAGGCGTTCCCCGCGGTCCCGGCCGACGGTCCCGGTCCCGCGATGCCGGCCGTGCGCTCGGGCCGTCCGCGGCTGCGGCGTGCCGCCGAAGCACGCGGTGAGGCCGCGTTCCGGGCGTTCGTCAAGCGCTCCGACGATCGGCGCCTCGAACGCACCGTCGGCACGAACCAGGGGCTCCGGGTGCTCTTCGGGGCGATGCAGTCGTCCTTCGCGCCCGACCGGGCGGGCGGCTTCACGGGGGAGCTCTGCTACGAGCTGCGCACCGCAGGCGGCGACGTGCGGCCCTGGACGCTCGTGATCACCCCCGACCGCGCCGAGGCGCGCCCGGGCGCGGGCGTCGACCCGCGCCTGACGGTGAGGCTGACCGTCGCGGACTTCGTCCGCATCGCCGGCGGGGATCTCGACGCGGGCAAGGCGCTGCTCACGGGCCGCATGGACCTCGAGGGCGACTTCGCGCTGGCGGCCCGTCTCGGCGAGATGTTCGGCTGAAGAGCGCGCTGCGCGCCGGTCGGGTCGGACGGAGAAGGGAGGAAGGGAGCCTCGCAGGGCAGTTCTGCGCGTGTGCAGGCAAAGTCGCGTTGCGCGGAATCCGCTTGCGGTGCCGCCGGGGTACATGCGAACATCTGTTCGTCGATGATCGTCTGTGTCCTCCTTCCCCGCTTCGCGCTCGTCACCGCCGCCGGTGGCCGTGAGGCGCTGGCCACGGGCCCGGCCGCCCTCGCGCCGGAGCCGGGGCGCGAACAGCTCGTGGGGGAGGTCAACGCGGCGGCGGAGAGCCATGGCGTGCACGCCGGGATGCGGCTCGGGGAGGCGCTCTCGCGTTGCCCACGTCTCGCGTTGATCCCACCCGATCCCGTGGGCGTCGCCGACGCCTGGGAACGTGTCGTGACGCGCCTGGAGTCGGTCGGGGCGCAGGTGGAGGCGCTCGTCCCGGGCGTCGCGTGCTTCGAGGCCGACGGGCTGCGCCGCCTGCACCACGGCTCGCTCGACGGCGTGGTGGCAGCGGTTCGCCGGGCGATCGGGGTGCCCGCGCGCATCGGCGCCGGACCGTCGCGCTTCTGCGCCCACACGGGCGCCGCACGGGCGCGCTCGCGGCGTGCGGAGATCGTGCGCGGGGAGGAGGAGCTGCGGGCGGCGCCGGTCTCCATGCTGCGCGCGGTGCGCGAGACGGCGGCGCTCGTCGAGCCGCTCGAGCAGCTCGGCCTCGGCACGCTCGGGGCGCTGGGCCGGCTGGAACGCAGTGTCCTGGCCGATCGCTTCGGGCACGCGGGGGAGCGTGCGTGGGATCTCGCGCGCGGGCGCGACACGCCGCTGCGCCCGCGGACGCCCGGGGAGGTGCTGCAGGAGGAGCTCGAGCTCGACGAGTCCGCGTCGGGCGAGCAGCTCGGCCGGACACTGGAGCTGCTCATCGACCGGCTCGTCGCGCGGCGCGAGCGCAACGGCCGCACCCTGCGGGTCGTCGTGCTCTCCGCGCGGCTGGTCGAGGGCGGCACGTGGCGCGAGCGGATGGTCTTCCGCGAGCCCTTGGCCGATGCGGGGCGCATGCGCCTCGTGCTCGCCCAGCGCCTCGCGACCCTGCCCGCGCCGGCGGAGGCGCTGCGGCTCTCGGTGGAGCGCTTCGGCCCGCCGCACCAGGCCGGCCGTGCCCTCTTCGAGGACTCCGTGGCGGTGCGCCGCGACCGCCTGCGCGAGGCGGTCAAGCAGGCTCGCGCCGTCGCCGGGCCGGACGCCGCCCTGCGGGTGCTGACCGTCGACCCGGACTCCCGCGTCCCCGAGCGCCGCGCGGTGCTCACGCCGTTCGAATGAGCCGGCGCGAGGAGGAGCCGGGAGGGGGCGGGAAGCCGGAGCGTCGTGAGCCGTTCGAGGTTCATCCCGCTCAGCGGGAAGAACCTCGAACGATGCCGGGCGGGGCCTGCGGCGTCGCCTCGCCGGGACCGAGCGCGGACCGCGGCGGGCCGCGGCCCGGGACGAGTGCGCGCCCGGTCGTCGAGGATCGTCCGACGGTCACGCGTGATCGGCGCGCGCGCTCCGATCCTCACGACCCACCCGTGCCGGAGAACGTCTGCCGGCTGCAGCCGGCGGAGGTCCACAATGCCCCGCCGGGCCGGCGGGCACCTGCCCGCGATGCGGGGAGCCGTCACGCACCCGGGACCTCACCGGTGTTCGACTTCGCCACCGGCAAGGAGCGTCCACCGGAGCGGCGCGCCGCCGGAGCTCCAGAAGCCCGAGGGCTCCCGCCCTCGCGCAGCTCGCCGCCACCGTCCGCGCCGCCGTCCGGACCCGCCGCGCCGCCGCCCGGACCCGCCGCGCCGGCGCGGACCGCCGGGCGCGAGGGGCGCGAGGGGCGGTCCGCTCCCGGTGGCCCGGGGGCGGGAGGACCGGTGGCCCGGGGCGCCGGTCCCAGCGGGGCAACGGCCAGAGGGGCGCCCCCTGGTGGGCCGGCGTCTACGTCGGGCGGGCCGGCGTCTACGTCGGGCGCGCCGCCGTCGGCGGCTGGGCCGGCGGCGCGCGGCACTGCGGCGAGAGCGCCCGCGCCCGCTCCCGTCGAGGCCCGCCGTGCGCCGGGGGCGCCACGGCGGCTCGGCGTCCCCGTTCCCGTCTCCGTGCAGTCCGGCGCGGGCGGGCGACCCGTGCGGATCGCGGGCGACACGATCGACGCGGTGTGCGAGTCGTGGCTCATCGAGGACCGCTGGTGGACCGACCGGCCGCTGCGTCGTCGATACTGGGAGGTGGTGACGACCGTGGGCCGAAACTCCATCGTGTTTCGCGACCTCGTCGACGGCCGGTGGTACCGCCAGCGCTGACCTACCGTGCGCGCCTGCGTACGGAGGGCCTCGCGCTCGCGGCCTGCGGGGCGGTGGGCTCCACGGCGCTGCTGCTCGCCGACGCCCGCACGACCCAGAACGCCCGATCGACCGTCGTGCAGCTGGCCGTGGTCCTCGTCCTGCTCGCGGTGCTCGGGCCGCTCTCCGTCCGCGCGGCGATCGCCCGCTCGCAGTCCGGGAACGACGCCGCGACCACCGGCGAGCCCACGCCGCTGTGGCATCTGCCGCTGGTCGTCGCCGTGCTCGCGGTGCCGTTGGCAGCGCTCGGAGCGTGGGACGCCGCGCTGCGGGTGACGGGCGGCTGCGTGCTCGTCGGGCTCGCGCAGGCGCTCCTGCTCGCCGGGATCGTCGGATCCGACGAGCGCCGCACGGGCCGCACCTACGTCCGGGCGCCCGGCTCGCGGATCGTGCGCGGGACGCGACTGGCCCACGTGCACTCTCGCGGGTGAAGCTCCGCAGTCTTGTGACACCTGCGTGTAGATCCGTCACGCAAGCACCCATGACGGTTGTCGGGTGCCCGCCGACCCGCTCTCCTGCACCACCGCGCGCCGCGTGGGCCGCGCCCCATGCGGCCGGGCTCAGCGGGGGCAGGCGTCGCTCGAGTACGCGGGGGTGCTGGCCATCGTCGCCACGGTGCTCGTCATCACCGCGAGCGTCGCGGGTGGAGGCGCCATCTTCAACGGTGTCCTGCGCGGCCTGGAGCTCGCGCTGTGTCGCGTCACCGGCGGCGACTGCCTGGTCACGAAACTCGCGGCCTGCACCGTGCGCTCCTCGGAGACCGGGGGCAGGTTCGGGCTCAAGCTCACGCTCATAAAGCTCGGTGCCTCGCTCTCCGTGCTGCGACAGGAGCTCTCCGACGGGACGGTCGACGTCACGCTCATCGACGGCAACGATGCCGCCCCGACGGCCGCACTCGGCGCGTCGGGTGGCGTGCGCCTCGGTGGTGACCGGGTGGGAGGCGGGGCGATCGCCACGGCAGAGCTGCTCGTGCGTCTCGGGCGGCGGCGAGTCTGGCACCGCCCCGACGCGGCCGCGGCCGACCGTCTCATCAAGGACATCCGCAAATCCGTCGCGGGCGACGTCGGCGCGTCCGTGGCCGCCATCTTCGGCTCGGGTTCCCTGGTCATCGCGCATGCGCTCGGCCTGGACGGCGGCACACTGCCCACCCCGGACGTCAGCGGCGTGTCGGCCGGCGTCGAGGGAGCCGTCGAGGCCAATCTCGACGAGGCGGTCAAGGTGAAGGCGGGGCTCAAGGCGTCGCTCGGCGGGACGCGCGATCGCAAGTCGGGTCAGCGGACGTTCGTGCTCGGGCTCACGCTCGACGGTGAGGCGTCGGGTGCGCTGACGAAAGCGGCAGGCGCCGGGGGGCTTGGCGGCTCGGCCGGGCCCACGGTCACGCTGACCTACGACCGGGAGGGGAAGCCGACCACGCTCGCGGTGGCCGTGGCCGGCACGGGTCGGGCCGAGCTCGGAGTCGGCCTCCCCCGCCTGACGGGGAAGGACGTCGACGGCAGTCGCGTCGAGGTCACGTCGACGCTCGACCTCGCGCCGGACGCCAACCGCGAGGTGTACGACCAACTCCTCGACGCGCTTGCCTCGGCGAACACGCGCTTGTTGTCCGCGGCGATCGTCGCGCTCGCCGGTCAGCTGGAGACCGCGGCGCGCCGCGACGTCGTCCGCTACGCCACCGAGACCAAGAGCTTCGGCGCCGACGCGGAGGCCGCGGTCGGCGCTCGCGCCGGAGGCTCGGTGGAGGTGTCCCGCACCACCTCCGAGCTGCAGGATGCGTGGACGCGCCCGGCCGGCGGCGCCTGGGAGCAGCGAACCGACTGCGTGGGGCGCAAGGCGCGTGCCGCGTGACGAGACGCGGGACGGCCGGAGGTGAGCAAGACGCTGGTCCGGCGAGTCGGCGCTCTGCCGTCCGGGCCGTCTGCGAACATGCGTTCGTGTCGTACGTCGAGCTCCACGCCCACTCGGCCTTCTCCTTCCTCGACGGGACCGCGCAGCCCGAGGAGCTCGTGGTCGCGGCGCTCGGGCGCGGACACACGGCGATGGCCCTGACCGACCACGACACGATCTCGGGCTCGATGGAGTTCGCACAGGCCGCCGGGGCGCTGGGCCTGCGGGCGATCCACGGAGCGGAGGTCTCCGTGCGCGACGAGCGCGACCCGGCATCGCCCGAGCACGTACCGGACCCCGCCCACCCTCGGGCGGTGCTGCGCGGGGCGGTCTGGGAGCCGCCGTCGCTGCGGCACGTCACGCTGCTCGTCCGGGACGCGACGGGCTGGCGCAACCTCTGCCGGCTGCTCACCCGGGCGCACGCGCACACGCGCGACGCGACGCGGCGGCGGGCGATCGCCCCGTCGGTCACACTCGCCGACCTCGCCGAGCACGCGGAGGGGCTCGTCTGCCTGACGGGCTGCGCGCGTCAGGGCATCCGGGACGAGCCGTCCCTCCGGCGGCTGCTCGCGGCCTTCGGGCCCGAAGGGCTGCGGGTGGAGCTGCAGCGGCCCTTCGCCCGGCACGACCGGTCGCTGAACCGCGGCCTGTCCGCGCTCGCCGGCGAACTCGGCGTGGACTGCGTGGCTACGGGCAACGTCCACGCGCACACGCGCGAGCGCGCGCTGCTGCAGGACGCGTTCGTCGCCATCCGCGAGCACACGACCCTCGACGGCTCCGAGCCCGCCCGGCGGGGCAACCACGCGCACGTGCTCGCCACCCCCGAGGCGATGGCGGCGCGCTTCGCCGATCATCCCGACGCGGTGGCCGAGACGGCGCGCCTGGCCGACGAGCTCCGCTTCGACCTCACCGCGGACCTGGGCTACCGCTACCCCTACGCCGACGACGCCGGCGCGGCGCGCACGCTGCGGGGAACCTGCCACGCGGCGTTCGACTCGCGCTACCCGCCGGGGCACAAGCGGCGCGAGGAGGCCGTCGCGCGCCTCGAGGAGGAGTTGCGGCTCATCGACGGCCTCGGGCTGTCGGGCTTCTTCACGCTCCACCACGAGATCCTCGAGCTCGCGCGGGAGATCGCCGTCGAGGTCCGGGGGGTGGGGACGGCGCGGTCGCTGCTGCCACCGGGGCGCGGGCGCGGGTCGAGCGTCTCGTCGATCGTCTGCTACCTGACGGGGCTCTCGCACATCGACCCGATCGAGAACGCGCTGTTCCTCGGACGCTTTCTCAACGAGGAGATCACGGCGCTGCCGGACATCGACCTCGACTTCCCGCGCGACATCCGCGCGGAGCTCATCCCGCGTATCCATCAGGAGTTCGGCCCGGATCATTCGGCGCTGGTGGCGGCGTTCCCGACGTTTCGCGCGAAGGGCGCCATCCGGGAGATCGGCAAGGCGCTGGGACTGCCGCCGGGGGAGATCGAGCGGGTCGCGCGGGCGTCGGAGGGGTGGTCGACCTTCAAGGT
Source organism: Solirubrobacterales bacterium (assembly GCA_038321325.1). Taxonomy (GTDB): domain Bacteria; phylum Actinomycetota; class Thermoleophilia; order Solirubrobacterales; family Solirubrobacteraceae; genus Paraconexibacter. The sequence continues at coordinate 9,552 of JBBQEV010000003.1, forward strand.
GGAGGAGGACGTCCAGCGGGCGTTGGGCGCCGGGCGCGAGAAGCTCGGCCGCTGGGAGTGGCTCGTCCGGCTGGCGGAGGAGTCTCACGGGCTGCCGCGCCACCTGTCCCAGCACTCGGGCGGGATGATCGTCGCGACCCGCCCGCTCGTGGACTGCTGCGCTGTGGTGCCGGCCGCGATGGAGGGCCGCCAGATGGTCATGTGGGACAAGGACTCCTGCGCGGACGCGGGCTTTCTGAAGATCGACCTCCTCGGGCTGGGGATGCTCTCGGCGGCCGAGCGCTGCGTCGAGCTGATCGGCTCCCGACGCGGGGAGTTCGTCGACCTCTCGCGGATCCCCTACGACGATCCCGAGGTCTACGGGGCGATCCAGCGCGGCGAGACGACGGGGGTCTTCCAGATCGAGAGCCGCGCGCAGATGGCCTCGCTGCTGCGCACCCGGCCCGAGACGCTCGACGATCTGACGATCCAGGTGGCGATCGTGCGGCCCGGGCCGATCCAGGGCGGGGCGGTCAACCCGTACATCGCGCGCAAGCAGGCGCTGCGGGAGGACCCCGACTTCGTGATCCCCTACGAGCACCCGGCGCTGCGGGAGGTGCTTGCGGACACGCTCGGGACGATCATCTTCCAGGACCAGGTCATCGAGGTCGCGATGGCCTTCGCGGGCTTCTCGCCCGGGGAGGCCGAGGGGCTGCGCCGCGCGATGAGCCGCAAGCGCTCGGAGGCCGCGATCCGGGCCTACCACGAGCGTTTCGTCGAGGGCGCAATGCGCACGCACGGCGCTTCGCGGGAGGTGGCTCTGCGCGTCTACGAGATGATCGTCGGGTTCTCGGGCTTCGGGTTCCCGAAGGCTCACGGCGCGGCGTTCGGGCTGCTGGCCTACCAGTCGACCTGGCTGCGGGTGCACTACGGGCCGGAGTTCCTCTCCGCGCTGCTCGACGAGCAGCCCATGGGCTTCTACCCCCCCGACGCGCTGATCCACGAGGCGCAGCGGCGCGGGCTAGAGGTGGTACCGCCCGACGTCAACGCCAGTGGGGTGGGCTGCGACGTGACCCCGGAAGGCGCGGTCCGCGTCGGCCTCGGCTACGTCATGGGCGTGCGGGCCGATGAGATCGAGGCGCTCGTGGCGGCGCGGCAGGAGGGCGGGCCGTTCACCTCGGTGGAGGACCTCGCCGCACGCGCGGGCGCGGGGCGACCGTCGCTGGGCAAGCTCGCGTGGTCAGGCGCTTGCGACGCGCTCGTCGCGCCCGACGTCCCGCTGGCCGGCCACCGGCGGCGCGCGGCGCTGTGGCGTCTCGGTGTCGCGGCGCCCGGGATCCGGGCGGCTCGCACCGCTCGCCCTGTCGGTTCTCCCCGCCCTGCCGGCTCGACCGGCCCGGGTAGAACTCCCGAGACGGCCACGCAGCTCGCGTTGCCTCTGCCCTTGCCGCAGGCGCCGTCGCTGCCGGTGCTCGGGGCGTGGGACGCGATGATCGCCGACTACCGCACGACCGGGGTGACGACGACCACCCACCCGGTCGCGCTGCTGCGCCCGGAGCTCGATGCGCAAAGCGCGGTGGGCACGGCGGGGTTCTCGGGACTGCGCCACGGTCAGCGCGTGCGGGTCGGCGGCCTGGTGGTCGCGCGGCAGCGCCCGGGCACCGCGAAGGGGATCGTCTTCATGCTGCTCGAGGACGAGGCGGGGACGATCAACCTCATCGTCTCCCCGAAGCTCTACGACCGTCACCGGCTGGCCGTGAGAACGGAGCCGCTCGTGGTCGCCGACGGCGTGTTCGAGCGTCATCCCGCTGCGGGGGGGCAGGTGAACGTCATCGTCAGCCGCATCTGGGCGCTCGAGGCGCCCGACCGGCCCCTGGCCGCGATCACGGACTTCAGCCCGCTGGACCTCGCCGAGCTCGAACGCGAGAACGCGGGGCAGGAGCGGGGTCGCAACGGCGCTCACCGGGTGGCCGAATCCGGAGGGGGCCAACGAGACGGCCTGGGGGGCGTCGCGGAGCTGACACCGACGGGAACCGACGGTGGAGACTTCCGTGCCGTCGCGCCGCCCGTCATGAGCTTCGCCCAGGGGCGCCGCCGATGAGCGAGGACCGCCGATCCGTGGTTCTCGCCGGCGCCGAGAGCGAGCTCGCCGCTGAGTCGCCGGGGGGCGGGGTGCCCGTGTTGGGGCGGTTGCGATGACGGCCGGACGCCCGGAACGAGGGCTTGCGGGGACGTGCGGTGCCGATCGCCTCGGCGTTTGGGCGCGGGCTGTCGCCGGCGGCGGTCGCGGCGTGCGCCTTCTCCGGTGCGGCGGGAGGTAGGCTCGGGCTCGTGATCGGAATCCTCGCCATCGTTCTCGTCTTCGTGTTCTCGGGGCTCGGCGTCGTCGCCCTGGCGATGCGCAGCGGGCGCAAGCCCAGCTCCCGGTCGAAGGTGCGCAGCCAGCGCCTGACGTTCGCCGGTGTCGGCGTCGTGATGCTCGCCTTTGGGCTCGGCATCCCCGCCTTGGTGCTGGGGCACAACGCCGACAACCAGTCCAAGGGCGCGCCCGGGGGTATCGAGCTCACCGCTTCGCAGGAGATGGGCCGACAGATCTTCGCGAAGAACTGCTCGACCTGTCACACGCTCGGCGCCGCGAACGCCGTCGGCCGGGTCGGTCCGAGCCTCGACGCGATCATCCCGCCGATCCCGGACAAGAAGGCCCGGATCGCCTTCATCAACGATGCGGTCGTCAACGGCCGCGCGCGCGGCCAGGGCCAGATGCCCAAGGGGCTGGTCGACGGGACCGACCAGAAGCAGGTCTCGGACTTCATCGCCACGGCGGCCGGCCGGTAATCAGGAGACCGCGGGCTCGATCGCGGTCCGCGGTGGGGCGACCGGTGCGCGGTCGTGCGCGCCGCCGCGCGCCGCCGCGCGCCGCCGCGCGTTCGCAAGCAACCCACAAGGTCTCCGTTTTGCGCTCAGAGCGGGGTGATCGGCATCGTCCCGATCGTGTCCGTCCGACGCTGCCTTTACAGTTGCGCTCGTCTGCTGGCCGGGGGTCGAGGTCGGCGTACCAGAGCATCCGACGCAATTGCAGGGAGAATCCCGCTGCTACGATCACGCCGTCCAGCCGCCGCACCCCTCCGCCCCTCGCCTGGCAGCGTGGGACAGGGGTCGGGCCTCGTCGGGGTGTCGTTTCTGTACGCGCCGCAATCGAGGTCCTTCGAATGAGGAAGCCGACGATGAGCAACGCCACCGATCAGGCCAGGAGCACCCGCAGCGACGCCCGCTCCTTCGCCGACGCCTTCGCCGCCGCCGACGACGCCTTCACCTTCGGCGCGGACGCCGGGGAGAGCCGCGAGCTGACGCTCGCCGAGCTCGGCGATGTCCTCGCGCTCGACCGGCCCGTGGCGCTTCCGGCACCGCGTGAGGCGAAGGTCCCGTCCCGGGACACCCCGGCCGGCCCAGGGCCGCCCGCCGACGACGACGCGCTTCTCACGCTCGACGAGCTCGGGGACGCGCTGGCTCGTCCCGCCCGGGAGGCCGACGTCGTCGACTTCGACTTCGGCACGAGCGCCGACGAGCGTGCGCGGCGCCGCACGGCCGCCCGCCTCGAGGCGTCGCCGTCCGCCCGCAGGCGGATCTCCGGCCCTGCCGCAGCGCCGAGCTCGCGGTCGCGTCGCGCCGACGTCCACGCGCGGCAGGCGGGGGACGCGGCGCGCCCGGTCTCGCAGCCGGGATCGCGCTCGGCGTCGAGCACCGCGATGGCCGACGCCGTCGCCGATGTCGCCGAGCACCTCGCCGCGCCCGCCGCCGGTCCGCGGTTCGTGCGTGACGGAACGGGCCCCTCGCGCCTCGACGCGGCGCGCGCGCTCCCGGTCACCCTGCGCCCGTCGGACGACTTCCTCGCCGATCCGGACGCGCGTCGGACGATCGAGATCACCGGGCGGCCGGCCGCCGACGTGGCTCTCCCCCGGCTGCGCGAGGTCGAGCGCCGCCCGCGTCAGGCGCGCGCTCCCGCCGAGCGGCTCGGCGCGAACCCGGACCGCATCGCCATGTGGGCGGTGCTGCTCGGGATCCTGCTGATCCTCATCGCGTTCACGAGCGGCTCCGCGAGCGCCGTCGCGTTGCCGTTGCTCGGCGTCCTGTAGCTCCCGGGCGGCCACCGGGCCGCATCCGAGGACGGCGCGAGAGACCGGAGGTCCGCCGCGCCGCGCCCACTCGCCGCCGCCCACCCCGCGGGCGCCATCGTCGGCGTCGGTCGCCCGCGTCCGGGGATGCGGGTTTGCAAGCGCGGCCGGCAGCGCCTACGCTTACGGAACGTAAGAGAGACCGCAAGGGGTCGGCCGTCCGGCCGATCTCACCCCACCCGCTCGGCGAGGTACGTATGAAGACCGCGATGAGCCGCTTCCAGATCCACGACGACCTCACGGCGCCGGAGGGATCGCTCCCGATCCTCAAGGGCGCGCGCTCCACGGCCGGGCAGCTTCCGAACTTCCTCGGGGTGATCGCGGGCTCGCCGGCGGTGCTGCGTGCCTACGCCCGGTTCCGCTCGGAGCTGCGCCACGGCGCCCTCTCGCCTGCGACGCTCGAGCGCATCTCGCTCGCGGTGGCCACCCACTACCGCTCGGCACCGGGACTCGCACTGCACAAGCGCGCCGCCCGCCGGGCGGGCCTGGGCGTCGACGAGATCGCTCGCGCGCGCGGGTGGGGCTCCGGTGACGCACACCAGGCCGCGCTTCTGCGCTACCTCGAGCCGCTGTTCACCGAGCACGGCCGGGCTCCGCAGCACCTCCACGAGGAGGCCCGCGAGTCCGGCTGGACCGACGAGCAGCTCCTCGAGGCCATCGCGTTCGGCTCCATCGAGTCGTTCACGGCGATGGTCAACGTCGCCGGCGAGGTGCCCGTCGACGGCTCGGTCGAGGACGCGCGGACGCTCGAGGCCGCGTAGGGCCGAAGCCGCGTAGGGCCGAAGCTGCGAACGCCTTGGCCGGCCCGACTGCCAAGGGCGCGCCGACGCTCTGCACAGGCGCTCGCGCGACCGCCAACCCCCATCGTCGCCCTTCGGAGATCCCGCCCGAGGCGGAGACCCCGAGGACCGCGCGAGGCGGTCGAAGCCGGTTCGGCCCCGGCGCTACGCTTTGTTGACCATGGCTCTGAAGGCCACCACGGCGGACGTCGACCCGGTTCGACCGGTCGGCTGCTGCCCGCGCTACCACGAGGCGATCGAGCTGATCGGCCGGCGCTGGACGGGAGCCATCGTCGCCGTCCTGCTCCAGGCCGAGCGACCCATGCGCTTCTCGGAGATCGCCGCCGCCGTGCCGCAGCTCTCCGACCGCCTCCTCTCCGAGCGCGTGAAGGAGCTCGAGGCCCGCGGCGTCGTGGAGCGCACCGTCCTGCCCGGTCCGCCCGTCCGCGTCGAGTACGCCCTCACCGCGATGGGTCGCAGCCTCGGGCCGGCGCTCGCAGAGCTCGCCGCCTGGGCACGCCGATGGCTGCCCGGCACCGCCGATCAGTCCAGTTGAATCGGCCGCGCGTGCACTAGGGTGCCGCGGATGAGCGAGCAGCCCCGGACCCCGGACGACGTCAAGGCCCTCGTCGCGGAGCGGGACATCCGCTTCCTGCGCTTCTGGTTCACCGACGTCCTCGGGCAGCTGAAGTCCTTCTCGATCAACGCCGGGGAGCTCGACGACGCCTTCGAGAACGGGATGGGCTTCGACGGCTCGTCGATCACGGGCTTCAACGCGATCGAGGAGTCCGACATGGTCGCCGTGCCGGACCCGAGCACGTTCGCGGTGCTGCCCTGGCGCCCGGAGGAGCAGGGCGTGGCGCGGATGTTCTGCGACATCCGGACCCCGGAGGGCACCCCGTACGAGGGCGATCCGCGCCACGTCCTGCGCACGGCGCTGGACCGCGCCCACGCGCTGGGCTTCGACACGTTCGACGTCGGGCCCGAGCTCGAGTACTTCCTGTTCAAGGACAGCAAGTCGACCGAGACGCTCGACGAGGGCGGCTACTTCGACCTCACGACCCTCGACGCAGGCTCCGACGTGCGCCGCGAGACGGTGCTGGCCCTCGAGCAGCTCGGCATCGAGGTGGAGTACTCCCACCACGAGTCGGGCCCCTCGCAGCACGAGATCGACATGCGCCACGCCCCGGCGATGAAGGCCGCCGACGACGTGATGACCTACCGCATCACCGTCAAGGAGCTGGCCATGAAGTACGGCTGGCACGCGACGTTCATGCCCAAGCCGCTGTTCGGCGAGAACGGCTCGGGGATGCACACGCACATGAGCCTCCGCCGGGACGGGACCAACGCGTTCTTCGACGCCGACGACCCGTATTGCCTCTCGGACACCGGCAAGGCGTTCATCGCCGGCCAGCTGCGCCACGCGCGCGAGCTCGCCTCGGTCTTCGCCCAGTGGGTCAACTCCTACAAGCGCCTGGTGCCCGGCTACGAGGCGCCGGTGTACGTGGCCTGGAGCCGCCGCAACCGCTCCGCGCTCGTCCGCGTCCCGCTGCACCACGCGGGCAAGGAGCAGTCCACCCGGATGGAGCTGCGCTGCCCCGACCCGGCGTGCAACCCGTACCTGACGTTCGCGGCGTTGCTGCAGGCCGGCCTGGAGGGCATCGAGAAGGGCTACGAGCTCCCCGAGCCGATGGAGAAGAACCTCTACCACCTGGCCCCCGACGATCGCCGGCGCCTCGGCATCGAGCAGCTGCCCGAGACTCTCGGGGAGGCCATCGAGCTGACCGCGGAATCCGAGCTGGTCCTGCGCACCTTCGGCGAGCACATGTTCAACCGCTACGTCGAGATCAAGCGCCAGGAGTGGGAGGACTACCGCGTGCAGGTCACGCAGTGGGAGCTCGCGCGGTACCTGCCGGTGCTCTGAGCGCCGGCCCCGCGCGACCCCGCCCCGCCCGCCCGACGGCGGGCGAGGGACGGGCTCCGCGTCAGTACCCGCGGAAGCTGAAGCGGCCGTTCAAGGCTGCCGCACTGAGGGCTGCGGCGCTGGTCACCGCGCGGGGGCGAAAGCGCGTGAAGACGGTCGTCTGGTCCTTGAGCGCCGGCATCGTGCTGCGCGAGTACGTCGGTGACTGGTCGACCTGGATCGTCCACAGGCCCGCGGACACGCGGCCCCTGACGGCGATCCCGGGCGCGCGCCGCTTGAACTCCCCGCACGGGCCCGTGGCCACGCCCATCTTGAAGTTGCGCTTCGTCTTGCCGCGGAAGCGGAAGTGCGCGTAGATCGGCTGGCCGACCTTCCAGCCCGAGAAGGACCACGACCGATCGGCCTTCGGGGATCTCGTCCCCTTGTTGGTCGCGAAGGCCAGCGGCGCGATCTTCGAGGTGGCCGACGCGGTGCTGGCCGGGTTGGCCACCTCGGCCGCCGTGAAGACGATGTCGCGCGAGCCGGGCTTGCCCAGCGCGCGGCCGTCCGGCGGCGTGAACCCCTGCGAGAAGGAGCCCGTCGCGTCCGTGGTGACCGTCGTCGGTCCGAGGTCGGCGTTGTTGATCGAGACCATCGCGTTGGGCGCGAAACCGAACCCCGCGAAGATGCCGTTCTGGCCGGCGATGTAGCACGGCAGGTCGAGCGCGACCGTCGCGGCCGAAGCGCTCGCCGGCAGCGCCATGGCGCCTGCTCCCATCAGTGCCACTGTGTACATGCGTCGCACGTCGGTACCTCCCTTGGTTGTGGCTTCCCCCTGATCGCAGTGCCTGCCCCGGGTGGCGGCAGGCCAATCGTGAGAAACCTGTGAGGCCGCGCCGTCGATCGCCGTCAGGTCGCCGTGTCGAGCAGCGCGCGGAGCTCCTCTGGGGTCGTCACCGGTCGCCGGCAGGCGAAGCCCTCGCAGACGTAGGCGGCCGCGCGGCCCTCGATGGACTCGCGGCCGGCCAGGAGCGCGACGGCCTCGTCGGCCTCCTCGCCGCCCGCGAGGACGACGCCGGGGCGCAGCTTCTCGCGTACGACCGCGACGAGCGGCGCGCGCTGCGCCGCCGCCCCGACCACCGCGACCTCCCGCCGCGGGCCCAGGCGCTCGTCGAGCGCCTGCAGCAGATGCCCGAACGCGCCGGGATGCTTGACGGCGAGCTCGTGGAGGAGCTGGAGCTGCCCCTCCGCGGCGGCCTCGTAGCGGTGGTCGCCCGTCAGCGCCGCCAGGCGCAGAAGCCCGAGCGCGGCGCTCGAGCCGCCGGCCGGGATGGGCGCGTCCTCGAGGTCCTTGCGCCGCGCGACGAGCGCCTCGGCGTCCGAGGCCGTGGAGAAGAACCCGCCGCGCTCGGCGTCGGCGAAGCGCTCGATGAGGGTGTCGGCGAGCGCCCGCGCCTCGCCGAACCAGCGCGGCTCGAACGTCGCCTCGTAGAGCGTCAGCAGCGCCTCGAGGAGGAACGCGTGGTCCTCCAGGTAGGCGCCGAGCCGGGCCTGCCCCGCGTTGAACGTCCGCAGCAGCCGGCCGTCCGCGTCGCGCATCGTGTCCAGGAGGAAGCCCGCCGCGTCGCGCGCGGCCGCCAGGTAGTCCTCGCGGCCCAGCACGGCGCCCGCGTCGGCCAGGGCGCTGATCGTCAGGGCGTTCCAGGCCGCCAGGCGCTTGTCGTCCAGCGCGGGCCAGACGCGCGCCTCGCGCACCTCCCGCAGGCGGGCGCGGATCCAGCCGGCGGTCTCGGGCCCCGGACGCGCCCCGCGGTCCTCGAGCACGTTGAGCCCGGGGTCGCCGGGGGCGGGGGGATGATGGGGGTCGACGAAGTTGCCCTCCTCGGTCGCGCCGAACCAGGCGATCGCGGGCTCCGCGTCGTCGCCGAGCACCGCGCGCAGCTCGGCCACCGTCCAGACGTAGAACTTCCCCTCGACCCCCTCGGAGTCCGCGTCCAGCGCGGAGAAGAACCCGCCCTCGGGGGCGCGCAGGTCGCGCAGGACCCAGTCGAGCGTCTCCTCGCAGACCCGGCGCAGGCCGGCGTTGCCCGGCATCACCTGGAACGCGTGCAGGTAGGCCCGCGCCAGCAGCGCGTTGTCGTAGAGCATCTTCTCGAAGTGGGGGACCGTCCACGTCGCGTCGACGGCGTACCGCGCGAAGCCGCCGCCCACCTGGTCGTAGATGCCGCCCGAGGCCATCGAGGCGAGCGTGTAGGCCGTCATCGCGGTCTCGCCGCGGCGCAGGAGGAGCTCGATCGTCGAGGCGGCGGGGAACTTCGGCGCACCGCCCCAGCCGCCGTTGACGGCGTCGAACTGCGTCCGCAGGGTCGCCTGGGCGCGGTCGAGCGCCGCGGCCGCGAACGGCTCCTCGCTCGCGGTCAGCAGCGCCCCGCCGACCAGCCGGCCGGCCATCTGCTCGCTCTGCGCGCGGATGTCCGCGCGGTTCTTGTCCCACGCGTCGGCGACGGCCCGGAGCACCTGCGGCCAGGACGCCATCCCGTGGCGCGGCTCGGGCGGAAAGTACGTCCCGCCGTAGAACGGCGCCTGCTCGGGCGTGACGAACATGTTCAGCGGCCAGCCGCCGCGGCCCGTCATCGCCTGCACGGCCTCCATGTAGATCGCGTCGACGTCCGGGCGCTCCTCCCGGTCGACCTTCACGCAGACGAACAGCTCGTTCATCAGCGCCGCCACCGCCGGGTCCTCGAAGGACTCCCGCTCCATCACGTGGCACCAGTGGCACGCGGAGTAGCCGATGGAGACCAGCAGCGGCTTGTCCTGCGCCCGCGCCCGCGCGAGCGCCTCCGGCCCCCAGGGCAGCCAGTCGACAGGGTTCTCGGCGTGCTGCAAGAGGTACGGGGACGTCTCGCGGGCGAGGGCGTTGGTCATGGACGGCCTACCCGACGGCGGCGCGGATGCGCCTGCCGCGCGCCGCGGCCTGCGCGAGCGTCAGCCCGCCGTAGGGGCGTGCGGCGCGCGACGCGGCCTGGCCGAAGCGCGTCCGGACCTCGCGGCCGCCGAGGCGCCCGCGGACCTGCAGCGTCTGACTCACCTGCACGCGGCCGCGGCTGGCCGCCCGGCCGGAGATGCGGAAGGACGCCGTCCCGCGGTCGGGCAGCGTGCCCGAGACCACGACTCCCGGCACGTACTCGTAGTTGCGCAGGCTCAGCCCGTTGCGCAGGACCCTGACGTAGCCCGACCGCAGCCCGCCGGCACCGGACGGGCTGGACCCGAGCGCGATGGCCTCCCCGAGCACCTGCGACTGCGCGTCGTTGACCGTCAGGCGCAGCGCCTCGACCGTGCGGCCGACCTTGCCCTTGATGCTCCGGTAGGGCTCCAGACGCGCGGCGCGCGTGGCCGGGCGCGGAGTCGGGGCGAACCGCGGCGCGACCGGTGGGCACTGCACGACGGGCTGCCCCGCGAAGAACGCGGCGATCGCGTTCTTCGAGCACGGTGTGGGATCGGCGCCGAGGACGGAGTGCCCGACGTTCGGCACCGCCAGCAGCTGCGCGCCCGGCACGCGGGCGGCGACGGCCGCCGCGTCCTCGACCGGCGTGCGCAGGTCGCCGACGCCGTCGATGGCCAGCAGCGCGACCGGCGGGAGCGGCGCGTCCGGGACCGGCTGCGGGGAGGCGGTCACCCAGCCCAGGCAGATCGGCAGGATGCCCTGGCGGAGGGCGACACCGGAGGAGAACGGGCCCGTCGAGCCCGGGGGGAGGGCCTTGGCCGCCCGCTCGGCCTCCTGCGCCTTCTGGGGGATCGGGGCGTTCCGCGTCCACGGGAACGTCTGGTTCTCCTCGCACGTCGTGTCGAGGAAGAGCGCGTCGGAGTCGGCGCGGGAGCTCTGGAAGCCGGCGGCGTTCTCAAGGCCGGCCGAGCGCGCGCTGAGGCGCAGCAGCGGCTTGACGTCGCCGGCCAGCGCGGCACGCACGGAGCCGGGGAGCTCGGCGCGCAGCGTCGGGTTCAGGTCCCCGGCCAGCAGGATCCCGAACAGGCCGGACTCGCTGAGGCGGGCGGTGAAGCGGCGGCCGCTGGGGGAGTAGACGGCGCCCTTGAGGCTCTTGCGTCGCAGCCGCCCGGCGAGGGTGGCGAGGTCGCGCGAGGCGCTCGGGGTGATCCCCTGGCAGCGGCCGGCGGCGCAGATGTCGTCGACGACGCGCGGGACGGCGGTCAGCGACGAGCGGCGGAAGGCGTCGGGGCCCTCGGGCGTGACCACCGAGTCGAGCACGAGCGACTCGACGCGGCCGGGGAAGGCGGAGGCGTAGGCCGTGGCGACCTTCGTCCCGTAGGAGACGCCGTAGAGCGCGAGCTTCTCATAGCCGCCGGCGACCCGGAGGGCCTCGAGGTCCTGCACGGAGTCGGCGGTGCGGAAGAACGCGCGCGCGGGGCCGAGCTGGACCGAGCAGCCCCGCGCGATCGTGACGATCGAGCCCGAGGTGGCGCGGAGCGCGGCGCAGCTGAGCGCGTTGGAGGCGCCCGTGCCGCGCTGGTCGTAGACGAGCAGGTCGCGGGAGGCGATGGCGGGCCCGAGGATCGAGGCGAAGTCCGGGGCGATCGGCACCGCCGCCTGGCCGGGGCCGCCCGCGAGCGCCACGACGGCGACCTTGCCGGGGTTCGCCGAGGCGGGCACCCGCGTGGCCGCCAGGGTGACCGTGCCGGGCGTGGCGCCCGAGCGGTCGAGCGGCACGTCGAGCGTGGCGCATTCGAAGCCGGCGGGCGGGCAGGGCGTCCAGGGCAGCGCGGCCGCGGCGCCGGCGGGCGCCAGGGCGGTCCCCAGGACGGCGCCGAGGACGGAGAGGAGCCGACGGGACGTGACCATGCCGCCACGGTAGCCGAGGGCGCACCGCGGTAGCCTCGCCTGCATGTCCGAACGCCGTGTCGTCACCGCCGACGGGGCCCCGGCCGCCGCGGGTCCCTACTCCCACGCGGTCGTCCACGGCTCGACGGTCTACTGCTCCGGGCAGACGCCGCTCGACCCGGCCACGGGCGAGCTCGTCGAGGACGGCGTGGGCGCGCAGGCCACCCGGTGCCTGGAGAACCTCTCCATCGTCTGCGCGGCGGCCGGCGCCCGGCTGCAGGACGCGGTGCGGTGCGGCGTCTACGTGACCGACATGCGCACGTTCAACGAGGTCAACGAGGCCTACGGGGCGTTCTTCGGCGCCGACCCGCCGGCGCGGACGACCATCGGGGTCGCCGCTCTGCCGCTGGGCGCGGGCGTCGAGATCGATGCCGTCGTCGCGCTGCCGGGGTGACGTGAGCGCGCAGCCGGGGAGCGTCACGGCCGACGACGTCGCCCGTGCGCGCGCGGTGATCGCCGACGTGGCCCGCCACACGCCGGTGGTCCCCTCGGCCACGCTCAGCCTTCACGTGGGCGCGGACGTCGTCCTCAAGGCGGAGAACCTCCAGCGGACGGGCTCGTTCAAGGTCCGCGGCGCGCTCAACAAGCTCGCCGCGCTCGGGCCGGCCTGCGAGCTCGGGGTCGTCTGCGGCTCCGCGGGCAACCACGCCCAGGCGCTCGCCTTCGCGGCGCGCGAGCGCGGGGTGCGGTGTGAGGTCTACATGCCGGTGGAGGCGTCGATCTCGAAGGTCGAGGGCGCGGCCGCGCTCGGCGCCACCGTCCACCTGACCGGCTCCTCGGTGGACCAGTGCGTCGCCGCCGCGCGTGAGCGGGCCGCCGAGGGCGGACTGGCCTTCGTCCATCCCTTCGACGATCCCGAGGTGGTGGCCGGGCAGGGGACGCTCGGGCTCGAGCTGCTCGAGGACGTCCCCGGGCTCGCCCAGGTCATCGTCCCGCTCGGGGGCGGCGGGCTGGCCGCGGGCGTCGCGGTGGCGGTCAAGACGGCGCGGCCCGCCGTCCGCGTGGTCGGCGTGCAGATCGCCGGCTGCTCCTCCTTCGGCCCGTCGCTGCGGGAGGGACGCCCGGTGAGCGTCGGCGCCGAGCTGACGATCGCCGACGGCATCGCCGTCAAGCGCCCGGGGGAGCTGACGCTCGGCCTGGTGCGCGACTGGGTCGACGAGGTCGTCGTGGTCGGCGAGGACGAGACCGCCGCGGCGGTCGTCCTCCTGCTCGAGCAGGCCAAGCTCGTCGTCGAGGGAGCGGGCGCGGTCGGGGTCGCGGCGCTGCTCGGCGGCCACGTCGGCGCCGCGGCGCCGGGCACGACCTGCGTGGTGCTCAGTGGCGGCAACATCGACGCCGGGCTGCTGGCCGTCCTCGCGCGGCGCCACGAGACCGAGGCGGGGCGGCGCCTGGTCCTCTTCACGCGCGTGCCCGACCGCCCCGGCGCGCTGGCGGCGCTCCTGGTGCTGCTCGGGGAGACCGGCGCGAACCTCGTCGACGTCGAGCACGTGCGCGAGGGCGTCGACCTCCACGTGCGTGAGACCGCGGTGCAGCTCGTGCTCGAGACCCGCGGCGGCGAGCACGCGCGGCGCGTCACCGAGGCCGTCGCCGACGCGGGCTACGCGGCCCGCGTCGTCCGCTGAGCCGGCCGAGCGGGCGGCCGGTTGGTTTGCGCCGCCGGCCGACGGAGGCTAGCTTTGGCCGGCTTGCCCCCGCCTCCCGGTCTAGTGCTATGAGCACCCAGGCGTCGCACCCGGTCGCACCCCCGTCGCGTCCCGCTCCCCTGCCCTCGCTGACCTCGTTGCGGGCGATCGCGGTCACCGGCGTCTTCTTGACGCACGCGGGCTTCTGGTACACGGGCACGGGCCTCACCGACGCGTTCGTCAAGGCCGATCACGCCGGCCGGAAGGGCGTGCTGTTCTTCTTCATGCTCAGCGGCGCGATCCTCGCCTACAACTACCCCGGGGCGCTGAGCGCCGGCCGGTTCTACCGCAAGCGCGTCGCGCGCATCTACCCGGTGTTCCTCCTCGCGTTCGTGGCCGGCGTCGTCGTCCTGATCGCAACCCAAGGAGCCGCGCTCATCCGGCCGAAGGAGGCCGTGGTCAACGCGCTGATGCTGCAGGGCTGGTTCCGCGATTCGCGACTCATCCCGCCGACCGCCTGGACGCTGAGCTGCGAGGCGCTGTTCTACCTGCTGTTCCCGGTCGTCCTGCCGGCGCTGCGCAGCATCCACCGCCGGCATGCGCCCGCGGCGCTGCTCGTACTGCTGGTGACCGCCGCCGTGCTGCCCGGGCTCGCGGCCCGGCACTTCGACGGCAACGTCGTGTACCTCTCCCCGCTCACCCGGCTGCCCGAGTTCATGGCCGGGTGCCTCATCGGGCTGCACCTCCCGGCGATCGTGACGATCCCGGCGGTCCGTCGCCTCGCGGGCAGGCTGTTGTGGGGCTGTGGGCTCTTCACGCTGCTGTTGATCGTGGTCGTGGAACAAATCCCCGGCGTCCTGTCGGAGACGGGTCCGTTCGTGCTGCTCTGCGCGGTGGCGATCGTCGCGGCCGCGGCCGCCGACGTTCGCGGCCCCCATCGGCTCGGCCATCCCTGGCTCGTGCGCTTCGGCCTCTGGTCGTACGCCTTCTACAGCTTCCACGTCAGCGTGCTGGCCGTCGTCGACGGGGCGGTGTCGGCGCCGCCGGGGGGCGCCGCCGTCGCCTTCCTCGGCCTGATCGGCACCTTCGCGCTCGCGTGGCTGATCTCCGCGGGGACGTACCGGTGGTGGGAGGAGCCCTGGCGTGAGCGGCTGACGGGCGCGAAGCCCGCCGAGGCGACGCTCCTCGCCGCGCAGGAACCGCACGACGCAAGCGCGCGCGAGGAGGTCCCGGCTTCGGGCGGCGGCGTCGCCGTGGCCTCGGGGGCCGATCCGTAGGCGAAGGGGGCCCGTCGCCTCGTCCGCGAGCTGCCGCCGACGCTCGGCGGCTACGAGCTGGCCGCCGAGCTGGAGCTCGCCCGGAAGGAGGCCGAGAGCACGGCCGAGCAGCTGAACCGGTGACGGGCGCGGTGGGTGGGCTACCGGACGAGGCGGGCGAGGAGGCGGTCCAGGACCGCGGCCGGATCGGCCGCGAGCCCCGTGTGCACCGGGCCGGGCTGCACGATCGTGCTCGCCGGGGCGACGAGCCAGTGGAAGCGCTCCGACTGCGGGCGGCCGGCGATGTGCCCGGCCGCGGGGTCGCCGGCGACCACGCGCAGGAGGCCGTCGAGGTGGTCGCGGACGGCTCCGGGGTCGAGCGCGGGAGCCAGGGCGCGCAGGCGCGCCGCGTCGAGGTGGACGCGCGCCTCGAGGAAGCCCAGGCGGCGGCAGTAGAGGAGCACGCCGACGTTGGTCGTCTCCCCGCGCTCGAGGTCGGCGACCAGGCGCCACACCGCGTACTGGTATGCCTCAGCCGCGGGCATCCTGCGCCTCCCGCGCCCACGTCCGCGGCGCCTCGAGGCGCGCCGCGAGCGCCTCGACGTAGGGGCGGTCGCCGTCCCCGTCCAGCCAGGCGCGCGGCACGAGGTCGAGGATCGCCTGGAGCCCCGCGCGGTCGATGCGCTCGCCCAGCTGCGCGTCGGCCTCCATCAGGTCGCCCGCGAAGGCGAGCAGGACGTGCTCGGAGGTCAGCGGGAACGCCTTGCGCGCGTGGGCCACGGGGTCGGTGGCCGCGGAGCCGTGCTGGCGGTAGAGCGTGGCGCCGTGGTCGATGCACCAGAGCGCGTCGTGCCAGACGAGGAGGTTGGGGTTCGGCGCCATGCGGTCGACGTTCTCCACGAGCGCGTCGAACCACACGATCGCCGCGGCGAGCGCCGGGTCCGGGGCCCAGCGCGCGGCCGGGTTGAAGGTCAGCGCGCCCGGCAGGAAGTCCATCGCCATGTTCGTCCCGACGCTCGAACGCAGGAGGTCCTGGACCTCCTGGTCGGGCTCGGCCGGCGCGAGCGCCGCGTCGACCTCGGCGAGCACGAGCTCCGGGACGGGCAGCCCGTAGGCGCGGGCGAGCTCCCCCGCGACGAGCTCGGCGACGAGCGCCTTGACGCCCTGCCCGGCGCCGCGGAACTTCAGGACGTAGAGCCCGTCGTCGTCGGCCTCGACCAGCCCGGGCAGCGAGCCGCCCTCGCGCAGCGGCGTGACGTAGCGCGTGGCGGTGACGGTGCGCAGCGGAGCGGGCATCGGCGGGGAGCGTATGCGCGGCGGACCGTAGAGTCGATCGGGTGAGCGATCCGGTCCGCGCGCTGAAGGCGGTGAGCGACGCCATGCTGGCCGTCGCGGCTCAGCGGTCGGTCGAGGAGGTGCTGCAGCGGCTGGTCGACGGCGCGCGCGAGCTGGCGGGCGCCGGCTACGCGGCGCTCGGCACGCCCGACGGCGAGGGCGGCTTCAGCCGGTTTCTGGTGTCCGGCATGACGCCCGCCGAGGTGGCGGCGCTCGGGCCGCTGCCGCGCCAGCACGGAATCCTCGGCGCGATGCTCGAGACGGCGCAGCCCTACCGCACGCCGGACATCCGCGCGCACCCGCGCTTCCGTGGCTGGTGGCCGGACAGCCACCCGGACATGCGGTCGTTCCTCGGGGTGCCGATCGCCGCGGGCGAGGCCGTCGTCGGGGCGTTCTACCTCACCGACAAGCTCGGGGCGGGAGCGTTCGCCGCCGAGGACCAGGAGGTCATCGAGCTGTTCGCGGCCCACGCCGGCATCGCGATCGCGAACGCCGGGCTCTACGAGCGCAGCCGAGAGCTCTCGATGATCGAGGAGCGCAACCGCCTCGCGCTCGAGCTCCACGACGTCGTCAGCCAGAAGCTGTTCAGCGTCGTCCTGACCGCCGAGGCGGCCGGCACCCTGTTGGAGCGCGGCGACCCCGCCGCCGCCGAGCGTCTTGCGCGCACCTCCGAGCTCGCGGGGGAGGCGCTCGAGGAGCTCCGCTCGCTGGTCTGGGAGCTCCGGCCCCCCGACCTCGCGCGCGACGGCCTGACCGGTGCGCTGACCAAGCACGTCGTGCTGCAGCGGCGCCTCCACGACGTGGCGATCGAGCTCGAGCTCGAAGCGGCGGGGACCGGCCAGCCGCCCGACGCCGCGCGCGAGATCCTGCGGATCGCCCAGGAGGCGCTCCAGAACGCCCTCCGCCACGCGAAGGCGAGGCGGGTGACGCTGCGGATGACGGACGTCGCGGGACGGTTCGTGCTCGAGGTGGCCGACGACGGGGTCGGTTTCGACCCGGACGACCCCGCGCTGCGGTCGCGGCGGCTCGGGCTCACGTCGATGCAGGAGCGCGCCCAGCGGGCGGGCGGCGAGCTCGCCGTCGCCTCGGCGCCGGGGACGGGGACGACCGTGCGGCTGGAGCTCCCGCGTGGCTGAGGCGATCCGGATCCTGGTGGTCGACGATCACTTCGTCGTCCGGGAGGGGCTGCGGTCCTTCCTCGACCTCCAGGACGGCATGGAGGTGGTCGGCGAGGCGGCCGACGGACGCGCCGCGCTGGACGAGGCCGACCGGCTGCGGCCCGACGTGATCCTCATGGACCTGGCGATGCCGGTCCTCGACGGCGTCGGCGCCATGCGCGAGCTCCGCCGGCGCCGGCCGGAGGCGCGGGTGATCGTCCTGACCAGCTACCTCGACGACGACCGCCTGCTGCCGGCCATCCAGGCCGGCGCGGCGGGCTACCTGCTCAAGGACGGCCAGCCGCGCGAGCTGGCGCGCGCCGTCCGCGCGGCCCACGCGGGCGAGGCGCTGCTCGACCCCGCGGTGGCGGCCAGGCTCGTCGCGGCGGTCGCCGAGGCGCCGGCCGGCGGCGGCGGGGACGGGCTGACCGCGCGCGAGCTCGAGGTGCTCGCGCACATCGGCGGCGGGCTGTCGAACAAGCGGATCGCGCGCGCGCTCGGGATCTCCGAGAGCACCGTGAAGGCGCACGTCGGCCACGTGCTCGCGAAGCTCGGGGTGGCCGACCGGACCCAGGCCGCGCTGCACGCCCAGCGCAGCGGGCTGGTCTGACGCGGCACGCGCGCGCCGCGCCGCGTCGAGTCGTCGGTTGACCACCGTAGAGGTGGACAACCGACAACTCGACGCCCCCGGACTACGCCCAATTGCCTATGGAAAGCGGTACCCGCCCCGGCCTACCGTCCGCGGCATGCCCACCGCACTCATCACCGGAGCCTCGCGGGGCCTCGGCCTCGCGCTCGCCCGTGCCCTCGCCGACGACGGCTGGCGGCTCGTCCTCGACGCCCGCGGGGCCGCCGACCTGCAGGCCGCGGCGCGCGGGCTCGCCGATCCGGCCGAGGTGGTCGCGCTTCCCGGCGACGTGACCGACCCGGAGCACCGCGCCGCGCTCGTCGCGGCCGCGGGGAGCCAGATCGACCTGCTCGTCAACAACGCCAGCACGCTCGGCCCGAGCCCGCGACCGCCGCTCGCGAGCTACCCGGTCGACGCGCTCGCGGAGGTCTACGCGGTCGACGTGCTCGCCCCGCTCGCCCTCATCCAGCTCGCGCTCGGAGCCATGGCGCCGGGGGGCTGCGTCGTCAACGTCACCTCCGACGCGGCCGTCGAGCCCTACGCCGGATGGGGTGGGTACGGCTCGGCGAAGGCCGCGCTCGAGCAGCTCACCGCCATCCTCGGCGCCGAGCATCCCGAGCTGCGGGTGCTCGCCTTCGATCCCGGCGACATGCAGACCCAGATGCACCAGGAGGCGTTCCCCGGCGAGGACATCTCCGACCGCCCGCCGCCCGAGGCGAGCGTGCCCGCGCTGGTCGCGCTCGTGACGGGCACCGATCCGAGCGGCCGGTACCGTGCCGACCAGCTGCCCGTCGGGCCCGGATGACCGCCCTGAGCTTCGCGGTCCCGGGGCGCCTGGAGGCCCACGAGCCGCCCGAGGCGACGGGCCGCCCGCGCGACTCCGTCCGGCTGATGGTCGCGTCGCGCGCCGACGGGCGCATCGGGCACGCCCGCTTCCGTGACCTCCCGCTCCACCTGCGCCGCGGCGACCTGCTCGTCGTCAACACCTCCGCGACGCTGCCCGCGGCGCTCGCGGCACGGCGGGCGGACGGGACGCCGATCGAGGTGCACGTCTCGACCGCAGCGCCCGACGACCCCCGCGAGGAGCGCTGGATCGTCGAGCTCCGCGACGGGTCGGGGCCCCTGTTCGACGGGGACGCCGGCGAGCGGATCGCGCTCCCCGGCGGCGCCGCCTTCGAGCTGCTCGCCCCGGCGGGTCCGTCGCCCCGCCTCTGGCTCGCCCGGCTGCGTGCCGGCGCGCCGCTGCTCGCCCTCCTCGCCCGCCACGGCCACCCGATCCGCTACGGCTACGTCCCCGAGCCGTGGCCGCTGGCCGCCTACCAGACGGCGTTCGCCGCCGAGGCCGGGAGCGCGGAGATGCCGAGCGCCGGGCGCCCCTTCACGCCCGAGCTGGTCACCCGCCTCGTCGCCGCCGGCGTGCTCGTCGCGCCGGTGCTCCTGCACACGGGGGTCTCCTCGCCCGAGCACGACGAGCCGCCCTACGCGGAGCGCTACGCGGTCCCGGCCGCCACGGCCCGGCTCGTCGACGCCGTCCGTGGCTGGGGGGGACGCGTCGTGGCCGTGGGCACCACCGTCGTGCGCGCGCTCGAGACGGTGGCCGGCGAGGACGGCACCGTCACGGCCGGTTCGGGCTGGACCGACCTCGTCGTCTCACCGGAGCGCGGCGTCCGCGCCGTCGACGCGCTGATCAGCGGCTGGCACGAGCCCGAGGCCTCTCACCTGCGGATGCTCGAGGCCATCGCCGGGCCCGCGCTGTTCGAGCGCTCCTACGCCGCCGCGCTGGAGCACGGGTACCGCTGGCACGAGTTCGGCGACAGCCACCTGATCCTCCCCTGAGGGGGTCGAACGCCGATCCGGCCCCGAGGGGTGGGGCCTGATCGGCACTCGGCGCTCTGGGGACCACCCGCGGGCCACGAGCACCCCGAGCAGGCAGAGCAGGCCACCCGGCAGCGCGAGCGCCGGCGGGGTCTCGCCGAGCAGCACCCACCCCAGGACGATCGCGATCGGGGGCACGAGGTACGTCGTCGCGCCGAGCCGCCCGGCGCTCGTTCGGGCGAGCGCGTAGGCCCAGGTGCTGAAGCCGACCGCGGTCGGGAGCGCGCCGAGGTAGGCCGTCCACAGCAGCGCGCCGGGGTCAGCCACCCCCGCCTGCCGGACGAGCGACGGGAGCCAGGGCAGGCAGACGACCGCGCCGATCGTGCACGCCAGCCAGGTGATCGCGAGCGGGGAGGAGCGGGCGAGCAGCGGCTTCTGCGCGACGACGCCGCCGGCGTACGCGGCGGCCGCCGCGAGGCAGAGGACGGCTCCAGCGCCCGCGTCGAGGCCCTCGCCCGAGGTGGCCAGCGCGATGACCACGACGCCCGCGAAGGAGACGGCGCAGCCCGCGATCAGGGCGCGCGGGAAGCCCTCGCGCAGCAGCAGTCCGGCCAGCAGCGCCACGAGGATCGGGCCGAGGTTGACGAGCATCGCCGCGGTCCCGGCGTCCACGCGCTGCTCGCCCGCGTTCAGCGCGACGTTGTAGGCGCCGAACCAGAGGACGCCGCACGCGACGAGGGCGGGGGCGTCGCGCCGCGGCGGCCACCGCTGCGGCAGCCCCAGGACGACCGCCCCGAGCAGGAGGCTGCCGACGAGCAGGCGCGCGAGGGTCAGCGGGCCCGCCCCGAGCTGCTCGCCCGCGGCGCGGATGCCGACGAACGCCGACGCCCACAGGACGACCGTGACGCCGGCGGCCAACTGGGCGAGGCGTGCTTGGTGGCGCTCCATGGCTCTGACCGTAGGCGCGGGATGCTTCGTCCCCGGACGAAGCGTCCGTGGGCCATGATGGTCGTATGGATCGGGCTCCGGCCAGCCGCGCGGGCCGCTCTGGCGGTCGCGTGGCGATCGAGCCCCGAGGAGTGGGGCCTTGTGGGCACTCAGCCGGCGCCGCGGCGCCCAAGGGCGACGCCGACGTCGCGGCGATCGCCGGCGCGATGGGGCACCCCGCCCGCGCGAGCATGCTCACCGCCCTGCTGGGCGGCCGGGCGCTGCCCGCGGGCGAGCTCGCGCGGGCGGCCGGCGTCTCGCCGCAGACCGCGAGCGTCCACCTCGCCCGGCTCGCCGACGCCGGGCTTGTCGTCGTGATCCGCCACGGCCGCCACCGCTACCACGAGCTCGCGGGTCACGAGGTGGCCGAGGTGCTCGAGGGTCTGGCCGCGCTCGCGCCGCGGCGCCCGGTCCGCACGCTGCGCGAGGCCGGCCGCGGCGCCGCGGAGCGCGCGGGGCGCTCGTGCTACGACCACCTCGCGGGTGAGCTCGGCGTCGCGCTCACCGAGCGGCTCTGCGTGCTCGGCGCGCTCGAGACCGGGAGCCTCGGGCTGGCCGACCCGGCGGCGTTCGCCGCGCTGGGCGTCGATCCCGACCGGCTGGAGCCGAGCCGCCGGCCGGTCACGCGCTCCTGCCTCGACTGGACCGAGCGCCGCCCGCACCTCGCGGGCGCCCTCGGCGCCGCCGTCCTCGCGCGGGCGCTCGAGGAGCGCTGGCTCGTCCGCCGTCCGCACGGTCGCGCCGTCGCGGTGACGCCGGCAGGCGCCGTCGCGCTGCGCGAGCGCGTCGGCCTCGACGTCCCGCCGGCGTCCCTGAGGCGCTGAACGCCGATTCGGCCCCGAGGGGTGGGGCCGCATGGCTCTCGGCAGGGGAGCGGCGTCGCACGTTTGTCGGCCCGCGGCCGAGGAACGTGCGACGGCACCCGGCTCCTTCTCAGATCCGGGGCGCGTCAGAAGTATCCGGCGTCATCAGCGTGGTTCAGGGCACCTTCAGCACGAGCTTGCCGGTGTTCTCGCCGGCGAAGAGCTTGAGCAGCGCGGCGGGGAACGCCTCGACGCCGCCCTCGACGACCTGCTCGCGCGTCCGCAGCCGGCCCTCGGCGATCCAGCCGGCCATCTCGCGCCCGGCCTCCGCGTAGCGGTCGGCGTAGTCGAAGACGACCATCCCCTTCATGCTCGCGCGGTTGACGAGCAGCGAGAGGTAGTTCGCCGGGCCCGCGACCGCGCCCTCGGCGTTGTACTGGGAGATCGCGCCGCAGATGACGACGCGCGCGCCGCGGCGCAGCTGGGCGAGCACGTCGTCGAGGATCGCGCCGCCGACGTTGTCGAAGAACACGTCGACGCCCTTGGGCGCAGCCTCCCGGAGCGCCGCCTTGACGTCGCCGGCCTTGTAGTCGATCGCCGCGTCGAAGCCGAGCTCGCCGGTCAGCCAGGCGCACTTCTCCGCTCCGCCCGCGATGCCGACCACGCGGCAGCCCGTGAGCTTGGCGATCTGCCCGACGGTCGAGCCGACCGCCCCCGCGGCGCCCGACACCACGACGGTCTCGCCCGCGGCCGCTCGTCCCTCCTCGAGCAGCCCGAAGTACGCGGTCATCCCCGGCATCCCGAGCGTGCCGAGGTAGGTCGGCAGCGCCGCCGCGCCGGGGTCGACCTTGGTGACGCCCTGCCCGTCGGAGAGCGCGTACTCCTGCACGCCGAACAGCGACGAGACGTGGTCGCCGACCGCGAAGCCCTCGTGCCGGGAGGCGACGACCTCCGCGATCGCGCCCGCGCGCATGACCTCGCCGATCCCGACCGGCGGGATGTAGCTCCTGCCCTCGTTCATCCAGCCGCGCATCGCCGGGTCGAGCGAGATGAACTCGACCCGGGCGAGGAACTGCCCGTCGCCGGGGTCGGCGAGCTCCTCCGTGGTGTGCTCCCAGACGTCCGGCGTGGGGAGGCCCCGCGCCCGGGCGGCGAGGCGGATCTGGCGGTTCTCGGTGGGCATGCGGAGAACGTAGCCCCGTAGGGTTCCGGGCGTGCCCAGACGACTGGCGGTGATCGGCGGGGACGCCGGCGGGATGAGCGCGGCCGCGGTCGCCCGGCGGCGTGAGCCCGAGCTGGACGTGGTGGTCTTCGAGCGCGGCGCCTACACGAGCTACTCGGCCTGCGGCATCCCCTACCACGTCGGCGGGGAGGTCGACCCGCTCGAGACGCTCGTCGCCCGCTCCCCGGAGAAGCACCGCGCCAACGGCCTCGACGTGCGCATGGGCGCCGAGGTCGTCGCCGTCGATCTCACGGCGCGGCGGCTGACACTCTCCGGCGGCGGCGAGGAGGGCTTCGACGAGCTGCTCGTGGCGACGGGAGCGCGGGCGACCCCGCCGCCCATCCCGGGCATCGAGGCCGCCGCCACGGCCCGCACGCTGGAGAGCGCGGGAGCGCTGCGCACCGCCGTGGACGCGTCGCCGGACGCCGGCGCCGTCGTGATCGGCGGGGGGTACATCGGCCTCGAGATCGCCGAGGCCTTCGTGCGCCAGGGCCTGCGGACGACGCTCGTCGACGTCGCCGACCAGGTCTTTGGCTCGCTGGACCCCGACATGGCCGCGCGCGTGCAGGAGGCGGCCGAGGGGCTCGGGATCGACGTGCGGCTCGAGACGCAGGTCGAGGAGGTGCTGCTCGACGGCGACGGCCATCCGCGCGCGGTCCGCACCGAGAGCGGCGAGATCCCGGCCCGCCACGTGGTCGTCGCGACCGGCGTCAAGCCGGACATCGGCGTCGCCGAAGCGGCCGGGCTGACCGTCGGCGCGTCGGGCGGGCTGGCCGTCGACGACCTTCAGCGCGCCGCCGGCCAGGACGGCGTCTGGGTCACCGGGGACTGCTCGGAGTCCCACCACCGCCTGCTCGGCCGCGCGGTGAACATCCAGCTCGGCACCCACGCCAACAAGCAGGGGCGCGTCGCCGGGACGAACATGACCGGCGGCGACCTCGCCTTCCCCGGGGTGCTCGGCACCGCCATCTCGCGCATCTGCTCCTTCGAGATCGCCCGCACGGGCCTCAGCGAGCGCGAGGCGACCGACGAGGGCCTCGACTTCGTGGCCGAGACGGTCGAGACCGACACCCGCGCGCGCTACATGCCGGGCGCCGAGCGCATGTGGGTCAAGCTCGTCGCCGAGCGGGGGAGCGGCCGGCTGCTGGGCGCGCAGATCTTCGGCGGCGCCACGGCGGGCAAGCGCATCGACACGCTCGCGATGGCGCTGTGGACGGGCATGGACGTCGAGGCGCTCCAGTGGGTCGATCTCTCCTACGCGCCGCCGGTCAGCGGCACCCTCGACCCGGTGCTCGTCGCGGCGCGTGCGACCGCAAAGCTCGCTTGAGCGGGCTCCGCGGCGCGAAGCGAGGCGCTCACGAGTCCTCGCCAGCCTCAAGCTGACAGACTTTGCTCACGAACGTGCGCAGCCCTCCCCGCGCAACTCCGCCCGGCGCACCTTCCCGCTTTCGGTCTTCGGCAGCGCGTCGGCGAAGTCGACGATCCGTGGGTACTTGTAGGGCGCCGTTGCGGCCTTCACGTGGTCCTGCAGCTCGCGCGCGAGCGCAGGGGTCGGAGCGAAGCCCTCGCGCAGGACGACCACCGCACGCACGACGCTCCCGCGCTCGACGTGGGGCGCCGCCACCACCGCGGCCTCCGCGACGGCGGGGTGCTCGACCAGCGCGCTCTCCACCTCGAAGGGCCCGATCCGGTAGCCCGCGGAGATGATCACGTCGTCGGTGCGCCCCTCGAAGAAGAGGAAGCCGTCGGCGTCCTCGCGGACCCGGTCGCCCGTGAACCACGCCCTGCCCACCTCTCCGCCCGACCCTGCGGGCGCCGTGACCGTGCCGTCCTCGCCGAGGTAGCCGAGGAAGAACGTCCCGACCGTCGCGGGGTCGGCGACGAGCTCGCCGTCCTCGACCCACAGCCGCGTGCCCGGCAGCGCGCGCCCCATCGAGCCGGGGCGGATCTCGCCGCCGGCGGGCATCCCCGTGAGCTGGCCGGTCTCGGTCTGCCCGTAGCCGTCGCGGATCGCCAGGCCGGTGGCCGCCTGCCAGGCCCGCAGCACCTCCGGGTTCAGCGCCTCGCCCGCCGCCACCAGCCCGCGCAGCGCTCCGAACGCCCGCAACGGCACGCGCGCCGCGATGACCCGGTATTCGGTCGGCGCCATGCAGAGCACGGCCACCGCCTCGCGCTCGAGGATCTCCAGCCGATCGCACGGGTCGAAGCGGGCGTCGTGCAGGAGCGCCGCGGCGCCGCGCAGCCACGGCGCGACGAAGGCGTTGCGCGCGCTCTTCGACCAGCCGCTCGCCGCGGTGCACCACACGAGCCCCCCCGCGGCGGGCGCGAGCCAGTGCTCGGCCTGCACGGCCTGCCCGCTCAGGTAGCGCTGGCCGTGCAGCACCGCCTTCGGCTCCCCGGCGGTCCCGCTGGTGAAGGTGATCAGGCACGGATCGAGCGCGCCGAGCTCGACCGCCTCGGCGCGGTCGGGCCCGTCGAACAGCCCGGGCTCGTCGAGAAAGGTCGCCGCGAGCCCCGCCGCCGCGAGCACGGCGCGGTTGCGCGGGTCGGCGAGCACGAGCGCGGGGGAGACCACGGCGACCCGCCGCGCGAGATCCTTCGCCCGCAGCTGCTCGGTGCACGGCAGCACGACCGCGCCGATCCGGAAGCAGGCGACCATCGCCATCACCCACTCGGGCCGGTTGCCCACGAGCGTCATCACCACGTCCCCGCGACCCACGCCGCGCGCCGTCATCCAGCCCGCCAGCCGTGCCGCGCCCTCGCCGACCTCCCCGAACGTCCACTCCCGCCGCCGCCCGTCCCGCGCGAGCTCCACGAGCGCCCGGGCGCCGGGGTCCGCGGCATCGACGACGTCGCGGGCGAAGTTCATCGCCGCAATCCAACCACGGCCGTATGAGCCTGAGCGCTGCCCAGGTACCCTTCGTAGCCATTGCAGGCGATCTGAGCCGCACCGGAACCGACCGCAGGAGACCCCCATGGCCGTGAGCCCCGCTCCCCAGCTCGACGACATCACCGAGGACCAGCGCGAGATCATCGCCATGGTCCGGCAGTTCACCGACGAGCAGATCCTGCCGAACGCCGAGCACTACGACCACGAGGACCTCTACCCCGAGCCCATCGTCGAGCAGATGAAGGAGCTCGGCCTCTTCGGGATCACCGTCCCCGAGGAGTACGGCGGCCTCGGGCTCGACCTCACGACCTACACGATGGTCGTCGAGGAGCTCGCGCGCGGGTGGATCTCGATCTCCGGCGTCATCAACACGCACTTCATCGGCATCTACCTCCTGCTCCAGTTCGGCACCGAGGAGCAGAAGCAGAAGTACCTCCCGGCGATGGCCACGGGCGAACTGCGCGCCGCGTTCTCGCTCTCCGAGCCCGAGCTCGGCTCCGACGTCCAGGCGATCAAGACGTCCGCCGTCAAGCAGGCCGAGGGCGACTACGAGATCAACGGGCAGAAGATGTGGGTCACCAACGGCCTCACCTCCGGCCTCGTCTTCACGCTGGTCAAGACCGACCCGGACGCCGCCAAGCGCCACAACGGCATGACCTGCTTCATCTGCGAGAAGGAGCCGGGCGTCGGCGTCAACACCGGCGCCCACGCGGGCTTCAACGTCCCGCCCAAGCTCAAGAAGATGGGCTACAAGGGCGTCGAGTCGACCGAGCTGGTCTTCGACGGCTACCGGTGCCACGCCGAGAACGTCCTCGGCGGCGAGGCGAACGGCCTGAACAAGGGCTTCGCGCAGATGATGGACGCGCTCGAGGTCGGCCGCGTCAACGTCGCCGCCCGCGGGGTCGGCATCGCGCAGCGGGCCCTGGAGCTCGCGCTGAAGTACTCGCAGGAGCGCAAGGCGTTCGGCAAGGCGATCGCCGAGCACCAGGCCATCCAGTTCAAGCTCGCCGACATGGCCACCCAGGTCGACGCCGCGCGGCTGCTGACGATGCGCGCCGCCCGGATGAAGGACGCGGGCATCCGCTCCGACCTCGAGGCCGGGATGGCCAAGCTCTTCGCCTCCGAGGCCGGGCGCTTCTGCGTCGAGGAGTCCTTCCGCATCCACGGCGGCTACGGCTACTCCAAGGAGTACGAGATCGAGCGTCTCTACCGCGACGCGCCGCTGCTGCTCATCGGCGAGGGCACCTCGGAGATCCAGCGGATGGTCATCGGCAAGAAGCTCCTGCAGCGCCACAAGATCTAGTCGATGGCCGACGCCAAGCCGATGATCCAGGCGGTGGTGACCACCCTGCTCGAGGAGGTCACGCAGCTCAAGCCGCTCAAGCTCGTCGTCGGGGTCGACCTCCTCGGCCGCTCCGACCTGCAGCAGTTCCGCCTCGTGATGCCCGACCTCGAGGTGACCAAGGATCCCGGGCTCGACGCGAAGGTCCGCGTCGAGATGCGCCGCGACTTCTTCAACCTCATGGTCGAGCACGGCGCCAAGCTCGCCGACTGGCACCAGGCGCTCGACGAGGGCCGCCTCAAGGCCACGGGGGTCATGCAGTACCTGCGGCTCATCGGCCAGGTCGTCGAGAAGCAGGAGGAGCGCGTGCGCCTGCGGCGCGGCCGGTAGGCGTCACGCGGGGCAAGCGACGGTTCGGGCCTTCGTGGGGGTAGGCGTTCTCGATGGCCGTGACCAGGGACACCCCGACCCTACGCGCCGGCGTCGCCTTCGAGCTCCTCGCGCTGCGGCGTCAGGGCAATCAGCTTCCTCGTCGAGGGGCGCTGGACCGGCCGTCTCCAAATGGATCCTGCGGAAGAATCTGATTCGCTGATGTGCCCGATATGCGGGTTCGAACTCGCCGCACCAGCCTGGAGAGGTGATCAACCGTCGTACGACATTTGCCCGTCTTGCTTTGGGACCCCGAGCAACAGTTCAAGCGGGTAGTTCGAGAGGACGTGTGACGCCAGCATTCCCCGCTTGCCGCTCCTGCGCGTCTTCGCCTGAAGGCGGCCCGCAGAACGGGCCGGTTCGCCCCGCCACGGCGGGATTGCCAGGGCGGGGCGTCGTGGTGGCCTGTGTGGCCGCCTAGCTCGCTCGGGTCTGGAGCGCGCCACCACAGTTCGGGCAGCTGGCCCGGTCCGTGACGCGCTCTGAGGCCCAGAGCTTGAGGCAGCGGAGGCAGAGGACTCGCATGGTCCCTCCTTCGATCGTCGCGCGCGACCACCTTCGTGGTGGGGGCGCGATGGCCAGATGATAGCGCCGGCCCGGGTGCGTCAGGGAGGACCCGACGGGTCAACCCTGGGGAGGGCGGCCTACAATGCCCCGCTCATGGGCCTTCTTGCTCTCCGCGCCGCGCCGGCGAACGGCGCCGAGCCCGTGTGATGCTCATCGCTGATGTGCCGCCCCGGCCGGCGATCGTGCAGGACCCGATCGTCTTCGACGCCCGGCGCATCGCGCAGACCCGCGCGTACGCCAAGCGCCACTACGGCCTCAACCGGGCGCGGCTCGTCGACCCGAAGGTCGTCGTCATCCACGTCACGGCCTCGACGACCTACTCGTCGGTCTTCAATACGTTCAACCACAACGTGGCCGACGTCGAGCTCGGCGAGACCCCGCAGGTCTGCTCTCACTACGTCGTCGACCAGAGGGGGGCGATCCGTCAGCTCGTCTCGCTGAGGTGGATCTGTCGCCACACCGTCGGGCTGAACTACACCGCGATCGGCATCGAGCATGTGGGCACGAGTGCGCAGCAGGTGCTGCGCAATCCGCGGATGATGCGCGCCTCGACGCGGCTGGTGCGCTGGCTGCAGGGCCGTGAGGGCATCCTGCTCAGGAACGTCATCGGGCACAACGAGTCGCTATCGAGCCCCTACCACCGCGAGCTCGTCGGGCGCCTGCGCCGCCAGACCCACGGCGACTTCACCCGCAGCGAGATGCGCGTCTACCGCGTGCGGCTGGCCGCGGGGTAGGTCCGCCCGAGGTGCGGCACGGTGCTACACTTCCGCCGATGCCCACGAAGCTGCCTCGGCACTCGATCACCGAGACCCCCGCCGTCCGCAGTGCGCTCGACGAGTTGCGGGCGGCGAACGGCGAGGAGCGCATCGACTTCGGGGAGCTCGTGACCCTCGGGGCGCGGGCGAAGCTCGCGCGCCTGCGCGACGCGCGCGCCGAGGCGGTCGCGGCCCGCGAGTGGCTTGCGGCGGGGATCGTCGCTCGCTCGCTGCCCGAGGTCGACCCCGACGCCGCAGTCGAGGTCAAGACCGCGGGACTCGCCGCGCACGATGCTCCTGCTTGACCTCTCGGCGTTCGCGCGCCTGACGCGTCCGGGGCTGCCCAGCGAGCGCACCGAGCAGGTCGCCCGGTGGATGCGCGACGGTGAGCTCGGTGTCTGTCTGCCTTTCCTGTTGGAGGCCGGCTACAGCGCCCGTTCGGGTCCCGACCACCAGACCCTTCTGTCGCGCCTCGCGCTGCTGCCGCGCGTGCCGATCACCGAGGGCGTCGAGCGCGCGGCGCTGTCGGCCCAGTTCCGGCTCGCGCGCGTGGGCCACCACCGTCTCGCGCCCGGCGACCTCATCATCGCGGCGTGCGCTCACGAAGCCGGAGCCGGCGTGATGCACTACGACGCCGACTACGACATCCTCGCCGAGCGAAGCGGGCTGCGCTTCCACAGCGAATGGCTGGCGCCGCGCGGGTCGCTGGCTTGATCTAGGCACGCGCGTGTCCGGGGGGTGAGCTCGCCGCCGAGCCAGGGACAGACATGCACAACACGCTATATTGCGAATCATGCATGAGGCGGGATCGCTTCTCCGGCAGGCGCGTCAGCGCGCAGGGCTGACCCAGGCGCAGCTGGCCGAGCGGGCCGCGGTGACGCAGCCGGTCGTGTCCCGCGCCGAGGCGGTGAGCGCCAACCCGCGCGTCGCCACGCTCGACCGGCTCCTGCGAGCCGCCGGCGCCCGCCTGGAGCTTTCGGCGCCGGAGGTCGGGGTCCCCGAAGTCGACGAGGGCCAGCTTCTCGCGCACCTGCGGATGACGCCGGCGGAGCGCATCCGCGTGCACGACGCGAGCAAGCGCAACCTCGACGCCGTGATGCGGAGCATGCGGCGTGTCGAGTGAGCTCGACACACCAAAGCTCCTAGCCGCGCTCGTGACGCGCGGCGTCGACTTCGTCGTGATCGGCGGGATGGCCGCCGTGGCGCACGGGTCGCCGCGGATGACCCAGGACCTCGACGTGACCTTCGCCGTCGATCCCGCCAACCTCGAGCTGCTGGGGACCGCGCTGATCGCCATCGGCGCGCGGCTGCGTGGCGTGCCCGAGGACGTCCCGTTCGTCCCCGACGCGAGAACGCTGCGCGCCGTCGACGTTCTTACGCTCGAGACGACGGCCGGAGCCCTGGATGTCCTCGCCCGACCCGTCGGCGCACCGCCTTACGAGGTTCTGCGTGGGGGCGCCGACCGGTACGACATCGGTGGCTTCGCCGTCCTCGTCGCCTCGGTCGGTCACCTGATCGCGATGAAGCGCGCCGCGGGGCGCCCTAAGGACTTGGCCGACGTCGCCGAGCTCGAGGCGATCGCGCGGCTGCGCCCGCGGTCCTAAGGCCTCGCCCAACCGCCGGACGTCCCTTCCGGCTCAGGCCGGCGGGGCCTGCTCGACCGCGCACCACCACGTGGTGCGCCCTCCGACGGTCGCGCGGACCATCGCGCCGCCGCAGCGCGGGCAGCGCGCGCCGCGCGTGCGGAAGCGGATGACCTTGCCGGTGTGCACGCCGCCGCCGGCGATCGCCGCGCGGGTGGTCCTGCGCAGGACCCGGCGCAAGTGGTCGAGCTCCTCCGGCGCGAGGGAGCCCGCGGGCCGCAGGGGGGAGAGCTTCGCCTGCCAGAGCGTCTCGTCGGCCAGGAGGTTCCCGACGCCGGCGAGCACCCCCTGATCCATGAGGCGTGCCTTCAACGGCGCCGTGCCGCGGCCGACGCGCTCCCGGAAGGCCTTCGCGGTGATCTCCATGGCGTCGGGACCGACACCCGCGAGGTCGGGATCGAGGACCGCGCGGCCGAGGCGGCGCTTGTCGAAGAGCACGAGGCTGCCGCCGTCGACGAACTCGAGCGTGAAGCGCCGCCAGAGCGGATTGCCCAGGAGATGCTGGGCGGGAGGCCCGCCGGAGCCGCCCTCGATCGGGTCGCCGCCGGACTCCTCCCCGATGACGATGCGCCCGGCCATCCCGAGGTGCAGGCCGAGCGACGGCCCGTCGCCCCCGTCGGTCTCGCACCACATCGCCTTGCCTCGCCGCAGCGCGCGCGTGAGGCGGCGACCGGTGATCGCGTCGGCGATGTCGCCGGGGAGGTGCGGGCGGCAGACGTAGGTGTCGGTGTCGTCGACGCGCACGATCTCGCGGTCCAGGGCGCGGAGGGCGATGAGCGCACGGGCGCGTTCGACTTCGGGTAGCTCGGGCATGCGGGCGGGACGCTATCGACGTTGCGCCCGCCGTCACGCCGGGTTTGCCTCGCCGCACCGCACGGTGTTCCGTCGTGTTCGCCAGGGGTAGTGACCTCCCCGATGCTCCGCCGCCGCCTCCTTCTCACCACCACCGCCCCGGTCCTCGGCGCTCTCGCGCCCCAGACGGCCCGCGCCGCGGAGTACACCGTGACCACCTGCGCCGGGCAGCCCGCCGGGCTCGGGGGGTGGGCGGTGTTCACTCAGGGCGCGCACCGCGCGGTCACGGGCGACGCCTGCTAGACGCCCGGCCCCTTCGCCGCGGTGCTCCTCGGCCGTCAGCCCGTGCGCCCCGCCGGAGAGGTGGGCTGGGCGATCGAGGCGCCGCCGGCGACGGCGTTCGCCGCGCTCGGCCTCACGCGCTCGGTGTCGGTGAACGCTGCCGGCTACGGCTATCAGCTGCGCGAGACGGGCGCGGGCGGTGTCGCCCCGCTCGACATCCAGTCCTGCGTCAGTCCCGCGACGTGCGCGCCGCTGAGCCGCCAGCCCAGCGTGTCCTGGCGCGCTGCGCGACCCGGCGGGCAGCGCTTGGACTTCCGCGTGTGGCGGGCTGGCGCAGCGTGCGCCCGCGCGTGTGCCAGTCGACGAGATGCTGGCCGTTGAACAGCTACCGCGTCGGGTACCGCTTCACGCGTCGCGCGCGGGGCGCGTTCTCCTTCCGGGTCCGCGTCCGGCACTCCCCCGCTTCTGAGTACTTCGTCGGCGTCTCGCCGGCGGTGCGCATGCGGGTGCGGTGACTCAGGCGAGGATCGCTTCGCCGTCGTAGAGCTTGATGACCTTCACGGAGTCTCCCGGCGAGGCGTCGAGGCAGAGCCGGCAGAGCACGCACTCGTCGACGTTCTCGGCGCGGATGGCGACCGTTCCGCCCGAGCCGTCGAAGATGTCGACGGGGCAGGCCTCGTCGAGGCGCTGGGCCAGCTCGGAGTCGCCCGCGACCGCGTCGTCGACCTCGATGCCGATGAAGATGGCGTCCGTCCTCATGCTGCGCTCCTCTCGCTCATGGCCTGCTTGACGAGGCCGGGGATCTCGGAGATCTCCTCGGCCACGACGATCCCGGCCTCGGCCAGGCGCGCGATCTTCTCGGCGGCCGTGTCTTCCTTGCCCTCGACGATCGTGCCCGCGTGCCCGAAGGACATGCCCGGCATCTCGTCCATGAACTTGCCGGCCATGAACGCGACGATCGGCAGGCGCGATTGGTTCTCAGTCGTCCAGCGCGCGAGCTCGGCCTCCATGCGGCCGCCGGGCTCGGTGTAGATGACGATCGCCTGGGTCTGCGCGTCGGCCTCGAAGAGCGGCATGAGCTCCGCGTAGGTCTGCCCGATGATCGCGTCGCCGCCGATCGAGACCGCCGTCGACTGGCCGAGGCCCGCCGCGCTCAGCGTGCTCGACATCTCGGTCGTCATGCCGCCCGAGCGGGAGATGACGCCGACCGGGCCGGGGGAGTAGGCCTTCGCCGCGTCCTTGGCCGGGCCGCCGATGCCGCCCATCTTGATGACGTCGGGGACGATGATCCCGAGGCAGTTCGGGCCGATGATGCGCGCGCCGCGCAGGTTGGCGAGCTCGACCATCTGGGCGACGTCACGGCGCGGGATGCGCTCGGTGACGATGACGATCAGCTTGATGCCGTTCTCGATCGCCTCGAAGACGGCGTCCTTCGTGAACGCGGGCGGGACGGTGACCACGGAGCCGTCGATCGGCTCGCCGTGGTGCGCGACGGCCTGGGCGACGGTGTCGAAGACGGGGACGCCGTGGACCTCGCGGCCCTTGCGGCCGGGCGTGACCCCGCCGACCACCTTCGCGCCGGTGCCGTAGTCGAGGCATTCGCGGGTGAGGTTCACCGCCTCGCGGCCCGTGATGCCCTGGACGATGAACGTCGTGCCGGAGTCGACGAGGATGCTCATGCTGCTCCTTGGATCTTCTCGACCGCGCGCTCGGCGGCCTGGTGCATCGACATGCTGCGGTCGGCGTAGTCGACCCCGTACTTCTCGAGGATCTTGAAGCCCTCCTCCTCCCACGCACCGGGGATGCGGAAGATCGCGATCTTCTCCGCGGGGTCCATCCCGAGCTCCAGGCAGGCCTTGATGACGCCGCGCGCGACGATGTCCACCCGGGTGTTCGAGACGATCGACATCATCACCGCGATCTTCTCCACGCCGGGCTTCTGCAGGACGAGCTTCGCGAGGCCGCACGCCTTCTCGACCGACGGGTTGCCGCCGATCTCGCAGTAGTTCGCGGGCTCGCCGCCGTACTTGCGCACCGCGTCGAAGAGCGTGAGCGAGCCGCCGCCGGCGCCGATGACCAGGCCGATGTTCCCGTCGAACTCGGTGACGTTGCCGGCCACGCCGCGGTGCGAGGCGTTGTCGACCGCCTCGCCGGCGAGCTCGAACGGCGTGGGCTCCCGCGCCTCGCGCGTCTCGTCGTCGCCCACGCCGAGGTCCTTCAGCAGCGCCTTGTGGCGGCCGCGAGCCTCGTTCTCCATGTCCATGTGCGCGTCGAGCGCGACGAAGGAGCCGTCGGCCATGCGCCCGAGCGGGTTGATCTCGCACAGCGTGAGGTCGTTGTCGACGAACATCTGCGCGAGGCGCTTGATGATCGGCACGAGCTTGTTGAGCGCCGGGCCGGTGATCCCGACCGACGCGACGACCTGCTTGGCCTGGAACTCGCTCAAGGGCAGGATGTTCGAGAAGTGCTGGCGGCCGACGTGGTCGGGATGCTGCTCGGCGACCTCCTCGATGTCGATGCCGCCCATGTCGGAGAAGAGGATCACGGGCTGCTTGCGGATGCCGTCCCAGACGACGCCCGCGTAGTACTCCTGCTCGACGTCGGCCTTCGTGTCGACCATCACGCCGCGCGGCGTCTGGCCGTTGATGACGAGCTCGAGGACCGGGCCGGCCTTCTCGGCCGCCTCGTCGGGCGTGTCGGCGAACTGCACGCCGCCCGCCTTCATCCGTCCGCCGGTGAGGACCTGGGACTTGATGACGACCGGGCCGCCGATCTCCTCGGCGGCCTTGCGGGCCTCCTCGGGGGTCGTCGCAAAGCCGAACGTGGTGACCGGGATGCCCGCGCGCTTGACGATCTCGCGCGCCTCGTACTCGAAGAATCGCATGGGCGCGGGACCCTATTGAGCTGGGGCCCGGGAGGCCCGGCGGCCTCGCTACAGCGCGTAGAGCTCCTTGAGCTCCGGGTCCTTCTCCGCGAGCATCGTCGCGAGGGAGACCATGACTTGGCACTGCTTCCAGGTCGCGTCGTCCTGCATCTTGCCGTCGATCATGTGCACCCCGCGTCCGTCGGGGATCGCCTCGATGACCCGCTTGGCGAACTTCACCTCGTCGGGGTCGGGCGAGTAGACCTTCTTGGCGATGTCGATCTGCACGGGGTGCAGGGTCCACGCCCCGACGCAGCCGAGCAGGAACGAGGCGCGGAACTGCGCCTCGCAGGCCGCGACGTCCTTGATGTCGCCGAACGGGCCGTAGAACGGCAGCAGGCCGTGGGTCGTGCAGGCGTCGACCATCCGCGCGATCGAGTAGTGCCACGGGTCCTGCTGGGCGGTGATGCGCGTGGTGTCGGAGATCGTGCCGTCGTCGTTCAGGACCGGGTCGCTCATGGAGACGTAGCCCGGATGGCCGCCGCCGACGCGGGTGGTCTTCATGCGGCGGCTCGCCGCGAGGTCGGCCGGGCCGAAGCTCATCCCCTGCATGCGCGGGGAGGCCGCGGCGATCTCGTCGACGTGCGCGACCCCCTGCGCGGTCTCCAGGAGCGCGTGGACGAGGATCGGCGTCTTCACGCCCGCCTTGGCCTCGAGCTGCGCGAGGAGGCGGTCGACGTAGTGGATGTCCCACGGCCCCTCGATCTTCGGGACCATGATCACGTCGAGCTTGTCGCCGATCTCGGCGACGAGCGTCGTGAGGTCGTCGAGGATCCACGGCGAGTCGAGCGCGTTGACGCGGCTCCAGAGCTGCGTCGCGCCGAGGTCGAGCTCCTTGCCGGCCTTCACGAGCCCGGCGCGCGCTGCCTCCTTGCGATCCACCGCCACCGCGTCCTCCAGGTTGCCGAGGACGATGTCGGCCTTCGCGGCGATCGCGGGGAGCTTGGCGACCATCTTCTCGTTGGAGCCGTCGAAGAAGTGGATCATCCGCGACGGCGGGAACGGGATCTCCCGCACGGGATCCGGCGCCCCGACGCAGAGCGGCTTGAAGAAGTCCTTGGGGCTGCGCATCGCTCGATCCTACGCGGCGGCTCCGCCGCGGCGCAGCGCAGCCGCCCCGCCCCTCGTCGAGTCGTCAGTTTGCCACCGCTGAGGTGGCGAATCGACAACTCGACGCAGCGCGGCGGGCGCGCGGGCCGCGTCGGTGTCCAGGACGCGGACGATCTGCCAGCCCTGCGCGGCGAGCTTCGCGTCGCGGCGGGCGTCGCGGGCGCGCTGGACCGGCGTGAGGTGCGTCGGCCCGTCGATCTCGAGGACCAGCCGCGGGCCCGGCCAGGAGAAGTCGACGTTCTCGCCGGCGATCGCCTCCCCGACCTGCGGCCACTCCCACCCCGCCTCGAGGAGCGCGCGCAGCGCGATCCGCTCGGGCTTCGACCGCGTCGGTGCGAGGAGCACGGGGTCGCCGAGGATGGACCGCAGCCGACGCACCCCGCGCGCCCGAGGGAAGGCGAGCATGAGCTCGGCGAGCGCGCGGAGCTCCAGCACGCCGCGGACCTGCGCCTGGCGCACCGCGCTCTCCAGGACCCCGGCGGGCACGCACCCGGCGAGGTCGAGCAGCGTCCGCGCCACGGTGCTGCACGGCAGGCCGTCGATCCACACGGTCTCCGTGTCCGCCGTGTGGGTGGCGACGCCCGGCCGGGCGCGCTTGCTCGGCGTCGTGACGTGTACGCGGGAATGAGGCCGCAGCAGCGCGTGCGCGGCCGCGCTCGTCGCCGCGCTCGCCTTCGCGCCCTTCCCGCACGCGAGCACCGCTCCCCACCAGCGCTCCTCGTGCGTCCGGGGGAGATGGCCGACCGCGTACACCCCGCGGTGGATCGGGAGCAGCCACCCCTTGGCGATCCACCGGTCGATGACCCGCCCGCTGAACCCGAGCCGCCGCGCCTGCCGTCGCGCGATACACCCCCCTTGAAGCTGCGCGACCTCCACGACACATCGACTTGTCGGTTTGCCACCGCAGAGGTTGCGAATCGACAACTCGACGGGGTCGGCCGGGGGGTGGAGGGAGACCGCGATCGCGTGCGCGGGGATGACGTGCATGCCCTCACTAGGGCCGAGGGTTCACCATTCGCCCCCATGAGCTCTGAATTCACGACCGACCAACGCGAGCGCGAGGCCAGCGGCGGCCATCCCTACGGTCGCTACCTCGAGGAGTTCGCGGTGGGCGACGTCTATAAGCACTGGCCCGCCAAGACGGTGACCGAGTCCGACGACCACCTGTTCTGCCTCGTCACCATGAACCACCACCCCCTCCACCTCAACGACGTCTACGCCGCCGCCAGCCAGCAGGGCCGCAACGTCGTCGTGGGTCCGCTGGTCTACTCCCTCGCCCTGGGGATGAGCGTCTCCGACGTCTCCGGGAAGGCGATCGCGAACCTCTCCACCGAGTCGCTCAGCCACCCTGCACCGGTCTTCCACGGCGACACGCTCTACGTCGAGACGGAGGTCCTGGAGAAGCGCGAGTCGCAGTCCAAGCCCGACCGCGGGACCGTGAGGGTCCACACGCGCGTCTACAACCAGGACGGCGTCCTCGTGGCGGAGTTCAAGCGCCTGGTCCTGGTCCCGCGGCGAGAACACGGTGAGGGCACCTGAGACGCGTCGGCGCAGATCGCATCGAACCCGGAGTCGCCGGGTAGGTTTGGCCCGGTGGAGGAATCTCACGTCACCGGCAGTGCCCCGGTCGGGCTGGCCGTCGTCGGAGCGTCGGCGGGCGGCGTCGAGGCGCTCAAGAGCTTCGCGGCCCGCCTCCCGGCGGACCTCGGCTGCCCCGTCGTCGTGGTGCTCCACGTCTCCGCGACCGGCACGAGCGTGATGCCGCAGATCCTCGCGCGCGCCGGCCCCCTGCCGGCCGTCGCCGCGAGCGACGGTGAGGTGCCGCAGCCCGGGCGCCTGTACGTGGCTCCCCCGGACCGCCACGTCCTGGTCACCCCGGCGGGCCTGCGGCTCTCGAGCGGGCCCCGGGTGAGCGGCCACCGGCCCGCGATCGACCCCGCGATGCAATCGGCGGCGGCGACCTACGGAGCCCGGGCGGTCGGCATCGTCCTCAGCGGCACCCGCGACGACGGCGCCGCCGGCCTGGCCGCGATCAAGGCCGGCGGCGGCCGCACGCTCGTACAGAACCCCGACGAGGCGCTCTTCGCGGAGATGCCGCGCAACGCGATGGCCCACACGCCGGTCGACGCGGTGATGGCGGTGGCCGAGCTCGCGCGCTGGCTGGCGCGGGCGGCCGCCGCCGAGGAGGAGGCGCAGCCCGCGACCCCGCCCGGCCCCGCTGCCGTCGGGAGCGACGGCGAGAGCACGCCCTTCGCCTGCCCGGTCTGCGGCGCGGCGCTCTCAGAGAGCTCCGTGGGCGGAGCCGGGCGCCTCGAGTGCCCGAGCGGGCACGCCTACGCCGCCGAGACCTCCATCGCCGAGCACGGGCGCGAAGTCGAGTGGGCCCTGTGCACGGCCACCCGCGCGCTCGACGATCGCGTCGGCCTGCTCGAGCGCCTGGCCGCCCGCGCCCGCGTCGACCGTCAGCCGCGCTCGGCCGCCGGCTTCGAGCGCCAGGCCGACGAGGCCCGGATGAACGCGACGGTCATCCGCCGCCTGCAGCACACGACCCAGTCGACCAAGAGCCCGCCGGCTCCGATCGCCGGCCCGACGGGGGCCTAGATCTCCGTGCCACCGGTTCCCGCTTCCTCGCCGTCCCCGCTGGACCAGCTCCTCGACCACCTGAAGCTCGAGCGCGGCTTCGACTTCACCGGCTACAAGCGCGCGACGCTCGAGCGCCGCATCGCCAAACGGATGGACGAGGTGGGCGTCGACGACCACGTCGCCTATCGCGACCACCTCGAGGTCAACCCCGACGAGTTCGCGCAGCTGTTCAACACGATCCTGATCAACGTCACGAGCTTCTTCCGCGACTCGGCGGTCTGGGAGCATCTCGCCGAGCAGACGATCCCCGCGCTGCTGGACGCACTCGGCGACGACGGCCCCGTCCGCGTCTGGTGCGCGGGCTGCTCCTCGGGCGAGGAGACCTACACCGTCGCCATGCTCCTGTGCGAGGCCCTCGGCGAGCGGGCCTTCCTCGAGCGGATCAAGATCTACGCCACCGACGTCGACGACGAAGCGCTCGTCCAGGCCCGCGCCGCCCTCTACTCCGACAAGGACGTCGAGCCGGTCGCGCCGGTCCTGCTCGAGAAGTACTTCGACCGTCACGACCGCCGTTACGCGTTCCGCAAGGACCTGCGCCGCACGGTGATCTTCGGGCGCAACGACCTCGTGCAGGACGCGCCGATCTCCCGGATCGACCTCCTCGTCTGCCGCAACACGCTGATGTACTTCACCGCCGAGACCCAGGGGCGCATCCTCGGCCGGCTGAACTTCGCGCTCAACGACCACGGCCGGCTGCTGCTCGGCAGGTCCGAGACGCTCATCACCCACCCCGGCCTGTTCGTGCCCGAGGACCTCAAGCGGCGGGTCTTCTCGAAGGTCCCGCGGCGCGCCGGTCGCGACCGCGCGCCGCTCGTGTCCTTCGCGCCGGAGACCCCGGCGGCCCAGCTCGTCCGGGAGCTCGCCTTCGATTCCTCGCCGGTCGCCCAGCTCGTCGTCGACGCCGAGGAGAACCTGCTCGCCGTCAACCGTCACGCCCGGGCCGTCTTCGGCCTCGCCCACGGCGACCTCGGGCGCCCGCTCCGCGACCTCGAGGTCTCCTACCGACCCGTCGACCTGCGATCCAACCTCGAGATCGCCACGGCCGAGCGCCGCACGGTGGTGCTCGGGCTCGTCAGCCACAGCGTCCCGTCGGGCGAGCAGCGCTACTTCGAGGTGGAGATCACGCCGATCATCCGCAACGACGAGGTGGTGGGCTCGACGGTCGCCTTCACCGACGTCACGCTGCAGCAGTCGCTTCGCTCCGAGGTGGAGGCCTCGAGGGCTCAGCTCGAGAACGCCTACGAGGAGCTCCAGTCGACCGTCGAGGAGCTCGAGACGACCAACGAGGAGCTCCAGTCGACCAACGAGGAGCTCGAGACGACCAACGAGGAGCTCCAGTCGACCAACGAGGAGCTCGAGACGATGAACGAGGAGCTCCAGTCGACCAACGCGGAGCTCGAGACCATCAACGACGAGCTGCACGTCCGGACGCGCGAGCTCAACGAGGTCAACGCCTTCCTGGAGACGATCCTCACCACGATGGAGACGGCGTCATCGTGGTCGACGGCCAGCTCGTGGTGCAGATGTGGAACGGGCAGGCCGAGGAGCTCTTCGGCCTGCGCCTCGACGAGGTGCGCAACCGGGCGCTGCTGGAGCTCGACGTCGGCCTGCCGCTCGCGGAGCTGGCCGAGCCGCTGCGCGCCGTGCTGCGCGGCAGCACGGAGCGCGTCGTCGTCGCCGTCGCCGCCACCAACCGCCGCGGGCGCGCGTTCCGCTCACGGGTGACGATCCTCCCGCTCGACGCCGACGCCGAGAGCACCTACGGGGCGGTCCTCCTCATCGAGGCGGACCGGTCAGGCCCCGGCGCGCCGTCTCCTCCCGTCGCCGACGTGAGCGTATGAGCTCCGCGCGGGTGGCCGCGCAGCGCTCGAGCACCTCGCGCACCCGGCGCTCCTGCTCGGCGTAGGAGTCGTCGAGCAGCCGCAGGCGCACCCGGATGTCGTCGCGAGGCGTCTCGGCCGAGCTGGGCAGCGGCGAGCGGCGGGTGGGCGGAGCGCCCGGATCGGGCAGCAGCGCCGCGTCCGGGGGCTGCCACCGTGCGCCGGCATCCTCGAGCTCGAGGCGCTCGAGGCCGTCGCGCCGCAGGACCCACGCCCCGTCGCGTCGCCGGACGACGCTGCCCGTGATAGCGAGCTCCTTGAGCGCCAGGGAGACCGTGGGGCGCCGCGCGCCGACCATCCGGCCGAGCGTCTCGTGGGTCAGGGCGAGGCGCACGACGATCCCGTCGCGGCCCACGCGGCCCCAGCGCTCGGCGAGGTGCCAGAAGAGGGCGAGGAGGCGCTGGTCGACCCGCGGCAGCTGCGAGATCGCGCGCTGCACGGCCAGCGTCGACGTCTGCCGGGTGGCGCGGGCGAGCAGGCGCGCGGTGACCGCGGGCCACGCCTCCAGCGACGTCAGCAGCCGTGTGTCGAGCACGGCCACGCGAGCCGGCGCGCTCACGGTCCAGCGCAGATCGGCGGGGACGAGCGCGGTGTCGTCGTCGCCGAGCCCCGCGACGTCGCCCGGCCCCAGGAGGTCGGAGGCGACGCTCCCGGCCATCAGCACGTCACGCACGATCGCGCCCTCGGCCAGCAGGAAGCCCACGGCGCCCTCGGCCCGCGCCAGCTCCTGCGGCGACCACGGGCCCATGGGGAGCGCGGCGGTGCGCACCGCGGTGTCACGTTGCGCGGCGCTGCGCTCGCCGTCGGCCAAGCCGTCCCCGAGCTCGGGCACCAGCCCGAGGAGCGACGCGGACTCCTGGCGCCGCGCGGCGCGGAGCGGTGCGGCGGACGCGATCGGCGTGGCCATGGGGTCGAGGGTATCGCGGATGTGCCCTCGGACCGGCCGCATCGTCGGTGGTCGGCGCTCGTCATCGCGGTGGCGCCGAGTCCTCGCGACCCTTCTGACCATCGCTGCTTGACTGTCCCCCGTGCCCGACACCACTGTCCTGACGTCGAACGCAAAGCTCCTGGCCTGGGTGGAGGAGATCTCCGCGCTCACCACCCCCGACGCCGTCCACTGGTGCGACGGCTCGCCGGAGGAGTACGACCGGCTCTGCGCGGAACTGGTCGCCGCCGGGACGTTCAAGCGCCTCTCCGACGCCAAGCGCCCCCACTCCTACCTGGCCTGGTCGGACCCCTCGGACGTCGCGCGCGTCGAGGACCGGACCTTCATCTGCTCCGAGGACGAGCACGACGCGGGCCCGACGAACAACTGGAAGGCGCCCGCCGAGATGCGCAGGCAGATGGGCGAGCTGTTCACCGGGGCGATGGCCGGCCGCACGATGTACGTCGTGCCGTTCTCGATGGGCCCGGTCGGCTCCGACAAGAGCCAGATCGGCGTCCAGGTGACCGACTCGCCCTACGTCGCGGTCTCGATGCGGATCATGACCCGGATGGGCGCCGGAGCTCTCGGCGTGCTCGGCGACGAGGGCGCCTTCGTGCCCTGCGTGCACTCGATCGGCGCCCCGCTGGCCGACGGCGACACCGACGTGCCGTGGCCGACCAACGCGGAGGTCAAGTACATCGTCCACTACCCCGAGACCCGCGAGATCTGGTCCTACGGCTCGGGCTACGGCGGCAACGCGCTGCTCGGCAAGAAGTGCCTGGCGCTGCGCATCGCCTCGGTCATGGCCCGCGACGAGGGCTGGATGGCCGAGCACATGCTGATCCTCAAGCTCACCTCGCCCGCGGGCGTCGTGAAGTTCGTCGCCGGCGCGTTCCCGAGCGCGACGGGCAAGACGAACCTCGCGATGCTCATCCCGACGCTCGAGGGCTGGACGGTGGAGATGATCGGCGACGACATCGCCTGGATGAAGTTCGGCGAGGACGGCCGCCTCTACGCGATCAACCCCGAGAACGGCATCTTCGGCGTCGCGCCGGGCACGGGGGAGAGGACCAACCCGAACGCGATCAGGTCGCTCACGGCCAACGCGCTGTTCACCAACGTCGCGCTGACCGACGACGGCGACGTCTGGTGGGAGGGGATGACCCAGGAGCCTCCGGCGCACCTGGTCGACTGGCACGGCGACGACTGGACGCCGGGGTCCGGGGCGCCCGCCGCGCACCCGAACTCGCGCTTCACGGTCGGAGCGGCGCAGACGCCGACGATCGCCCCGGAGTGGGAGGACCCGGCCGGCGTGCCGATCGACGCCTTCCTCTTCGGCGGGCGCCGCGCCTCCGTGGTGCCGCTCGCGCGGGAGGCCTTCGACTGGGAGCACGGCGTGTTCCTCGGCGCGACGATGGCCTCCGAGCAGACCGCGGCGGCGTTCGGCACCGTCGGGCAGCTGCGCTTCGACCCGTTCGCGATGCTGCCGTTCTGCGGCTACAACATGGCCGACTACTTCCAGCACTGGCTGGACATCGGCAAGACCGAAGGAGCGCGGCTGCCCAGGATCTTCTTGGTCAACTGGTTCCGCAAGGACGACGAGGGCAAGTTCATCTGGCCGGGCTACGGCGAGAACTCGCGCGTGCTGGAGTGGGTCTTCCGCCGCTGCGAGGGCACGGTCGGCGCGGTCGAGACCCCGATCGGGCTCCTGCCCACCGAGGCCGACATCGATCTCCACGGCCTCGACCTGTCGCCGGACGCGGTGCACGGGCTGTTGAGCGTCGACCAGGAGGCGGTGAGGGGCGAGCTGCCGCAGGTCGAGGAGCACCTCGCGCGCTTCGGCGACGACCTGCCGGCCGAGATCCGCGCGCAGTTCGAGGCGCTTCGAGCGCGTCTCGGCGCGTAGGGCGCGTCTCCAGCCGATCGCGTCGCCGAGCGGCGCGGGCGTCGGGACGAAGCGGGTCTCGCGCCCGGCGCGGCAGCCCGCGACG
Organism: Solirubrobacterales bacterium; assembly: GCA_038321325.1. Classification (GTDB taxonomy): domain Bacteria; phylum Actinomycetota; class Thermoleophilia; order Solirubrobacterales; family Solirubrobacteraceae; genus Paraconexibacter. The sequence goes on from JBBQEV010000003.1 coordinate 52,216, forward strand.
AGGCCTGCCGCCTGGAGGACGGCGAGGTGCTTGGCGACCGCCGGGCGGGGAGGTCTACGCGGGCCTGGCGATCCACGACGTCCTGCGGGACGTGAGCTCCCCGGTCCACACCGTCTGCTGCGGCATGGCGATGAGCATCGCTGCGGTGATCCTCGCGGCCGGCGAGCCCGGCGAGCGCGCGAGCTTCCCCAACGGGCGGATCCTCATCCACCAGCCGTCGGGCGGCTTCCAGGGCCAGTCGTCGGACGTCGCCATCCAGGCGCGCGAGGCGCTCGCGCTGCGCGAGCTGCTCGAGGGGCTGCTGGCCCGCGACACGGGGCGCAGCCGCGAGCAGCTGCGCGCCGACCAGGATCGCGACCGCTTCTTCGCGCCCGAGGAGGCACGCGCGTTCGGCCTGATCGACCGCGTGCTGCTGTGAGCGCGTCTCCAAGCTGAGCAGCGCGAGAAGGCGGATCCGGTCGCTGGAGCGCCGCTCTCGCCTTCTCGGCGCCGGGACGACGCAACCCTCGATCGCGAGAAGGCGGATCCGGTCGTCCCACGACCGCCTTTGCCTTCTCGCGCCGCTCATACGAGGCGGAAGGCAACGCGCCGGTCAGGTGGGCTCAAGAGGCCCAGGGCCGCAGGTAGGATCGCGCCATGACGCACGGCGAGTCCGTCCCGGCCGGCGCGGAGTGGCTCACCGGCCTCTACCGCATCGCGGCCGAGCAGTTCGAGCGGACCGCCGACGTCCTCGACCTCGACCCCGACACCCGCGCGCGCCTGCTCGAGCCGCGCCGCACGCTCACGGTGAACTTCCCCGTGCGCATGGACGACGGAACGGTGCGCTCGTTCACGGGGTACCGCGTCCAGCACACGCTCCACATGGGCCCCACCAAGGGGGGCATGCGCTACGCGCCCGCCGTCTCGATGGGGGAGTGCGCCGCGCTGGCGATGTGGATGACGTGGAAGTGCGCGCTCCTGGAGCTGCCCTACGGCGGCGCGAAGGGCGGGGTGCGCTGCACCCCGAAGGAGATGAGCGTCGGCGAGATCGAGCGGGTGACCCGCCGCTACGCGACCGAGCTCCTCCCGATCATCGGCCCCGACCGCGACATCCCCGCGCCCGACATGGCCACCGGCGAGCGCGAGATGGCCTGGTTCATGGACACGTACTCCCAGCAGATGGGTCATGCCGTCCCCGAGATCGTCACTGGCAAGCCGCCCGTGCTCGGAGGGACCGAGGCGCGCCGGCCCGCCACCGGGCTCGGCGTCGTCTACGTCACCGAGGGGGTCCTCGAGCGGCTGGGGTGGCCCGTGCGCGAACAGCGTTTCGTCGTGCAGGGCTTCGGCAACGTGGGGCGGATCGCCGCGCGCGAGCTCTACGACGTCGGCGCCCGGGTCGTGGGGATCGGCGACGCTCAGGGGGGCGTGAGCGACCCCGCTGGCCTGGACGTGCCCGCGCTGGAGGCGTGGGCCGATGCGCAGGGCTCGGTGGAGGGGTTCCCGGACGCCGCGCCGGTGGGGCGCTCCGCGCTGCTGGAGGTCGAGTGCGACGTCCTGATCCCGGCGGCGCTCGAGCAGCAGATCACCGCCGAGAACGCCGATCGCCTGCGCTGCCGCCTGGTCGTCGAGGCCGCCAACGGCCCGACGACCCCGGAGGCCGAGGCGCTCCTGGCCGCTCGCGGCATCCTCGTCGTGCCGGACGTCCTGGCCAACGCGGGCGGAGTCTGCGTCTCTTACTTCGAGTGGGTGCAGGACATCCAGCGCTACTCGTGGGACTACATCGAGCTGCAGGAGCGCCTGCGCCGCCAGCTTCGCGCCGCGCTCGGAAAGGTGTGGACTGCGGCCGAGGAGCTCGACGTGTCGTGGCGGACCGCGGCGCTGTCGGTGGCCGTCACCCGCGTCGCGGAGGCGGCGCGGCTGCGCGGGGTCTATCCCTAGGCTGCTGACGATGAGAACGCACCGGCTCAGTCTGCGAGCGATGATCGTGATGGTGGCCCTGGCGGCCGTCGGGCTGGGAGCGGCGGCGCCGGCGCAGGCCAGCGACGCCTCGCTGCGCAAGGTCGTCAAGGCGCAGGAGAAGAAGGTCGCCGTCGCTGCCAAGGACTTCGCCGTGGCCAGCAAGGGCGTCGCATCCGCCGTCGGCCGCGAGCGCGCGAAGGCCTCGACGACCAAGCTCCAGGCGGCGGTCAAGCGGCTGCGGGCCAGCGCGAGCAAGCAGCGCGCGACCACCGCGAAGGTCAAGCGCGGCCGCACGCGGTACCTCGCCGCCCTCAAGAGCTACCTGGCCGGCCTGACCACCTTCAGCAAGGGGATCACCGCCTTCGACCCGGACGCCCCGTCCGCGGCCGAGCAGCTCTTCAAGAAGGCGACCGCCCAGCTGAAGTCCGCGATCGCCAAGCGCAATGCGGCGGCGAAGCTGATCGGCGGCCTCGCCGCGTAGGGTCAGTGGCGGTCGTCCGCCGTGGCGGCGGGCGGGCCCTCCTCCTCGGCCAGCGAGGTGATCCTCAGGCTCCCGCGGGCGGCCTCCTCCAGGACCTCAGTGGCCTCGTTCTCGTCGCGCGCGTAGAGCTCGACGAGCAGATGGACGACGATGCGGCCCTCGTCCTCGTGCTTGTGGAAGCGGACGTGGGTGAAGAACTCGCGCGTGCCGTGGTCGCCGAAGGCGGCGAAGCTCAGCGCGTCGCCGGCCTCGGGGCCCGAGCAGCTCTCCACGTCGTCGGCGTCGACGGCCACGGTGCAGGAGGCCACCCAGGGCGCCCCGGCGACCATGCGCTCCCAGCGGTCCTCCACGGGCTCGACGCGGCCGCCCGCGAACTGGAGGTGCGGCTGGTCGTGCATGCAGTCCAGGCACTGGACGACCGCCTCCTGCAGCTCGTCGACCACGTCCGCGCGCTCACCCGTCGCCGAGTCGATCTTGTGGATGCCCTCGTAGTGCACCTGCACCTCGAGATCCTCCGACCAGCAGCGGTAGCAGCGAAGCCACGGCTTTCTGAACTCTTCGTCACTCATCGCGTCCGAAGTCTAGGAGGGTCCGCGGGACCAGGACCCTCCTGCCGGCCGTTAGCCTCGGGGGATGTCCGTGGTCGGGGTGGTGCTGGCGGGGGGGCTGGGCCGCCGCATCGGCGGCGACAAGGCGACCGTCGCGCTGGACGGCGTCGCGCTCCTGCAGTACCCGTTGCGGGCGCTCGCCGCGGTCACCGCCAAGCAGGCCGTCGTCGCCAAGCGCGACACCCGGCTGCCGGAGCTCGGAGACGATGTCGCGGTCTGGCTCGAGCCCGACGAGCCGCGCCACCCGCTCACCGGCGTGCTCCACGCGCTGCGCGCCGCGCGCCGGCGGCCCGTCCTGTGCTGCGCGGTCGACCTGCCGCTGCTCGACGCCGCGACGCTGCGCCGTCTGCTCGCCGCCGACGACGGTCGCCGCGCCTGCGTCGTGCCCCGGGCCGAGGGACGGCTGGAGCCGCTGTGCGCGATCTGGCACCCCCGGGCGCGCCGCCGGCTCCTGCGGCTCCCGGCGTCGCTGGCCATGGGCGAGGTCGTCGCGGCGCTCGACCCGCTCGAGGTCTGCTTCGCCGACGCGCGGCCGTTCGCGAACGTCAACGCCCCGGAGGACCTGCTCACCGTCCGCGCTCGATGACTCGTTCCAGGGATCGCTGCGCCGGGAGCGCTTCGCCTAGCCGAACGTGAAGGCGTAGGCCGAGGTGCCCTTCGAGAACCTCAGCGTCAGGCGGTGCTCGCCCGCCTCCGGGAGCTGCGCGAGCGTGTAGAGGCGCTGGGAGCGTACGGTGACGGTGCGCGTCGGCCTCCCGTCGAGCAGCACGCGCACCGTGCCCGAGCCGCCTGGGCGGGGTGGCGCCAGCACGAGGTAGGCGTTCTTCGCGGTGATCCGCGCGTCGATCGACGCGCCGCGCACTGCCCGGCTGGACTGCGCGCCGACCTTCCAGCGCCCGCCGAGCGCGAACGCGTTGAGCTCGAGCCGGCCCTGGGGCCCCGGGTAGCTCGCGGTGCCCGCGGACAGCGAGCGCGTGAAGCCCATCGCCCGCTCCGCGCCGACGTAGGTCTCCGGCGTGGCGACCTGCGAGGGCACGACGACGTTCGCCGGCTTGGCCTCGTCGGTGGCCAGGCCGCTCTGGCCCGCTTCGGCCAGCAGCGAGCGGATCGCCCGCTCGGTCTTGCCGTAGTCGCCTTCCCCGAAGTGCACGTAGCGGACGTTCCCCTGCGCGTCGATGAGGTACTTCGCCGGCCAGTACTGGTTGCCCCAGGCGTTCCACGTGGCCATGTCGTTGTCCTGCGCGACGGGGTACTTCAGGCCGAGCCGCGTGATCGCCGCCTGCACGTTCTCGGTCTTCTTCTCGAAGGAGAACTCGGGGGCGTGGACGCCGACGATCGTCAGCCCCTTGTCGGCGTAGCGCGCGTTCCAGGCCCGCAGGTACGGGGTGGTCCGCAGGCAGTTGATGCAGGTGTACGTCCAGAAGTCGATGAGCGTGACCTTCCCGCGGGCGACCTGGCCGGCCACGGTGACCGGAGCGCCGTTCAGCCAGTGCGTGATGCCCGTGAACTCGGGCGCGCGCCCGAGGACGGGCAGCTTCTTCTCCGCCGGCGCGCCGGGAGCGGTATCCGCCCCGGCGGCGCCGCGGCCTGCCGTGGGCGCGAACTTCGGTGCGCCGCGCAGGTCGGCGAGGCGGTTCTCGACCGCGCCCGAGCGCTCCAGCGCGCTCGTCGGGTTGATGGCGAAGGCCGGTAGCGAGGTGGCGAGGTGCTGCTGGAAGCGCACGTCGACGCTGAAGAGCATCGCGACCGCCGTGAGCACGAGCACCGCGCCGAGGGCGCGCTGGAGCCGCAGGCCGCCGCGCAGCCCGGTGAAGCGCCCGATGAGGCGCCGCCCCGTGAGCGCGATCACCAGCAGCGTCGCGGCGGTGCCGGCGGAGAACGCGATGCCGAGCGCGACCGTCGACCCCGACGCCGCGCTCACGGCGATGACCGCCGCGAGCACCGGTCCCGCGCACGGCGCGTGGACGAACCCGAGCAGCCCGCCGACCGCCAGGCCGGAGACGAAGCCGTCGCCGCCGTCCTTCGGCCCGAGCCGGCTCAGCCGGGCCAGCGGCGCCTCCAGGCGCGCCGACAGCGCGGGCACGAGGAGCGACATGCCGAAGAGCAGCAGCGCGGCGATCGCCAGGTTGCGGATGAGCCCGGTCCCGAGCCCGACGCCGTCGACGATCTGCGCGAGGCCGACGATCGTCAGCGTGAACGTCACCGCCAGGCCGAGCACGATCCCGAACGGTCGCCGCGGCCCGCCCGCCGCGCTCGCGCTCAGCAGCGCCGGGAGCACCGGGAGCGAGCACGGGCTCAGAGCGGTGCCGGCACCGGCGACGAAGGCGAAGAGCACGAGCAGCAACATCCAGAGACATCTTCGGTCCCGGGGGCGGTCCGGATGCTTGCGCTCCGGTTACGGTGTCCGAGTCGGGCGGCAACCCGTCAGCATGCGTCAAGTTGCGGTGGGGATGGGCCGCAGACGTCGTGTCGTTCGGCTGGACGCCACCACGATACGTTCGCGTATTCCAGGGTATGTACGCGACATGACCCCATCCCTTCGCACCGTCCTGCCCGCGGTCCTCGCCGGTGCCGTCCTGGTCCCGAGCGTCGCCGACGCCGCCGTGACCGCCACGCGCTCGGCGTCGAAGGTCGCCAAGGCGATCGCCTCCAAGCCGTCGCTCGTCCGCAGCGCCAGCTGGGTCAACCTGCCGAAGAAGGGGAACCCCGCGGCCATCTCGACCACCAAGCTCGTCGGTTTCCCCCGCAGCGGCAACTCGTTCGCCGTCCTGTCGAGCGGGGACGCCACGGCGATCGACAACGACAACGATGCTCCGGACCTCACGAACGTCAACGGCGAGCGCTTCATCCGCGGCACCCGCGACACGGTGATCCTGAAGGTCGACGTGAACGTCCCGCAGGGCGCCAACTGCCTCTCCGTGCGCTTCCGGTTCCTGTCGGAGGAATTCGACGAGTTCGTGGGCTCTGAGTTCAACGACGGCTTCCTGGCCGAGATCGGCCGGTCGAACTGGACGTCCAAGAAGGACGACCCGGTGATCAAGGCGCCGAACAACTTCGCCTTCGACCGCGAGAAGAAGCGGATCACGGTCAACTCGACCGGCGACTTCAGCGTGACGGCCGAGCGGGCCAAGGGCACCACCTACGACGCGGCGACCCGTCGCCTCCGGGCGTCGTCGCCGGTCAAGCCCGGTCGCCGAACGGTGTTCTTCTCGATCTTCGACCAGGGCGACCGCCAGTACGACTCGTCCGTCGTGCTCGACGCGCTGACTGCGTCGCGGCGCATCCCGTGCAAGGGCGGGGCGCTCCTGGACTGAGTTCGGTCCCGGGAGGGGTTCGGATGCTTGCGCTGGGGGTTACGGTGACCTCATGCCGACCCGAGCCGTCGCCCTTGCCTGCGTCGTGGTCCTGTGCGCCGTAGTCGCGCCGGCCGCGCAGGCGAGCGTCCTGATCAACGCGCCGACACCCCTGACCAAGCGCTGCGGCGACGTCATCAAGACCGGCGTCTGGCATCGCGACGACGGCGTCGAGCGCGGCAGGAAGGTGAGCATCAGCATCCGCACGCTCACCGGCAAGACCGTCTGGAGCAGGCGGGTGACCGCGCGGGACACGTGGCGCTACTTCACCTACCGGCCCCGGTGCGGACGCAGGTACGTCGTCCGGTACGTCGTCGAAGGAGGAGTTGACGAGTCCCGCGTCCGCATTCGCGCGTAGCGGCGCTGCCGTTACCCTCTCGCGCATGGCTGCGCCGCAGACCGTTCCCCCGCACCGGCTGACGCTCGACGACGTCCACGCGATGGTCGCGGCGGGGATCTTGGACGAGACCGAGCGCGTGGAGCTCGAGGGAGGGGTGCTGGTCGACATGGTGCCGCCCGGTGAGAATCACGAGGACTACCTCGAATGGCTGAACCGTCGCTTCGTCAAGGCGGCCGGCGACCGTGTCCGCGTCCGCATCCAGGGGACGTTCCTGATTCCCGACGGGGGCTACTACCTCCCGGACGTCATCGTCTTCGGCCCCAAGCCCGACGGCGAGCTGCCGCGGACGGCCGAGCTGATCGTCGAGGTCGCGGTGAGCTCCCGCGCCCGGGACCTCGAGAAGGCCGCGACGTACGCTGCGGCGGACGTCACCGAGTATTGGATCGTCGACGTCGAGCGGGCCGAGGTGCTCGTGCACTCCGAGCCGCGGGCCGACGGCTACGCCGTGGTTCGCCGGTACGTCCCCGGGGAGATCATCCCGCCGCCCGTCGACGTCCCGCCGGTCGACGTGGCTGCGTTGCTCGGTCGCTGACGAGCGACCGCGCTCAGCCGCCGATCGCGCTCATCGTCCGCGCGGGCTGCTGGAAGCCCGGCTCGTTGACGCGGTGCTTGAGCTCCTTGCGCCACACCGCGTCGCGCAGGACGGTCTCGAGCTCGTCGTCGGAGGCGCCCGCACGCAGCGCGCCGAGCAGATCGGTCTCGCCGAGGCTGAACAGGCAGGTGCGCAGCTTGCCGTCGGCGGTCAGGCGGATGCGGTTGCAGTCCGAGCAGAACGGGTGCGAGACCGGGTCGATGAAGCCGAGGCGCCCGGGGGCGCCGTCGGCGAAGCGATAGGTGCGGGCGGTCGCGCTCGGCGCGCGCTCCTCCTCCACCAACGGGTGGTGCGCGCCGATCGCGGCGCGAATCTCCTCGCCGCTCAGCACGCTCTCCGGCGTCCAGGACTGATCGGCGTCGAGCGGCATGAACTCGATGAAGCGCACCTCGAACGGGTGCTCGCGGGCGAAGCGGGCGAACGGCAGCACCTCCTCCTCGGTGAAGCCGCGCAGCGCCACCGCGTTGACCTTGATCGTCCCGACGCCGGGCTGGGCGGCCAGCGCGTGCAGGCCGGCGAGCACGCGCGGGAGGGCGTCACGGCGGGTCATGCGGAAGAAGCGGTCGCGTTGCAGCGAGTCGATCGAGACGTTGAAGCGCTTGACGCCCGCCGCCACCAGGGCCGCCGCGTCGCGCTCGAGCAGGAAGCCGTTCGTGGTGACCGACAGGTCGGTGAGCCCCGGCGTGGCGGCGAGCATCGCGCACAGCCGCGGGAAGTCGCGGCGCACGAGCGGCTCTCCGCCGGTCAGGCGGACGCTGGCGATCCCCATCTCGGCCAGCACGCCGACCAGGCGGGCGATCTCCTCGAAGCGCAGGACGTCGTCGCGCTCGAGCCACTTCAGCCCCTCGGCCGGCATGCAGTACTGGCAGCGGAAGTTGCAGCGATCGGTGACCGAGACGCGGAGATCGTCGATCCGGCGACCGTGACCGTCCATGAGGGGAGCGCGCACGATGCCCCCAGGCTACCCTCCGCGCCGTGCCGAACCGGAGGACCCTCGCCGTGCTCACCGCCGCGGCGCTCGCCGTGCTGCTCGTCGTGGTGCTGGTCGCGGTGCTCACCGGTGGCGGGAACGACGCCACCCCGGAGGAGCGGGTGCGCGCGGTCGTCACCCGCTTCGGCGCGGCGAGCGCGAAGAAGGACTATCAGGTCATCTGCGACGAGCTGCTGGCCCCGACGCTGGTCGAGGCCGTCGTGCAGTACGGCCTGCCCTGCGAGCTCGCGTTGCAGCGGGCGCTCGGGACGGTGAAGAACCCGGAGATCACGCTGGGCACCGTCGCCGTGAAGGGGGAGCGCGCCACCGTCCGCGTGACCACGGCCGCGGCGGGCCAGTTCCCGTCGAGCGACACGCTCTCCCTGCGCCTCGTCAACGACGAGTGGCGCATCGCGGCGCTCGGGTAGACGCACGACCCGCCGGTCGTGCGCCGCTCCGCGACCAGCGTGGCCGTGAAGAACGCGCTGTCGATGAGCAGCAGGTCAACCCGCGCGGGCGCGATCCTCCAGGACGCCGGCCAGCGACGGGACGTCGGCGCCCGGCGGCTCCGCGTCGAGCAGGCGGGCGGCGGCGCGGACGCCGCCCACGGCGCGCAGGCCGCGCTCGCCATGCTCGGCGGCGAAGTCGGCCAGGGCGCTCGCCCGGCGCTTCGCGCGGCGCACGGTGGGCAGGTCCAGCGTGTCGCGGTGGACGTCGAGCGCGGCGACCAGCGCGTCGATCCCGCGCACGGGGGAGACGCAGGAGACCGCGACGACCCGCGTGTCGCGCTCTCCGAGCGCGCGCAGGGCGGCCGTGAGGTCGCGGCGGGCGCGCATCGCGACGTCGCCGAGATCCGCCTTGGTGATCACGAGGACGTCGGGCACCTCCATGATCCCCGACTTGAGGAACTGCAGCGCGTCGCCGGAGCCCGGCTGGACGATCACCGCGACGGTGTCGGCCACGTCGGCGACCTCCACCTCGCTCTGCCCGACCCCGACGGTCTCGATGACCACGACGTCGAAGGCGGTCGCGAGCGCGTGGGCGGCGGCGCGGGTCGCGGGGGCGAGGCCCCCCAGGCGGCCGTTCGCGGCGGTCGAGCGGATGAACGTCCCGGGGTCTGAGGCGTCGAAGACGATCCGGGCGCGGTCGCCGAGCAGCGAGCCTCCCGTGCGCCGCGACGACGGGTCCACGGCCAGCACCGCCACGGTCCGGTCGTCCGCGCGCCAGGTGCGCACGAGCTCGGAGAGCAGCGACGACTTGCCTGCGCCGGGCGGACCGGTCAGGCCGATCACGTGGCCGCGGGCCTCGCCGCCGAGCGCCGCCGGGGCGACCGCCCGCAGCAGCGCCGCGATCTCCTCGCGCGTGGCCTCCGCCCGGTTCTCGACGAGGTTGAGCACCGCGGGAGCGGCGGTGAGGTCGCCGGCGCGCAGCCGCTCCGCGAGCTCGGCGCCCGAGACGGCGCGGCTCGGCCCCTGGCCGTCGAGCGCCCATGAGCGCCCAGGGCCTGAGCGCTCATGGGCGCTCGAGCCCGTACCGGGCCGCGGCGGCGGCGGGCTCACGCCGCGGCGGCCGCGACGCCGTGGGCCTCGGCCACGACGGCGACGATGTCGGCCATGATCTTCGTCAGGTCGAAGTGCTTCGGGGTGTAGACCGCCGCGACCCCGGCCGCCTCGAGTGGGCCGATGTCGGCCTCGGGGATGATCCCGCCGACGACGACCGGCGCGTCGACGCCGCGCGCGCGCAGCGCCTCGACGACATCGGGGATCAGCGAGTTGTGCGAGCCGCTGAGGATCGACAGCCCGACGACGTGGACGCCCTCCTGCTCGGCGCTGGCGGCGATCTGCGACGGGGTCAGGCGGATGCCCTCGTAGACGACGTCCATCCCGACGTCGCGGGCGCGGACCGCGATCTGCTCGGCGCCGTTGGAGTGCCCGTCGAGGCCCGGCTTGCCGACGAGGATCTTGATGCGCCGGCCGATGAGCTCGGACACGCGCTCGACCTCCTCACGCACCGCCTCGATCTCCCCGGTCGCACCGGGCAGCGCGGCCGCCGCCTCGCCGACGCCCGTGGGCGCGCGGAACTCTCCGAACGCGTCGCGCAGCGCCTGGGACCACTCGCCCGTCGTGACGCCCGCGCGGGCGGCCTCGATCGTCGCCTCCATGATGTTCTCGTCGCCCGCGGCGGCCGCCCGCAGGCGCTCCAGCGCGGCGTCGACCGCCGGGCCGTCGCGCTGCGCGCGCCAGGCCTCGAGCGCCTCGACCGCCTCCTGCTCGACGGCGGGATCGACGGTCATGATCCCTCCGCCGGCGCCCTCGGTCAGCGGGCTCGGCTCGGTCTCCGGGTACTTGTTGATGCCGACGACCACGAGCTCGCCGGCCTCGATGCGGCCGATGCGCGTGCGGTGGCTCTCCACCAGCGCCGCCTTCATGTAGTCCACGCCGGCGACCGCCCCGCCGTGCTCGGCCACGACGGCCATCTCCGCGCGAGCGCCCTCGAGCAGCTCGGCGACCAGGCCGTCCATCACGACCGAGCCCTCGAAGATGTCCGGATACTCGAGGATGTCGGACTCGAACGCGAGCACCTGTTGGATGCGCAGCGACCACTGCTGATCCCACGGCCGCGGCAGGCCGAGCGCCTCGTTCCACGCGGGCAGCTGAACGGCACGGGCGCGCGCGCCGCGGCCGAGGGTGACGGCGAGCATCTCCAGCACGATGCGCTGCACGTTGTTCTCGGGCTGCGGCTCGGTCAGGCCGAGCGAGTTGACCTGCACGCCGTAGCGCATCCGCAGGTGCTTGGGGTCGGTCACGCCGTAGCGCTCGCGGCCGAGCTCCTCCCACAGGACGCCCATCGCGCGGAGCTTCGCGTGCTCCTCGACGAAGCGCACCCCGGCGTTGACGAAGAACGAGATGCGCCCGAAGACCGCGCCCATGCGCTCCTCCGGCACCCGCTCGCGGACGCCGTCGAGCACGGCGATCGCGTTGGACATCGCGTAGGCGAGCTCCTGGACGGGGGTCGCGCCGGCCTCCTGGAGGTGGTAGGAGCAGACGTTGATCGGGTTCCACTTCGGGACCGACTCGACCGTGTAGGCGATCATGTCCGCGGTCAGGCGCATGCTCGGGCCGGGGGGGAAGGCGAAGGTCCCACGGGCCAGGAACTCCTTGATGATGTCGTTCTGGGTCGTCCCGGAGAGCTGCGCGGCGTCGACGCCCTGCTCCTCGGCCGCGACGATGTAGAGCGCGAGCATCCAGGCCGCGGTCGCGTTGATCGTCATCGAGGTGTTCATGACGTCGAGCGGGATGCCGTCCATGAGCGCCTGCATGTCGCCGCGGTGGGCGACCGGCACGCCGACCTTGCCGACCTCGCCTCGGGCGAGCTCGTGGTCCGCGTCGTAGCCGGTCTGGGTCGGCAGGTCGAAGGCCACCGAGAGGCCCGTCTGGCCCTTGGCGAGGTTCGAGCGGTACAGCGCGTTGGACTTCGTCGCCGTGGAATGTCCCGCGTAGGTGCGCATCATCCACGGCCGGTCGCGCTCGGGCAGGCGGTGGCTCATGCCCGGATTCTACGACGCGCCCCTCGGCGCCAGGGGCCCGCCCGCCAAGGGCCAGCTAGCCTGCCCGCCGTGGCTGTTCAGCGACGAGCGCATGACGCCTGACGCCGCAGGGCTCCTCGAGGTCGACCTCGAGCACGGTGGGGTCCCGCGGGCGATCTGCGCGTACGTCTGTCCCGAGGAGGGGTGGATCGTCGATCCGGGCCCGGAGTCGACGGCGGGGACGCTGCTGGCTGCCCTGCCGGAGGGCTGGGCGCCGGAGCGCATCCTGCTCACGCACATCCACTTCGACCACGCGGGCACGACGGGGCGCCTGATCGAGCGCTTCCCCGACGCCGAGGTGTGGGTGCACGAGATCGGCGCGCCGCACCTCATCGACCCGGAGCGGCTGGTCGCCAGCGCGCGACGGATCTACGGTGACCGCTTCGACGCGCTGTGGGGCGAGGTCGTGCCCGTGCCCGAGGCGCGCGTGCGGGTGCTGCGCGGCGACGAGACGATCGACGGCTGGGAGGTCGCCTACACGCCCGGGCACGCCCGCCACCACGTCGCCTACCTCCACGCGGCGACGCGGACCGCGTTCTGCGGCGACGTGGCCGGCGTGCGGATCCTCGACGGTCCCGTGTTCCCGCCGACCCCGCCGCCCGACATCGACGTGGAGGCCTGGCTGGCGTCCGTCGAGCGCGTCGAGGCGTGGGACCCCAAGACGCTCGCCGTCACGCACTTCGGGCGCTTCTCCGACGTCGAGAGCCATCTCGACTCGCTGCGCCGAACGCTCGACGAGTTCGCCGGCCTGGCGCGCGACCTCGACGCCGCGGGCTACGAAGCCGCGGTCCGCGCCTGGGTCACCGAGCGCACGAGCGGCGCGATCTCCCAGTCGGCCTACGAGCAGGCCAACCCTCCCGCGACGTTGCACGCCGGCCTCGCGCGCTACTGGGACAAGCGCGCCGGTACCGTCTAGGAGACCGTGGGCCAGACGATCGAGAAGCCGCGTGTGGGCGGCCCGGGAACGGGCCTGGGCGGCGCGTGGAACGTGATCGTCAAGAACGACCAGCACAACACCTTCGACGGCGTCGCCGGCGCTCTGGCGCGGCACATCCCCGGCATCGACCTCGACCGGGGCTACGCGATCGCCGGGGTCATCGATCGCTCCGGCCTCGCGATCGTGTGGACCGGCCACAAGGAGCTGGCCGAGCACTACTGGGAGCTGCTCCGGGGTGAGGGGCTGACCATGGCCCCGCTGGAACCGGCCTGAGGCGCCGCCGCAGCGGGGGTGCTGCCTCGGCCTCGGCCCGTCACCTTCCGGTGATCGCGTTACCTCACGGTGAAGCGCCACCAGCCCCAGGCGTCGGAGTGGATCGCGTCGGGGGCGACCCTGCAGGGAGGCACCGACCGCCGCAACGTCGAGCCTCGTTACGTGCACCTCGGCGTCGCCCTGGCGGCCACCGTCGCGTGGCCCGAGTGGATCGAGGAGCTCTCCGGCCTGTCACCCGACGGGGGGAGCGGGGCGGCCGAGTGGCTGGTGCCCGCCGTCCTCGCGATGGGAGCGGTGGCGTCGTCGCTGGTCGCTCTCCGCGAATGGCTCCGGCCGCCGGCGGTGGCCTGAGGGCCCGGGCCGGCCGCCGCTCGCGGCCGCCCGCGCGCCGGGCGCGGTGGGCGGTGGGGTTTTAGGCGGCGCCGCCGGGCGCCCCGGCCTCGACGAGGTCGGGTACGGAGCCCTCCGCGGCGATGTCCTGCGGCGCGTAGAGCACCGGCACCTGGTACCAGCCCGAGTGCAGCGCGCGGAACCGCGTCATCTCCGGGCCGTCCCAGAAGGCGACCCACTGCGCCTTGCTCTGGAAGTCGACGATGTGGACGAACTTGTAGCGGTCGTCGTGCGCGCGGTAGATCGCGAAGTGCGAGGCGCCGTAGCGCAGGGCGACCGGCGCGATGTCGGCGAGGGCCGCCTCGAGCTTGTCGGGGCGGTACGCGGTGGCGTACCAGGGGATGTGGACGGAGTAGGCCATTCGGCTCAGGCTCCCACTTCGGCGTGGATGGCGCCAGGCCCCTCGGCGGTGCGGCCCTGACCCTCCTCGGTCGCACCGACGAGGATCGCGATCTTGCCCGAGTGCTGGTTGTCGCGCATGAGCTGGTGGGCCTCGGCGACGCCGTCGAAGCCGAGCGTCCGCCACAGGACCGGGCGGATCTGCCCGCTCTCGATGAGCTCGTTGGCCTTCGTGCACTCGTAGGCGTTGGCGAAGTGCGAGCCGAGGATCTCCTTCTGCTTCATCCACAGGTAGCGGACGTCGAAGTCCAGGTTGAAGCCCGTGGTCCCGGCGCAGATGACGACCTTGCCGAAGGGCTTGACGGTCAGGACCGAGGTCGGGAACGTCTGCTTGCCGACGTGCTCGAAGACGACGTCGGGCGCGTCGCCGAGGATCGCCTTGACCGCCTTGCCGAACTCGCGCGAGACCTTGAAGCGCGCCTTCTCCTCTTCCGGCGTCTCGCCGCCGTGGCGCATCATCCCCGCGAAGTCGTTGCGGTCGACGAAGCCCTTGGCGCCGAGCTGCTCGACGAGGGCGCCCTTCTCGGCGCTGGACACCACGCCGACCGACTCGGCCCCCGCGGCGGCGCAGATCTGCGTCGCGAAGACGCCGAGGCCGCCGGCGGCGCCCCAGATGAGCACCTTGCTGCCGGGCCTGATCTGGGCGCGCGTGATGAGCATGCGCCAGGCGGTGAAGTACACGAGGCCGTAGGAGGCGGCCTCCTCCCAGCTCAGCGCCTGCGGCTTGGGCAGCAGCTGCTGGGCCTGGACCTTCGTGAACTGGGCGAAGGAGCCCCAGGTCGTCTCGTAGCCCCAGATCTTCTGCGACGGGGCGGCCATCGGATCGAGGCCGTGGACCTCGACGTCCTCGTAGGAGGCCTGGTTGCAGTGCACGACGACCTCGTCGCCGGCCTTCCAGCGCGTGACGCCCGGGCCGACCTTCCACACGACGCCCGCCGCGTCCGAGCCGCCGATGTGGTGCCCGAACTCCGGGTGGTCGCCGTACTTCATGACCGACACGGGCTCGCCGAGCGCCGCCCAGACGTTGTTGTAGTTCACGCCCGCGGCCATGACGCGGACGATGACCTCGAAGGCCGCGGGCTCGGGGACGTCCACCTCCTCGAGCTCGAAGGCGTCGCGCGGCTCCCCGAAGCGCTCGGGGCGGATGACCCATGCGGCCATCGTGCGGGGGAGCTCGCCGGGCTCGGTGTCCACCTGTGCGACCTGTGAGAGATCCACTGCCATCTGAAATCGGCCCTCGCTCGTCTCGTACGGAAGCCGGTGATCCTATCCGGCTGCCGCGCGGGGAAGCCGCTTCTCACGTCGCGCCCGGCGGTGGCCGCCGCCGGCGGCTACGGCTGCAGCAGCTCGTCGGGTGCGCTCGCGCGCCGGGCGCCGACGGTGAGCTGCGCGGGGTCGATCCCGTCGCTGAGGACCTTCACCACGGCCCTGCCCCGCGGGACGTCGGCCTTCAGCGTCGCGGTGTCGCCCGGGTTGATCGGCCCCGTCTGCTGGTCGAAGCCCTTCGCGCGGCCTGCGGACTTGAACGTGATCTGCTGCGCCGCGGCGGTCTGGTTCGTGATGACCAGGCTGACGGGTCCCGCGCCGAACCGGTTGGGGTAGACGGAGACCGCCGCGCTCGTGATCGAGGCGGACAGCACGATGGCCGAGACCGGCCGCGTGCGGTTGGGGTAGTCCGCCTCTTCGCCGCAGGACGCGGCGAGCAGCATGGCTGCGGCCGTGGTGATGGCGGCGATCCTTCGCATGTCTCGACCCGTGCTCTCCATTTCTCGGCGCCGTTCGCCGGTGGGTGCCGTCGCGGAACCCTAACGGCAGCGCTCCGCTCCGCCTCGGTGACACCCGGTTCGAATGCGACTACGTACGCGCCGCGCGCGCGGCTCAGCGGAGCGCGCGGTCCGCGGCGGGCGCCCGGGCGGCGGAGCGCTCGGCGGCGATCTCGCGCAGCTCGGCCTGGAGGTATTCCCACTCGGTCCGCTCGGCCTCGTCGTAGGCGAGGCCGTCGAGCTCCACGAGGTTCTCGCGGTACGTCGCCCAGGCGCGGCGGGCGCGCGCGTCGAGCTCGGCCGGCCGGGGGCCTTCGTGGGTGGTGGCGTACGTCGTCACGGCGGTGCCTCCTGTCTTGGTGCGGCGGGTGTCGATCCGGGACGGTAGGGAACGCTCCGGTCGGCATCGCGCGAGACCCCGCACGCAAGGCGCCGTGCAGTCCGTCCGCCCGCGACGGTAGAACACACGTTCGATGCTGTCCACCTCGTCGCTGCGCACCGCGGAGTACCTCGTCGTCGACACGGAGACCAACGGCAGGTCGGGGGCCGAATGCGAGATGACCGAGATCGGAGCGGTGCTCGTGGGCGGCGGAGAGCTCCACGAGCGCTGGGAGACGCTCGTGGCCGTCAGGGCGCCGCTCGGCCGCGGGATCCAGCGCTTCACCGGCATCTCGCAGGCGATGGTCGACGAGGCGCCGCCCGCCGAGGTCATGCTTCCCGAGCTCGCCGCGCTGCTGGAGGGGCGGGTGCTCGTCGCGCACTCCGCCCAGTTCGACGCCCGCGTGCTCGAGCAGGCCTTCGCGCGCGAGGGCGTGGCGTGGCCCTCGCCGCCGGTGCTGTGCACCGTGGCGCTCGCGCGGCGCCTCGCGCCGCTGGCCCGCCAGCGCAAGCTCGGCCCGCTGGCCGAGCACCTCGGGATCGAGGTCGGGGTGACGCACCGCGCGCTGGCCGACGCGGAGACCTGCGCGCGGGTGTTCTGCGCGCTGCTGCCGCGGCTGTGCGCCCACGCGACGACGCTGGAGGACGCGTGGCGGCTGCTTGCGCCGGCGCGGCCGCGCCGCGCGCGGGCCGGCGCCACCGACGGCGGCCGCAGCCTGCGCGGCGTGCGGCGGCGCGCGCTCGACACCTCGCATCTGCCGCGCGAGCCGGGGATCTACGTGTTCCGCAACGCCTCCGGACAGCCGCTCTACGTCGGCAAGTCGGTCGACGTGCGGACGCGAGCCCGCGCGCACTTCGCGCCGAGCTCGCCGGACTCGGGCTGGGTCGCGCAGGCCGAGCTCGTCGAGTACGAGACGACGGCGTCCGAGCTCGGCGCGCTGCTGCTCGAGCACCGGCGGGTGATCGAGCTCAAGCCCCCGGGCAACGCGCGGCTGAAGCACGTCGACGCCTACGTCTGGCTGTGCTGCCGGCTGGACATCGCCTTCCCGATCCTCGAGGTCGCCGCGGAGCCCGCGCCCGGCCGGGCGGTCAACGTCGGGCCGCTTCGGGGCAAGCACGCGGCGCGCGAGCTCGTCGAGCAGCTCAACACGCTGTTCGGCCTGCGCCACTGCGGGCGGACGCTCCCGCGGCGGGAGTGGCCCAGCGCCTACGGGCAGATGGGGCGCTGCCTGTCGCCGTGCCTGCGCGACCTCGACCCGAACGCGTACCGCGGGCGCCTGGACCAGGCGCTCGCGCTCGTCGGCGGCGGCGACGCGGGCCGGCCGCTGCTGGCCCACGTCGAGCGCCAGATGCACGCCGCCGCCGCGGAGCAGGCCTACGAGCGCGCGACCTGGCTGCGGCGCCGCGGCGTACGGCTGCGCGAGCTGTTCGCGCGGCTCGGGTCGGCGGTCGAGGCGATGCACGCGCGTCCGCGCCTCGTGCTCGCCGAGCATCCGGACGGCGCGCGGGCCGATGCGGTCTTCCTCGTGGGCGGCCGGGTCGTGGACTGGGGCGAGGTCGAGGACAGCGGCGAGCTGGCGCGGCGGACGCAGCGGGCGCTCGCGTTCCTCCCGCACCCGACGGAGGTGCCCTCGCTGACGGCCGAGGAGGCGGCGGCCGCCCGGATCGCGGCGAGCTGGATCGCGCGCGAGGAGCCGCGCGAGCTGGCCCTGCGGCCCGCGCCCGACGCCGCGCGGGTCGCCCGCTTCCACGCGCGGGTGCTCGGACCGGGCCGAGCCCTCGTGGGCGCCGGGTCGTCAGCCGGTCGTGCCGGTCCGGCCCCGTAGGCGAACCGCCGCTGCCGCGCGATTGCGCGTGAAGCGACGGGCGGTTCGTGCGGCTCAGGCGAACGGGAGCTCGACGACCGTCGCCTCGCTCTCGGCGCCGACGGTCACGGTGGTGCCCGGCTCGACCTCGCGACGCACGAGCGCGAGGGCGATCCAGCCGTGCTCGGGGTGCTCGAGCACCGAGGAGAGCGCGCCGACCGCCTTGCCCGCGGCGGAGGTCAGCGTCGCGCCGTCCTCGGCGGGGCCGGGGAGTCGCAGCCCGCGCAGGTGGCGGTTCGGCTTGCCGCGCCAGTGCAGGCGGGCGACGGTCTCCTGGCCGACGTAGCAGCCCTTCGTGAAGCTCACGGCCCGGTCGTTGAGGCCGGCCTCCTGGGGGATGACGCCGTCGCCGAGGTCCACGCCGTAGCGCGGGCGCCCCGTCGCGACGCGCACCGCCTCCGCTGCGCCCTCGGGCACGGGCTGGGCCCCCGCGTCCACCAGTGCGGCGCGCACCGGCTCGGCGTTCTCGGCGCGGCTGAGGACGTCGACGCCGACGTCGGTCGCGATGGCGCGTGCCGTCACCCCGCCGAGCTCGACCTCGACGTGCACGTGCTCCTCGGACGCGAGCTCGGGCACCCCGGCGACGGCGCGGGCGGTCGGCCCGATCAGGGAGAACAGTGCCTCCTGCACCGTCCGCTTGTGCAGCTCGGCCTGCCAGCCGATCGCGGCCCGGCGCAGCTGGTCGAAGAGCGCCTGGAGCGCCACGCGCTCGCAGTCGAGGTGGAGCTCGGGAGCCGCGCCGCCGATCCGGAGCACCCGCAGGTCCCCGAGCATCTTCCCCTTGTTCGTCAGCAGCGCGGCGTAGCAGCCGCGGCCCTCCTCGAGCGCCTCGATCTCGTTGGTGACCTGCCCCGACAGCAGGCCCGCCGCCTCGCTGCCCGTGAGGGCGAGCTTGCCCCGCTCCGAGCGGTCGACGAGCCCGCAGGCCGTCGTGAGGATCGTGTGCGGCGTCTGTGTCGGTGAGGCCATGCCCGAACGGTAGCCCGGCGCGCGTCGTGCCCCGCCCGCGTGGCGGGTACGCTGCGCCGGATGGCCCTCGCCGACACCTACGACGACATCGTCGCCTCGCTGCCCGACGACTGGACCGACCTCGAGCTCGACCTGCGGATCCTCGACGAGGAGCGCTACATCGACGCCGCGACGTTCCTGACGCAGGTCAACGCGCAGCCGTACTCCAAGCACGACTGGCACTGGCGGATCATCATCGCCCACCGCTTCGGCCACGCGGCGAGCACCCAGGCGACCCACGGGACGTTCTCGCTGCTCGACGACGCGGGGATCGACGGGGAGATCGTGGTGCGCCAGGTGCGCGTGGGGCGCTTCGAGACGCTCTACATGCCCAACCGTCCCGACTCGGTGCGCCAGGAGTACCTGCGCATCCGCCACCAGTAGTCGCTCGATGGCGCGCGTCACCGCCCTCGTCCCGGACCTCCTGTTCGGCTCCAACGTGCAGGGCGCGCTGGGCGCGGCGGGGCACGAGGTGCAGCTCGTCGGCAGCTCCGGGGCGGTGGACGCCAACGCCGACGTCCTCGTCGTGGACCTCATGGCCGACGGCGTCGACCCCGCCGCGCATGCACCGCGAGGGCGCCGCGCTCGTGGCCAAGCTCGCTGCCGCCTGACGTCGACTTGTCAGTTTGCCACCGATGTGGTGGCAAACCGACGACTCGACGCGCGCGCTTCGCCGCTCAGCCCGAGATGACGCCCTCGCGGGCGAACTGCGGGGCGAACATCTTCGCGACGTCCGGGCGCTTCTTGGTCAGCCCGAAGCGCTGCTCCCACACCGACCACTGCCGGAGCGCGGCGACGTTGAGCGCTCCGAACGCGTTGCCGCCCGCGGTGAACGCGGGCAGGACCGCGTCGAGCTGGCGCTGCACGACCTTGCGCTCGAGCCCGTCGACGCGGTCGACGAGCACGCCGACGGCCTCCTCCGGCCCGAGGATGACCTCGCGGTAGCCGCGCCGCAGGCCGGTGACCGTGGCCTGCACGAGCGCGGGGGAGTCCTGGAGGGTCGTGCGCTGGGCGACGAGCACGAGCTCGGGGTAGGCGGGAGCGCCGAAGTCGTCGACGCGGAACTCCCGGATGCGCGGCCGCTCGGCCTTGAGCGCGACGCCCTCGACGTTCCAGAACGCGGTGGCCGCGTCCACCTTCCGGGCCAGGAGCGCGCGCACCGCGTCGAAGCCGATCGTCGTGCGCCGGACCCGCTTGGGGGCGCCGTGGGCGCCGGAGACGATCGAGTCGAGCACCGCGTCGTCGGAGGGCAGGCCGGTCACGCCCACGCGCTTGCCCTCGAGCTCGCGCGGAGAGCGCACCTTCTCGTCGGCGAACACCGCGGCCAGTGGCCGCTGCACGAGCGCCATGACCGCCACGAGATCGCGGTCCTTCTCACGGGCCAGCGCGAGGTCGTGGATGTCGAGCACCGCGAACTGGATGCGGTTGGAGAGCAGCAGCCCGATGGCGTCGGTGGACTCGCCGGGAACCTCGATGTCGAGGCTGACCCCCTCGGCGTCGGTGAAGCCGCGCGCGTCGGCGAGGTAGATGCCCGCGTGGACGGCGTTGGGCTGGAAGTCGAGCATGAGCCGCGCCTCGCCGCCGGGACTCTCGCTCCCTGCGCCGCCGCAGGCCACCAGCGTCGCCGACGCGAGCAGGCCGACGAGCAGGGCGACGGGCTTCATCGCCGCGCATGCTACGTCTCCGGCGCCGCCGGCTCGGCTCCGCGCTCGCCCTCCCTCGCCTAGGCCCCCGGCGTCGCGGGGTCGCCGACGACCGCGCCCTCGCCCTCGGCCGGCGCGGGGCCGGGCGGGTTGAGCGCGGGGTGGGTGGCGGCGTAGGAGCTCGCGACCGCGACACCCAGGCCGACCGCGGCGAGCGCCGGTCCGTGGAAGTCCGGGAAGCGCTTCGCGTCGATCGACAGCGGTCCCGGCCCCGCCTCGGCGAGCGCCGTCATCGCGGCGATCAGCACGGCGTTGTACTCCCAGCCACCGCCGGTGACCCACGGGCCCGCCTTGCCGTGCACCTTCCGGATCGCCGTGACCATGGTGCCGGACACGATCGACGCCGCGACGGGCGTGGCCAGCCCGAGCGTGAGCATGGCGCCCGCGGCGGCTTCGCTGACGCCGGCGGCGGTCGCCTGCCTGCGGCCCGGCCGCAGGCCGATGCTCTCGAAGAAGCCCGCGGTGCCCTCGAGGCCGTGGCCTCCGAACCAGCCGAAGAGCTTCTGGGTGCCGTGGCCGACGAACAGCGGGCCGACGACGCCGCGGACGAGCAGGGATCCGAGCTTCACGAGATGCCTCCTAGAGGATTGAGTGTGATCTCTCCCTCCCCACGAAGGGCCCTCCCAGAACGCGGGTTGCCTGACGCCGCCTGAGCACCCGCGCGCCGCACGGCCGTCCGTAGGATGGATCGATGCGGCGCCGCATCACCTTCTCGCGCAACCACACGCTCTCGCTCTCGCGCACTTGCCAATGCTTCTGCAAGTACTGCGCGTTCAAGACCCACGCGGCCCACCTCTACGCGCCTGCCGAGGTCGAAGCGATCATCGCGCAGGCGGTGCGCCGCAACGCCAAGGAGCTGCTCGTGCTCACCGGGGAGCGCCCGGAGGTCAACGCGGAGGTGCGCGCGCGCCTGGAGTCCTACGGCCACGCCGACTTCACGAGCTACGTCGTCTGGGCCTGCGAACGGGCGCTCGAGCGCGGGCTGCTCCCGCACACGAACCTCGGCGTGCTGTCGAAGGAGGACCTCGGCCGGCTGCGCGAGGTGACCGCGTCGCAGGGGCTCATGCTCGAGTCCGTCCGCGACGACCTCGTCGTCCACCAGGGCTCTCCCACCAAGTCCCCGGCGCGGCGGCTGGAGACGATCCGCTGGGCGGGTGAGCTGCGGATCCCGTTCACGAGCGGGATCCTCGTGGGCATCGGCGAGGAGCCGGAGGACCGCGTGCGGGCGCTCGAGGCGCTCGCCGCCGTCCACGACGAGTACGGGCATCTGCAGGAGGTCATCCTCCAGAACTTCGTCGCACACGAGTCCTACTACGGTCGCGAGCCGGCGGAGATCGCCGACGCGGCCGCGCGGGACTACTGGCGGACCGGGATCGGCGAGCCGGGCGGACGGGTCGAGCGGCCGCGGTGGGCCACGCCGGTCTCCGTCGAGGAGCTGCGCGACCTGGTGGCCGTCGCGCACGAGCTGCTCCCGGGCGTCGGCATCCAGGTGCCGCCGAACCTCGCCGACTGGTGGCCCGACCTCGTCGCCGCGGGCGCCACCGACCTCGGCGGGCTCTCCGCCAACGGCGACCACATCTCGCCGGAGCATCCCTTCCCCGGCCCGCACCAGGTCCGCAAGGTCCTCGCTCCCCTCGGCTACGCGCTGACCGAGCGCCTCTGCGTCTACCCGGAGTACCTGAACCCGGAGTGGGTCGCCCAGGGCGTGCTCGACGTCGTCCGGGCGCGGTACTGGAGCTTCATCCCGCGCCGCGGCTCAGGCCGCCGCGACAGCCGGGCGATCCGCGCCGACCTCGTGCCGGGCGCGATCGCCAAGGGCCGCGACGGGCTCGCGCTGAGCGAGGAGGAGCTCACGGCACTCTTCGCCGAACGCCGCCCGGAGGCGATCGAGGAGCTCCGCGTAGCCGCCGACGAGCTGCGCGCCGAGCTCGCCGGCGACGCCGTCACGTTCGTGGTCAACCGCAACGTCAACGTCTCGAACGTCTGCATCGTCGGCTGCGCGTTCTGCGGCTTCGGGCAGGGCAAGCGCTCGCCCGACGCCTACGAGCACGACGCGGCGGAGTTCGTCGCCCGCGTCGAGGACGCCGCCGCCTTCGGGGCGACCGAGCTGTGCCTCCAGTCGGGCATCCACCCCGACTGGACGCTCGAGGACTACGAGGGCTGGCTGCGGCTGGCCCGCGCGACCGCGCCGCAGCTCCACCTGCACGCCTACTCGCCGATGGAGATCGACCACATGGCGACGATCTCCGGGCTGCCGCTCGCCGAGCTCTTCGCGCGGCTGGCCGACGCCGGCCTCGGCTCGACCCCGGGGACGGCCGCCGAGGTGCTCCACGACGGCGTGCGCGAGCGGATCTCGCCGAACAAGCTGCCCGCCGCCCGCTGGGTCGAGGTCATCGAGGCCTCGCACGCCGCCGGCCTGCGCTCGACCGCCACGGTGATGTTCGGCCACGTCGAGGAGCCGTGGGAGCTCGCCGAGCACATGCGCGTGGTCCGGGAGCTCCAGGAGCGCACGGGCGGCATCACGGAGTTCGTGCCGCTGAGCTTCGTCCCCTTCCACACGCTGCTCGGGCGCACCCACGGCGTCGAGGAGCTCTCCCGGGAGGAGAACCTCAAGCACACGGCGGTCTTCCGGCTCGCTCTGGGCCGGTCGATCCGCAACGTGCAGGCCTCATGGGTCAAGATGGGGCTCGACGCGGCGACGGAGAGCCTGCGCTGGGGAGTCAACGACCTCGGCGGGACCCTCATGGAGGAGAGCATCTCCCGCATGGCGGGCTCGGCCCACGGCACCCGCCTGGACCCGGCAGACCTGATCGCCGCCGCTCACCGGGCCGGCCGGCCCGCCGCGGAGCGCACCACGCTCTACGGCATCCGGCGTCACCACCCCGTGCAGGAGGCAGTCACCGCATGAGTCCCCAGGACAGCACCGGCGAGTCCATCACCGCGGAGGGGCTCGAGGCCCTGCGCGCCGAGCTCGGAGAGCTCGAGACGGCCGGGCGCGCCGAGATCGCCAAGCGCATCTCGGTCGCCCGCGAGATGGGCGACCTCAAGGAGAACGCGGAGTACCACATCGCCAAGGAGGACCAGGGCCACATGGAGACGAAGATCCTCCGCCTCCAGGCCCGCCTGCGCGCGGCGGTGGTCGTCGAGGCGGCCCACGGCGGCGACGCCGTCGCCTTCGGCTCGACCGTCGAGCTGGTCGACGAGGACGGGGGGGCGGGCATGACGTGGACGATCGTCGGCCCGACCGAGGCCGACATCAAAGCCAAGAAGCTCTCCGCGGAGTCGCCGATCGCCCTCGCGGTGATGGGCCTCGCGGTCGGCGACGTCGCCGAGGTGCAGACGCCCAAGGGCGTCCGGCGCCTGCGGGTCGCCTCGATCACCTGAACGGCGACGTCAGGCGAACAGGTCCTCCTCGGGCGGCCTCAGGAGCGCCGCGGCCCCCGGGCCGTCCTGCTCGGTGACGTGGCGCCCGAGGCCGCGGACGATCACGGCGGGCGTCCCGCCGTCCTTCGCGCGCACGAGGTCGGCGGCGGCGGCGGCCGCGTCGGCGACGGCGACCCACGAAGCGCGCATCGGCCGTCCCGCGGCGTCCGGGCGCCCGCGCCAGTCCTCGAGCCCGACGAGCCCGGCGATCCCGATCGCGGTGTCGAGTTGTCCGTGCCGCCAGGCCCGGCCGAACGAGTCGGTGATGACGACCGCCGGGCGGCCCGGGAGCGCGGCGCGCAGGCGCCGGGCGCTCGCGTCGGGGTCGAGGGGCAGCAGCACGAGCTCCCCGGCCGCCCCCGTGTTCGACGCGTCCACGCCCGCGTTCGCGCAGACGAACCCGTGCCGCGTGCGGCAGATCAGCACCCCGCGCTCGGCGCGCAGCAGCCCCGCGGTCTCGCGCAGGACGACCTCGACCTGGCGCGGGTCCTTGCCCCACGGCTCCGCGAGCTCCACCGCCCGCGGTGACGGCTCGACGTCGGCGAGCGCGACGATGCGGCCCTCCGCCTTCGAGACCACCTTGTGGGCGACGACGAGCACGTCGCCGGCGGCGAACGCGGCCCGCTCGGCGAGCAGTGCCGGAAGGTCGTCGCCCGGGCGGACCTCGGGCAGCCCTTCGATGCCGACGACTTCGACGCGGCCCGCCGGCGGGCGGGCCGCGGGCGTCACAGCCGGCCGAGGCGGCTGAGCATCCCGCGGGTGTGCGCGGCGTTCCCGTGCCACTGACCCAGGGCGACGCGCAGCGCCTCGAGGTCGTCGGCGGTGTCCACGTCGATTAGCAGCGACGGGACCTCGTCGATCGCGGCGGTGATGCCCGCCGCCTGGGCCACCGTCACGTGGCGCTCGCGCGAGCCCGGCCCGAACGCGGGGGCGATCGCCTCGGGCGGCGTGAGCACGAGGGCGTTCGTGCCGATGCCGTGCCGGTCGGGCACGACGACGACGGCGGGCTCCTGCCCGGTCGCGGCACGCAGCAGCATCGCGTCGAGCTGCTTGGGATCGAGCGCCGGCGTGTCCCCCGGGACGATCACGACCCGGCGCGCCCCCCGCGCGAGCGCTTCGCGCACTCCGAGCAGGGCGGCGTCGGAGTGCGAGCGCTCCTCGGGATCGTTGATCGCGTGGGCGTCGTAGCCGTGCGCGAGCGCCTCGACGCCGGCGTCTCGCGTGACCACGAGCACCTGGTCGACCTCGGTCGAGCGCCGCAGCGCGACGAGCACGTCGGTGACCATCGCCTCCACGATCGCGCGGCGGGTGCCGGCGGAGAAGTCCTCGGCCAGGCGCTGCTTGGACGAGCTGAAGCGCTTCACGGGGAGCACGGCGATCGTGCGCAGGAGCGCGCTCACGGCGTGTCGTCTTTCGGCGCGAGACGCTCGCCGGCGGCCATCAGCGCAGCGCCAGTGCGAAGTCGAGGGTCTCGCGCGCCACCCGCGCGCGCGCGCTCGGATCGCCCATGAGCGTGTCGGTCGTCAGCGCGGGGATCGCCAACCCGTCGGCGCGCTCGTCGGTGACGATCCCGTCGAGCAGGTCGCCGTAGTACGCGCTGATCCCGCTCGCGTCGAGGGGGAGGCCGGTCCAGGCCATGAACGCCTCCGTCGGCCCCTTGACGACCGCGCCGCCGACGACGGGCGAGACGGCGACGACGCGCGCCGGTGAGGCGCGCAGGGCGTCGGCGAGGCCGGGGACGTCGAGGATGGGGCGCACGGAGATCACGGGGTTGGAGGGGCCGATCACGATGGCACGCGCCGCGGCGAGCGCGTCGAGCACCTCGGGCGGCGGGGCGGCGCCGTCGATCCCGTCGAACGCGACGCCCTCCACCGGGCCCTGCGCACCGTTACGGATCATGAACTCCTGGAACGGCCACCAGCGCCCGGCCGCGCGGACGCGCGTGCGGACGATGTCGTCGCTCATCGGCAGCACGCGCACGGGCACGCCCAGCGCGGAGGTGAGCGCCGCGAGCGCCTCGGTCAGCCGCTCGCCGTCGCCCAGGCGCCGGGAGCGCTCGATGCCGATCGCGAGGTCGCGGTCACCGAGGTTGAACCACACGTCGGCGCCGAGCTCGCGCAGGCCCTCCATGACGCAGAACGTGTCCCCGTCCAGGCCCCAGCCGCGCGCGTCGATGCGGTCGGCCAGCCAGAACGCGCAGAGGTCGGGATCGGGCGAGACGTGCGCGCCGTAGAGCTCGACGTCGTCGGCCGTGTTGGCGACGACGACGAGGTCCGAGCCGGCCACTTCGAGCATCCCGCGGGCGAGCTTGGCCCCGCCGCTGCCGCCGGCGAGGACCACCACCGCGCTCATACGCGCTCGGGCAGGCCCGTAAGGCGGATGCCGGCGTGGGTCTTGTAGCGGATGTTGATCGAGATCAGCAGCGGGGTGAGCTGCTCGGTCAACCGGGCCATCTCGAGCTTCCCGCAGTCGACGCAGCGCAGCCCGTCGACGCGCTCCACCAGCGCCGCCACGCGCTGCTTGTCGTCCCGCGCGTCGCCGCAGATCAGGACGTCCTCGTGGAGCGGGTGATCGAGGTCGCCGAGCAGCGCCGCGCTGACCGTGTGCAGCGCCGAGACGACCCGCACGCCGTCGGGGACCATCTCGGCGGCCTGCTGGGCGGCCGAGCCCTGCCAGATCCCGAGCGTCCGCGTGGCCTTCCCCGAGATCGCCGCCGCGAGCGGCACCGACGCGTCGACCAGCAGCTGGCCGGGACGCAGGTGGGCTTTGAGGTTCGTGAGCGTCTCGGACTGCGAGCGGAACGGGACGCAGAGCACGAGCAGATCCGCGCGGGCGGCCGCCTCCGCGTTCGCGACGCCCGCGAAGTCGCCTCCGGGGACGGCGGCGGCCGCGCGGGCGGCGGCCTCCTGTGCGCGGGCGGCCTCCCGGGAGGCGATCACCACGGGAACCCCGGCCCGGCCCAGGCGCACCGCCAGGCCGAAGCCCAGGGCGCCCGAGCCGCCGACGATCGAGACGGTCTCTGGCACAGCGGCCGAGTATATGGTCGCGCTCGTGGCCCTCCCGGACCGCCGTTAGGGTCGCGCCATGGACACCGCGGCACCGCCCGTCCTCTGGGAGCCGACGCGGGAGCGCATCGCGCAGACGACGATGTGGCGCTTCCTCCAGGCCCACGGCTTTCAGGACTACGACGCCGCGTGGCGCTGGTCGGTCGCCGACCCCGAAGCGTTCTGGACCGCGGTCAGCGACTTCTTCGGCGTCCGCTGGGAGACCCGGCCGGAGCGCTTCCTCGCCGACGCGCGGATGCCCGGGGCGGTGTGGTGCCCCGGCGCGCGGGTCTCCTACGCCGAGCACGTCTTCCGTGGCCGCGACCCTGCCGCCACGGCGCTCCACCACGCCTCCGAGCTGCGCGCGCTCGCGACCACGAGCTGGGCGGAGCTGGAGACGCTGACCGCGCGGATCGCCGGCGCGCTGCGCCGCGAGGGGGTCGGTCCCGGCGACCGGGTCGTCGCCTACCTCCCGAACGTCGCCGAGGCCGTCGCGGCGCTCCTGGCCTGCGCCGCGATCGGCGCGACGTGGTCGAGCTGCTCGCCCGACTTCGGCGCCGGCGCGGTCGTCGACCGCTTCGCGCAGATCGAGCCGACGGTGCTGCTGGCCGTCGACGGCTACCGCTACGGTGGCCGCGACTTCGACCGCCGGGGGGTCGTCGCGCAGCTGCGGGCGGCGATGCCCGCGCTGCGGCGGACCGTTCTCCTGGCCTACCTCGACCCCGACGCCGCACTCGAGGGCGCCGTCGGCTGGGAGTCCTGGCTCGGGGACGACGAGCCGCCGCCGCTCGCGTTCACGCCGCTGGCCTTCGCGCATCCGCTGTGGGTCCTGTACTCCAGCGGCACCACGGGGCTGCCGAAGGCGATCGTCCACGGACAGGGCGGGATCCTGCTCGAGCACCTCAAGCACCTCGGCCTGCACGTCGACGCGCAGCCCGGCGATCGCCTCCTGTGGTTCACCACCACGGGCTGGATGATGTGGAACTTCCTCGTCGGCGGCCTGCTCACCGGCGCCGAGATCGTGCTCTACGACGGCAGCCCGGCCGCGCCGGACCTCGGCGTGCTCTGGGACCTCGCGGCGCGCACGCGGGCGACGACGTTCGGCGCGAGCGCGGCGTTCCTCGCGTCGTGCGAGAAGGCGGGGCTGACGCCCGCAGCCGACCATGACCTCAGCGCGCTGCGGGCCGTCGGCTCCACGGGCTCCCCGCTCTCTCCCGAGGGCTTCGAGTGGGTCTACGCCGAGGTCGCCGACGACCTCTGGCTCTACTCGACCAGCGGCGGCACCGACGTCTGCACCGCCTTCGTCGGCGGCGTGCCGATCCTGCCCGTGCGCCGGGGGGAGCTGCAGGCCCGCGCGCTCGGCTGCGCCGTGGCGGCGTGGGACGAGGCGGGCCGCGAGGTGGTGGGCAGCGTGGGCGAGCTCGTGATCACCGCCCCGATGCCCTCGATGCCCGTGTTCCTGTGGGACGATCCGACGGGGGAACGGCTGCGCGCGTCCTACTTCGAGCCCTACCCGGGCGTGTGGCGCCACGGCGACTGGATCGAGATCACCCCGCGGGGGTCGGCGGTCATCCACGGCCGCTCGGACGCGACGATCAATCGCGGCGGCGTCCGCATGGGCACGGCGGAGCTCTACCGCGCGGTCCTCACCGTCGACGCGGTCCTCGACGCGCTCGTCGTCGACGTCCCGCAGGTGGGGGCGGAGGCGTGGATGCCGCTGTTCGTCGTGCTGCGCCCGGGGGTCGCGCTCGACGACCGCCTGATCGGGAAGCTCCGGACGGTCATTCGCACCTCGTGCTCGCCGCGCCACGTCCCCGACGAGGTCATCGCCGTGGCCGAGGTGCCGCGGACGCTGAGCGGGAAGGTGCTCGAGATCCCGGTCAAGCGGATCCTCATGGGCGTCGCGCCGGATCGCGCTGCGGCGAGCGACGCGCTCGCCAATCCCGCGGCGCTGGAGCCGTTCGTCACGCTGGCGCGGACCCGGGCCTGAGGTGCGCCGCTCGGGAGAACCTCGGCCGCGGTCAGTTCGAACTCGGTCCGAACGGGCCGCGGACGTCGTCGTCGTCCTCCCACTCCGGGAGCTCCGGCGGGACCGCCGGGGGCGCGAGGCCCGGGTCCGGGCGCGGCGCCTCCGCGGCGCGCGGGGGCAGCGCGGGGCTCGGTGCGGCGGCGGGCGACGGCGGCGCCGGGCTCGGCGCCTCCGGGCGGGCCGGCGGCGGTGCGGGGCGCGGCTCGGCGGCGGGCGGCCCCCAGTCCGCGGAGGCCGACGGCGCGGGCGGCGCCCACGCCCGTGACGGCGGCAGCTCGTCCGTGGTGCGGGCGCCGAACGGGTCCGCCGGCCCGGCGGCCTCCAGGTCGGGCACCGCGTCGGCGCCGACCACGAACGTGCTCGCCAGCTTGTCGTGGATGGCTTGCCGGCGGGGGTCGCCGAGCGGGAGAAGGAAGTCGACGAAGGTGAAGAACGGAACCAGCCCGAGCAGGCCCTTGCCGACGAACTCCCGCATCAGCGCCGTGGAGGCGGCGATCGGCCGCGCGTCCTCGCGGACGACGCGGATCCCGAGCGCCTGCTTGCCGAACGTCTGGCCGTTGTGCGCGCCGCTGCGACACATCAGCACGGGTGCGTAGACGAGGCTCGCAAGGAGCGCCACGCCCACGACCACGTAGTTCAAGTCGTCCCCGGACACGGCGACGACGGCCATCAGGAGGACGGCGACGACGCCGACGAGCAGGCCGTCCAGGATGGTCGCTCCCACCCGCGAGCCGTAGCCCGCGAGGTCGACGCCGTCGGCCTGGCCCACTAGCCCTCCAGGCCGCCCGGGCGCTCGGCCGGCGTGGAGGCCTGCGGCGCGGCGAAGCCGCCGCTCAGCTCCGCGGACGCGCCGACGGGCTCGAGCGTCGGGTTCTCGTTGGAGAAGGGCGGATAGGTCTCCGTGAGCAGGAGGAGGTAGGCGGCCGCCTTGGCCTGGTAGGCGAGGCCGAGCTGGAGGCCGTCGAAGATGCCGCGGGGCTGACGCCCCAGGATCACCCCGACCACCCACGCCGCGATCGCGCAGATCTGGTAGACGAGCGCCAGCGCGTAGGCGATCAGGAGCACGGGGATGGCGATCAGCGTCCGGAAGAAGGCCTTGAGGCGCGAGTACTTCGGCAGCGGCCCCGCGAAGGTCATCTGGAGCGGGTACTCCGGGTGCTCCCCGAAGTCGAACGGCGGGTATTTGTCGACCAGCATGTACCAGTACGCGTTCACGCGGCTCAGCCAGCGCAGCGCGTTGGAGTTGAAGTCGTAGAGCCCCTGCGGGTAGCGCCCCGTGATCACCACGGCGAACCAGGCGCCGATGACCGTGAAGAACAGCGCGATCCCGATGAGGTACAGGACGATGACGTGCGGGATCACGAGGATGCCGCGGAAGAACGTCGTCAGGCGGCTGCGCTGCTCGACGTACTCGGGCTGGTAGAGGACGGGGTAGGCGGACACGGCGGATGGGCTCCTTCGGTCGTCCGGTTTTGGGGTGGGCGACGCAAGCATACGTCCGCCCGCGGCGGCCGCGACTTTCGCGGACTCAGCCGGCGGTCACCGTGAGCGTGGCGTTCATGCCGGCCGTGTCGTGGGAGGAGGGCTCGGTGAGGGTGCAGGCCAGGCGGTAGCTGCCGGGGGCGAAGCGCACCGTTCGCGTGACCGTCGTGCCGGGCTCCGCGTCCGGGAACTGCGTCGCGGCGCCCTTCCCGTCGAGGCGCACGAGGCGCACGTTGTGCGCGTCCTCCCCGGTGTTCTGCAGTTGCACGGTGACGTCGCCGGCCGGGACCTTCGTGCGCGACAGGCGCATGACGTAGGCGGGGGTCTCGGTCACCTGGACCCCGAGCGCGACGGCCGCCTCGGGCCCGCCGGCCGGAGGCGACCCGGGGGTCGTCGTGGTGCCCGGGGGCGCGGCGCCGCCGGCGGGAGCGGCCGCGGGGTCGGTGGTTCCCGGCGAGGAGAACGGTTCCGCGGACGAGCCGGCCCCGCCCAGCGGCGGGTTCTCCGGGCCGCGATAGGCGGGGAGGTGTCCTGTGCCCTCGCCCGCGACCGTGATGCGCGACGGCGGTCGCCCGGCACCGGCGCCTGAGGTTCCGAGCGCCGCCGCCGCCGCGGCGAGCGCCGCCAGCGCCGCCGGCGCGCGCCTCATCGCACGAGCACCGGCCGCCCGAAGCCCGCTGCGCCCGGGATCACCGCCGCGGCGTCGACCCCCAGCCATTGCTCGAGCAGCGAGCAGTACACCGCCCGGAAGTCCGAGGTGCTGCGGAGGTTGCCGCCGGAGTCGAGCGTCGTGAGGCCCGGGAACTCCCCGATGGCCTGGCCGCTCGCGCGCGTGCCGACGACGAACGAGGCGCCGGCGGCGCCGTGGTCGGTGCCGTTGGAGCCGTTCTCCCGCGGGCGCCGGCCGAACTCGCTCCACAGGTGGATGAGGACCCGGTCGGCCAGCGCGGCGCCGCGCGCCTCGAGGTCGGCTTGGAACGCCGCGATCGCCGCGCAGGTCGACGTGAGGTTGGTGCTCAGGGCGGTCGCCTGGCCCGAGTGGGTGTCGTAGCCGCCGTTGGCGTTGACGGTCACGCAGCGGATCGGCAGCCCGGCATCGAGCAGCCCGGCGAGGCTCTTCAGCCGCCCGGCCAGCGTGTTGTTCGCGGGGTAGGCGGCCGAGCCCACCGCGACGGGTGTGGCGAGCTGACGCCGCAGCCCGTCCGCGTTGGCCTGCGCCTGGCGGGCCTGGGCGAGGACCGGGTCGGCGCTCGGAAGGCCGCCGAGGGTACCGAAGGCGTCGAGCATCCCGGTCTTGATCGCGGTGGTGGTCACGTTCGGCGAGGTGAACGTGTAGCTCGCGGGCGAGCTCGCGGCCGAGACGGACACCGTCGTCGAGGCGAGGCTGGGGGAGAGCTGGCTGTCGAGGCTCAGGCCCTGGATGGGGTTGTTGACCTGCCCGACGATGTCGAGGTAGCGCCCCATCCAGCCCGTGCGCCCGGCGACGTCGAGCGCCCCGACCTCCCAGAAGTGCCGCGAGGTGAAGTGCGACTGGTTCGGGCTGGCGTAGCCGATCGCCGGGGCGATGCTCACCTTGCCCGCGTCGTGCAGGGCCTTCAGTGCGGCCGCGCCCGGGTGCCAGCGCAGGTCGGTGCGCCCGCTGACCTCGAGGGTCCCTGCGTCGTCGAGGCGGAGCGTCGGGCGTAGCGTCGCCGAATAGGCCGGGTCGCCGGTCGGGGCCAGCACACTCAGCGAGTCGATGCCCCCGGGCAGGAAGATCGAGATCAGCACCGGCTGCGCCGGGGCCGCCGCCGCCTCGGCGATCCCGGCCTCGAAGGCCTCGAAGCCGAGCCGGTCGGCGCCGTAGACCGACAGGGCGAGCCCCGCCGAGCGCACGAGCACGTCGCGGCGGGTCAGGCCGGTTCCGGCGGGCAGCGGCATGCCGGGCTCGATCGCCGGCAGGCCCTGGCCCGCGCGGGCGCCCGCGCCGGCGGCGGCGCGGCGGCGCTGGGCGCGGGTGAAGTCGTCGCAGCAGGCCATCTGGTCCTCAGCTCGTCTGGCCGTCGGGCGTGGCGGCGATCAGGTGGCGCAGCGCGTTCTGACGCTGTCCGCGCGCGTTGGCCGCGTCGGCGGCGGTCGTCGTCCCCGGCAGTGTGGTGGCGGAGAAGCGGGCCAGGACGCCCGCCGTCTCCGGACTGAGCCGCGGGTCGGCCCAGAAGCGCCGGGCGGCGGCGAGCGCGTCCTCGGGCGTCTCGGTGGCGGAGTAGCCCGTGTTGTCCTTCACCGTAAGGGGCTTGACCGCCTCGGCGACCAGCAGCCAACGGCTGGCCAGCGTGCTCGTGTCCAGCCACGCGTTGTCGTTCCAGCCCGAGACGTTCGGCGGGTAGAACAGCCGCTGGCCGGCGCCCGCGCCCGCGGCGACCCAGGCGTTGGTCACGATCCCGGTGCCCAGTGCGCGCAGCAGCCCGGCGGCGAACACCGCGGGCGACTTGACCATCCGCTGCGGCCCGTAGAGGTCGGGGTGCAGCAGGATCGCCTCCACGATCGCGCGGATCGAGCGCCCCGAGGTGACGTAGCGCTCCTCCAGCGCGGCCTGGGTCGCGGCGTCGGGCGGGGACGGCACGAAGGCCGACCACAGCTTGAGCACGAAGAAGGAGCGGTGGTAGGGGTGCTCGAGCGCCAGGCGCACCACGTCGGCCCAGCCGAAGGCGCCGCGCTCGCCGAAGATGGTCTTCGCCGTGGTGTCGAAGCGCGTCGTGTCGAAGCGGAAGTTCACGTAGCCCGTGCCCTGCACGTAGTCCGCGCGCCAGCCGGTGAGCGCCCGCGCGGCCTCGCGGACGTCGCCCTCGGTGTAGGCGCCGCGATCGGCGCCGAGCGTGAACAGCTCGAGCATCTCGCGCGCGTAGTTCTCGTTCGGGCCCCCCTTGCGGTTGGCGATCCCGTCGAGGAACACGAGCATCGCCGGGTCGGTGGTGACCGCGCTCAGGAGCGCGTCGAAGCTCCCGAGGCAGCGCGCGCGGAACAGCTCGTTCTGGTCGAGCATGAGCGGCCGCTGCGCGACGTCGGCGTTGGAGGTCGCGAACCAGTCGTGGAAGACCAGCGCCAGGCGCTCGGAGAGCTGGTCGCCCGAGCGGACCATCCGGTCCAGCCACCACAGGTGGTCGTGGCCGTCGAGGTCGCGCGGGGCGAGCGCGACCGCGCCGACGCGCGGCTCGGGGCCGGTGAGCACGGCGGGCCCGGGCTCGACGAGGCGACGCACGGCCTCGCGCAGCCCCAGCGCCGCGACCCGCTCGGCCTCACCGGGGCGCGGGCCGAAGCCCGCGCGCCAGAGGAGGCGCTCCGCCTGCTCGGGACCGAACGCGCCCGCATAGACGAGCGGGTCGGCGGCCGGCGCCGTCGTGATCGGCAGCGCAGAGGTCACGGGCGGTGCGGCCGCCGACGGGAGCGGGAGCCGCGGGCCGTCCGGCTGGTAGACCGACACCGGCTTGCGGCGCCGCCGGGCGCGTCGCGCGGCGGCCCGGTTGGCCGCCGCCTGCTTCGTCGCGGCGCGCTTGGACGCGGTCTCGGCGCGCTCGCCGGCCTTCGTCGCGGCGCGCTTGGCGGCGGCGCTCTGGCGACGGCGTCTGGGAGGCTTCAGGCGCATCAGCACCTAGCCTACCGACGCTCAGGCGGCCCCGTGAGGTTCTCTGCACGGGTGGCCGGACGTTCGGTCCGCATTTCAGACCACCGTGCTGTCGCGCGCCCCGCGTAGGCTGAGGCGCATGAGGACGACCCGCCTGGCGATCGCGTGAGCGTGCCGTCCAACGCCGAGCTGCTGCGCGTCGCGGAGGCCGCCGCGCGGGCGGCGGCGCCCGAGCTCGTCGCGCGCTTCGCCCGCGGGGCGGTGAACGTCACGGCGAAGTCCTCGGCCACCGACCTCGTCTCCGAGGCCGACCTCGCGGCGGAGCGCACGATCCGCGCGGTGCTCGCGCGCGAGCGGCCCGACGACGCGATCATGGGCGAGGAGGGCGACGACACGCCGGGCACCTCCGGCCTGCGCTGGGTGGTCGACCCGCTCGACGGGACGACCAACTACCTCTTCGGCCACCCGCAGTGGTGCATCTCGGTCGCGTGCGAGGGGCGGGCCGGCGTCGTCTACGACCCGCTGCGCGAGGAGCTCTTCGCGGTGGCGGCGGGCGCGGCGCCGACGCTCGACGGCGCCCCGCTCACCGTCGCGAGCACCCAAGACGAGCTGGGCTCCGCGCTGGTCGCCACCGGGTTCGGGTACGCCGCGGACGTGCGCGCGGCACAGGCGGCGATCGTCGTCCGCGTGCTTCCGGACGTGCGCGACATCCGTCGTGCCGGCAGCGCCGCCCTCGATCTGGCGTGGGTCGCGGCGGGCCGCCTGGACGCCTACTACGAGTTCGGCGTCCAGCCGTGGGACATCGCGGCCGGCGTGCTGCTCTGCGCGGGCGCCGGGCTGCACGTCGAGGAGCTCGCCGGCGGCGACGGCCTGCCGCCCGGCCTGCTCGTGGCCCCCGCCGCGCTGGCCGACGGGCTGCGCGAGCTGGTCGCCCGCTGACGCTGCCCGTGGCTTCACCCCGGCGAGTGGCGGTGCACCCGGTCGGGCGCGATGCGGAGGATCACCCGGACGTCGCCGTCCTGGTGGAAGGGGTAGCGGTCCTGGCCGATGTACTTCTTGGTCATCACGTCGGCGTGCTCGGAGGCGCCGTCCTCGGTCTCCTCGGCGAGGTGCCCCGTGACCGTGAGGTACTCGTACGGGTTCTCCTGGTTGAGCACGGTCAGCGTGGTGGTGCCCGTCCGGCGCAGGTTCTTCGGCCACGCGCGCTTGGTCTCCGTGTTCAGCACGACGTTCTCGCCGTCCACGTCGACCCAGACCGGCACGGTGTGGATCGTCCCGTCCTCCCGGGTGGTCGAGACGTGGCAGAAGTTCGGGGCGGACAGCAGCTCGCGGTCGCGGTCGTCGAGCGTGGTGCGGGGCATGGCGGCTCCTCGGTGGTGGGGATCGGCAGTACCCGGGGCGGGACTCGAACCCGCATGACCGTGAGGCCGGCGGCTTTTGAGGCCGCTGCGTCTGACCAGATTTCGCCACCCGGGCGGGCGGCCGGAGTGTATCGGCGCCCCGTGGTCAGATCTTGCGCGTCGTGCCGTCCGCGAGCCGCTCGACCTCGATGTTCCAGGCCTGTGCGAATCCGCGCAGCGCGAAGGCGATGAGGGCCACCTGCAGCGGGATGATCACGAAGGTGATCGTGCCGAGCAGGCCGGCGTCGAGGTCCGGGTCGGTGAACCCGTCCTTGGCCCGCGCGAACCAGGCGGGCCCGGACACCGCGGCGAAGATCACCATGATGATCGCGAACGCCGCCGCGACCGGCAGCACCCCCCGGTTCCAGCGCGCGACGAAGAACGCCATCACCACGTAGAGGACGATGTAGGCGATCTGCAGGATCTGCGCGCCGGCGAGCGCGTCCCAGCCGCCGACGGTCACGACGGTCACCAACAGCGCGGAGGCCAGCAGGAACACGACCACGACGAGCTTGACGACTTTGCTCGACGCCTTCTCGCGGTTGGGATGCTCGATCACGATCTCGTCGGCCATGCCCGCGCGAAGATACCGCGCCTCGCCCGTCCCCGCCGCACCCGCGGTGCGGCATCATTGACGCCAGCGCCGCGCGGGCGTGGTGGAACTGGCAGACACGTCAGGTTTAGGACCTGGTGGCGCAAGCCGTGAGGGTTCGAGTCCCTCCGCCCGCATCGACGGTCGCTCAGTTCTCTCGACAAACGGCTGGATGCAGCGAACGACGCGCTTTGACGGATGGGGTCTCTCAACGCCTGTGAGGGCGCTCACGGTGACGGGTCTGCCGGTAGTCGTGCCAGAGTGAGGCTGCGTGGAAGCTCTCGCGCCATCTCGGACGTCGGCACCCCTACGGGGCGTCGACGGGCGGGAGATCGTCGTCGCTCGCGATCACCCGCTCCAGATGAGCGGCGAACGCATTCGCCGACGCACCGTCCGTTGCGCGCTCTGCGTCTCGACGCCAAGAGCGTAAGCTCCGCCGGACCAGAAGCCGCGCCCGCGGCTTCCACGAAAGGGCCGGACACGTTGCCCAAGCCAATCGAGCTCATCGAGCCGCCCGCCTCCGGCGTCGAACCGGCCCGCGCGGACCGCGCCGAGGCGCTGCTGCAGGCCATGGAGGCGCTCGCCGCCGGAGACTTCACCGTCCGGTTGCCCGAGGACGACGACGGCGACTTCGCGCGGCAGGCGCGCGCGTTCAACCTCGTCGCCGAGCGCAACGAGAGCGTCACCACCGAGGTGGCCCGGGTCTGCCAGGTCATCGGTCGCCAGGGCGACCTGGACGCCCGCGTGGAGCTGCCCGCGACCGTCGGCGGCTGGACGAGCATCGGCGACCAGCTCAACACGCTGATCGAGGACCTCGTCCGCCCGACCAACGAGGCCGTCCGGGTCATCGCCGCGGTCGCCGTCGGCGATCTCGACCAGAAGATGGAGCTGACGATCGACGGCGTGCCCGTGCAGGGGGAGTTCGCCAAGGTCGGCGAGTCGGTCAACGCGATGGTCGACCAGCTCAGCTCGTTCGCCTCGGAGGTCACCCGCGTGGCCAAGGAGGTCGGGACGGACGGCAAGCTCGGCGGCCAGGCCAACGTCGAGGGGGTGTCGGGCACGTGGCGCGAGCTGACCGACAACGTCAACGCGCTGGCCGGCGACCTGGCCTCCCAGGTGCGCAACATCGCGGAGGTCACCACCGCGGTCTCCCAGGGGGACTTCGACCAGGAGATCACCGTGCCCGCGCAGGGCGAGATGGCCGAGCTGAAGAACACGGTCAACACGATGGTCGCGCAGCTGCGCTCCTTCGCGGGGGAGGTCACCCGCGTCGGCAAGGAGGTCGGGACCGAGGGCAAGCTCGGCGGGCAGGCCGAGGTCAAGGACGTGTCGGGCACCTGGCGGGACCTGACCGACATGGTCAACCTGCTGGCCTCGAACCTCACCGACCAGGTCCGCAACATCGCCGAGGTCACGACCGCGGTGGCCAACGGCGACCTCGACCAGAAGATCTCCGTCGACGCCCGCGGGGAGATGCTCGAGCTCAAGAACACCGTCAACACGATGGTTGACCAGCTGCGCTCCTTCTCCGGGGAGGTGACCCGCGTGGCGCGAGGTCGGCACGGAGGGCCGGCTCGGCGGTCAGGCCGAGGTCGAGGGCGTGTCGGGGACGTGGCGCGAGCTGACCAACAACGTCAACCAGTTGGCCTCGAACCTGACCGATCAGGTGCGCAACATCGCCGAGGTGACCACCGCGGTGGCCAACGGCGACCTCGACCAGAAAATCACCGTCGACGCCCAGGGCGAGACCCTGGCGCTGAAGAACACCGTCAACACGATGGTCGCGCAGCTGCGCTCCTTCGCCGACGAGGTCACCCGGGTGGCCCGCGAGGTCGGCACCGAGGGCAAGCTCGGCGGGCAGGCCCGCGTGCACGGCGTCTCGGGGACGTGGGCGGACCTGACCGAGAACGTCAACTTCATGGCCGGCAACCTGACCGACCAGGTCCGGAACATCGCCGAGGTCACGACCGCGGTGGCCGCCGGCGATCTCGACCAGGAGATCACCGTGCAGGCCCAGGGGGAGATCCTCGAGCTCAAGAACACGGTCAACACGATGGTCGCGCAGCTGCGCTCCTTCGCCGGCGAGGTGACCCGCGTGGCCAAGGAGGTCGGCACGGAGGGAAAGCTCGGCGGCCAGGCCGAGGTCGAGGGCGCCTCGGGGACATGGAAGGCCCTGACCGACAACGTCAACCAGCTCGCGTCCAACCTGACCGATCAGGTGCGCGCCATCGCCGAGGTGTCCACCGCGGTCACGCAGGGCGACCTGACGCGGGAGGTGACGGTGAAGGCCCGCGGCGAGGTCGCCGACATGTCCGACAACATCAACCGGATGATCGTCACGCTCCGCGAGACGACCGACAAGAACGCCCAGCAGGACTGGCTGAACTCCAACCTCGCGCGCTTCTCCTCGATGATGCAGGGCCAGCGCGACCTGGAGAGCTTCTCCCAGCTCATCATGAGCGAGTTGACGCCCTTGGTCGACGCGCACCACGGCGCGTTCTTCGTCGCCGACGAGGCAGACTCCGACCGCCCGGCCGTGCGCCTCGTCGCGTCCTACGGCTACACGGAGCGCAAGGAGCTGTCGTCGCGCTTTGCGCCCGGCGAGGGGCTGGTCGGCCAGAGCGTCCTCGAGAAGAAGGCGATCGTCCTGACCCGGGCGCCCGCCGACTACGTGACCATCAGCTCCGGGCTGGGGCAGGGCGCTCCGAACTCGATCATCGTCATCCCGGTCGTCTTCGAGGACCAGGTCATGGCCGTCATCGAGCTCGCGTCCTTCGACCGCTTCACCGACACCCAGAAGACGTTCCTCGATCAGCTGACCGAGACGATCGGCGTGGTGCTGAACACGATCGTGGCGTCCACCCGGACCGAGCAGCTGCTCATGCAGTCCCAGACGCTCACCCAGGAGCTGCAGTCGCAGTCCGAGGAGCTCCGCGTCCAGCAGGACGGGCTGAAGGCCTCCAACGAGGAGCTCGGCGCGCAGGCCCAGAGCCTGAAGGCGTCCGAGGAGCGCTTGCAGGCCCAGCAGGAGCAGCTGCGCCAGTCCAACGAGCAGCTCGAGCAGAAGGCCGCTCAGCTGGCCGGCCAGAACGCGGAGACCGAGCTGCGGAACTCCGAGATCGAGAAGGCCCGCGCCGACGTCGAGCTGAAGGCCCAGCAGCTCGCGGTCTCCTCCCGGTACAAGAGCCAGTTCCTGGCCAACATGAGCCACGAACTGCGGACCCCGCTGAACTCGCTGCTGATCCTGGCCAAGCTCCTGCGCGACAACCGCGACGGCAACCTGACGTCCAAGCAGGTGGAGTACGCCGCCACGGTGTACGCCGCAGGCCAGGATCTCGTCGTCCTCATCAACAACATCCTCGACTTGTCCAAGGTCGAGGCGGGCAAGATGGACATCGACGTCACGGCGGTGCAGATCACCGGCCTGACCGACCACATCGAGGCCACCTTCCGCCCGGTCGCCGACCAGAAGGAGCTCGCGTTCGCCGTCCGGGTCGCCCCGGACGTGCCGGAGGTCGTCTCCACCGACGACATGCGCCTGCGCCAGGTCCTCAAGAACCTGCTCTCCAACGCGTTCAAGTTCACCGACGCAGGCGCGGTGTCCCTGGACGTCTTCCGCGCCGACGACGGCGCCTACGAGGTCCCGGCGCTCGCGGCCGCCTCCGGCGTGGTCGCCTTCCGGGTCTCGGACTCCGGGGTCGGCATCGCCCCGGGCAAGCTGCAGTCCATCTTCGAGGCCTTCCAGCAGGCCGACGGCACGACCTCGCGCAAGTACGGGGGCACCGGCCTCGGGCTCTCCATCTCTCGGGAGATCGCCCGGCTGCTGTCGGGCGAGGTGCAGGTCGACAGCACGGAGGGGCGCGGCAGCACCTTCACGCTGTTCATCCCGGTCGAGCATCCCGGCGACGAAGGCGCGGCGGCGGCGCCCGCCGCCTTCCCGGCGACCCCGCACTCCTCGCCGGCCCGGGGCCGCGCGGTCGGCCCGGCGCCAGGGCGGAGCCTCGCGCTCGCTCCGCCTCCGCCGCCGCCGCCCGCCGCGGCCGGGCCGAGCTTGAGGGCGGTGCTCCCGCCGGCCGACATGGCCGACGACCGCGCCGGCAGCGCCGGAGGGGAGCGCACCGTGCTCATCATCGAGGACGACGCCACGTTCGCCGGGTTGATGCTCGGCGTGGCGCGCGAGCAGGGCTTCAACGGCATCGTCGCGCTGCGCGGCGACCACGGCCTGCAGCTCGCGCGCACGTTGCGGCCGGACGCGGTCATGCTCGACCTGCAGCTGCCGGTCATCACCGGGATGGAGGTGCTCGAGCAGCTCAAGAGCGACCCGGCCACCCGTCACATGCCCGTCAACGTGGTGTCCGGGCTCGAGCTGCGCCAAGCCGCGATGGCGCTCGGCACGATCGCGTACTTCGACAAGCCGATCGCCGGTGAGGACCTCGTCCAGGCGTTCTCGGGCTTGTCGGAACTGCTCGACCGCGACGCGGCCGCCGCCGGCCCGCCGCCGGCGCCGGGTCCGCCTCCGGAGCCCGGGCCGCTGCACGTCCTCATCGTCGACGACGACGCCCGCAACGTCTTCGCGCTGACGGCCGCGATGGAGGGGTTCGGGCTCGAGGTGGTCTACGCCGACTGCGGGCCGGACGCGATCACCGCCCTGCACGAGCACGCCGAGATCGACGTGGTGCTCATGGACATCATGATGCCGGGGATGGACGGCTACGAGACCATGCAGGCCATCCGCTCGGAGGCCCGCTACGCGGAGCTCCCGATCATCGCCCTGACCGCGAAGGCCATGACGGCAGATCGCGCGAAGTGCCTCCAGGCGGGGGCGTCGGACTACATCACCAAACCGATGGATACCGAGGCGCTGATCGCGCTCATCCGCCGGTGGACCTCGACGCCGGCACCCGGGCTCGCGCCCGCGGGCGCGTAGGCGCACGGACCGATTCGGCTCCGGCGCGAAGAACGCTCACCGGAGCCCATGGCCACCATCCTGCTCGTCGACGACCGGCCCGCGAACCTGCTCGCCATGCAGGCCGGGCTGGAGGAGCTCGAGCAGAGCCTCGTGACGGCCTCGTCGGGGCCCGAGGCGCTCAAGCGCCTGCTCACGCACGACGTCGCCGTGATCCTGCTCGACGTCGAGATGCCCGGCATGAGCGGCTTCGAGACGGCGGCGCTGATCAAGACCCGGCCGCGGACGCGGAGCGTCCCCATCATCTTCCTGACGGCCAGCGCGGACGAGGAGAAGGTGTTCGCCGGCTACCACGCGGGCGCGGTCGACTACCTGGTCAAGCCCTACGACCCGCAGGTGCTGCTGTCCAAGGTGTCGGTCTTCGTCGACCTCTACGCGCAGCGCGTGCGCCTCGCCCAGCAGGCCGAGCAGCTGCGGGTCATGGAGGTCGCCGAGCTCCGGCGCACCGAGCAGGAGCGCTACATCGGCCTGGCCGAGGCCATCCCGCAGGTGGTGTGGACCGCCGACGCCACCGACGACATGCAGTACTTCAACTCGGTGTGGTACGAGCTGACCGGGCTGACCGAGGGCGAGTCGCTCGGGACGCGCTGGCTCGCCGCGGTGCATCCTGACGACCGCGACCTCGTGCGCGCCGCGTGGCTGGCCGCCGCGAACGGGCACGGGTTCGCCGAGCAGCTCGAGGTGCGGCTGCGCGACGCCGCGGGAGCCTTCCGCTGGCATCTGGGGCACGGGCGCCGCATGGACGCGGCCCACGGCGGCGGGTCGGTCGGCACGTTCTCCGACATCTCCGCGCAGAAGGCGCTCTTCGAGGAGCGCGACGAGGTCGCCCGCGTGTTGCAGAGCTCCCTGCTGCCCACGCGGCTTCCCGACCTCGAGTTCATGGACGCCGGACTGCGCTACCGCCCGGCCGGACACGGCATCGGCGGTGACTTCTACGACCTCTTCGTCCGCGGTGACGGCTCGGTCGTGCTGCTCGTGGGCGACGTCTGCGGCAAGGGCGTCGCGGCGGCGACGGTCACCGGGGTGGCCCGCCACACGCTGCGCGCCGGGGCGTTCACCGGCCTGGGGCCCGCGGCGCTCCTCGAGCTGCTCAACGACATGCTGCTGCGCAACGAGACCACGCTGTTCCTGTCGGTCGCCTGCGCGGTCATCGAGCCGGAGGCGGGAGGGCTGAGCCTCACCCTCGCGTCGGGCGGCCACCTGCCCCCCGTGCTCGTCCACCCCGACGGACGCGGCGAGGAGCTCGCGGTGCCCGGCATCCTGGTCGGAGTCGCTCCGGAGTGGCGCTTCGTCGAGCACCGGGTGCACGTGCCTGCGG
Organism: Solirubrobacterales bacterium; assembly: GCA_038321325.1. Taxonomy (GTDB): domain Bacteria; phylum Actinomycetota; class Thermoleophilia; order Solirubrobacterales; family Solirubrobacteraceae; genus Paraconexibacter. Next base: position 94,715 of record JBBQEV010000003.1, read on the forward strand.
GCTCCTACGTGGCGATGTTCACCGACGGGGTCGTGGAGGGCCGCGACGCACGCGCCGAGCAGTTCGGCGGCCAGCGCGTCATCGAAGTGCTCGGCGCCCGGATGCGCGCCGGCGCGAGCGCCGACGAGGCCGCGGAGGCCCTGCTGGACGCGGCGGTCGCCTGGCAGTCGGGGTCGCCCCAGGACGACATCGCGGTGCTCATCGTCCGTGCCGGCGGACGCCACCGGCCGCCCGGGCGCCTATCATCCTCCTGACCTGGGGGAATGAGTCAATGGCTAAGCGCGCGGTCTCCAAAACCGTGAATCTGGGTTCGAATCCCAGTTCCCCCGCTGAACAGCCGCGATCGGCGACGGTTCGAACCTTGATCCTCGAGCCGTCGTCGGCTGGCCTGGACGAGGTGCTCGAGCGTCGGCGTCGAGCGGGGCTCGATCGGCTCGACGAGGTGTGGGAGGGCGTCCTGCACGTGGTGCTCGCACCGAGGGGCGAACACGCGGACATCGTGCAACAACTCGCGGTCGTCCTGGACGGGCCGGCGCGGGCCGCAGGCCTCGTGCCGACGATGGGGGAGTTCAACCTCGGCGACTCCGAGCACGACTACCGGGTCCCGGACGGAGGTATCCACCGTGATCGGCCTCGCGGCGTGTGGCTCGCCACAGCGGCGCTGGTCGTCGAGATCGTCTCGCCCGGCGACGAGTCGTGGGAGAAGCTCTCGTTTTACGCTCGTCAGAGCGATCGACGAGGTTCTGATGGTGGATCCACGAGGCCGGTCGGTGAGGTGGCTCGCGCTCGTGGAGGGCAACTACGTCGCCGTAAAGCGCAGCCGGCTGATCGAGTTCGACGCCTCCGGTCTCGCCCAGCGGATCGACTGGCCGTCGGTCGAGGAGCGAGTGGTCCCAAATGGGGCCGCCGGCGCGGCTACCGGTACTCCGGGTTCGGGTGGTCGAAGTCGTCGCCCGCGTCCCACGCCGCCCGCTGGTTGCCGTGGGCGGGGATGCCGCCGGCGCGCTTGAGCATCGCCGCGAGGTGCATGAGGTTCCAGGCCGCGAACACGGTGTTGCGCTGGGTGAAGACGTTCTCCGGGCCGCCCGCGCCCGGGTCTGAGTAGCTCGGGCCGGGGCCGGCCTCGCCGAGCCAGCACGAGTCGGCCTGAGGCGGGATCGCGTAGCCGAGGTGCTGCAGGGAGTAGAGGACGTTCATCGCGCAGTGCTTGGCTCCGTCCTCGTTGCCGGTGACGATGCACCCGCCGACGCGGCCGTAGAAGATCCACTGGCCCCGGTCGTTGAGCTGGGAGGAGTTGCCGTACAGGCGCTCGATCAGCCGGGTGCAGACACTCGACTTCTCCCCGAGCCAGATCGGCGTGCCGACCACGAGGATGTCGGCCGCGAGCACTCGCGGGAACAAAGCGGGCCAGTCGTCGGCGGCGGCGCCGTGCTCGCGCATGTCGGGCTGCACGCCCGGGGCAAGCTCGAGGTCGACCGCGCGCGCGACGTCGACGGTGACGCCCTGCTTGCGCATGACGCCGACGGCCACGTCCATGAGCGCCTGGGTGTTGGACGGTTCCGGCGACCGCTTCAGCGTGCAGTTGACGAAGAGGGCCGTCAGGTCGGAGTAGTCCATGATCGACGACCCTAAGCCTCGTGCGTCGCGCGGGTGTTACGGCGCGAGCGCGAGGTGGTGATCCCCGCTCGATCACGCCCTTTCGGCGCCGGCCGCAGACCGGTAGGTTGGGCCGGGCGGCTACCGGCCGCAGCCCGGGCACGGCGCTGCCGTCGGATCACTTCGAGGAGGACGCGTGACCGACGACATCGACGAGGCCGAGACCGCCGAGTGGCTCGAGGCGCTCGACGGCGTGCTGCGCACCGACGGACCCGAGCGCGCGCAGGCGCTCCTCGAATCGCTCCTCGACCACGCGCGCCACCAGGGCGCGCCGGTCGTCTCGGGCCTGGTGACGCCGTACGTCAACACGCTGGACGCCTCGGACGACGCCGCCCCCGACGAGACGACCGCCGTCGAGCAGCGCCTGCGGGCGTACGTGCGCTGGAACGCGATCATGATCGTGCTGCGCGCCAACGCGGAGAGCTCGGAGCTCGGCGGGCACATCGCCAGCTACCAGTCCGCGGCGATGCTCTACGAGGAGGGCTTCAACCACTTCTGGCACGCGCCGACCGACGAGCACGGCGGCGACCTGATCTACGTCCAGGGCCACTCCTCCCCGGGGATCTACGCGCGCGCGTTCCTCGAAGGGCGCCTCAGCGAGGACCAGCTCACCCGCTTTCGCCAGGAGACCGACCCGGCCCACCCGGGCGGCGGCCTGAGCAGCTACCCGCACCCGTGGCTCATGCCGGAGTTCTGGCAGTTCCCGACGGTCTCGATGGGGCTCGGGCCGCTCATGGCGATCTACCAGGCCCACTTCATGAAGTACCTCACCGGGCGGGGCGTCGCCGAGTCAGATCGCGCCCGCGCCCGCACCGTGTGGGCGTTCATGGGCGACGGCGAGATGGACGAGCCCGAGTCGATGGGCGCGATCTCGCTGGCCGGCCGCGAGCACCTCGACAACCTCGTCTTCGTCGTCAACTGCAACCTGCAGCGCCTCGACGGCCCCGTCCGCGGCAACGGGAAGATCATCCAGGAGCTCGAGACGAACTTCCGCGGGGCGGGGTGGAACGTGATCAAGGTCATCTGGGGGTCGCGCTGGGACGCGCTCTTGGCCGCGGACACCAAGGGGCTGCTCCAGCGGCGGATGGAGGAGGCGCTCGACGGCGATTACCAGACCTACAAGTCGCGCGACGGGGCCTTCGTCCGCGAGCACTTCTTCGGCAGCTCGCCGGAGCTCGCCGCGATGGTCGCCGACTGGAGCGACGAGGAGATCTGGCAGCTCAACCGCGGCGGCCACGACCCGATCAAGGTCCAGGCGGCCTACCGCGCCGCCGTCGAGACCACGGGCCGGCCGACGGTGATCCTCGCCAAGACGATCAAGGGCTACGGGATGGGGGAGTCCGGCGAGGGCCAGAACATCACCCACCAGCAGAAGAAGATGAGCGAGGGCGTGCTCAGGGCGTTCCGCGACCGCTTCGACCTGCCGCTCACCGACGAGCAGGTGCACGACAAGGCGTTCGTGAAGCCGCCCGAGGACTCCCCGGAGATGCGCCACCTGCTCGAGCGCCGCGCCGCGCTCGGGGGCAGCCTGCCCCAGCGCACGCCGAAGGCCGCGTCGCTCGCGGTGCCCGAGTTGGCCGCGTTCAAGACGGTCCTCGACGGTGCGGGCGACCGCGAGATCTCGACGACGATGGCCTTCGTGCGCGTGCTCGCCTCGGTGCTGCGCGACAAGACGCTCGGGCCGCGCGTCGTGCCGATCGTCGCCGACGAGTCGCGGACGTTCGGCATGGAGGGGATGTTCCGCCAGCTCGGGATCTTCAGCCAGGTCGGGCAGCTCTACGACCCGGAGGACGCCGGCTCGCTGATGTTCTACAAGGAGGACAAGAAGGGCCAGATCCTGCAAGAGGGCATCAACGAGGCCGGAGCGATGAGCGCGTGGATCGCCGCCGCGACGAGCTACGCCAACCACGGCGAGCCGATGGTGCCCTTCTACGTCTTCTACTCGATGTTCGGCTTCCAGCGGATCGGGGACCTCGCGTGGGCGGCGGGCGACTCGCGCGCCCGCGGGTTCCTGATCGGCGGCACGTCGGGCCGGACGACCCTCAACGGCGAGGGGCTCCAGCACGAGGACGGCCACTCGCACCTGCTCGCCGCGACGATCCCGAACTGCGTGGCCTACGACCCGAGCTTCGGCTACGAGGTCGCGGTCATCGTGCAGGACGGGCTGCGGCGGATGCTCACCGAGCAGGAGGACGTCTACTTCTACCTGACGGTCCTGAACGAGAACCACCGCCAGCCCGCGCTGCCCGAGGGCGCGGAGGAGGGGATCCTGCGCGGGATGCACCGCATCCGCGCGCCGGAGGCGGCCGCGGTCCAGCTGCTCGGCTCGGGCGCGATCCTGCGCGAGGTGATCGAGGCGGCGGCGCTGCTCGCCGAGGAGTGGGGGGTCGAGGCCGACGTGTGGAGCGTCACCTCGTTCACCGAGCTCGCCCGCGACGGGAACGCCGCCGCGCGCCACGCGCGGCTGCACCCCGAGCAGGAGGCGCCCGAGCCGTACGTCGCCTCCTGCGTCTCCGCCGAGCGCGGGCCGGTCGTCGCGGCCACGGACTACCAGCGGCTGTTCGCCGAGCAGATCCGCGCGTGGGTCCCGGGGCGCTACGAGGTGCTCGGCACCGACGGCTTCGGCCGCTCGGACTTCCGCGCTGCGCTGCGCCACTTCTTCGAGGTCGACCGCTTCCACGTCGTCGTCGCGGCGCTGCACGCGCTCGGCCGCGCCGAGGACGCCGCGCAGGCCATCGCCCAGTACGAGATCGACCCGGAAGGAGCGCCGCCGTGGCGACGTTGATGGACGTGCTGGTGCCCGACATCGGGGACTTCACCGACGTGCCGATCGTCGAGCTGCTCGTGGCGGTGGGAGACACCGTCGCGCTCGACGACCCGCTCGTCGTCGTGGAGTCCGACAAGGCGACGATGGAGATCCCCGCGCCGTTCGCCGGGACGCTCGAAAGGCTGGCGGTCGCGGTCGGCGACACGGTGAGCGAGGGTACGAGGGTCGCGGTGATCGCGGTCGAGAACGGCGCAACCGCGGCCTCCGAGCAGGCGACCCCGCCGGTGACCGAGGCGGGCGCGGCGGCCTCGATCGCCACCGCGGTCGTGGCCGAGGCGCAGGCCGCCGACCTGCCCGCGCCGCCGCCTCCTCCCGCGCCGAGTGCCGACCCGGTCCCGCGGGGCGGGGCCGACGTCCACGCGAGCCCCGTGGTGCGGCGCCTCGCGCGCGAGCAGGGGATCGACCTCGCGTCGGTCACCGGCTCGGGGCGCGGCGGGCGGATCGTCAAGGAGGACCTGGAGGCAGCCGGTAAGCGTGACCCCTCCGGATCCGCGACGGATCCAGAGCGGTCACGCTCCGCGCCCGCGAAGCTCCCGCCGGCCGGCGCGGGCGAGCGCGTCGCGCTCTCGCGCATCCAGCAGCTCTCGGCCAAGAACCTGAGCACCGCGTGGCAGACGATCCCGCACGTCACCCACCACGACGACGCGGACATCACCGAGCTGGAGGCGTTCCGCAAGCAGCTCAACGCGGAGCGCAAGGACGTCAAGGTGACGATGGTCGCGCTGCTGCTGAAGGCGTGCGCCGCGGCGCTGGACGCGTTCCCGCGCTTCGCCTCGTCGCTCGACGGCGACGAGCTCGTCGTCAAGGGCGAGCGCCACATCGCCTTCGCGGCCGACACCCCGAAGGGGCTCATGGTCCCGGTCGTGCGCGACGTCGATCAGAAGGGCCTCTGGCAGCTCGCCGCGGAGCTCACCGAGCTCTCGGGCAAGGCGCGCGACGGCAAGCTGGGTCCCAAGGAGCTGAGCGGCGCGGTCTTCACGATCTCCTCGCTCGGCGGGATCGGCGGCACGGGCTTCACCCCGATCGTCAACCCGCCGCAGGTCGCGATCCTCGGCGTCGTGCGCAGCGCCATGCGGCCCGTGTGGGACGGGGCGGCGTTTACGCCGCGGCTCGTGCTGCCGCTCTCGCTCTCCTACGACCACCGGGTGATCGACGGCGCCGCCGCCGCGCGCTTCACCGCCCACCTCGCCAGGATGCTGACCGACCTGCGGAGGGCGCTGCTGTGATCGCCGAGGTGCCGGACATCGGCGACTTCTCCGACGTGCCGATCGTCGAGCTGCTCGTCGCCGTGGGGGACACGGTCGCCGTCGACGACCCGCTCGTCGTCGTGGAGTCCGACAAGGCGAGCTTCGAGGTCCCCGCGCCCGCGGCGGGCACGGTGGCCGAAGTCCTCGTCGAGGTCGGCGCGCTCGTCTCCGCGGGAACGCCGATCGCGCGCCTGGAGCCGGCCGGCGCCGAGGCCTCGGCGGGGCCGCCGCCCGCCGCGCCGGCGGACGCCGCGCCCGCGCCGGCCGGAGCGTCTGCGGGGGAGACCGCCGCGACCGCGGCGGCCACCGTGGACGGCGCCGCCGACCGGGTCGATCTCGTGGTCCTCGGCGCCGGCCCGGGCGGCTACGCCGCGGCGTTCCGCGCCGCCGACCTCGGCCTGGAGGTCGTGCTCGTGGAGCGCCACGAGCGCCTCGGCGGGGTGTGCCTCAACGTGGGCTGCATCCCGTCCAAGGCGCTGCTGCACGTCGCCAAGGTGCTCACCGACGCCGAGGACGCCGGCGACGCCGGGATCGCGTTCGCCCCGCCTGAGATCGACCTCGACGGCGTCCGCGCGTTCAAGGACGGCGCGGTGGAGAAGCTCACCGGCGGCCTGGTCGGGCTGGCGAAGGGGCGCAAGGTGCGCGTCGTCCACGGCGCGGCGCGCTTCACCGGGCCGAACGCGCTGGCGGTGGGGGAGGAGGAGCTCGCGTTCGCCCACTGCATCGTCGCGGCCGGCTCGGAGCCGATCGCGCTGCCGGGCCTGCCCGACGACCCGCGGATCGTCGACTCGACCGGCGCGCTGGAGCTCACCGACGTGCCCGGGCGCCTGCTCGTGGTCGGCGGCGGGATCATCGGCCTGGAGATGGCGACCGTCTACGACGCGCTGGGCAGCGCGGTGACGGTCGTCGAGCTCGCCGACCAGCTCATCCCGGGCTGCGACCCCGACCTCGTCAAGCCGCTGCACAAGCGGATCGCCAAGCGCTACGCCGCGATCCACCTCCAGACGAAGGTCGAGGGCATCGAGGCGCACGAGGACGGCCTCCACGCCTCCTTCGCCGGCGAGGAGCACGTCTTCGACCGCGTGCTCGTCGCCGTCGGCCGCACGCCGAACGGGGCCAAGCTCGGCCTCGACGCCGCCGGCGTCCACGTCGACGAGCGCGGCTTCGTGCCCGTCGACGACCGGATGCGCACGAACGTGCCGCAGATCCTGGCCATCGGCGACGTCTGCCGCGGGCCGATGCTCGCGCACAAGGCTGCGCACGAGGGCCACCTCGCCGCGGAGGTCGTGGCCGGCCACGATGTCGCCTGGGACGTCCGGGCGATGCCGTCGGTCGCCTACACCGATCCCGAGATCGCTTGGGCCGGCCTGACCGAGACCGAGGCCAAGGCCGCGGACCGCAGCTACGAGAAGGCGGTCTTCCCGTGGGTCGCCTCGGGCCGCGCGCTGAGCACGGGCCGCTCGGAGGGCTCCACGAAGCTCCTCTTCGACCGCGAGACCCGCCGCGTGCTCGGCGGCGGCATCGTCGGCCCGGGAGCGGGCGAGCTGATCGCCGAGGTCGCGCTCGCCGTCGAGCTCGCCGTCGACGTGGAGGATGTGGCGCTCACCGTCCATCCGCACCCGACGCTCTCGGAGACCGTCGGCCTGGCCGCGGAGGCGGGCGCCGGGACCATCACCGACCTGCCGAAGCGCCGCGTGCGGTAGCGGCCGCGCCGCGCCGCGGGGCGGCGGGCGGCGTCTTCAGCGCGTCGGCCGCGGCGGGGACGCCGTACAGGAAGCCCTGTCCCGCGTCGCACCCGAGTGCGGCGAGCGCGAGCCGCGTGGCGTCGTCCTCGATGCCCTCGGCCACGACCGCGAGCCCGAGGTTGCGGGCGAGGTCGATCGTCGACTCGACGATGAGCGCGTCGGGCGCGTTGTCCAGCATGCCCGTGACGAACGAGCGGTCGATCTTCACGGTCGACACCGGCAGCCGCTTGAGG
>JBBQEV010000004.1:0-86551 GCA_038321325.1 Solirubrobacterales bacterium
CACCAGCGGCACCAGGAGCTGCGTCATCGCGACGCCCACGTTGCCGCCGGCCGCGTTGAGCCCGAGCGCGAAGCCCTTCTTGCCTTCGGGGTAGAAGAAGCTGATGTTCGCCATCGAGGAGGAGAAGTTGCCGCCGCCGAAGCCCGCGGTCGCCGCGCAGGCGAGCAGGACCCAGAACTGGCTGTGGGCGCTCTGGGCGGCCAGCCACCCGCTGGGGACGACGGTGGCCAGCAGCAGGCAGGGGATCAGGAGCAGCGAGGCGCTGATCGCGGTCCACATCCGGCCGCCGAAGCGCGGGACCGCGAACGTGTAGGGGATCCGCAGGAACGCGCCGACGAGGTTCGGCACCGCGGTCAGCCAGAACAGCTGGCTGAGCGTCAGGGTGATCCCGGCGTTGCCGAGGTTGAGGACGATGATCGTCCACAGCACCCAGACGCTGAAGCCGATGTTCTCCGCGAAGATCGAGAAGGCGAGGTTCTTCCGGGCGATCCGGTGGCCGCTGCGCTCCCAGAACCCCGGATCCTCCGGCTTCCAGTCGTCGAGCCACCGGCCACGCTGGATGCCTTTCTCGGCTCGATCGGAGGCGCTCGCGGGTTCTGGGGTCCGGGTGGCGGTGCTCATGTCACGAGGCTGACGACCAGGCACCGTGCTGCTCTACGACAAGCGGTCGAAGCCTGTGGGCCCGTCTGCGACATGCGGTCGAATGTGAACCGCTCGGTTTGAGAACATGCTGTGCCGATCGCCCGACCGCGTGCCCATCTCGACCTCGAGGCGCTCGCCGACGCCTTCGCCCGCGACGGCCTGCACGGCGCCTCCGCGAACCGGCTGGCCGGGGCGCTCGGCGTGGCCAAGCCGACGCTCTACGCGCACGGCGTCTCCAAGGACGCGCTGTTCCTGCGCGCCGTCGAGGCCGAGGTCGAGCGGGTCGTCGACGTCCTCCACGCGGCCGAGCGCGCGTCGGCGGGCCGGTCGGCGCGGGAGCGGGCGGCGGCCGCGGCGCTGGGGTTGCTCGACCACGCCGCGGCGCGCCCCGCCGGCGCCCGGCTGCTCGCACGCACCGCGCACCACGCGACCTCGACCGTCGCGCCGGACGTCGCGGCCGCGCTGCAGCGCGTGCCCGACCGCCTCGCGACGGGCCTGCGCCGCGACCTCGCCGCCGACGGCCTCGATCCCACGCCGGCCCCGTTCATCGCGCGAGCGCTGCACGGCGCCGTGCAGGCGCTCGGGGAGCCGCGCCCCGGGGAGCGGCGCCCCGCGCGGGCGACGCTCGCCGCGCTCGTGGGCGCGCTCGTCCCGCCCCCGCCGCGCGCGGTCGCCGAGCGGTGGCCGACGGCGTAATCCCCTCGACGCTTCCCGCGCCCTTCCGCCGGGAAGGGAGCCTGGATGGACGAGAACGCCGTCGAGTCGTTCGTGCGAGAGCTGGTCAACTACGTCATCCCGGCCGTGGAGCTGGTCGGCGCCGTGGTCGTGGTCGTCGGCGCGGCGCTGGCCATCGGCATGTTCTGCGCCTCGATCGTGCAGATGCGCGACGACTCCTACGAGAAGATCCGCCTGACCCTCGGCCGCCATCTCGCGCTCGGGCTCGAGTTCCAGCTCGGCGCCGACATCCTCGCCACGGCGATCTCGCCGACCCTCGACGACCTGGCCAAGCTCGGCGCCATCGCCGCGATCCGGACCGTCCTGAACCTCTTCCTCCAGCGGGAGCTGCGCGAAGCCGCGCGTGGGCGTGACCGGCACGAGCCCGGACCCGACCCCGGGCCGGATCCCGGTCCCGCGGGCGAGACCCGCGGATGACCGCGGAGACCGGCCGGCTCCCGACGGAGTGGGTCGCCGCTCCGGCCGCCGTCATCACGGCGTTCGCGGCCCTGGTGCTCCTGGCCGGGGTGGTCGCCGCCGCTCGGACGCCCGCGCGGGGAGGGGAGACGTTCGCGACCCACACCGTCCTCGCGCTCGAGCTGCTGCTCGCGGCCGGGCTGCTCAGGCTGGCCGCCGTGGTGTCGGTCGAGTCGATCGCGACGGTGGCGGCGATCGTCGCCATCCGCCGGGTGATCGGGCTGGGCATCCGCACGGGTGCCGCGGCGTCAGGGCGCTGACGATCTCGCCGCCCCCGAGCCGCGCGAATCGCGTTGCCCGATCAGAAGAGCGTCAGGACCTCGAAGCGCAGCCCCGGCGCCGGCGGGTGCGCGACGGGCCGCGGGCGGCGGCGCCGTGGCCGGCGCGGAGCGTGGAAGAGCGCGATGCGCCACGGGTCGTCGAGCCATTCGAGGTGCGCGATCTCCGTGGGCGCCCGGACGCGCGTCGGCTGCTCCCGGCGCCAGGTCTGGTGGGTCCCGAGCTGCCCGAGGCGCCGGAGGAACGGGGCCTCGCCCTCGGCGCTGAGCACGCGGTCCTCGCGGAAGAAGCGCATCGGCGCGCGGAACCCGTGGGGGTTCGGGCCGTGCGCGTCGGGGGCGCCGAGCAGGCCCGAGACGAGCGTCTCCGTCCAGCCGCGCTGGCGCTTGAGATCGCTGGCGCTGATGAGCCGGTGGGCGGGCGCGGAGGCCACGGAGGCGAGGCTAGCGCGCCGGGTCGGCGGGCGCGGGGAGCGAGCTAGCGCGCGGCACGCGGGGCGCCGTAGTCGCTCGCGGCGATCGTGTCGGAGACGGCGTCGAGCTGGGCGGGAGTGAGCGCGCGCGGTGCGCCGATCGCCGCGGCGCGCCAGTAGAGCGTGCACGCCCACTCGAGCAGCTCGGTCGCGGCGAGCGCGGCGTCCAGCGAGGGTCCGTGGCTGACCGCGCCGTGGTGGGCCATGAGCGCGGCGCTGCGGTCGGCGAGCGCGTCGAGGACGCCGGCCGCGAGCTCGGGCGTGCCGAACGTCGCGTAGGGCGCGACGCGCACCGCGCCGCCGAGCCCGAGCATCTCGTAGTGCACGCAGGGCAGCTCGTCGAGCACGAGGCCGAGCGCGGTCGCCACCGGCGCGTGCGTGTGCACGACCGCCCCGGAGCCGTAGCGCGCGTAGATCCCGAGGTGCAGCCCGAGCTCGGAGGTCGCCGCGAACGGTCCGGCGAGGTGGCGGCCGTCGAGGCCGACCACCGCGACGTCGCCCGCCTCGAGCTCCGCGAGCACCGCGCCCGTGGGGCTCACCGCGACCCGGTCCTCCGTACGCGCGCTCAGGTTCCCCGACGTGCCGATGACCAGGCCCTGCGCGGCGAGCCGCCGACCCGCCGCCGCGACGGCCTCACGCTCCTGCTCCATCGCGCTGTCCATGCCGTCCATCGTGACCGTTCGGCCCGGCGCCCGCGACCTTCACACGCTCGCGGGCGGGCCCCGCGGTATAACCGCTGACACGATGGTCGAACGAGCGGCGACACCCAAGGTCCACGCGCTGCGCAGGCGCCTCCTGCACGCGGCCCGCGCGATGACGACGCCGTTGCTCCCGGACGACTACATCGGGCTCGTCAACCCCCGCTGGTCCACGCGCGAGGCGACGGGCACCATCGTGCGTGTCATGCCGGAGGCCGACCAGGCCGCGACCGTGGTCATCAAGCCGAGCCACGCGTGGGGCGGCCACACGCCGGGGCAGTACCTGCGGATCGGCGCGGAGGTCGACGGCGTGCGCCACTGGCGCGCCTACTCGATCACCTCCGATCCGGGCCACCCGGAGGGGCTCGTCGCCATCACGGTCAAGCACGTCGACGCGGGGCTCATGTCGCCCTGGTTCACCACGCAGGCGCAGGTCGGAACGCTCGTCTTCCTCGGGGAGGTCGAGGGGACGTTCGGCCTCCCGGAGCTGCTCCCTCCGAAGTTCCTGAGCATCTCCGCGGGCAGCGGCATCACCCCCGTCATGTCGATCCTGCGCGAGCTGGACCGTCGCGACGCCGTCGACGACGTCGTCCACATCCACTCCGCCCGCACGGCGGAGCGCTTCATCTTCCGGGAGATGCTCTCCGAGCTTGCCGGCCGCCGGCCCGGCTATGTGCTGCACGAGCGCCTGACGGGCGCGCACGGTCGAATCACGCCATCCGAGCTCGACACGCTCGTCCCCGACTGGCGTGAGCGCCACACGTTCCTCTCCGGCCCGCGCGAGATGATCGACGCGTTCGAGGCCCACTACCTCGAGCACGGAGGCCCGGACACCGTCCTGCACGTCGAGCGCTTCCAGCCCGTGATCGGCACGGGCGTGACCGACGTCGGCTCGGGCGGCAGCGTGACCTTCCGCGTCCAGGACGTCGAGGCCACCTGCGCCACCGGCATCTCGATCCTCGTCGGCGGCGAGCAGGCCGGGGCGCTCCTGCCCTTCGGCTGTCGCATGGGCATCTGCCACACCTGCGTCGGCAGGCTACGCTCAGGGAAGGTCCGCGACCTGCGGACCGGCGAGCTCTTCACCGACGAAGGCCAGACTGTCCGCACCTGCGTCAACGCGCCAGAGGGCCCCATCGAGATCGAGCTGTAAGCGACGTCAAACGGACGTCCGGGCTTACGAGGACGACAGAGAGAAACCCCACATGACCACCGCGCCGAACCCGACCGACCACCCGCTCCACCGTCTCAGCGCCGAGGAGAAGGACGAGGTGGGGCGCGCGTTCCAGGCCATCCACGACGAGGTGCGGGCCGACCTCGGCGAGCGCGACGCTGACTACATCAAGTCGCTGATCGAGTTCCACCGGCGCCTCGCGGCGCTGTCGCGCATCGCGTTGATTGCCTCCCGCTACCCGCCGATGTGGGCGCTCGGGGTCACCGGCCTGTCGATCGCGAAGATCCTCGAGAACATGGAGATCGGCCACAACGTCCTGCACGGCCAGTGGGACTGGATGAACGACCCGCACATCCACTCCTCCTCGTGGGACTGGGACACCGCCTCGACGTCGGTCGCGTGGAAGCACTCCCACAACTACATCCACCACACCTTCACGAACGTGGTGGGCAAGGACAAGGACCTCGGCTACCAGGTCATGCGCGTCGACCCCAAGCAGGAGTGGGGGCCGCACTACCTCGTCCAGCCGATCGTCAACGTGCTCCTGATGCTGGGCTTCGAATGGGGCGTCGCCTTTCACGACCTCGACTTCGACGAGATCCTCGCGGGCAAGAAGGACAAGAAGATCTTCAAGGAGGAGCTCAAGGGGATCGCCGAGAAGGCGCGCCGCCAGATCGTCAAGGACTACATGGTCTTCCCGGCGCTCTCGGGCCGCAAGGGCTTCAAGCGCACGCTGCAGGCGAACATCACCGCCAACCTCGTGCGCAACATCTGGGCGCACGCGATCATCTTCTGCGGCCACTTCCCCGACCAGGCGTACACCTTCACCGAGGAGGAGGCGGCCAGCGAGAGCCGCGGCGCGTTCTACATCCGCCAGCTGCTCGGCGCCGTGAACATCGAGGGCAGCGACACGTTCCACCTCATGAGCGGCAACCTGAGCTACCAGGTCGAGCACCACCTCTTCCCGGACATGCCGAGCTCGCGCTACAAGGAGATCGCGCCGAAGGTCAAGGCGGTGTGCGAGCAGTACGCGCTGCCGTACAACACGGGCCCGTTCGGCAAGCAGTGGCGCATGGTGCAGCGCACGATCGTGCGCCTCGCGTTCCCAGGCGGCAAGGTGCGCCCGAAGGCGCCGCCGTACGTCGCGCCGCGGGCGGTCGAGGCGCATCGCACGACCGCCCCGGCCGCGGGCGGCACGGTCCCCGCGTTCCCCTAGCAGCGCGCCGACCATGGCGCCGAAACGCGCGGCCCACGCGGCTACCTTGCGCGGGATGGACGACGAGGATCGTCGCTCGCCCGCCGAGAAGGTGGTCGCGGGCTCGCTGATCGACCGGACGGGGGTCGGCAGGCCGCTGTCGGAGCGCACACTGCAGCGGCAGCGCACGGTGGAGAGCTACCTGCGCGGCGAGGCGATCCCGCGCTACATGCAGCGCGCGGCCGAGATCGACCGGGGGCTGCGCGAGCACCGCCGGCGCCTCGCCGTGGCCCACCGGCAGCTGCGCGAGCGCTGCGGCGCGGACGCCGAGCGCTTCGCCCACGAGTGGCAGGCGCGCGCCCGCGCCTGGGACTTCACCGCGCTGAACACGCTCATCCGCCAGCACAACGACTGGTACCCCGCCGAGCGCGACCTGCCGATGGACCCGCAGACCGGTGACTACGTGCTCGTGCACGGGCGCTCCTACCGGCGCGAGCACGTCGGGCCGGAGTGGGTTCTGCGACGGTTCCCGGCGCGCGCGTAGCGCCTTTGACACCCACGCGCGCGGCCCTACCCTTCGGTCCATGCGCAAGCTCATCACCGCCCTCTGCGTCGCGGCCGGCGTCGGCGCGGGATCGGTCGCCGTTGCGGGGTGCGGCGCGGGCGACGCCGTCGGCCTCGACGCCGCCAAGGCCGCCGAGGCCACGGCCCAGAAGAAGACCGCCCGCATCACGGTCAAGGTGAGCATCGAGGGCGCCGGCCTGCCGCTGCCCGTCACGCTCGACGCCAAGGGCGTGACCGCGCTCGGTGCCCGGCGCGGGAAGCTGACCTTCGACCTGGGGCCGCTGCTCGGGCTCGCGGGGGCGCCGCCCGGCACCCCGGGCGAGCTGGAGATGCGCTTCGACGGCGCGAGGCTCTACGCCAAGCTGCCCAAGCTCGACCTGCTCCAGATCCCGGGCGACAAGCGGTGGGTGGCGCTCGACCTGGCCCGGCTGGCCGCCGCGCTGGGCCTGCCGTCGAAGGGCCTCGGGAACCTGTTCACCCTCGAGCCCGCCGCGCAGCTGCGCGCGCTCAAGGCGGCCAAGGGCCTCGAGAAGGTCGGCGAGGAGGACGTCGCGGGGGCGAAGACGACGCACTACCGCGGCACCTTCAAGCTCTCGGACTTCGTCGCGACGCTTCCGGCGGGTGAGCGCAAGGAGACCGAGGACGCCATCGCAGCGATCGAGAAGCTCAGCCCGCAGAGCGGCTCGAGCTTCTCCGATCCCGTGCCCGCGGACCTCTGGGTCGACGAGGACGGCGTCACCCGCAGGCTGGTCTCCACGGCCACGCTCCCCGCCCAGGGCGGCCAGCCCGGCGGCACCATCAAGCAGACCTACGAGCTCAGCGACTTCGGCGTCGCGCTCGACGCGGCGCCGCCGCCGGCCGGGGACACCTACGACGCGACGGAGGCGGCCCACACGCTGCTCGAGCAGACCGCGGCGGCGGGCGCGGCGACGCCCTGACCCGTCAGCCCACCACCCGCTCGACGTAGGGCCCGAGCAGCGTGGCGACGGACTCCGCTCCCGCGCCCGGCGCACCCCCGGGCAGCGCGGCGTGGCTGATGGCCAGGCGCACGACGCAGTCGGCCAGCAGCCGCGCCTGCGCGGGCGCGATCGCCGGCCAGGCCTCGCCGAGGACGCAGGAGAGCCGCTCGGTCGCGTGCTCGACGACGGGCCGGCCCTGCGTGGTGACGAGCGGGAGCAGCTCGGCGCCGCCGTCGGCCGAGACGATCTCGCGCACCAGAGGGTTCCCGGCGGCCGCGGTGAGGAAGACGTCGAAGGCGGCCTCCAGGCCGCGGACGGGCTCGGCGGGGTGCGCGCGGACCGCGGCCTGCACCCCCTCCAGGAAGCGGTCGACCTCGCGCAGGACGTAGGCCTGGGCGAACTCCTGGCGCGAGCCGAACGCCTTGTAGAGCGTCTGCCGGCTCACGCCCGCCACGCGCGCGACCTCGGCCATCGTCACCGCGGTCCACCTGCGGGTGGCCAGCTGCTCTCCCATCGCGTCCAGCAGCGTGCTGCGCAGCAGCTCCTGCGCAGCGCGGGGGTAGGGGACGGGCGCGTCGGTCATTCGCGCAGGTCAGGCCCGGCTCAGGGCGCCGGGAGGAAGTCCGGCTTGCTCTCGACGCCGCAGTCCGGGCAGGGCCACTCGGCGGGCACCGCGCTCCACGGCGTGCCGGCCGGGAAGCCCTCGCGCGGGTTGCCGGCCTCCTCGTCGTAGGTGTAGCCGCACTCCGGGCAGCGGAACGCGCTCACGCCGCCAAGCCGGTCGGCGAGCTCCCGCGCCCGTAGCGGCGCAGGACCCGTTCCCTCCGGGGCGGGTGGATGTTCGCCTGGGTGACGTCGCCGCCGTAGTGGGCCAGGACGCGCCTGTCCATCACGCGGCGCCACAGCGGCGGGATGGCCGCGAGCACGATCATCGTCGCGTAGCCCGACGGGAGCTCGGGCGCCTCGTCGAAGTGGCGCAGCGCCTGGTAGCGGCGCAGCGGATGCGCGTGGTGGTCGGAGTGGCGCTGCAGGTGGTAGAGGAAGACGTTCGAGGAGATGTTGTTCGAGTTCCACGAGTGCTGAGGCGCGGTGCGCACGTAGCGCCCGTCGTCGCGCTTGGCGCGCAGGAGCCCGTAGTGCTCGAGGTAGTTGACCACCTCCAGCAGGCAGAAGCCGAACACGGCTTGCACGAGCAGCCAGGGCAGGACCTCGAGGCCGAAGACCGCGGTCAGCGTGCCGAACAGGACGACGGTCATCGCCCACGCGTTGAGGATGTCGTTCTTGACGGTCCACGGGGAGGAGCCCGTCCGGCGCAGCCGTTCGGCCTCCAGCTCCCAGCTCGAGAGCAGCGAGCCCTTCACCGTGCGCGGCAGGAAGGCGTAGAAGCTCTCGCCGAGGCGCGAGCTGGCGGGGTCCTCCGGCGTGGCGACGCGGACGTGGTGGCCCCGGTTGTGCTCGATGAAGAAGTGGCCGTAGCCCGACTGCGAGAGCGCGACCTTGCTCAGCCAGCGCTCCGAGCTCGCGCGCTTGTGGCCGAGCTCGTGCGCCGTGTTGATCGCGATGCCGCTCACGCAGCCCACGGTCAGCGCGAGGCCGAGCGACTCCACGACGCTCAGCCCGCCGCGCGACCACAGCCAGCAGGCGATCACCAGCGACGCGAACTGCAGCGGCAGGAAGAGGTAGGTGCACCAGTGGTAGTAGCGGTCCTGCTCGAGCCACTGGACGACGGAGTCCGGGGGGTTGGCGGCGTCGTCGCCGATGACGTGGTCGAGGATCGGGATGACCCCGAACACGAAAAGCGGGCCGAAGAACCAGAGCAGGCCGACCCCCGTGATCTCCACGAGCGCCCAGGCCATGAGGGGGAGCCCCGGGACCAGCAGCCCGAGGAGCCACGCGTAGCGCTTGCCGTCGCGCCAGGTGGCGGGCGTGAGCTCGGGCTCGGGCTCGGCGTGGGCGTTCGCTTCCGTCATCGCCATCTGGACAGCGTAGCGGCGCGTGTCAACCGATGCAACACCGCGGCGAATATGTTTGACACCGCGTCGAGCGGCGCTACAGGCCGACGTTGCGGCGGAACAGCACGAGGCAGATGACGGCGATGATCCCGGAGAGCAGCGGGAGGCCGAGACTCCCGATGCCGACGATGGCCAGGAGGAGGCCGATCACGGCGATCGCGCCGAACGTGCTGCCGGCGACGACGAGGCGGAAGGCCCGCGCCTCCCGGTCCTTGCGGGAGATGCGCTTGGAGGATCGGGGCTCGAGGTTGCTCACGAGAGCATCGTCGCACGCGCGGGCGACGCCGGTCGATCGGCGAGTGCCCACGCGGTGAGGCCGACGACGCCGGCGACGAGCGCGACCGAGCCCCAGGCGCCGAGCCGGTCGGCGATGAGGTGGGAGGCGACGAACGCCGCGACGTAGAGCACGACGAGGCCTGCCGCCACTCCAGTCCCGGCCCGCTCGCGCCAGCGCAGCGCGCACCAGCCCGCGCCCGCGATGAGGACGAGGCCGCCGAGCGGGCGCACCCCGGTCGCCTGCGCGACGCCGAAGCCGAGCACGAGCGAGCCCGCGGCCACCGGCCAGGTGGGAAGTGTGTCCATGGGGGCAGGGTAGGGGGGCCGGCTCAGCGGCGCACGTAGACCTCGACGCGGCCGATCTCCGTGCGCACCGGGAAGCGCCGGGCGAGCGCGGCGGGCGATCCCGGGACCCGCGGAAGGAGCGCCCGACCACCGCGGCACCCGCGGCGTCCGCGGCCCGCAGGATCGTGGCGGCGTCGAGGGAGCCGCTGCTCAACGCACGTAGGACGGGTCGACGGTCGCCAGCGCGGAGGGGCGCCGCGCGAGCAGCTTCCACCAGCGGCAGGTCGCTGACCACCGCGCCCTGGGTGTGGGTGCGCACGAGCCGCGCGACCTCGGCGAGCCGCGCGCGCTCCGCGTCGAGCACCGTCCAGCGGCCGTGCAGACCGAGCGGGAGCGCGAGCGCCATCCCCGCGGCGAGAAGACCCCACGTGCGGAGGTTCGGTCGCGGCGGGAGCGTCGACGCGGCGAGGAGCGCGAGCGGCCAGGCGACCACGACGAGGTGGTGGTGGAGCAGCGGGCGCTGGATCGCGCAGTGCAGCACGCCGCCGGCCAGGAGTCCGGCGAGGTCGGCGCGGGCGCGCAGCCAGGCCGGCACCTCGGGGCGGCGCAGGCGCGCGAGGCCGAGGCCGAGCACGCCCACGATCCCCGCGTAGGCCAGGACGCCGAGCACGACGATGGAGCGCGGGTCGCTCGCGGCGATCGCCGGCGCTGGAGAGGTAGACGCCCTCGTCGAACTCGAGCGACGGGACGCCGAGGTCGCGACCGTAGAGCAGCGCCGCGGCGGGGAGGAGCGCGAGCAGGACGAGCCGCTCCCGCGCGGACGTCTGCACGGCGGGCATCCGATCCGGATGGTCGCGGGTGCGGTTCGGGGCGCGGTGACCACCGTGTCACCAGGCGGTGGCCCCGGGGGGGTCCTGCACTACGACCCCATATGCGAGCCGAGATGCAGGACCCCCGACGCTCATCGCTAGCGTCCGCGCCCATGAGCCCGTTCGACGACCCCGCGACCCTCGAGCGCTTCGCGCGGCTCGCCGTCGGCTTCGCCGCCAACGTCCAGCCCGGCCAGCTCGTCCAGGTCAAGACGGAGATCGGCAAGGAGGCCGTCACCCGCGCGGTCGCCGCCGAGGCCTATCGCGCGGGCGCGAAGTACGTCGACGTGGAGTACTTCGACCTGCACGTCAAGCGCGCGCGCCTCGAGCACGCCGCGGAGGAGACACTCGACTGGGTCCCGGACTGGCTCGGGGCGAAGCTCCTCGCGCTCTCCGACGCCCACGCCGCGCGCATCGCGCTCAGCGGCCCCGCCGCCCCGCGCCTGCTGGAGGGCATCGACCCGGCCCGGTCCGGCAAGGACCAGCTCCCGGCGCTCAAGGAGACCGGCCCGGTCGTCAACGCGCGGACGACGAACTGGACGATCCTGCCGTGCCCCACGCGGCCGTGGGCCGTGGAGGTGCACCCCGACCTCGGGCCCGACGCCGCTTGGGCGCGCCTCGGCGAGCAGATCGTGCACGTCTGCCGTCTCGACGAGGACGACCCGGTCGCGGCCTGGCGCGCGCGCGCCGCGGTGCTCGTCGAGAGCGCGGCCCGGCTGACCTCGCGGCGCTTCGACGCGATCCGCTTCCGCGGGGAGGGCACCGACCTGCGCGTCGGCCTGCTGCCGACCTCGAAGTGGCTGGCGGCCCAGTTCGAGACCGTCGACGGGATCGCCCACATGCCGAACCTCCCGAGCGAGGAGGTCTTCAGCTCCCCCGACCCCGAGCGCGTCGACGGCGTCGTGCGGGCGACCAAGCCGCTGGTGCTCGGCGGCAGCGTCATCCGCGGCCTCGAGGTCGAGTTCGCCGGCGGCGTCGCCGTGCGCATCGACGCCGACGAGGGCGCCGACGTCCTGCGGGGCTACGCCGCCAAGGATCCGGGCGCCGCGCGCCTCGGTGAGGTCGCGCTCGTCGACGGCGACGGGCGCATCGGCAAGCTCGACACGGTCTTCTACGACACGCTGCTCGACGAGAACGCCGCGAGCCACGTCGCCCTGGGCAACGCCTACGACTTCGGCGCGGGCAAGGCCGACGAGGGTCGCCTCAACCGCTCGGCCATCCACGTCGACTTCATGATCGGCTCCGACGCGCTGGAAGTCGACGGCCTGAGCGCCGACGGCGAAGCGGTCGCGGTCCTGCGCGGCGGAGTCTGGCAGCGCTGACTTTGGCTACGCTCTGCTCCTCGCAGGACCCGGAGAGGTGCCAGAGCGGTTGAATGGGCACGACTGGAAATCGTGTGTGCGTTTGCGCGTACCGAGGGTTCGAATCCCTCTCTCTCCGCTCGGTGGCGTTGCAATGCCGATCGGTTCGTTACGCGGCCAGCCTGAGCTAATCGAGTTGCACATCGGGCAGGCCGTCGCGATGCGCTCGGGAGTGCTGGCTCCGCCCATACAGAGGGAGATGTGGTCAAGCGTGCGTTGACGCCATCCACGCGCTCGCCGCCGCGTCATCGGTGATGCTGGCTTGGTGCCCATGTTCGGGTCGTCTGGACCGATCACGCGTTGGCGAAGGCGCTGCTTCTCGGGGCGGCGAGGTCGTGGGTTGAGGATCTCGTGCTGGAGCGTCACGCGAACCGGGAGCGCAATCACGGAGCGGCCGAATGGCGGCTCACGGTCGACCGAGCGGTGATCGTCTACGACTGTCCAGACGGAGATGACCCGCTGACGGCGCGTGTCGTGACCCTCTGGCGCCGGAGGTAGACTGGGCGCGTGAAGATCGAAGGCCATTACGACTCGAGCGCTGACATCGCATGGCTGAGGCTCGACGGTTGGGATGGGTCGAAAGTTGTGTCCGAGGAGGTTCCGGGCGGGCTGCGCGAGGTGGATGCGCGCACTGGTGCCCTGGTGGGTTTCGAGTACTGGCAGGCCAGTGAGGCCCTTCCGGCGGAATTCTTGGCGATGCTCCCGCCGCCGTCCGTCCCCGCAGCGGCCTGACGGTCGTCCGCCCACGCAGCCGAGCGGCGAGCGCACGTCAAACCGAACATTGAAGCAGGCCGCTGGGTTTGGGCCCGGGTCAGCCCTCCGGCGGCCAGTCGATCAGCGGCCTCCCGATCTCCCAGTGATGCCCGAAGGGGTCCTCGATGCGGCCCAGCAGCCAGCCGTGCTCCTCGGTCACCGGGGAGACCTCGGTGGCGTGGAGGGCGACCGCGCGCTCGAGCACGGCGTGGGGGTCCGGGACGACGAGCAGGAGCCGCGTCGTGCTCCCGCCCAGCGTCTCGGGGCTGAAGTTCCGGTGCGGCGGTGACTCGTCCGCGACCCAGAACGACGCGTTGCCGACCGCGAGCTGGGCCACCACCTCCTCGTGCTCGTCGGTCCCGCCGACGCGATGGATCACCTCCGCGCCGAAGGCGGCCTGGTAGAACGCGACGGCCTCGCGGCCGCGCCGGACCGAGAGCTGCGGCGAGACGCTGGGCTGCACGGGCCGGGTCACGCCAGCCCGTCGCGCTCCGCGGCCACCCGCAGGAGCACCGTGGCCCAGGTGCGAAACGGCCGCCACGCCTCCGCGAGCTCCGCGAAGCGCGTCGCGTCGAGCTCGGCGAGGCCGTGCAGTTGCGCGGCGCTGCGGCGGGAGCGCGGCTCGTCCGCGGCCAGCGCGTCGGTGAAGCCGACGGCGCGGACGACGACGAGCGAGCGGTAGAACGGGCCGAACCCCCGCAGCGCGCCGACGGCCTCCTCCGCGGACTCCGGGCCGAGCGCGTGCAGGCGGTCGGCGTCGAGCTCGCCGGCGGCCGCCGCGGTCGCGACGCCGTGCAGCCGGCGCAGCTTCTCCCCCGGCAGCCCGGTCACGCGGTCGCCGTCGAGCGCCGCGAGCAGGACCGCCGCGGCCGGCCACGCGTAGCGGACCTCGCCGGCCAGCTTGAAGCCGTGCCCGTGCGCCGCCGCGAGCGCGTCGCGGACCCGGGCGGCCTGGACGCGCCCCCAGCGCGCGGAGATGACCGCCCAGCAGGCCGCCTCGTAGGGCGAGTGGAACAGCACGGGACGCAGGCCGGAGAAGCGCGCCTGCAGCGCGCCGAGCAGCGGCTCGCGCTCGCCGACGGCCGCCCACGCCTCGCCGTCGGCGTCGAGGGAGAGGATCCGGGCGACCTGCGCGCGGACCGTCTCGGGCGCCGCCTCGCCGCGGACGATCCCGGTCACCGGGCCGTCGCGCGCTTCCTGCCGCAGCTCGACCCCGGCGGGCGCGCCGCTGCGATCGGCCGCGAACGCGAGGCGCAGGACCTCGTCGTCCCCCGGGCGATGAGGCCCGAAGCCGAAGCCGATCGCCTCGCGCAGGTCGAAGGACCCGCGGGGTGTGAGGGTCAGCGCCTCAGGCGTCATCCGGAGGGCCGACGGCGAGCACGATGTGCTGCCGGGAGACGGCGAGGAATGGGTGCCGCTCGGGCGAACCGCCGTCGAGGCGCTCGACGGTCACCTCCGTGAGCGACACGAAGTTGCGCTCGTTGGCGTTCAACAGGTCGGAGACGCGTGAGCGGTATCCGTCGCGCGGGAGCGTCAACAGGCCGGTGATGCGGTGGCGCTCCGTCTCGAACACGACCTTCTCGGTGCGGTGCTGGCTCTGGGGCATGGTGTGCATCCTGCCGCACGCGGCGGCCGCGGTTCTCCTCGGCCCACGATCCGCCGCGGTCGATGGACGGGTATACGGCGATCCGATCCTGGATGATGGGCGCCATGTCCGCGTTCTCCCCGGTCCGGACGCGCCGCACGTTCGAGGAGGCGGTGGAGCAGATCGCCGAGCGGATCTCGCTCGGGGAGCTCTCGCCCGGTGACCAGCTGCCCTCCGAGCGCACGCTCGCGCAGCAGATGGAGATCTCGCGGCCCACCGTCCGCGAGGCGCTCAAGGTGCTCGCCGACTCCGGGGTCGTCGAGGTGCGCCCCGGCTCGGGCGGCGGCGCGTTCGTCACCAGCGAGTTCGTCCCGCGCGAGGTGCTGCGCCGCGCCGCCGTGCGCATCGGGGAGGTCGGCGGCGTGCTCGAGGCGCGGCGGCTGCTCGAGCCCCGTGTCGCGCAGCTCGCCGCGCTGCACGGGCGTGAGGCGGACTTCACCGCGATGGCGCGCACGATCGAGCGGCAGGCCACGATCGCCCACGCCCCCGAGCGCTTCCTGGCCAACGAGGATCGCTTCCTCGCGCTCGACGTGCAGTTCCACCTGGGGATCGCCCGTGCGACGGGGAATGCGACGATCGTCGGGCTGGTGCGCACGCTGCTGCGGCAGCTCGAGATCGCGCGCGACATGGCGATGCACGTCCCGCCCACGGTGGAGCGCTCGCTGGAGATCCACCAGGAGACGCTCGACGCGATCCGCTCCGGGGACATGGCGCGCGTGGAGGAGATCATGGACGTCCACCTCGCGCAGCTCGAGGGGACCTGGGAGCAGGAGAGCGGCCGGTCGCTCGTGCGCGCGATCCCCGACTTCCTTCGTCCGGCGGCCCCCCGGCGCGGTTGACCGTCCTGGTAAGGTGAACTTACCAAGTTCGACCCAGGAGAGTCCGCTGTGGCCACGGCCGCCGACGCACCGCCGCTCGTCGTCTCGCTCGACGACAAGTACCTGCTCCGCGAGGGACGGATCTTCCTGTCGGGCGTCCAGGCGCTCGTGCGCGTGCCGCTCGACCAGCACCGCGCGGACGCCGCTGCTGGCCTGCGCACCGGCACGTTTATCTCGGGCTACCAGGGCTCGCCGCTGGCGACGCTCGACCAGGAGCTGCTGCGTCACCGGGAGCTGTGGAGCGAGCACGGGCTGCACCTCCAGCCCGCGATCAACGAGGAGCTCGCGGCCACCGCCGTGTGGGGCTCGCAGCTCGCCGCGGGCATCCCGGGCGCGCGGGTCGACGGCGTGGTGGGCTTCTGGTACGGCAAGAACCCCGGCCTCGACCGCGCGGCCGACGCGATCCGCCACGCGAACCTGTGTGGCGTCTCGCCGACGGGCGGCGCGGTCGCGCTGGTCGGCGACGACCCGGCGTGCAAGTCCTCGACGCTGCCCAGCGCGAGCGAGCGGATGCTCGCCTCCCTCGGGCTCCCGACGCTGTGGCCCGGCAACGTGCAGGAGGTGCTCGACCTCGGTCGCCACGCCGTCGCGCTGTCCCGCGCCTGCGGCCTGTGGACGGGCTTCAAGATCGTGACCAACGTGGCCGACGCGGCAGGCACCGCGGAGGTCGCACCGGACCGCGTCGTGCCGGTGATGCCCGAGGTGCTGGTCGGCGGGAAGCCGTACCGCCACCGGCCCAACCCGGTGATGCTCGCGCCGGACTCCCTGCTCTCCGAGCGCAGCCTCGTCGGCGTGCGGCTCGAGCTCGCGCGGGCCTACTCGCGCGCCAACGCGCTCAACCGCGTGACCGTCGACGGGCCCGGCGCCTGGCTCGGGATCGCGGCGGCGGGCAAGACCTACCACGACCTCCTGCAGGCGTTCTCCGACCTCGGCCTCGACGAGGGCGCGCTCGAGGCGGTCGGCGTGCGCGTCCTGAAGATCGGGATGGTCTGGCCGCTGGAGGGCGACACCGTCCGCGAATGGGCCCGCGGGCTCGACGAGCTGCTCGTCGTCGAGGACAAGACGGCGTTCCTGGAGAGCGCGATCAAGGAGGTGCTCTACGGCGTGAGCGCACCGCCGCGGGTGGTCGGCAAGCAGGACGAGGAGGGCCGGGTGCTGCTGCCCGCCGAGGGCGAGCTCGACGCCGACCTCATCGCCGGCGCGGTCGCCTCGCGGCTGCGCCTCCGCGGGATCCGGGTGGAGTCGGTGCTCGCCCGGATCACCGAGCTCGAGGTCGCCGACCGGGCCAAGCTCGCGCCGCTCTCCGTCGTGCGCACGCCGTACTTCTGCTCGGGGTGCCCGCACAACGCCTCGACCGTCGCCGCCGACGACGCGCTCGTCGGCGCCGGGATCGGCTGCCACACGATGGTGCTGCTCAACCGCGAAGGCCGCGGCACGATCACCGGCATCACGCAGATGGGGGGCGAGGGCGCGCAGTGGATCGGCATGGCTCCGTTCGTCGCGCAGGAGCACTTCGTGCAGAACCTCGGCGACGGGACGTTCCACCACTCCGGCTCGCTCGCGGTCCGCGCGTCGGTCGCCGCGCGGACGAACATCACCTACAAGCTCCTGGCCAACGGCGTCGTCGCGATGACCGGCGCACAGGGGATCGAGGGCGGGATGAGCGTCGCCGAGCTCACGCACTGGCTCGCGCTGGAGGGGGTCGAGCGGGTCGTGGTCACGACGGAGGACGTCGCGCGCTACGCCGGCGTCGAGCTCTCCGCGATCGCCTCGGTGCGCCCGCGCGAGGACATGCTCTCCGTGCAGGAGGAGCTCGCCCGCGTCCCCGGGACGACCGTCCTCATCCACGACCAGGCGTGCGCGGCGGAGAACCGCCGGCTGCGCAAGCGCGGGAAGCTCGCCGAGCCCCGTCAGCGCGTCGTGATCAACGAGCGCGTGTGCGAGGGCTGCGGCGACTGCGGCGCGAAGAGCTCGTGCCTGAGCGTGCTCCCGGTCGAGACCGAGCTCGGGCGCAAGACGCAGATCCACCAGGCGTCCTGCAACAAGGACTTCTCCTGCCTGGAGGGCGACTGCCCGGCGTTTCTCACCGTGATTCCCAGCGCCGCCGGCGCGCACGTCACGCCCGCACCGCCCACCGACCTGCCGGACCCCGTCCGGCTCGTCGACGCCCGCGACTTCACGCTGCGGATGATCGGCATCGGCGGCACGGGCGTCGTGACGGTCTCGCAGATCCTGTCGATGGCCGCCCACCTCGAGGGGAAGGACTCGTGGGGGCTCGACCAGACCGGACTCTCGCAGAAGGGGGGCCCCGTGATCTCCGACGTGCGCCTCTCGACGCACCCGATCACCGGCGCGAACAAGGCGAGCGTGGCCCGCGCCGACGCCTACCTGGGCTTCGACCTGCTGGGCGCCGCCGCCCCGAAGAACCTCCGTGCCGCCGACCCGGAGCGCACGATCGCGATCGTCTCCACGCACGCGGTCCCGACGGGCGGGATGGTCGTCGATCCCTCCCTGCACTTCCCCGCGACCGAGGACGCGCTGGCCGCGATCGCCGCGCGCACCCGCGCGGCCGAGAACGTCCTCCTCGACGCTCAGGGCCTCAGCGAACGGCTCTTCGGCGACCACATGCCGGCGAACATGATCGTCCTCGGAGCGGCGTTCCAGCGCGGTGCGCTCCCCGTGGCGAGCGCCTCGATCG
Organism: Solirubrobacterales bacterium; assembly: GCA_038321325.1. Taxonomy (GTDB): domain Bacteria; phylum Actinomycetota; class Thermoleophilia; order Solirubrobacterales; family Solirubrobacteraceae; genus Paraconexibacter. The sequence goes on from JBBQEV010000004.1 coordinate 17,949, forward strand.
AGGCCGCGATCCGCCTGAACGGCGCGGCCGTGGAGAAGAACCTCGCGGCCTTCGCGTGGGGGCGCGCGTGCGTGGCCGCGCCCGACGCGGTCGCCGCGCTCACGCCGGAGCCGGCCCGCGCCGCCGAGCCGACCGCGGAGAGCCGGGCGCTCGTCGCGCGCGCCGGCGCCCCCGCGGGCTCCGAGCTCGAGCGGCTGCTCGCCCTGCGCGTTCCCGAGCTCATCGCCTACCAGGACGTGCGGCTGGCCGCGCGGTATGTCGCCTTCGTCGGCGAGGCGCTGACGGCCGAGCGGCGGCTCGGCGCCGGCGCGCTTGCGATCACGGAGGCGGTGGCGCGCATGCACTTCAAGCTGCTGGCCTACAAGGACGAGTACGAGGTCGCGCGGCTGCTCCTCGACGCAGCCGAGACCGCGCGGATCCGCGCCGAGCACGGCGAGGACGCCACGGTCCGCTTCCACCTGCACCCGCCGCTGCTGCGCGCGCTCGGGCTCGAGCGCAAGCTGGAGCTGGGCGAGTGGTTCGTCCCGGCGTTCCGCGGTCTGCGGCGGCTGAAGCGCCTGCGCGGCACGCCGCTGGACCCGTTCGGCCGCGCGGAGGTCCGCCGCGTCGAGCGCGCGCTGCCCGGCGAGTACGAGGCGGCGGTGCGCGAGGCGCTCGCCCGGCTCACCCCCGCCGTCGCGCCCCTCGTGGCCGAGCTCGCCGAGCTCCCCGACGTGATCCGGGGCTACGAGCAGATCAAGCTGCGCAACGTCGAACGGTGGCGGGAACAGACGGGGGCGCTGCAGGCGCGGATCGCGGAGGGCGTCCCGGCGGTGCCGTTCGCCCTGCCGCTGACGCGGGTGGCCTGAGCTCGCGCCCTGAGGGGTCCGGCACCGGTGACCCACTATGTGGGCACCGATGCAGGAGCCCCCGCCCCCCAAGCCGCTGCCCGACCTCGTGGCCGGTGGCCTGCGCCTGCTGCTCTGCGGCATCAACCCCTCGCTGCGCTCGGCCGAAGCGGGCCACCACTTCGCGCGCCCGGGAAACCGCTTCTGGCCCGCGCTGCACCTCGCGGGCATCACGCCGCGGCGGCTCGCGCCGGCCGAGCAGGACGAGCTGCTCGCGCTCGGCGTCGGGATCACGAACCTCTGCGCGCGCCCGACGAGGCGCGCCGACGAGCTCACGCCCGGCGAGCTGCTCTCGGGCGCCCTCGCGCTGGAGGCGCTCGTCCGCGCGCTGCGCCCCGGCGTCGTCGCGATCGTCGGCGTCACCGCCTACCGCGCCGCGTTCGCCCGGACCGACGCGGTGCTCGGCGAGCAGCCCGTGCGCCTCGGCGGCCGGCCGCTGTGGGTGCTCCCGAACCCCTCGGGCCTGAACGCCCACCACCGCGTGGAGGACCTCGCGCGCTGGTACGGCGCGGCGTGGCGCGCGGCCGGCGGCGCCGGCGTGGCGCCTGATGGAGCGCATGGATCCGTCTGACGCCACGGACGCCGCCGCTGCGCCTCCATCCTCGCGGCCGACGATCCGCCCGACCGGCCGAGCCGGTGACGACCGTCGCGCTCGCCTTCGCGGTGCTCGGCGACCCACTGGCGCTCGCGCAAGCTCGCGGGCGCGCGCTCGTGCTCGCCGCGGTGGTGGTGTTCACGACAAAGCCCGGGGGGCGCGCGCTCGCGGTTCGCGCTCGCGTAGGCGCGCTTGAGGAAGCCGTGCGATCCTGATGGGCATGACCGAGCGCTCCGACCGCACGAACGGCCTGCTCCTCGTCGCGGCGATGGTCGCGCTCATGTGGCTGCTGGAGGTCATCGACGTCGTCGCCGGCCACCGCCTGGACGCCTACGGCATCGCGCCGCGCACGACCGAGGGCCTGCCGGAGATCGCCTCCGCCCCGTTCCTGCACCTCGGCTTCGGCCACCTGATCGCGAACACCGTCCCGTTCGCGGTCATGGGCGCCGCGATCGCGCTCGGCGGCGCGGCGCGCGTGGCGCTCGTCACCGCGGTCGTGGCGTTGACCAGCGGGCTGGGCGTCTGGCTGATCGCCCCCGCGGGGACGACCACCCTCGGGGCCAGCGGGATCGTGTTCGGCTACGCGACGTTCCTGCTCTTCCGGGGGCTCTTCAACCGCAGCGCCCTCGAGATCGCCATCGGCGTCGTCGTCGGCGCGGTGTGGGGGACGGCGCTGCTCGGTGGGCTGCTCCCGCAGGAGGGGATCTCCTGGCAGGGGCACTTCTTCGGCGCGGTCGGCGGCCTGATCGCCGCCCGGCTGCTGGCGCACGACCGCCGGGCGCCCGCGCGCCTGGCCGCCGCGCGCACCACGGCCTGATCGCCGCGCCCTGATTGGGCACGGTGGCTTCTCCTCCGCTCCGGTGGCCGCGAGAAGGCGGAAGCGGCTGGTGAGCGACCGGATCGGCCTTCTCGCGAGGGTTCAGCGCTCGCCGGGGCTCCGAGAGACCTGACGGCCGCGCCATGATGGACGCGGTGGCTCCTGCTCCGGCTCCGGTCGTGCCCGTCGCCGCCCGTGCGGTACGGGAGCGCCTGCCCGGCCGGCTGCCGGGCGCCCGCGCGGCGCTGCTGGTGGCCGGTGAGCCCGACGCGTTCGCGCTGACCGGCGGCTGGGCCGGGTGCGCGGCGGTGGTCGGCGCCGCTCCGGTGGTGACGCTGGGGCCCGCGGAGGACCCGTTCGCCGCGCTCGACCGGGTCCCCGCGCTCGAGGCCGGAAGCGATCCGGGGGTCGCGGTCGGCGGCGGCTGGTTCGGCGCGCTGGGCTACGGGCTGGCGGCGGCGGTGGAGCCGACGGTCCCCGGGCCGCCGCGGACGCTCGTGCTGCCCCGCGCGCCGCTCGCGTTCTTCGACCACGTGCTCGTGTGCGACGACGAGGGCCGCTGGTGGTTCGAGGCGCTGCGCACGCCGGCGCGCGACGCCGCGCTCCGCGAGCGCCGGGACGCGCTCGCGGCCCGCCTGGCGGCGGCCCCCCGGCCTCGGCCCGTCCGCCTGCGCGACGTCCGCCTGCGCGCGCCGGGCGCGGCGGGGCACCAAGGAGCCGTCGCGGCGTGCCGGGAGCGCATCCTCGCGGGGGAGATCTTCCAGGCCAACCTCTGCCTGCACGTGGACGCGACGTTTGACGGGCGGCCGGCGGACCTCGCGGTCGCGGCGGCCGAGGCGCTCGCCCCCGCCCACGGCGCGCTGCTCCAGGGCCGCTGGGGCGCGCTGGTCAGCGCCTCCCCCGAGCTGTTCCTGCGGCGCACGGGCCGCGCGGTGCGCAGCGCGCCGATCAAGGGCACGGGCACGGCCGCCGAGCTCGGGACGCTGGCCGCCTCGGCGAAGGACCGCGCGGAGAACGTGATGATCGTCGACCTCATGCGCAACGACCTCGGACGCGTGTGCGCGTACGGGTCGGTGCGCGTCGAGGTGCTGGCCGTCGCGCGCCAGGGTGCGGGGGTCGCCCATCTCGTCTCCGAGGTCGGCGGGGCGCTCCGCCCCGAGGTCACCGACGCCGCGCTCCTCCGGGCGACCTTCCCGCCCGGCTCGGTGACCGGCGCACCGAAGGTGCAGGCGCTGCGGGTCATCGCCGAGCTCGAGGGCTCCGCGCGGGAGCTCTACACCGGAGCGATCGGCTACGCCAGCCCGGTGGCGGGGCTGGAGCTGAGCGTCGCCATCCGGACCTTCGAGCTCGTCGGGGCGCAGGCGCAGCTCGGGGTGGGCGGCGGGATCACGGCGAGCTCCGACCCGGCCACCGAGCTCGAGGAGTGCCTCGTCAAGGCGCGCCCGCTCCTCGCCCTCGGCCGCGCGCGGGCGCCCGCGGTCGCCGCCGCCGCTGCGCCTGAGCCGCTCCCCGTAGCGCTGGCCGAGGGGCGCCGGCGTCCCGACCCGGGCGCGGGGATCTTCGAGACGCTGCGCGTCCGCGACGGCGCCGCCGACCGCGTCGAGGAGCACCTGAACCGGCTGACGATGGGAGCGGCCGCCCTGGGCCTCGCGGCGCCCGCTGACCTGCGATCGAGGATCGTCGCCGGCGCGGCACGCCAGGGCACCGGGCGGCTGCGCATCGACCTGGCCGTCGACGGCGGCGTCACGCTGATCACGGGCCCGCCCCCCGCGCCCGGCGACGTCGTGCGGCTGGCGCCGTGCCTCCTGCCCGGCGGTCTCGGCGCCCACAAGTGGGCCGACCGGCGCCTGCTCGACGCGCTGGCGGTCGCGCTCGGCGCGGTGCCGCTGCTCGTGGACGGCGACGGGGCGGTCCTCGAGGCGGCGTGGGCGAGCGTCTGGGCGCAGGAGGGCGACCGCCTGGTCACCCCGCCGGCCGACGGGCGACTGCTGCCGGGGGTCACGCGGGCGGCGCTGCTGGCCGAGGACCCGCGGTGCTTCGAGGAGCCCGTGTCGCTGCGGCGGCTCCGGGCCGCCGACGCCGTGTGGGTCAGCTCCTCCTTGCGTGGCCTCGCGCGTGCGCGCGTGGACTGAGCGTCGCGTCCGGGGGACGCGCTCGGTCCGCGGGTCGCGACCGGCCGAGCGAGCGATGATGCCGCATGGGGGGAGGGTCCCGGCTTAAAGCGCGCCTAACGGTGCATCGGGGTTGCCCGCCCGGGTCGCGAGCTATGGTGCCCTCCCAGAACTCGGTCAGGATGACGGCAAGAGGCCGCGGAGGAGCCGCAGGAGCATGGGGAGGCAGGTGATCGCCAGAGGGGTCGTGGTTCTCGTGCTGGTCGCGGCCGTCGCGGTGATCGCGCTCGTCCTCCTCGGCGGCGGGGGCTACACGATCGACGCCCGCTTCGTCAACGCGGGCAACCTCGTCAACGGCAACCTCGTGACCGTGAACGGGGAGCAGGTCGGCAAGATCGACGACGTCCGCCTCTCCGACGACGGGCAGGCCGTGGCCAAGCTCGCGATCGACGACGACTACGCGCCGCTGCGCGAGGGAACCCGCGCGGTCGTCCGCAAGCGCTCGCTCTCCTCGGTGGCCAACGACGTCATCGAGCTCCAGCTCGGCGAGGGCGACGCGCCGGACATCCGCGAGGGCGGTGAGATCCCGGCGATCAACACCGAGTCCGATGTCCCGCTCGACGAGGTCTTCAACACGTTCGACCCCGTCGCCCGGGTCGCGGTGGGCAAGACCTTCAACCTCCTGCGCGACTTCAACCGAGGCAAGGAGGACCGCGCCCGCGCGGCGTTTGCGTACCTCAACCCCGCGCTCTCGTCCTCGAGCCGCCTGTTCGCCGAGCTCGACCGCAACAAGCCCGACCTCGAGCGCTTCATCACCGCCACCGCCGCGCTGACGACCGACCTGAGCGCGCGCGACGACGACCTCGCCGGCCTCGTGACCAACCTCGGCACCACCATGCGCGCGGTCTCCACCGAGCGCGCGAGCCTCGGCAGCGCGCTGGACCAGCTGCCGACCTTCCTGCGCCGCACGAACACGACGTTCGTGAACCTGCGGGCCGCGCTGGACGACCTCGATCCCCTGGTGACGGCCGCCACGCCGGTCGTGCGCGACAAGCTGCGCCCCCTCTTCGCCCAGCTGCGCCCCTTCGCCGCGGGCGCGCAGCCGACCGTGCGCGACCTCTCGCGGACGATCCGCCGCCCCGGGGCCGACAACGACCTCGTCGAGCTGCTGCAGCGCCAGCCGGCCGTCGACCAGATCGCCAACCAGAAGGCGCGGCGCAACGGCAGCGAGCGCGAGGGAGCGTTCCCGGCCCTGCGCAGGGCGGCGCAGGGGGCGACCCCGCAGCTCGCGTTCCTGCGCCCCTACTCCGTCGACGCGGTCGGGTGGTTCGACGACTTCAGCCAGACGGGCGGCTACGACGCGCTCGGCTCCTACTCCCGGGCGGGCCTGGCGCTCAACCAGTTCTCGGTCGGCCCCCTGCTGGACCGGCTCCTCCCCGTCCCCGGCGCGCTGCGGCCGCTCCTGCAGACCGACGCGATCAAGACGGGCCGCAACAACCGCTGCCCCGGCTCCATCGAGCGCCGCGCGGCCGACGGGTCGAACCCGTACAAGCCGACGCCGGACTTCAACTGCGACGCGTCTCAGGTGCCGATCGGGCCATGACGCGCATCCTGGCCACCATCGTGATCGTCGCCGCGGTCACCGCGGGCGTCGTCGTGCTCACCCAGGGCGCACAGGCCTCCGACGCGCTCGAGTACCGCGTCATGCTCGACAACGCCTCGGGCCTGACCCAGGGCGCCGACCTCCGCGTCGCGGGCGTGCAGGTCGGGTCGATCAAGAGCCTCGACCTGGAGGCCAGGACGGCGCGGGCCATCGCGACGGTCGAGGTCTCCCGTCCCGAGTTCGGCGGCCTGCGGACCGACGCGGAGTGCACGATCAAGCCCCAGTCGCTCATCGGCGAGTACTACATGGACTGCGACCCGGGAACCTCGCCGCGCAAGCTCAGAAGTGGCGGCACGGTCCCGATCGAGCACACGTCGGGCACGATTCCGCCGGATCTCGTGATGAACACCCTGCGCAAGCCCTACCGGGAGAAGCTGCAGGTGATCGTCGCCGAGCTCGGCGCCGGCTTCGCGGCGCGCGGCGGGGACGTCAACGAGACGATCCGGCGCGCGGTCCCCGCCCTGCGCGAGACCGACAAGGTCCTGGGCCTGCTCGGGGAGGAGCGCCAGACCCTCGCGCAGCTCATCCGCGACGCGGACACGGTGGTGGGGCGCCTCGACGGCAACAAGGCCGACGTCGCCCGCTTCGTCGCCGAGGCGCGCGACACCGCGCAGATCTCCGCGCGCCGGCGCACCGAGCTCGCCGGGACGATCCGTCGCCTGCCTGCCTTCGAGCGCATCCTGCGCCCGACGCTGCGCGACCTGGGCGTGGCCGCCAAGCGCCAGACGCCCGCGCTGCGCGACCTGCGCGCGGCCGCCCCGTCGCTGACGACGCTGCTCAACCGGCTCGGGCCGTTCGCGGACGCCGCGGTTCCGGCCGTCCGCGCGCTCGGCAAGGCGTCGATCACCGGCACGACCGCGGTCAAGGACGCCGCCGGGACGGTCAAGACGCTGCGCGCCGTGGCCGGGGCCGCGAAGGAGCCGCTCACGAACCTCCGCTTCGTGCTCGAGCACCTCGACGACCGCTCCAACGCCGCCGAGAAGAACCCGCTGTCGCCGGGCGGCGCGGGCTTCACCGGGCTCGAGGCGATCCTGCAGTACTTCTTCACCCAGTCGCAGGCGATCAACCTGTTCGACGACCGCGGCTACGTCCTCAAGATCAACGCGCTGATCAACGAGTGCTCGAACTACACGGACGGCTCCACGGCGCTCGCCAAGCCCGAACGGACGAAGCGCTGCTCCGCCGCGCTCGGGCCGGGCGGCAAGATCGAGCCGACGCCGGCCGCCGGGGCCGTGCGCGCCGCCCGCCAAGCCGGCGCCTCGAAGGTGCCGGCGCTCTCCGCGACCCCGGATCCAGGATCGACGGCGACGCCCGGGGCGCCGGCGACGCCCGCGGCCCCGGCCGTCCCGGGCGTTCCCGGCGCCGCCCCCGCCCCGCCCGGGCTCATCCCGCCGATCGACGTGCCCGGGGTCGGGAAGATCACGGTGCCCGGGGTGACGGGCCCCGGCCCGTCGCAGGATCCGTCCCGCGCGCCGTCCCCGGGCGCCTCCGCCGACCTCCTCGACTACCTCCTCGGCTGATGAAGCGCCGTCGGAGAACCGCCTCGGTGGCCGCTAACCCGATCCTCATCGGGGCGGTGACGACGGTGGTCATCCTCGTGGCCGTCTTCCTGGCCTACAACGCAAACAAGGGCCTTCCGTTCGTCCCGACCTTCACGCTCGAGGTCGAGGTGCGCAACGCCCAGCGGCTCGTCGTCGGCAACGAGGTGCGCGAGGGCGGGGAGCGCATCGGCCAGGTCGCGGCGATCGACCCGGTGCGGCTGAAGGGCGGTCGCCTCGGCGCTCAGCTCGAGCTCCAGCTCGACCGCAAGTCCTCGCCGATCCCCGACGACACGAAGTACGTCATCCGCTCCAAGGGCACCCTCGGGCTGAAGTACATCGACCAGGTGCGCGGGCAGTCGCGCCGGGCCTTCGAGGAGAACAGCGTGGTGGCGGCCGGGCCCGACGCCACGACCCCCGAGCTCGACGACTTCTTCTCGACCTTCGACGGGCCCACGCGCGAGAACATCCGCCGCAACCTCGACACCTACGGCGCGGCGCTCGCGGGGCGCGGGGTGGACCTCAACCGCTCGCTGGCGGCGCTGCCCAAGCTCCTGAAGGACCTCGTGCCGGTGATGCAGACCCTCAGCGCGCCGAACAACGACCTGCGGCGCTTCGTCACCGAGCTCGCGGACTTCACGCGGGTCGCCGCCCCGGTCGCCGGCGACTTGTCGCAGGGCTTCACCACGGGCGCAGCCGTCTTCGAGGCGCTCTCGCGCGATCCCGGGGCACTCGACCAGACGATCGCCGAGTCGCCACCGACCCTCGACGTCGCGATCCGCGAGCTGCCCGTGCAGCGCCGGCTCTTCCGCGCGCTGGCGCAGATCGCCGACGAGACCACCGGAGCCGCCTCCGAGCTGCGCCGGAGCGCCCCGCCCCTGTCGAGCGCGCTCGCCGTGGGCACCGACGTCCTGCCCAAGACCACGCAGCTCAGCAACGATCTGGGCGACACGCTGGACTCCCTCGGGCGCCTCGGGCGCTCCCCGCTGGCCAACCTGACCCTCCAGGGGCTGCTGACCACGGCGGCCACGGCCACCCCGACCCTCCGCTACGTCGGCCCGCACGTGACCGTCTGCAACTACTGGAACTCCTTCTGGTCGTTCCTCGCCGACCACCTCTCCGAGCGGGTGCCGAGCGGCACCGTGCAGCGCGTCGAGGTCAAGCTGACGCAGCCGACCCAGGCCAACAGCCTGTCGAGCTTCGGCGCGACGAAGCCGGTGGACGGTGGGGGCCTGCCCGGCGGTGGGATTGGCCCCGACCCGGCCGCACTGCACAACCAGCCCTACGGCCGGGCCGTCGACGAGCAGGGCAACGCCGACTGCGAGAACGGCCAGCGCGGCTACCTCAACCGCGTCGCGGAGGGTGCGCCCGCGGGGCTGAACATCGCCGTCGACGCGCGGACGCCGGGCATCCAGGGCACCACGTACACGGGCAAGCCGCGCGTGCCCGCCGGCGAGACGTTCAGCGCCGAGCCGACCGGCCGCGCCCCGAAGGTGACCCCGTGACGCGCCGTCGTGGTCCGCGCAACCCGATCCCGATCGCCCTCGCGCTGATCGTGGTCGTCGTCGTCGGCGCCTACCTGGCGGTGGCCAAGGACATCCCGCTGGTCAACGAGCCCTACGTCATCCGCGCGGCGTTCCGGGACTCGAGCGGCATCAAGACCGGCTCGCCGGTGCGGATCGCGGGCGTCGAGGTCGGCGAGGTCACGAAGGTCGAGGCGACGGGCAAGGGCGCCGACTCGGCGACCGTCGAGATGGCCGTCCGCAGCGAGGGCCGGCCGATCAAGCGCGACGCGACGGCCAAGATCCGCCCGCGGATCTTCCTCGAGGGCAACTTCTTCGTCGAGCTCTCGCCGGGGCGCCCGGGAACCGCCGAGCTCGACGACGGCGCCGTCCTGCCCGTCGCCCAGACCGCGAACCCGGTGCAGCTCGACCAGATCCTCAAGGTGCTCAAGACCGACGTGCGCAGCGACCTGCGCCGCACGTTCGCGGAGCTGTCGGGCACCGAGGGCAACGGCGGCGCCAAGGCCTACAACCGCTCGCTGGACTACCAGCCCGCCGCCTACAAGTTCTCCGCCATCGTCTCCGAGGCGCTGCTCGGTGAGGAGCCCGGGGATCTGAACCGGTACATCACCGCCCAGGGCGCGGTCGCCGCGGCGCTCGACCGCGACCCGCGGGCGCTCCGCGACCTGGTCACGAACCTCAACGTGACCGCGGGTGCCCTGGCCGATCGCGAGAGCGACCTGCGCGCCGCGCTGCGCGAGCTGCCGGTCACGCTGCGGACGGCGCTGCCGACGCTGGCGGCGCTCAACGCCGCGTTCCCGGCCGTGCGCTCGTTCGCCCGGGCGGCGCTGCCGGGGATCCGCTCCACGGGCCCGACGGTGGACGTCGTGCTCCCGCTCGTCCGGGAGCTGCGCGGCCTGGTCGGCGCCGACGAGTTGCGCGGGCTCTCGCAGGACCTGCGGACGGCGACCCCGCCGCTGACGCGCTTCGCGCGCACCGCCGTGCCGATGCTCGCGGAGCTGCGCCAGCTCGCCTCCTGCACGAACGAGGTGCTCGTGCCCTTCGGCAACAGCACGCTCGAGGACAAGGCGTTCCCGGCGCAGGGCAAGGTGTTCCAGGAGATCCCGAAGTCGCTGGTCGGCCTCGCCGGCGAGAGCCGCTCCTCCGACGCCAACGGCCAGTTCTTCAAGGTCCTCGGCACCGGCGGCCTGGAGACGCTTTCGCTCGGCAACGGCCTGTTCGGCACGACCGCCTCGACGATGCGCGGGGTCAACCCGCCGCCGCAGACCACCCGGCCGCCGCTCGAGCCCGACCAGCCGTGTGAGAACCAGCAGCCCCCCGACCTGCGGACCGTCCCGGGCGACCCCCCGCCGACCGTCCCCACGAACAACGGCTCGGCCGCGGTCCGCGCGCGCACGGCCAAGGCCCAGTCGGTCGCCGTCGAGCTGCTGCGCGACCAGCTGCGAGCCAAGGGCGACAAGACCAAGGTGCTCGACAAGGCCGCCACGCGCGAGGACATCCTCGGCGGGCTGCGCGCGCTGAAGGCGCTGAAGGCGGGCAAGTGATCCTCACCCTGCGCAAGAACGCGCGCTACATCGTCGCGCTCGTCGTGCTCGCCGCGATCGCGCTCGTCGTCGTCGCCTACATCCTCTCGCAGCAGGGCGCGCGGCTCCCGTTCTTCTCGGAGGGGCCCGTGCGGATCTCCGCGATGCTCGACAACGCGCAGGCCGTGACGCCCGGACAGGGGCAGACCGTGCAGGTCGCGGGGGTGCAGGTCGGCAAGATCGCCGAGGTCAAGCTCGTCGACGGACGCGCCAAGCTCGGGCTGGACATCGAGCCCAAGTGGATCGACGCGGGGCTCATCCGGACGGACGCGCGCGCGCTGCTGCGCCCCCGCACGCCCCTGAAGGACATGTACCTCCAGGTGTTCCCGGGCACCTGGAACAAGGCCCCCGCCATCCGCGAGGGCCACACGATCCCGCTCCAGAACACGCTGACCGACGTGGATCTCGACGAGATCCTCTCCGCGCTCGACGGTCGCACGCGCGACTACCTGACTCTGCTGCTCAACGGGACGGGCAAGGGGCTGAAGTTCCGCGGCGGGGACCTGGCCGAGGTCTTCCGCCGCTTTGCGCCGACGGCGCGGGACCTCGGGCGGGTCAACCGCAGCGTGGCGGGGGAGCGCGTCGCGCTCCGCCGCCTGGTCAGCTCGCTTGCCGGAGTCAACGGGGAGCTCGCCAAGCGCCCCGAGGACCTCTCGGGGCTCGTCACGGCGGCGAACACCACGTTCGGTGCCTTCGCCTCCGAGGACGCGAACCTGAGGGCGACGGTCTCCGAGCTGCCCGCGACCCTGAAGCGCGCCACGCAGACGCTGCGCGACGTCCGGCCGTTCGCGAACGAGCTCGGGCCCGTCACGCGGGCGCTGACGCCGACCGTGCAGGCGCTCGATCGCAGCAACCGGCGGGTCCGTCCCGCCGCGCGGGAGCTGACCCCGATCGTCCGTACGCAGATCCGGCCGTTCACGCGCGCCGCCCGGCCGCTCGTGCGCGATCTCGCGCCCGCCGCGACGAGCCTCGCGGCGCTCGCGCCCGAGCTGCAGCGCGACGCCCGCGTGCTCAACCGGTTCTTCAACCTGTTCGCGTTCAACCGGGCGGGCCGCGAGGCTCCCGGCCAGGCCGGGCGTGACGAGGGCTACCTCTTCTGGCTGGCCTGGGCCACGCACCAGGGCTCGAACCTCATCAACCTCGACGACGCGAACGGGCCGATGCGCCCGATCTTCCTCACGGGGGCCTGCAGCACGCTCACCTCGCTGGTCCAGAACGAGCCTCAGCTCGAGTTCGCGATGGGCCTCTCGCCGCTCCTGGCGACGGTCTGCGACGACCCGAACACCGCCTCGGTCCGCGTCGCGGGCATCAAGCGGCGCACGGCGGCGGCCGCGAAGGCGCGCGCGGCGGCCGCGGGGGGCAAGCGCTGATGCAGAAGACCCCGTTCAGCTTCGCGCGCCTGGCGACGATCACGCTCTTCACGCTGTCGTGCTTCGGCCTGCTCTGCTTCCTGTGGATCGCCTTCGGCGGCTCGGTGCCGCTGCAGCCCAAGGGGTACCGCGTGAAGGTCGCCTTCGACGACGCCCAGCAGCTCGCCGACCAGGCGGACGTCCGCGTGGCCGGCGTCCCGATCGGCAAGGTGGTCGGCAAGCAGCTCGATCCCCGGGGCAACCGGACGCTCGCCGAGATCGAGGTCGAGCCGCGCTACGCACCGCTGCGCTTCGACGCCCGCGCGATCCTGCGCCAGAAGACGCTGCTCGGGGAGACCTACATCGCGATGACCCTGGGCTCCAAGCGGGCCAAGCCGATCCCCGAGAACGGGCGGCTCCCCGACGCGCGGGTGGACGACGCGGTCGACTTCGACGAGCTCCTCTCGACGTTCGACGCGCCGACGCGCAAGGTGTTCCAGCAGTGGCAGGCCTCCCAGGCCGCCGCGGGCGAGGGTCGCTCGCAGGACATCAACGATGCCCTGGGCAACCTGCCGACGTTCGTCGAGAACGCCCAGGACGTCGTCGACACGCTCGGCAAGCGCCGCGAGGCACTCGGGGCGCTCGTACGTGAGACGGGCAAGACGTTCGCGGCGGTCACGCGCAACGAGGGCGCGCTGCAGGGCCTGATCACCGACAACGCCCGGGTCTTCCGCACCCTGTCGGGGCGCCGCGAGCGCCTCGCCGAGTCGATCGTGGCCCTGCCGACGTTCCTGAGGGAGTCGCGCGCGACCCTGCGCCGCCTCTCGCGCTTCTCGCGCGACACGACGCCGCTGGTGCGTGACCTCGGGCCCGTGCTCGCCGACGTCCAGCCGACCCTCGCGTCGCTGCGCACCCTCTCGCCGGACCTCGAGCAGCTTTTCGGCGACCTGCGTCCGCTGATCACCGCGGGCCGGACGGGGCTCCCGGCGCTCAGCCGGGTCCTGCGCGGGATCGACCCGACGCTCGCCTCGACCGGGCCGTTCTTGCAGCAGCTCAACCCGATCCTCGAGTACCTCGAGACCCAGCAGTCGGCGATCTCGGACTTCCTCGGCGTCGGGCCGGGCACCCTGGGCCTCAAGGTCGCCGCGCGGCCCGGCAGCCAGACGCTCGGCCACGCGCTGCCGCAGATCATCATGGCGGGCACCCAGACGCTGCCCGCCCTCAACCGCACCGTCGACAACCGCGGCAACGCGTACTACCCGCCGGGCGCGCTGGCCTCGCCGTCGGTGAAGGACCCGTCGCGGTTCGCTCTGCCGAGCTTCGACTGCGGCAACGGGGGGGTCAAGGCGCCCGACCTGACCCCCGGCTGCCTCACGTCGGAGCCCCAGACGTTCCAGGGCAAGACGCAGAAGTTCCCGCAGATCGAGGAGAACGCCCCGGGCGGCGTGTCCAGGGCGGGTGGGCGCTAGGAGCGCAGCCGCGGCTCCGGGAGCACACGAGGCGTTCGCCGCAACGGGTGTACGGGCATCGAAGGAAGATGAGCTCCTCCATCGATCAGGTCCCCGCCGTCCCGCTGCGCGGCGACGTCGAGATCCCCCAGCTCGGCTTCGGCGTCTTCCAGGTCCCGCCCGAGGACACCGCGGAGGTCGCGACCCGGGCGCTCCTCGCGGGCTACCGCCACATCGACACCGCCGCCGCGTACGCCAACGAGGCGGGTGTCGGGCAGGCGATCCACGCCGCGGGGCTCGAGCGCGGCGACGTGTTCGTCACCACGAAGTGCTTCAACGACGACCACGGCTTCGAGCAGGCCAAGCGCGCGTGCCGGCGCAGCCTCGATCAGCTCGAGACGGAGTACGTCGACCTGTACCTCATCCACTGGCCCGTCCCCTCGACCGACAAGTACGTCGAGACTTGGAAGGCGCTGATCGAGCTTCAGCAGGAGGGGCTCGCCCGCGCCATCGGCGTCTCGAACTTCCAGCCCGCGCACCTGGCGCGCCTCGAGGCCGAGACGGGGGTGCAGCCCGCCGTCAACCAGGTCGAGCTGCACCCGCTCTTCCAGCAGGCCGGCCTGCGCCGCGAGCACGCCGACCGCGAGATCGTCACCGAGGCCTGGAGCCCGCTCGCGCAGGGGAAGGTCCTCGACGACCCCGCCCTCACCGAGATCGCGGAGGCGCACGGCAAGACCACGGGCCAGGTCGTCATCCGGTGGCACCTCCAGCTCGGCAACGTCGTGATCCCGAAGTCCGTCACGCCCGAGCGCATCGAGGAGAACTTCGACGTCTTCGACTTCCATCTCACCCCGGAGCAGATGGACGCCGTCGAAGCGCTCGACGGCGGCACGCGGATCGGCCCCGACCCGGACACGTTCGTGCGGCCCTGACCTGAGGCGCGGGGGCCGCGGCCCCCGGTTCTTCACACCGTCCGCGGGCGGCTTGGGAAGGGTGAGGCCCATGTCCCCCACCTCCCTCCGAGCCTTCCTGGCGGCCGGCGCCGGCGTCATCGTCCTGCTCATGCCGACCGTCGCCTCCGCCGAGGACTCGCGCGGTGACCGCGGCGCGCACCGGCCCATCGTCATCGGGCACCGCGGCGCGTCGGGGTACCGCCCCGAGCACACGCTCGCCTCCTACGCGCTGGCCGCGCGCATGGGCGCCGACTACATCGAGCCCGACCTCGTCTCGACGAAGGACGGCGTGCTCGTCGCCCGTCACGAGAACGACATCACGGGCACGACGAACGTCGCCGACAAGCCCGAGTTCGCCGGCCGCAAGACGACGAAGGTCGTCGACGGCACCTCGATCACCGGCTGGTTCACGGAGGACTTCACCCTCGCCGAGCTCAAGACGCTGCGCGCCAAGGAGCGCATCCCGGCCATCCGTCAGCGCAACACCGTCTTCAACGGCCGCTACAGCGTCCCGACGTTCCAGGAGATCCTCGACCTGCGCGAGCGTCTCTCGCGCGAGCTCGGCCGGGAGATCGGCGTCTACCCCGAGACCAAGCACCCGACGTACTTCCGCAGCATCGGCCTGCCGCTCGAGGAGCCGCTGGTGCGGGCCCTGCGCCGCAACGGGCTCGATCGCCGCAACGCGAAGGTCTACGTGCAGTCCTTCGAGACCGGAAACCTGAAGCTCCTCGACCGCGTGCTCAAGGTGGGAATCGTGCAGCTGCTGAGCTCCGCGGGCTCACCGTTCGACCTTGGTCCCACGACGACCTACGCTGCCCTCTCGACACCGGCGGGGTTGCGGGAGATCGCCAAGTACGCCGACGGGGTCGGCCCGTCGAAGGACCAGATCGTCCCGCGCGACGCCGCGGGAACCTCGCTCGCGCCGACGACGCTCGTCGACGACGCGCATGCCGCCGGCCTGCTCGTCCACCCCTACACGTTCCGCGCGGAGAACGTCTTCCTGCCGCTGGAGCTGCGCTCCTCGGCCACCCCCACCGACTACGGCGACCTGTTCTCCGAGATCGGCCGGTTCTACGGCCTCGGCGTCGACGGCGTCTTCTCCGACAACCCCGACATCGCCGTCGAGGCCCGCGACGACGCGATCGGGGAGCCGCGCGACCGGTAGGACGCAGCGTTGCCCGCGGGACGCCCCGTGTCGCGTACGCTTCCCGGGTGAGCCTCGAGCCCGAGGAGCGCGCCGAGGCGCTGGCCGCCGAGCTGCTGGCGCTGCGCGAGCGCTACTACGCCGGGGAGCCGGAGGTCGACGACGCGACCTACGACGCACGGGAGGACGAGCTGCGCGCGCTCCTCGCCGGCCGCCCGGAGCTCGCGCCCGCCGACAACCCGCTCGATCTCGTCGGCGCCGCGCCGCGCGGCGGGCGCCGCTCGATCCGCCACGCCCGGCCGATGCTCTCGCTCGCCAAGGTCAGCCCCGACGCGCGCGAGGAGGGGGTTCGCGAGTTCGCCGAGCGCTTCCCCGGCCAGCCGCTCCGCGTCACGCCGAAGCTCGACGGCGTCTCGCTCTCGGTGGTCTTCGAGGACGGCGAGGCCGCCTACGTCGCCACCCGCGGCGACGGCACCACGGGCGAGGACGTCACCCACGCGACCGGCCACGTCGTGACGAACCTGCCGCGTGCCCTGGAGGGTGTCCCCGGCCGCGCGGAGGTCCGCGGCGAGGCCGTGATGCTCGGCTCGGTGTTCGCCGCCTACAACGCGGCGCGCCCCGACAAGCCGCTGGCCAACCCGCGCAACGCCTGCGCGGGGACGCTGCTGCAGAAGGATCCCGCGGCCGCCGCGCAGGCCGGGCGCGTGCTCCACTTCTTCGCCTTCGACGCCGAGGGCCTCGCCGTCGGCGCGCTGGAGCAGCACGGCTTCGCCGTCCCGGAGGTCGCGGTGGTCGAAGGCGCCGACGCGGTCCTGGAGGTCATCGCGCGCATCGAGGCCGGCCGCGCGGAGAACGACTTCGACATCGACGGCGCGGTCGTCCGCCTCGACGACGAGCGCGCCTTCGCGGCGGCGGGCAACCGCGCGAGCACGCCGCGCGGCGCGATCGCCGTCAAGCTCGCCGCGGAGGAGCGCGAGACCGTCCTGCGCGACGTCGCCTGGGAGGTCGGGCCGGGCGGGAAGGTCGTCCCGCGCGCGGTCCTCGAGCCCGTGTTCGTCGGCGGGACCACGGTGTCCAGTGCGACGCTCGCCAACCAGGAGGTCCTCCGCGCGCGAGGGGTGAAGGTCGGGATGCGGGTGCTCGTGCGGCGGGCGGGCGACGTCATCCCGTTCGTCAGCGGCCCGGCGCCCGGCCCGCAGCCCGACGACGTTCGCAACGCCGAGATCCCGAGCGACTGCCCGTCGTGCGGGACCGCCCTGGAGGAGCGCGGCAACTCGCGTGAGCTGTTCTGCGGAAACCTCGACTGCCCGGCCCAGACGCTGCGCCGCCTGCAGTGGTGGGCCGGGCGCGCCGCGGCCGACATGGAGGCCGTCGGGAGCACCTGGATCGCCCGGCTGCACGCCGACGGAAAGCTCGCCTCACCGGCCGACTTCTACGCGCTGACCGTCGACGACCTCCTGGCCTACGACGGCATGGGCGACGTCAGCGCGAAGCGCTTCGTCGACTCGATCGAGCGTTCGAAGGCGCTCGGGATGCGGCGGGCGCTCATCGGGTTCGGCATCCGTCACGCGCGCGAGGGGACCGCGAAGCGGCTCGCCCTGGCGGGCTTCGCGCGCGTGGAGGACGTCGCCGCCGCGAGCGAGGCGGCGCTCACCGCCGTCAAGGACATCGGCGCGGTCGTGGCCGCCTCGCTCGCGGAGTACTTCGGGCGCCCGGAGACCCAGCGGATGATCGAGGAGCTCCGGGCGCGCGGCGTCCGCCTCGACGTCCGCGAGGAGGACCGGCCCGTCGACGCGGCCGAGGTGGGCGACACCCCGCTGAAGGACGCGACCGTCGTGGTGACCGGCGCGATCGTGCATCCGGACACCGCGGAGAAGGTCACCCGGCCGGCGTTCGTGCGGCTGCTCGAGCGCGCCGGGGCGACGAGCGCGACATCGGTGTCGGCCGCGACCTCTTTCCTGATCACCGGCGACGGCGTCGGCGCGGGCAAGACCGCCAAGGCCGAGAAGCTCGCGGTGCCCGTCGTCGACCAGGCCGCCGCCTGGGGCTGGCTGCGGGAGGCGGGCGTGGCTTAGGACGACGTGTTCCGCGAGGCGCAGCGAACCCGTGGAACAGTCATTCAGGACGGGGCGGAGCGCGACGAGCCGTGGTGGCGCTGGAGCACGTCGAGGTTGCTCGTGCGCTGCGGCTCGGGCTCGGCCTCGAAGAGCTCGCGGGCCTGCTCGACGCTGAGGAGCCCCTGCGAGCGGTTGTGCTGGTCGCGCAGGTGGATCTCCTGGAAGCCGACGAGCACGACGCGGCCGTCGACGAGGGAGAGGCGGACGTGGCGGCGCAAGCCGCACATCATGGCGACCCGGGGGGCGGGGCGGCCCGGTCGCGTCGGCCGCGGAGCTCAACGGCCCGGAGCCGGCGCCGGACTCCTGTCAGGGTCTCCCTATGCTCGCCGCCTACGCAGCCCGCCAGGACCCCGACGACCCGCTCTCGGGCCTGGAGGTGGGGGAGCGGCCCGAGCCGGAGGCACCGGCCGGGTGGGCGACGGTGACCGTGCGGGCCGCCTCGCTCAACCACCACGACCTCTGGTCGCTGCGCGGGGTCGGGCTGGCGGAGGCGGCGCTGCCGATGATCCTCGGCTGCGACGCGGCGGGGATCGACGCGGACGGCAACGAGGTCGTCGTGCACGGCGTGATCGCCTCGGACGCCTGGCGCGGCGACGAGACGCTCGATCCGCAGCGCTCCATCCTGTCCGAGAAGCACCAGGGGACCTTCGCGCAGGCGGTCGTGGTGCCGCGGCAGAACCTGGTGCCCAAGCCGCCCGAGCTCTCCTTCGCGCACGCCGCCTGCCTGCCGACGGCCTGGCTGACCGCCTACCGCATGCTCTTCACCCGCGCGGAGGCGGCGCCGGGCTCCACCGTCCTGGTGCAGGGCGCGGGCGGCGGCGTGGCGACCGCCGCGATCGTGCTCGGCGCGGCGGCGGGCGTGCGCGTGTGGGCCACGAGCCGCTCGGAGGAGAAACGTGCCCGCGCGCTCGAGCTCGGCGCCGAGCAGGCCTTCGAGCCCGGCGCGCGGCTGCCCGAGCGCGTGGACGCGGTCATCGAGACGGTCGGCGAGGCGACCTGGGGCCATTCGCTGCGCGCGCTCAAGCCCGGCGGGGCGCTCGTCGTCTCCGGCGCCACCAGCGGCGCCGCCCCGTCCGCCGAGCTGAACCGCACGTTCTTCCTCCAGCTCCGCGTGCTCGGCTCGACGATGGGCTCCCGCGACGAGCTCGACCGCCTCGTGCGGCTCTGCGCCTCTGGCGCCGTCACCCCGGCGATCGACCGTACGCTGCCGCTGGCCGACGCACGCGAGGGCTTCGCCGCGATGGCCGCCGGCGACCTCTTCGGCAAGGTCGTCTTCACGATGTGAGCGCCGCGCGGCGTGTGCCCGATATCCACCGGTCAGGTGGATCGGGGCACGCGCCGCGCCGTCGGCCGGGCTCAGCCCGCGCGCACGGTACGCGAGCGAGCGGTCCGCACCCCGAGCACGTCGTTGCCGAGGAAGCGCACGGTCAGCTTCAGCCTGCCGCTGCGCCCCAGGCGCGCCAGGCCGCTGAACGAGACCGTGGAGCTGTAGCTGCAGTCCCGCTTCAGGGTCACCCGCCGCGTGGAGATCGTCCGGGAGCCGACCTTCACCTGGGTGGAGACGACGCCCTTTCCGCAGCCCTGCGCCGCGGTCACCCCCGCGGGGAGGCCGAGGCGACCGCGCGCGGTGAAGCGGTACGGAGCCCTCCGGTCACGCGCCGGTGAGACAGTCGCGGACAGCGACGCCGGAGCGAAGCGGGCGACGTTGACCGAGCGAGCCGCGCTGGCCGTCTGGCCGGTGGCGTCTGTCGCCACCGCGAACAGCGTCGTCCGGCCGACGTCCGCGCCGGTGGGTGAGAACGTGCAGGAGTACGGCGCGGTCGTGTCGGTGCACACCAGCCGCGAGCCGTTGAACAGCTCGACCTTCGCGACGCCGCGATCGTCGGCCGCGGCGAGGTTGACCGCCGTCGCGCCCCTGATGATCGCGCCCTCGGTGACGTTCGTGAAGGTGATCGCCGGCGGGCGGTCGTCGCCGCCGGCCGCGAGTCGGACGGAGACGCGGCGCTGGGCCGAGACCGTCGTGCGGCCCGAGCCGTCGGTGGCCACCGCGTCGACGAGGTAGCTCCCCGAGGGCAGTCCCGCCGTGTCGACCGTGACGCTGTAGGCCGCGCCCGGCGCTCCGAACGGGGAGCCCGTGGCCTCGGTGTCGGTGCCGACCGGGATGCCGTTGATCCGGAAGGCGACCGAGGCGATCCCGCGCGCGTCGGAGGCCGTCGCCGCGAACGTGACCGTGCCGTCGAGGGCCGCGTCCGCCGCCGGAGCGGTGAGCGCGACGACCGGGTCGATCGCGTCGGCATTGCGGTAGACGAACGCGCCGCGTCCGCCGCTGTACTGCACGAAGCCGCGCGAGAGCGACGGCTGCCCGACGCCGGTGTTGGCGAGGGCGGTCGACCCGGCGTCGGCCGTGAAGTCGGCGGCGCCGACCCGCTTGCCGTCGCTGAGGCGCAGGACGAACTGCTCGGCCTGGTCGTTGGTGGCGTAGACGAAGTCGCCCGAGCCGGCCGCCGTCGTCTGCTGGAAGCCTGTGGAGCCGCCCGCGAGGTCGTCCTCCTTGTCGAACTGGCCGGCGCGGCTGAGATCGGCCGTGGTCAGCAAGTACAGGTTGTTTGACGTCGTCACGATGACCTTGGCCTCGGCGAGGTCCGCCTCGGCCTCCTGATCGGTGGCCAGCGCCGGTGCCGGGTCGCCCGGGAGAGGCAGGCTCGTCTGCTGGACGGTGAGCGCGGAGGCGTCTCCCGCGATCTTGTAGGTCGTGGTCGTCGGCCCGGTGTCCGCGGCGACGTAGACGACCGGCGCCGACGTCAAAGCGTTCCCCATGGCCGGATTGGGAGTGAGCCCGCTCGGCTGGACGGGGACCGACGGGGTCTGGGTCGGCCCGCCGAGGACGACGGCCGGGCCCGCGGCGAGGGCTCCCGCGGTGAAGGTCGAGATGCCCGTGTTGGTGCCGACGGCGACGTGCGCCACCGGCGTACCCATCGCGTTCTTGAGGAACACGAGCGTCGGGCTGGCGAGAGGCGTCGCGTCGATGTCGGCGACGGTGCGAGTGGCCGCCGCGCCGCTGATCGTCGCTGTCCGCACCGACGCGTTGCCGGTCACCGCGACGCGGAAGAGCGCCTGGGTTGCGCCGTTGGACGCCACGAAGAACAGGATGCGGTTGCCGGTCTCGTCGGCGGGGGTGGCCGCGTCGTCGACCGCCGGACCGGTGGCCAGCAGCGAGGACTGGATCGTGAACCCGTCCGTGCCCTGCACGTCGATCTGCTGCACGAGGTCGCCCGTGGCCTCGTCGAGCTGGGCGATCTCGATGTCCGCCGCGCCCGTGGCGGAATCGTCGTCGTTGTGGGCGACGAACAGCTGGCCGAGCCCCGTGGCGCCCGACGTGTCGGCGAAGCTCACGCTCGAGCCGTTCTCACCCGGAGTGGTGCTGCGCGTGCCGAAGGCATCGGCGTCGGCGCTGACGCTGACGCCGCCCGCGGGGCCGACGGGCGCGCCGTCGAGCAGGCGGCGGATCTGCACCCGGCCGTCACGGGTGCCGTACGCGAAGCGCGCGGCCGTCGCCGCCGCCGTGGGTGGTCCGGTCGTGGTGACGATGGAGGTCTTGACGAACTGCTCCGCCATGGCGTCCTTCTTGTAGAGGAACCGCACCGGAGCGCCGCCCTCATCGACGGGCTGGTAGCCCGAGCGCCCGTTGTCACCGCCGAAGAACGGCCAGTGCACCGCCTGCGCCGAGGGCGTCGCCGTCAACGCGACGGCCGTAGTTGCCGCGACGGTGACGCCTGCGCGCCTGAGAATGCTTATGCCCATGTGCTCCTGCTCCTGTCGGACCGCGTGTTCTGCCTATTACGCAGCAGCGGGGCCGATGACTCACGGTCCGGCTCAGCCCGCGAGATGCGGAGCCGTCGGGCGCGGCCCCGAACCCGCTGCATGGCGTGCGCGGTCCCGCGGCCCGCCGCGCGGGCGAGCAGCAGGATTGCCCGCCCCGCGGCGAGCCTACGCGAGGCCCGGCACGGCCAGGCTCAGTCCAGCCGGAAGCCGATCTTCACCGTGACCTGGAACTGGGTGAGCTTCTGGTCAGCGATGTCGCCGCGCGTCTCGACGACTTCGAACCACTCGAGGTTGCGGACGGTCTCGGCGGCCTTGGCGACGGCGACGCGCACGGCGTCCTGGATGCTGTCGGCCGACGAGCCGGTGATCTCGATGATCTTGTAGACCTGATCGGACATGGATCCTCCTCTTGACGATGGACTCGAGGATCTCTACCGCGGAGCGCCGCGGCTCACGCCTACGCGGCGTACCGCTCCCGCGCGCGGGCCCGTGCCTTGGCGGCCTCGGCGTCGCGGTCCTTCGGGGGCGCGTTCGTGGTCAGGGTCGCGAGGAGCTCGCGCGACGCCGCCGTCACCGCCTCGACGGCATGCGCGTAAGCCTCCTCGTTGGCCTTCGACGGCTTGGTCGCGCCGCCGATCTTGCGCACGTACTGCAGCGCGGCGGCGCGGACCTCGTCCTCGGTGGCGGGCGGCTCGAAGTTGTGCAGGGTGCGGATGTTGCGGCACATCGGTCCAGCGTAGAACGCGGGTCGCCGTCTGACAACGCCCCCCGGGGGCCGCCGGCCCGTCCCGCGTGCGCGGAGCGATCGGACCCCGCGGTGGGGTGCGCCTACGATGCGTGGGTGAGCACCACCGTGGAAGGGCCGGGCCCCGCCGGGCGCCGGATCGACCTCGAGGCCGCCGAGGAGGCCGCCCGCGCGCTGCTCGTCGCGCTCGGGACCGACATGGACCGCGAGGGCATCGCGGAGACCCCGCGCCGCGTGGCTGCCGCGCTCGCCGAGCTGCTGACGCCGGTGCCCTTCGTCGCGACGACGTTCCCGAACGAGGGCTACGACGAGCTCGTCGTCGCGCGCGACATCCCGTTCCACTCGCTGTGCATGCACCACATGCTCCCCTTCCAGGGGGTCGCCCACGTCGCTTACCTGCCGGGCGAGCGCATCGTCGGGCTGTCGAAGCTGGCGCGCGTTGTCGAGTCCTTCTCGCGCGACTTGCAGGTGCAGGAGCGCCTCACCGTGCAGATCGCCTCGTGGCTGGAGGAGACGCTGCGGCCCCGCGGCGTCGGCGTCGTGCTCGAGGCCGAGCACGCCTGCCTGTCGCTGCGCGGGGTGCGCAAGCCCGGCACGCGGACGGTGACGTCGGCGCTCCGCGGCACGCTGCGCGACGACGCGCGCACCCGCAGCGAGTTCCTCACCCTCGTCCGCTGACGCGGCGAGCCGTCGCCGCGACGCGCGGCGGGCCGGCTCGATCAGCTCGCGCCGCGCGGTCCGGCCACGCGGCCATCGTCTTCTCCGTGACCCAACCGCGCCGCTGCACCCGGCGCAGAACGCAAGGGAGGCCCGGGCAGATGCCCGGGCCTCCGGAGGAACGTGGATGGTGGGGCGCTCCGTGCGGAGCGCGGGGACTACGCGCCGGTGTTGACCGTGATCTTCGCGACGCCGATGACCAGGCCGGCCTTCAGCGCGTCGATGCCGAACGTCTTGTTCAGCAGGTCGGCGGCCTCCTGCTTGAGCTTGACCGTCGTGCCCTCGAGCACGGCCTTGGAGCCGTCGGCGTTCGTGCGGAGCGGCTTCAGCGTGCGGCCGTCGAGGAAGAACAGCGGAGCGGACGGAACCGCTTCCTTGCCGTCGACGGAGACCTTGCCCGTGAGGACCGACTTGCCCGGGTCGACGACGAAGTTCTCGAGGTCGACCTTCTTGCCGCCGGCGGTGAGGCTCAGGCCCGAGCCGTCGTGGTTGATCATGCCCTGGACGTAGGGGTTGACCGAACCGGGGGTGTAGTACGTGACGTTGCCGCCCGTGATCGGGAAGGTCGCGACGCCGGCCTTGGAGATGCTGGCGTCACCGACCGGACCGGGCGCGACCTTGAGGGAGGTGAGGGCCTTGACGAAGCCCGCGTCGAGCGTGACCTTGGTCGAGGTGCCCGAGAGGGAGTCGATCTTGGCGGCCGGCTCGGGCTTCGAGGAGGAGGCGCCCGGAGTGGAGGAGGCGCCGCCGGGGGTGGTGGACGGAACACTCTCGCTGTCGTCGCCGCAGGCGGCGGCGGTGAAGGCGAGGGCGCCTGCGACAAGCAGGACGGAAGGGAGGCGAAGGTTCATATCCATAGATGACGCCGCAGGGCGCCGACCGGATCACAACCTCGTGGCGGATTCGTCGTTTTCGACGACTCGATCCCCAACCCGAGAAGCGTACCCGGCGGCGTTCGGGCCCGCGCTGCATACCGGCGGCCCGCGCTCGAAGCACGCGGGCTGGGGGCTGGACGATCGTGACCGCCCGCGCGCCACCCATCCCGGGGAGGGTGGCGCGTCGCAGCTTGTGGGTAGGTGCCACCGCGTGCCTTTGACCATTGACCTAGGACAAATCGCCTTCTCGCCGGACCGTGAGGAGTGGATCGAGTACGGGCCGCAGGAGGACCGTCGCCGCGTGGGCTTCCACGACTACGCCGCGATCTACGGCGTTCCCGGGCTCTACGAGCGCGTCTTCTACGACGAGCTCGGGATGTGCTCGGCCGATGTGGTGGTCGGTCTCTACGGCGACGCCCTCGAGTCGCTGGGCCGTGACGGTGCCGGCGAGCGCGTCTTCGACTTCGGCGCCGGAAGCGGGATCGGCGGCGAGCTGCTCCGCCGGGAGGTCGGTGCGGGGACCGTGATCGGCCTGGACCTGGAGCCCGTGGCCCGCGAGGCTTCCGAACGCGACCGCCCGGGAACCTACGACGAATACTACGTCGAGGACCTCTCCGCCACGCCCGAGGCCTTCGGGTTCATCGCCGCCCACGACTTCACCGCCCTGGTCGCGGTCTCGGCCGTCGGGGCCGGCCACATCCCCGTCGAGCTGCTGGCCGACACGGTCAACCGCCTTCTGCGCCCCGGCGGACTGTTCGCGTTCGCGGTCTTCGAGGAGCTCGTGCCCGAGTTCTTCGACGACTTCTTCGCGCGGGTCGACGCCGAGCGCCTGGGCTCACGCGAGTACGTGCACCGTCAGCAGGCCGACGGGTCCGCGCACGCGGCGACGGCGGTGGTGGCGCAACTGCGCACGGTTCCGGCGTGACGGCTCCGGGCTGATGGGGCGCCGCGGCGCCGAGCGGGGGCGGCTGTCGGCGCTCGACGCCGCCTTCTTGTCGCCCGAGTTCCGCCCGAGCGCCGATGCACGTCGGCTGGGCGGCGCGCTTCGCGCGCCGACGGGTCGCGCCCGACGTACGGGGAAGTGCGCGCGCACATCCATGGCCGCCTCGACCGCGCGCCACGCGACCGCCAGAAGCTCGTCGAGGTGCCCCTCGGCCTCGGCGATCCCGTGTGGGCCGACAATCCCGGCTTCGACGTCGCCGATCACGTGCTGCGCGCGGGCCGCGGAGACTTCCAGCGGCTCGTCGACGGTCAGCGCCGCTTGGAGCAGTCCGCCTGGGCGCCGCGCGACGTGAGCACGGCCCTTCCGTCAATCGCCCGAGCCAGCGCGCGAACGCGGCCGCTCTCGGACGGCACCGAGACGATGACCCTGATCCCGTGCACGCCGAAGCGCGCGAACGTCACCGAGACCGACCGCGCGAAGGCCGACACCGCCCGTTGGCGCTCAGCGATCCTCATGGCGCAGAAGCGCCGCAACGACACCGCGGCGACCACCTGACGTCGATCAGGAAAAGCGATGAGCTGCAGCGCCATCAACGGCGGCGCTCCCACGGACAGAGCGGCAAATCCCCGGGCGTACGCCGACGGCGGTCGCCGAGCCCGCAGCTTCTTCTCGATCGCGGGTCTTGGTTTCGCGGAGGCCGGCGGCGGCAGCACGCACGGGACGCGTTCGGCGCACTTCATCGCCGCGGTCACCTCGGCGCCCGTGGTCCTGCCACCGACGCGTGCCGCCGCCAGCACCACCGCCCGCCCGAAGACGCGATGAGCGAGCGTATGACCGTACACCGGGCACGCACTGGTCCGGTGAACGTTGAGCGCCCCAGCCTTCCTGGCCTCTTCGGCCGACTCGGCTTGCACGACGATAACGACCAACCCGCCGCGCCGAAGAACCTTCACCGGGACGCTCGGCCCCGAAGCACCCTTCTTGCGCAGTTCGCCGGTCGCCTCGCAACCGGCGGCAAAGCCCGCGCCATCCAACCGAGCCACCACTCCGCCATCCTCGGCCTCACCGCCCCCGCCACACCCAGCAAGCACGACACCGAGAAGCGATCCGATGAGAAGCAGGGACAGCCGAGACATTGGCCGCCGCCACGGTAGCGGGAGGCGTGCAGGTCGGCCGCGAACGCCATCCTCGACCGGCTCGCCGACGCGGGCTTGAGCTGCCTCAGCCTCGGCCAGTCCGCTGCCCACGCTGTCCGGCGGCGAGCGGCCCTGCTCGAGCACGAAGAGCCGCAGCGTCGTCAGCCGGGCGGCGACGCGAAAAAGCAGGTGTCGTGGCCGATGAGCACGGCGACGAACAGCGCCGAGGACAGCACGGCGCTTGCGAGGCGCAGCGTCGACGGACTGGTCAGCCACGCGGGTCGGCCGGCTGGGCGCGGGCGCCGCAGGAGCGCCCAGATCAGCACCGCCAGTGCGACCTCTTCGAGCGTGGCGACGCTGTCTGCGACGCCGATCGACTGGCGCGCACCATCGTCGGCGAAGGGGAGGCCGACCGTCCGGGACACGACCCAGCCGAGCGCGACGGCGCTGCTCCCGGTCGCGGCCGCGAGCAGCGCGCGTCGATCGTCCGGTCGTCGGTACATCCGCGCCGCCGCAACGAACTGGGCGACGGCGGCGAGCGCGAAGGCGACGGCTGCCGGCGCGCTCTCGGTGATGTGCCTGCCCGCCGCGAAGGCGTGGATCACGCCGGCGCCCACCAGCAGCCCCACCAGCACCATGAGCGGTGAGGAGCCGGCCGCGTCCTCGACGACTTCGGATTGCGCGTACACGGTGGTGGCCATCGCGCCGAGCATACGGACCTCAGGGCGCCGGCGCCCCAGTTCTACGCGCTCGTCCGGGATCGACCGATCGCGGCTCAGCCCACCTCGGCGACCTCGACCCAGCGCTGCTGCTCGTCGGCCGCATGCACGGCGTCGAGCAGCGCCTGCACGCGGAGGGCCTCGTGGAGCGAGGGGTCCGGGAGCGAGCCGTCGCGGATCGCGGAGGCGAAGCGGCGGGCGACGCGGGCGAACGCGTCGCGGGAGCTCGCCTCCAGCGGCCCCTCGCACGTCAGCTCCGCTCCGGCCGGGGCGGACCACAGGCGGCGATCGGCGTCGAGGCGCACCGTGCCCTCGGAGCCGTGGACCTCGACGACGTCGCCGCGCTGGTGGCGGGCGGTGGCGACGAGGCTCACGAGCGCCAGGCCACCGCCGGCGAAGCGCATCACGATGGCGTAGGTGTCCTCCGCGGTCACGGTGCGCGCGGCGCCCTCCGCGTCGGTGCGCTCGGGGACTCCGACCTCGGTCGCGGCGGCCACGGCCTCGACGTCGCCGAAGGCCTCCAGGAGCAGGTCGAGGTCGTGGACGCCGTAGCCCTGGAGGCGCCCACCGCCCATCGCGGCGTCCTGCACCCAGGTGAACGGGCGCGACTCGGGCTCTGCGTGGTCTGAGAAGACGAGCGAGACCGAGACCATTCGCGGCCGCCCGGCGACCTCGCGGATGCGCTCGATCAGCCGCTCGCGAGCCACTTGGAACCGGCGACCGTAGTTGACCGCCGCGACGACGCCGGCCTCCTCGACGGCGGCGACGACCCGGCGCGCCTCGGCCAGGTCGGTCGCCAGCGGCTTCTCGCACAGGACGTGCAGGCCGCGCTGCGCCGCCGCGACCGCCACCTCGGCGTGCATGCTCACGGGCGTGGCCACGTGCACGGCCTCGAGCCCAGGGGCGCCGAGCAGCTCGTCGAGGTCCGACGTCCCCAGCGCGAGCCCGGACTTCGCCGCCAGCTCCTGGGCCCGCTCGGGCCGGCGCGACCACACGGCGATCGGCGCGAACTCCTCGAGCTCGAGGTACACCGGGAGCGCGACCTTCGTCCCGTAGCCCCCGCCGACGACCGCGACCTTCACTGGGTTGCCCATGGCGGCGAAAGCATACGGACGCCGGATCGTGTCGCGGCGCCGACGGGACCAAGACGAGGTAGGGGTGATGCCGGGAGCCGACCCCCTGCGCCGGTCCTGTATCAGGGGCCGCGCCGGCGCCCTCAGTCCGAGGTGATGCGACCACCACGACAGAGGAGCAATCTCCCATGAAGCTGATCATCGCGTACCTCCCCACCGAGGCGTTCGAGCGCGCGCGTACCGAGCTGCTCGACGTCGGCGTCACCCGGACGACGATCTCCGAGGTCCGCAGCTCGGGCCCGTGGTCGTTGACGTCGCTGAGCTATCGCGGCGCGGCGCTGGACGTCCACCTGCGCTCGGAGCTGCGGCTGGAGTGCCTCGCCGGCGACGAGCAGTCCCCGGCCGTCGTCGACGTCCTGCGCGGGCACGCGAGCCACGCGGGCCTGGCGGGGCGGGTCGCCGTGCTCGACCTCGAGGAGCTCCACGTCGGCTGGACGGAGGACGCCATCACCCCGGGGGACCCGCGCTTCGACATGGCCTCGTACTGACGGACCGTGCGGCGTGCCGAGCGTCCGTCCCGCGCCGCCAGCTCAGAACGTCCCGGTCGGCGGCGGCCCGCGGCTCAGCCGGCGCAGGCTCGCAGCGCGTGCAGCTCGGGGTGGCGCCGCAGGCGCGCGAGGCTGCGGGCGCGGATCGGCCCGATGCTGCCGATCGGCATGTCGAGCGCCTCGGCGACCTGCTGGTAGTCGGTCGCCGCGTCGCTGGCCAGCAGCGTCATGAGCCGCTGGTGGCGCTCGGGCAGGGTGCCGAGCGCGCGGCCGAGGATCGCGCGGCGCTCGGCCGCCAGCAGCGCGACCTCCGGCCCGTCCTGCTCGCGCTCGTCGGCGAGGCCCGGGTCGTCGGAGAGCTGCTCGCGGACGGGCGCCTGAAGGATGCGCAGGCACTCGCGCCGAGCCGTGGTGGCCAGCCACCCGCCGATCGCGGCCGGCTCGCGGATCTCGCCGGCGTGGGTGAACAGGTGCAGCCACGTCGCCTGCAGGACGTCGTCGACGTCGGCCGGCGAGAGCCGGTAGGAGCCGATCGCCCGGCGCAGCCGGCGATCGAAGCGCGCGACGAGCCGCTGCCAGGCGGCGTCGTCGCCGGCGCGCGCGGCCTCGACGAGGGCGACAAGCTGCGCTTCGCCTTCCAGGTGCCCCGTCGCGGGCGGGCGGCGCGGGGTCGGGGTGGTCGCGACCGGGGCGCCGGGAACGAGCCGGATCGTCGTCTTGCGGTGCTGTGCGGTGGGAGCCATGGCGGCAAGCTCCCGCCGGCCGGCAACGCCCCGGCCACCTGCGGCAACCGTCCGGCAACCGCGTTCGCTGGCGCTGCGCCGGGGTTTGAGTCAGGGTGGACGGCAGAAATGGGCAAGTACGCGATCCTTGGTCCGGTCGAGCTGCGCGACGGCGAGCGCCGGGTGAAGGTCGGCGGCCCGCGGCAGGTGGCGCTGCTGGCCCTCCTGCTGGTCAACGCGAACCGGGCGCTGTCCAGCGACCAGCTCATCGACGCGCTGTGGGGTGAGCGCGGTCCCGACGGGGCGGTCAAGCGCCTGCAGGTGGCGGTCGCACGGCTGCGGCGCACGCTCGACCCCGACGGCATGCAGGGCGACTCCGCGCTGCGCACGACCGCCGGCGGCTACCTGCTCGCGGTCGCGCCGGGCGAGCTCGACGCCGACCTGTTCGAGACCCGGACCCAGGACGGGCGGCGCGCGCTCGAGGACGGCGACGCGGAGCGCGCGCGGGGCGCCCTGCGCGACGCGCTGAGGCTCTGGCGCGGGCCCGCCCTGGCCGACGTCGCCTACGAGGCGTTCGCCCAGGGGGAGGCCCGGCGCCTGGAGGAGCTGCGGCTGGCCGCGCTGGAGGCGCGCATCGACGCCGACCTCGCGCTCGGCGAGCACGCCGGCGTGATCGCCGAGCTCGAGGCGCTGCGCGCCGCCCACCCCGCGCGCGAGCACCTCGCCGCGCAGCTCATGCTGGCGCTCTACCGCTGCGAGCGGCAGGCCGACGCACTCGACGTCTACGCCCGGACCCGGACGTACCTGGCGAGCGAGATGGGCCTCGAGCCCGGCCCCGGGCTCCAGCTCCTGCAGGCCGAGGTCCTCGCGCAGTCACCCACGCTGCAGCGTGACGCGCCCGGCGGGGCGGCGGACGCGGGGGGTGAGGAGGACGCGCCACCACCCGCCGCCGCGCTGCCCACCGGGGTCGTGACGTTCCTGATGACCGACATCGAGGGCTCGACGCGGCTGTGGGACGCCGACGCCGACGCGATGGCGGCGGCGCTCGAGTTCCACGACGCGCTCATCGCGCACCTCGTCGCGCTCCACGACGGGCGGCTGCTCAAGGAGAAGGGGGAGGGCGACTCGACGCTGTCGGCCTTCCAGCGCGCGTCGGGCGCCGTCGCCTGCGCCGCGGCCCTGCAGCGCGCCTTGGCCGAGACCGCGGGCCTGGACCTGCGCCTGCGCATCGGCGTCCACAGCGGCGAGGCGCACGAGCGCGCCGGCGACTACTTCGGGCCCGCGCTGAACCGCGCGGCGCGGCTGCGCGCGCTGGCCTCCGGCGGCGTCACGGTCCTCTCGCAGACGACCGCCGAGCTCGTCCGCGACCGTCTGCCGGCCGAGCTCTCGCTCGTGGACGTCGGCCGGCACGAGCTGCCCGGCCTGTCGCGGCCCGAGCACGTCTTCGAGCTGCGCGCGACGGTCGTCGCGCCCGGGGGGAGCCCCGAGCCCGCGGCCGCGCCGGTGAGCCTCCCGCTGCCCCGGCCGTTGCAGGACCCCGGCGGCCCGCTCGTCGGGCGCGAGCCCGAGCTCGCGAGGCTGCGCGAGGGGTGGTCGGGCGTCACCGACGGCGCGCGCTCGGCGGTCCTCCTGGGCGGCGAGGCGGGGATCGGGAAGACCCGGCTCGCGAGCGAGTTCGCCCTGTCCGTCCACGCGCAGGGCGCGCTCGTGCTCTACGGGCGCTGCGACGAGGGGCTCGCGGTCCCCTACCAGCCGTTCGTGGAGGCGCTGCGGCCCTACGCGCGCGCCCTCGGCGCCGACGGGCTGCGGGCCGAGATCGGCGGGCCGGCGGCCGAGCTGGCGCGCCTGCTGCCCGAGATGACCTCGCTGGGCACGCCGATCCGCGCCGACCCCGAGTCCGAGCGCTACTCGCTCTTCGAGGCCGTGGCGGCGCTGCTCGAGGCGGCGTCGCGCGAGCGGCCCGTGCTGCTGCTGCTCGACGACCTGCACTGGGCCGCGCACCCGACGCTGCTGCTGCTGCGCCACCTGATCCGCTCCGAGCGCCGCCTCGCGGTGACGCTCCTGGGCACCTACCGCGAGACCGAGCTCGACGCGGACGGCCAGCTCGCCCGGCTCCTGGCCGACCTGCACCGGGACGCGAGCGTGCAGCTGCTGAGCGTGAGCGGCATCGACGAGGAGGCGATCGCCGCGCTGCTGCGGGCGACCGGCGACACCCGCCGTCCGCAGCGGATCGCCGAGCTGGCGCGGCTCCTGCTCAGCGAGACGGCCGGCAACCCGTTCTTCGTCCGCGAGCTGCTCGCGCACCTCGTCGAGTCCGGCGGGACCTCCCGGGCCTCCGCCCGCAAAGGCTCGGAGATCATCGAGCTCGACGTGCCCGAGCGCGTGCGCCAGGTGATCCGTGGCCGCGTCGCGCGGCTCTCGGAGGGCGCGCAGCACGCGTTGCGTGTGGGGTCGGTCGCCGGGCCGACGTTCTCGCCGCTGCTCCTCGAGGGCGTCGTCGACGCGTCGGCGGGCCTGCTGGACGCGCTCGACGAGGCCGTCGCCGCCGGCCTGCTCGTCGAGGCGGGGCACGGCGAGCTCGTGTTCGGTCACGCGCTCGTGCGCCAGACGATCTACCGCGACCTCAGCTCCGCGCGGCGCATGCGCCTGCACGGCGCGCTCGGCGAGGCGCTGGAGGCGGCCGGCGCGGGACAGACCGATGTCGAGGTGCTCGCGCACCACTTCGCCGAGGCGGCGGCCGTCGGCTACGCCGCCCAGGCGGCCGATTACGCGCTGGCCGCCGGCTCCAGCGCGATCGCGCGGCTCGGGTACGAGGACGCCGTGGGGCACTGCGAGCGCGGCCTC
Source organism: Solirubrobacterales bacterium (assembly GCA_038321325.1). Taxonomy (GTDB): domain Bacteria; phylum Actinomycetota; class Thermoleophilia; order Solirubrobacterales; family Solirubrobacteraceae; genus Paraconexibacter. The sequence goes on from JBBQEV010000004.1 coordinate 49,821, forward strand.
GCGGCGCTCGCGCCGGCCGGTGGCCGAGAGGATCGTCGGCGCTGCGAGCTGCTGCTCGCGCTCGGCGGCGCGTGCTCGAGCGCCGGTGAGATCGACAAGGCGCAGGCGGCGTGCCTGCAGGCCGCCGCGCTCGCCGACGAGCTCGGCGACGAGGGCCGGCTCGCGCGCGCGGCGCTGTGCTACTGCGGGCCGCTGTTCTTCAGCATCAGCGTCGGCGCCGAGGCGACCGAGCCGTCCGTCGACCTCCTGGAGCGCGCCCTGGGCCGCCTCGCGGAGGACGACAGCGCCCTGCGCGCGCAGCTCATGGCGCGGCTCGCCGCGGCCCTCGCCTACTCGGGGCCGGAGCGCCGCAGGCCGCAGCTCGCGCGCGACGCGCTGGCGATGGCGCGGCGCGTCGCCGATCCGGCGACGCTCGCCGACGTGCTGGCCACGACGCACTGGTCGATCCGCGGGCCCGACAGCCTCGGGGAGTGCCTGGCGATGACGGGCGAGCTGGCGTCACTCGCAGGCGCGCTCGGCGAGGTCCGGCTGGGCACGTACGCCCAGCAGTGGCTCCTCGACCACCGGCTCGAGCGCGGTGAGATCGAGCTCGCCGACCGCGAGCTCGCGGACATGGAGCGGCGCGTCGAGGCGCTGGGCAGGCAGCAGTACCTCGGCTGGCTCTTGGCCGTCGTGCAAGCGCGGCACGCGCACCTGCGCGGCCGGATCGCGGCGTGCGAGCAGTTCGCCCACGACGCCGTGACGCTCGGGTTCGAGGGCCGCGACCAGCCGATCGCGCACACCTTCGGGGCGCAGATGCTCTTCGTCCGCCGTGAGCAGGGGCGCCTCGAGGAGCTTGTGCCCGCGATTGCGGCGTTCACCGAGTTGTATCCCGAGATCGCCGCCTGGCGCTGCGCGCTGGCCTACGCCTACGCGGCCGTAGGCCGCACCGAGGAGGCGGGCGCCCTGGTCGACGTTCTCGCGCGCGCGGACTTCGAGGACCTGCCGCGCGACGGCCTGTGGATCGGCAGCGTCGCCACGCTGTGCGAGGTCGCCTGGCTGCTCGACGACGCCCCGCGCGCGGCGCTGCTCTACGACCTGCTGGCGCCGTTCGCCGATGGCTGCGCGGTGTTGCTGTCGTTCATCTGCCAGGGCTCGCTGGCCCGTCCGCTCGGCCTGGTCGCGTCCGTCCTGTCCCGTCACGAGGAGGCCGCCGCGCAGTTCGAGGCGGCGCTGGCGATGAACGCGGCGGTCGGCTCACCGCTGTGGGTCGCCTACACGCAGCACGACTACGCGCACCTGCTCCTCCGGCGCGGGCGCACGGAGGACGTGGAGCGGGCGCGCGGCCTGCTCGACGCGGCGCTGGCCACCGTCGAGGAGCTCGGCCTGGCCAGCCTCGCCGCGCGGGTCCGGCCGCTCCGGCTCCGCGCGTACGCCTGAAGGGCTACCTCGCGAGTGCCCCGAGCCCGTCGGCGTGGGTGGCGGCATGGTGCGCGAGGGCCATGACGGTCAGCTGCGGGTTCACCGTCACCGCGGTGGGAAAGACGCTGGCGTCGGCGACGTAGAGGTTGTCGTAGCCGTGCACCCGGAAGCGCGGGTCGACGACGCCGCGCGCGGGGTCCTCGCTGATCGCGTTGCCGCCCTGGGGATGCGACGACTGCAGGGAGGCGTTGCCCTTGCGCGCGAGGAGCTCGCCGAGATCGCCGAGCTCGTCCGCGTCGTGGTACTCGCGGTAGTCGAACGTCGCCGGCATCACGCGTCGGGCGCCGGCCGCGAACAGGGTCTCTCCCGCGGCGGTGAGCGCCCGGGCGAGCCGCGCCGTTTCCGCCGCGGAAGGCGCGAAGCTGAACTCCCGGCCGGTGAGCCACGACCGCTTGACCCGGTTGGAGGGCTGCGGATCGGTGCCGAGCAGCACGCCCATGCTCATCATGTGGGCGTACCGGCGCATGTTCTGCTGGTGGACCCCGAGCCAGCCCGGCATCGACAGGGCGGTGATCACGAGCGGGTTGAACCACGTCTCCAGGACGTAGCCGCGCTCCTGCGGAGGCGCCACGTAGTTGGCCAGCTGCAGCCCGGTGAAGGCGTCGAGGCGCTCCTCGAACTCCCCGACCATGAGCGTCGCGATGTTCGCGCACAGGTCGCGCCCGACCCGTGGGCCGCCGATGAGGCTGCGCTGGAGCAGCCGGCTGGAGTGGATCGCGCCGGCCGCCACGACGACCGTGCCCGCCTTGACGCGCAGCTCGCGCCGCTGCGCGCCGACGAGGCAGTTGACGCCGGCGACGCGATACGGGCGGGCTCCGCTCCCGCGCTCGATGGTCGTCACCTCGCAGGTGGGCAGGACGCGCAGGCGGCCGCGGTGCGACGGATCTGCCGCTCGCCGCTCGGAGGCCCTGCGCTGTGCGGCCGGGAGGACGAGATCGAGCATCGACTGCTTCTTGCCGTACGCGCAGCCGATGTTGCAGTAGCCGCACCCCAGGCAGCCGTTGATGTTGGCGTCCACGGGGCCCGAGCGATTGGGAAGCTGCGTGAGCCCGAGAGGCGCGATCGCGCGCACCACCTTCTCGACGCCGAGGCTGCGCGGCGCGCGATGCTGGCGCTCGACGCGCATGAGGTCGCGCACGAAGCCCGACGACGCGTCGAGGCTCGGCGGCAGCCCGGCGCCGTTGTCGTTCCAGGCGTCGAGGACCTCCGGCGGGAGGTCGAAGCAGACCGCGTTGTTGACGACGGTACCGCCGCCCACGCAGCGCCCCTGGAGCATCTGGAAGCTGAAGTCGCGCGAGATCTGGACGGCGCCGTCGGAGTACAGCCGCGAGTACATCTCGGTCTCGTTCTCGGTGAACGTCGCGGGGTCGACGAAGTCGCCGCGCTCGATCATCAGCACGTCGTGGCCCTGCTCGACCAGGCGATCGGCGAGCACCCCGCCGCCGGCCCCGCTGCCGACGATCACCACGTCGGCCTCCATGTCGCGCGCCGAGACGCGGTCGGGGTCCTCCGCCCTGAGTCGGCTGTGCACCTTCTGCGCGTTCGCGGGCGGCTTGCGCCGGCTGAACGGCACGTAGCCGGTGTCCGCGTGGGTGGCCTCGTCGCTGTAGTAGCCCATGTAGACCATCTGGATGGCGAACCGGATCGCGGCGCGAACGGCGTTCGGAAGGAGCACCCGGCCCTTCTCGATGAAGCGGCGCTCGACGAAGCGCCGTCGGCCCTCGGCGCTCAGCAGCGGGAACGGCGCGCTCGCCCCGAGCGTCGGCCACACGTAGACGACGAGGAGCGAGAGCCTCACCATGCTGCGGTCGCGGCCGTTGAAGTGCGCCCAGTAGCGGTCAACCTCCGCGGCGATCTTCGCCGGGGGCACCCGGGGCGCGTCGAGCACCGTCTCCGCGAGCGCGACGAGGGTGTCGTGCTGAGCGGGTGACAGGAACTCGAGCCCGTAGCGCGCGCGCCGCGCGGTCACGTGCAGCCACCCCATGTGGGCCGAGGCGAACATCGCGGCGGCCAGCCACACCGGCAGGCGCCAGTCGGTCCCGAGGTCGGGCAGCTCCACACCGAGCAGCGAGCCCGGCACGCCGGGGAAGCCGGTCGATGTCCTTCCCGCGATCAGGAGGGCCGCGAGGCTCCCCGCGATCGCGAGATGTCCGAGCACGATGACCGTCATCAGCCGGCCGAAGCGCCGCACGTCGGAGATCACGAGCATGCCGAGGACGAGGAAAGTGAGGTCCTTGGCGACGGAGTTCACCGCGAAGGAGCGCGGGGCGTCCGGTCCGCCGAAGGCCCACCACAGGTACAGGACGACCTCGAGCGCGAAGCTCGCCGACCACACCTTCATCCAGCGCCGCAGGCGCTGCTCCTCGCGGGTCACGGGGAGCGGCGCGGGGGTGACGGCGACCGGCGAGCCGGAACTGCCTGCGTCCATCGCGTCCTCCGCCTCGGTAAGTGTGCCGGTCCCCATCGCCGTCCGGGCGATCCTCCCACGTGCGCCGGCCGGCACGAAGGCTCTGGGCAGATGCCTTCGGATGAGCAGAGCGCGCCCGTCCGCGCGCAGATACACGTTCTGCACGATCGGCCGGGACGGGGCCTTGCGACGACCGGCCGCGCCCACTAGGTTCGGCGGCTCCGCAGCGTTCCCCCACCGACCGCCAGGGAGACTGACGCCCATGCCGGGTTCGTCGTTCATCTGCCCGCCGCATCCCGCCAGGAGGCTGACGTGGGGGTGACCCGGCTGTTGGCCGCGCTGCCGACGGGGGTGACGCGGCAACTGCCCAAGGTGCTCGGTCCGCTCGGCATCGGCGGGGTCCCGCCGGTCCGCAGCCTCGTCAGCCGGATCCTGATCAACCAGTTCGGCTACGCGACGACGCTGCGCCCGCGGGCCCTGTCGCTGGCCGGCGACTACACGAGCTGGCGCAGCCTCACCGATCGCAGCTTCTCCGGGCGCCATCTGCCGCCCGCCACGCCCGAGGCCCAGGCGGCGCTGCCCCCGGAGGCCGACGTCGTGGCGCTCTTCCGGCGCGACGAGATGGTCGTCTCGACCGACACGTCGGTGATGTTCATGTTCTTCGCGCAGTGGTTCACGGACAGCTTCCTGCGCACCAGCCTCTCGGACTACCGCAAGAACGACTCGAACCACGAGATCGACCTGTGCCAGATCTACGGGGTCAACTTCGACGCCACGGAGGCGCTGCGCGCCAAGCAGGGCGGTCGCCTGAAGAGTCAGGTGATCGACGGCGAGGAGTACCCGGCGTTCCTGTTCGAGGCGCGCGAGACCGGCGGCGCGCTCGTGTTCAAGGCGGAGTTCGAGGGGCTGCACGATCCCGAGTTCATCACCGGCGTGATCCTTAGAAGCGCGTCCGACGCGCAGAAGGACACGTTCTTCGCGGTCGGGCTCGCGCACGGCAACTCGACGATCGGCAACACGGTGATGAACGTCGTGTTCCTGCGCGAGCACAACCGCCTGGCCGGGATTCTCGCCGCCGAACATCCGGATTGGGACGACGACCGCGTCTTCGAGACCACGCGCAACGTCATGATCGTCCTGCTGCTCAAGCTCGTCGTCGAGGAGTACATCACGCACATCGGGCCCTTCGACTTCCCGATCGAGACCGTGCCCTTCATCGCGGACGAGGAGCACTGGAATCGCACGAACTGGTGTGCGATCGAGTTCAACCTGCTGTACCGCTGGCATCCGCTGGTCCCGGACACGATCGGCAGCGGGCCCGACCAGCTCTCGGCCGCGGACTTCCGCAACAACAACCCGCTCGTCCTCGCGGAGGGCATCGAGGCGCTGATGGCGCGGTGCTCGGACGCGCCCGCGGGCAGGATCGGGCTGCTGAACACGCCCACGTTCCTCGTCGATCACCCGAACCCGGACTGGCCCTCCGTCGAGGAGGTCACGGTCCGCCTGATGCGCAAGGCCCGCCTTCAGTCGTTCAACGCCTACCGCGAGGCCTACGGGCTCGCGCCGCTGAAGAGCTTCGCGCAGCTGACGGCCGATCCGGAGGTGCGCGGGCGCCTCGAGGCGCTGTACGGGCACATCGACGAGCTCGAGTGGTACGTCGGCCTCTTCGCCGAGGACTACCCCGAGTACATGATGATGGGCGAGCTGCTGACCACGATGGTGGCCAACGACGCGTTCACCCAGGCGCTGACGAACCCGCTGCTCGCGCGGAACGTGTTCTGCGCGGCGACGTTCTCGAAGACCGGCTTCGAACTCATCGAGCACACGCACTCGCTGCAGCAGATCGTCGCGCGGAACTCGACGTCCCTCGAGCCGGTGCACGTCCGCTTCGGCTGCGATCCGTCGAAGGCGTGATCACCCGGTCACGACCCGGTAGCGCCGCGTGGGCGGCTCGTCGCCGTGGGCGGGCACAAGCCGCTCGAAGCGGCCGCCGCACGCCTCGATCGTCGCGGCGGAGGCGAGGTTGCCCCCGTCGCAGATGACCAGCGCCTCCTCGATTCCCACGGCACGGGCGACGCGCAGCGCCTGCCGCAGGATCTCGGTGGCGTGGCCGCGGCGGCGCGCCCCGGGGCGCACGCCGTAGCCGATGTGCCCGCCGACCTCGGCGAGCCACGCGTTCAGCTCGTGCCGGACGGAGGCCCGGCCGACGATCCGCCCCTCGACCTCGGCGACGAGGAAGGTCGCCGGGACGCGACCCGGCGCCAGCCCGCGGCCTTGGCGCACGTGCTCGAGGCGCGCCACGTAGTCCGGCCACGCCTCTCCGGGCTGCTCGTCGAGCAGGAAGCCGAAGTCGTCCCGGGCGAGCTCCTCGTGCGCCTGGCGCGCCTCGGGTTCGTCGGAGATGGTCAGCGCGCGCAGGTGCAGCGGTGCCGCCGGCCCGGGGGATGCCATGTCAGCCGGCGGTCGCGTGCGCTACCCAGCGCTCCCGGAGACGCACGGGCGGGAGCTCTCAGAGACGGCCGGGGGGAAGCCGCCGGCCGAGGCGATCAGCGGCTTGGCCGTCGCGAGCGCCGCGCCGGTCTCGGCGGCCTCCGCGCGGCCGGCGGCGTCCTCTGGCGATCGCTCCGCGTCCTTCGCGGCGCGCTCCGCCTCCTCGGCGCGGTCGGCGCTGTCGGCGGCGTCGCTCACGCCGGTGACGGTACCCACCGCAGGCGGGAGGCACGGCGGATGGACGCGAGCCTCGTGGCGCCCGTATCGTCCGGCCGCGATGCCTGTGGATGTCGTCCGAGTCGCCGACCGCGTTGCCGGCAACGCGATCGAGCGCATGGTCAACGCGCACCATGCCCGCCGTCTGGGCAGGATCGGGCGCTCCGCGCAGCGCACGCCGCCCGACGACGGGCGCCTGTGGGCCGCCGGGGATCCGCCCCCGCGGGCGGGCAACGCGCTCGACGTGTTGATCGAGGGGTCGGCGTACTTCCCGGCGTTCGAGCAGGCGATCCGTGGTGCCCGGCGCAGCGTGCTGATCGCGGGGTGGTGCATCAGCCCGGAGTTCGCGGTCCTGCGGGACGAGCCGCCGGTGCTGCTGCGGGAGCTGCTGGGCGAGGCGGCGCAGAGCGTCGACGTTCGCGTGCTGCTCTGGGCCGGCGCTCCGGTGCCGGTCTCCGCGCTTCGCCGGGCCGCCGTGCGCAAGAGCCGCAACGAGCTCGTACGGGGGACGCGCATCAAAGTCGCGCTGGACTCCAAGGAGCGCCCGCTGCACTGCCACCACGAGAAGCTCGTCGTGATCGACGACGAGGTCGCCTTCGTCGGCGGCATGGATCTGACCCACCTCAGCGGCGACCGCTACGACACGCCCGAGCACCCGGCCCGCGGCCGCATGGGCTGGCACGACGTCGCGTCTCGGCTGCGCGGGCCGGCGGTGGCCGACGTCGCCCGCCACGTCGCTCAGCGCTGGCACGCGGTCACCGGGGAGCGGCTCGAGACGCAGCCGGACGGCGGGGCGAGCGCCGGTGACTCAGAGCTGCAGATCGTGAGGACCGTCCCCGAGAAGCTCTACGCCTTCGCACCGCACGGCGACTTTCGGATCATCGAGACCTATCTGCGCGCCCTGCGCTCCGCCGAGCACCTGATCTACCTCGAGAACCAGTTCCTGTGGTCGCCGGAGGTCGTGAGCGTCCTGGCCGACAAGCTGCGCCGGCCGCCCGCCGACGACTTCCGCCTGGTCGTCATGCTGCCCGGCCGGCCGAACACCGGAGAGGACGACACCCGCGGGCAGCTCGCCGTCCTCGCCGAAGCCGACGGCGACCAGCGACGCTTCCTCGCCACGACGATCCGAGCGCACACCGGCAACACCAGCGATCGCGTGTACGTGCACGCCAAGGTCGGGATCGTCGACGACCGCTGGCTCGCGCTCGGCTCCGCGAACCTCAACGCGCACTCGTTCTACAACGACACCGAGGTCAACGTGGTGACCTGCGAGCCGGCGCTGGCTCGCGACACGCGACTACGGCTGTGGGCCGCCCATCTCGAACGTGACGTCGAGGCGGTCGCGGGCGCTCCGAGGACCGTCGTCGACGAGCTCTGGCGCCCGATCGCCGCCGAGCAGCGCGAACGCAGAGCCCGCGGCGAGTCGATGACGCACGGGCTCGTGGAGCTGCGCGCGAGCTCACGCCGCTCCGAGCGACTGCTCGGGCCGCTGCAGGCGCTGCTCGTCGACGGCTGACTACACTTCCCGGACCCCTGGGGCGCGTAGCTCAGCGGGAGAGCGCTCGCTTCACACGCGAGAGGTCGCTGGTTCGAAACCAGCCGTGCCCACTGGTGTTTTTGAAGGTCGCGGTCTCCGGACGCGGCGTTGAGCGCACATACGCGCACAAACCCTCTGCCGCCAGACACGCGGAGCGCCCCCTCTCACAGGGAGGTGAGGCTGCTCCCGATCCCCGCTTCGACAGGTGACCAAGTGGAGGGTCGCGCCGAGCCCCGTCGACGCCCGAGCCGCATGCGAAGCAGCGAAAGCTCGACGGGCGCTGTCGCCGACGAGGCGCCGGCGCGCCTGCGCGGCTGCTATTCGAGCAGCTTGGCCAGCTGGGCTCGGTCGCCGGCCCCGCGTCGCATCTGATGGGTGTAGACGTTCAGCGTGAAGCGCGCGTCGGAGTGCCCGAGCTGCTCTTGGACGGTCGCTGGGTCATAGCCCATCGCGATCAGCAGCGACGCGAACGTGTGGCGCAGCTTGTGCGCGGTGACGCCGACCGGCAGCGGGCTCATGTTCTCGGCGAGCAGCAGCCCGTCGGCCTTCTCGACGACCGGGATGATGATCTTCTGGCGCGCGTTGTGACGGTCGCGCGGGGTCCCGGCGCTGGTGACGAACACCCGGTCGCCCGGTCGCACCTCCCCTCGCCGCTGGCGCTCGTGCTCCAGGCGGCGGCGCAGCCCGGAGAACAGGTCGATCTCGCGGAAGCTCGCCGCGGTCTTGGCGACCTGCTCGACGCGGATCGTGTCGTTGTGAAAGTCGATTGCGCGCCAGCGAAGCTCGCACGCCTCGCTGATCCGCAGCCCCGCGAGCAGCAGCACCGCGATGAACGCCTCGCGCCCCTGGGTTCTGGCGCTGGAGGCTGCGTCCATGAGCGTCGCGGCCTCGAGCAGAGCCACGATCTGCTCGGGACGGTCCAGCCACACCGGTGACTTTGGCGCGCGCTTGGCGTAGCGACGACGGTTGCGCGCCGGGTTACCGCTCGCGAGGCCGTAGTCCTCGGCGACGTCGAGGATCTGCGCCAGCAGGCGGATGCACTTGTTCACCGACGTCCCCGACAGGCCATGGTCGAGCAGATGGGCCCGCAGCCGGTCGATCTCCGGGGCGGTGATCTCCAGCGGGTAGTGGCGGACGAAGAACGGCAGCAGGTGGTTGGTGAGCTGCCAGTGGTAGTCGTTGTAGCCGTGGACGGTGAGATCGCGACGCCGGCCCTCAAGCCAGTCGGAGGCCAACTCGTGAAAGGTCTGGGTCGCCTCGACGGGACGTTGATGCTCGTCACGTTCAGGAAGCCACCGGCCGCGGCGCACGTCGGCGAGTATCGCCTGCATCGCGTGCTCAGCCGAAGCCGCGGTCATCCCACCCGACGAGTCGCCGAGCTTGATGTGCCAGCGACGCCCGAACGCGGAGAAGCGGGCGGTGTAGCTGACGCCCTGACTCGTGGTTCGCTGTTCGAGTCGACCGGTCGCGGGGCGTGCCATGCCACTACTAGGAGCTGGGAGGCGCAGTTCGCCCCCCGCCCCCAGCACGCCGACCAACAAGTGGCAGCAGCCGGGCGGGCGAGCCGTCGCGCTGCGGTGGCCCACCCGGGCTCTGCTGGCGGCAGCGCTCCAGATACGCCTCGATCGCCGCGGCCTCGAAGCGGACCTGCCCGCCGACACGAAAGCCGCCGAGCGTGTGCTGGTTGCGATACACCCAGGCGCGGCTCTTGACCAGCCGGGCCGCCACGTCGTCGGGGCGCAGAAGCTGGCAATCCTCCCGAGGCCCAAGCCCCACAAGCGAACGCACATTGCGCAACTCCTCGGCCTGACGCTCAAGCGCCCCCGTCAACCGGGCCACCGCGGCAGCACCGTCGTCCAGTGGGCTCACAGGAACGCTCCCAGACCATCGCCGAGCGCGACTGGGCCGCTCCAAACAACCGCGCGGACCAAGGCGCCCGCGACGACCAAGAGCCGCAACAGCGCGAGCACGGGGCCCCTCGGGTCAACCAGCACACGCCATCCGGGAAGCGTCATATGGGCACTACTGATCGGCCGGCGTCCTTTCCCCCGAAAATCTTTCGTCCCGGTGGCATCCCTGCGCCGTACTCGGCGAAACGGCGAAGGGCGAGATGCAACCCGGCGGCCTCAGCCGCTGCGCACAAGCTCCTCGGCGGAGCGGTGCGTCCCCGCGGAAACCCACTTTGATGCCACCGGGCTCGATCCACCCCGCCCGCGCCGTGCGCCCCGACAAGGGCGAGGGTGGCCTGCCCGAGAGGACTCTCGATCAGATCGTGAAACCGCTGCGCACCCGTGCCCGCAGCGTTAGGCTCCGCGTCATGGCGGAGCCTTCCCAGGACAAGCTCTATGCGACGACGCTGCAGACGATCGGCGCTGTCGCGAAGCTTCCGGTTGTCCGCGTGGATCGAGAGGCCTTTCTCCGCAAGCACTTTGCAGACTCGCCGCACTTCAACGTGATCCTCGAGAGCGGGCCGCAGGCCGTCTACTCAGCCGATTCTCTCCGGAAGAAGGCCAGCACGATCATCAAGAACAGCGCCGCCAAGACCTCGGCGGCCTCGTTCGCGACCGGGCTTCCCGGCAACCCGGCGGTCATGATCGCCGCCGGAGGCGCGGACGTCGCGCAGTACTTCGGCTTCGCGATCAACCTCGCGCAGCAGATCGCCTACCTGTTCGGCGAGGACGAGCTGTTCGACGGCGGCGGGCAGCTGTCCGAGGCCGCGCAGATCCGGGTCATCGCGTATCTCGGAGCCATGTTCGGCGCGGCGGGTGCAGCAGCGCTGGTGTCGCAGACTTCCAAGCTCGCGGGCGCGAACCTCGGCAAGAAGGTCGCGGCCCAGGCGCTGACCAAGACGGCCTGGTACCCGCTGGTGAAAAAGGTCGGGGCACTGGTCGGGCAGAAGATCACCAAGAAGACCGTCGAGAAGACCATCACCAAGGCCGTGCCCGTCGTCGGCGGCTTCGTCTCCGGTGCCCTGACGTACGTGACCTTTCGCCCCATGGGGTATCGCTTGGCTGACGCGCTGGTCGCGAACCTGAACGGCGATTTCGACGACGAGCTCGAACTGAACGCCGAGTTCGCTGCGTCGCTAGGTCACCAGCCACCGTGAACTGCTCTTCATCGCCAGCGAGTTCCGCTCGTCGTCCGAAGCACAAGTCACGCCCGACGAGTCTCCGGCACTTCCGGCCGCGCGGCGAGCGAGCAGGCGAAGACTCAGCGCGACCTTCGCTGAGCGCCCGCTACCGGCGGCGGCCGTAGCGCAGGTAGACGACCTCCGGGCCGTCGAACGTCCGGGTCTCGAGCAGCTCGAGGTCGAGGCGGTAGTCGTGGGGGAAGTACGGCGTGCCGCCCCCGATCGCGACGGGGTGCAGGAACACGCGGTGCTCGTCGACCAACCCGAGCCGGATCGCCTCGGCCGCGAGCGTCGGGCCGCCGATCGCGATGTCCCCGTCGACGTTGGCCTTCAGCGCTTCGAGCTCGGTGGCGAGGTCTCTGGTCGCGAGCCTCGTGTTCGTTCCCTCGACGTTCGTCAGCGTCCGCGAGAACACGAGCTTGGGCAGCGCTTTCCAGATCGTCGCGAAGTCCTGCGAGACCGGGTCGGGATCGTCCGCGGTTTCCCAGTAGCTCATCGTCTCGTACAGCCGCCGACCGAGCACGTGCGCGCCCAGCGGCCGCACCTGGTCGTTGTGGAACCGGTGCAGCTCCTCGTCCGGCACGCCCCAGCTGAAGTCGCCGTCGGGCCCGGCGATATAGCCGTCGACGGACACGGACATCTCGGTGATCACCATCGTCATGTCCCAGAGACCCTCTCAGGCCCTCGTCCTCATCGGCGGGCACCTCACCTGAATGGTCATAGAGACCGTCTCGGTACCCACCCCTCCGCGCAACTTCACGACTGTCGCTTTCAGCGAAGCGGCAACGGCCTGGCTTACGCCCTGGACCACGAGCGCCGCTCCAGCCGGGGGCCGCAGGTGCCCGGGACCAATCTCGGGTCACCGGTGCAGACCCGGGCCTACCGGCCCTCCAGCACCGCCGCCACGTCGCCTGGCGCCTCGCGCGGTACGCCGTGCCCCGCGCCCGGCACCACGTGCAGCCGCGCGTCCGGCAGCGCGGCCACGAGCCGCCTTCCCAGCGCCACGAACTTCGCGTCGCGCTCGCCCACCACCACGTCGCACGGCATCGCCAGCTCTCCGAGCCGAGCCCACAGCGGCTCCATCGCGCCCGTCCCGATCCCGCGCAGCGCCGCCGCGAGGTGGCGCGGGGAAGTCCGCCGCAGGTCCTCCGACCATGCCGCGGCAGCCGTGGGCGGCGTGTCAGCGAAGATCGGCTGGGCCTGCCACTCGCGCGCGAACGTGTCGCCGTCCATGCGCTCGACGCGCGCCGCGAGCGTCTCGTCGGCCGCGGCGCGCTCGGCGCGCTGACCCGGGTGCTCGATGCCCGCGGTCGTGGCGACGAGGACGAGGCGCGCGACACGCTCGGGCGCCGTGAGGGCGAGGTGGAGCGCGACCCGCCCGCCGAGCGAGTAGCCCGCCAGGGTGAACGGCGCGTCAGGAGCGCAGGCGAGGACGTCGCGGACGCAGCCGTCGAAGCTCACGGGGCGCAGGCGTGCGCTGCGACCGTGGCCGCGGAGGTCCGGGGCGAGCGAGCGGTAGCGTGCGGCGTCGAGTTGCTCGCGTACCGGGTCCCAGGCGCGGCCCGTCCCGGCGAAGCCGTGGAGCAGCACGATCTCTTCCATGACCGAGACGCTAGAGACCACGTGAGCGAGACCGTGGACACCCACCTCGTCGTGCGCGCGTTCGTCGACGAGCTCGCGCGCTGCGGGGTCGCCGGCGCGGTCACCTCGCCCGGCTCGCGCTCCACGCCGCTCGTCCTGAGCCTCGCGGCCCACGAGGCGATCCCGATGTGGTCGCACATCGACGAGCGCTCGGGCGCGTTCTTCGCGCTCGGCGTCGCGAAGGCCACGGGCCGCCCCGCGGTCCTGGCCTGCACGAGCGGCACCGCCGCCGCGAACTACCTGCCCGCGCTGATGGAGGCGCGCGAGGCGCGCGTGCCGCTCATCGTGCTCACCGCGGACCGCCCGCCGGAGCTGCGCGAGGTGGGCGCCGGCCAGGTGATCGACCAGGTCAAGCTCTACGGGGCGGCGGCGAAGTGGTTCGTGGAGGTCGGGACCCACACCGCCGACCGCGACCGGCTGCGCTGGATGCGCCAGCTCGCCTGCCGGGCGTTCTGGACCGCGCTGGAGTCGCGCCCCGGCGTCGTCCACCTCAACTGGGCGCTGCGCGAGCCGCTCGTCCTCGACCAGGAGCTGCCCGCCGACGACAGCGGCCGGCCCGACGGTCGCCCGTGGGTCTCCCGGCCGGCCCTCCCCGCCGACCCGGCCGCCTCCGCAGCGACCCTGGAGCCGATCGTCGCCGCGGCGCAGAAGGGCGTGCTCGTCGCGGGACGTCACGAGCGGCGGCACCCGGCGCTCGGCCCCGCCGCCGCCGCCTTCGCGCAGGCCGCCGGCTGGCCGGTCCTCGCGGAGCCGCTGAGCGGCGCGCGCCGGGGACCGAACGCGATCGCGCACTACGACGCCCTGCTGCGCGCGGACGTGCTCGCGGCCGCGACGCGTCCCGACGTCGTGCTCCGCATCGGCGACGTTCCCACGGGCAAGCCGCTGCGCGAGTGGCTCGCCGGCGCCGACGCGATCCAGGTCGCGCTCGATCCCGACGGCGCTTGGCAGGATCCCACCGCGTCGCTCGACCTCTCGCTCCCCACCGAGCCCGCGAGCGTCCTGACCACCCTGGCCGAGCGCCTGGCCCTGAGTCCCGCGGAGCCGGCGCCCTACCTCGGCGGCTGGCTGCACGCCGACCGCCTGGCCGCCGAGGCGATCACCGCGACGCTCGGCGAGCCGCTCTCGGAGCCGCGCGTCGCCCGCGAGCTGGGCGCCGAGCTCCCCGCGGAGGCGACCCTCGTCGTCAGCGCCTCGATGCCGGTCCGCGACGTCGAGACGTTCTTCCCGGTGCGCGCGGACCCGCCGCGCGTGCTGTCCAACCGCGGCGCCAACGGGATCGACGGCGTCGTGTCCACCGCATTCGGCGTCGCCGCGGGCTCCGCCGGTCCCGTGGTCGCGCTGATCGGGGACGTCGCGCTGGCCTACGACGTCGGCGCCCTCGTGAGCGCCCGCCGGCTGCGCCTCGCGCTCACCATCGTGCTCGTCGACAACGCGGGCGGCGGCATCTTCGACTTCCTCCCGGTGTCGAGGACCCGCCCGCGCGCCACGTACGAGGAGCACGTCGCGACGCCCACCGGCCTCGACTTCGCCGACGTCGCCGTCGCCTTCGGCCTGCGCTACCTCCCGGCCACGACGGTCGCCGAGCTCCGCGCGGCGCTCGGGGAGGGCCTCGCCGGCGACGGCGTCTCGCTCGTGCACGTGCACACCGACCGCGCGCACAACGTCCGTCTGCACCGCCAGCTCTGGCGCGACGTCGCGAGCGCGCTCGCCAGAGCACCAACATGAGCGCATGGCGAAGGGCATCACGCACGCGAAGCTCCCGCGCACCCTTCGGCGCGCCGACCCGTGGAGCTGGCGCGTTCGGTGCGGATCAGCGCGACGGTCTGTCGGGGAAGACGGCGCGCACTTCGAGGGTGCCGCCGAGCGCGTTGACGTAGCTCTCCAGGGGGGAGAGTCGGGGGACGCGGGCGCTGACTTCATGGACGGCGGAGGCGGACGCGATCGTTGCGTCGGCGGTCCCGGCGTTCGCTCCGAGGCAAGCAGTTAGCGTCGCCGCGGACGCTCGCGGCGATCACCGCGTAGCGCGATCGTGCGCCGAGTTTCCGTGGGTTGGGGTGTTGCGAGACGGTGGCCGAAGCCCGCATTCAGTCTGACGCGAGCCCTTGTCGGGTCGGTTTGACCGCTCTGGGGCATCGGTGTTCTAATGGCCGCGTGCGTGCGCAGGCGTGTCGATCGGCGGTGGCGACGCTGATGACCGTCGCCGCGGTGGTCGCGTGCGGCGGCGGCGGCACCGAGGTCGACCCGTTCGCGCCGGGCCCGGCCGGCGAGGGGGCGGGCCCGGCCGCCGGCGACGCGGGGATCGCGCCGCGGGCCGGCGCGACGACCGGGCGTGATCCGCTCCCCCGGGTGCCCGCCGGGGCCCCCCGGCTGACGATCACCGTCGACGACACGGAGCCCGGTCGCTTTCGCTACCGCGCCCCGCGTTCGGTCACCGGCGGTCTCGTCGAGATCCGTCTGCGCAACGTGAGCAACGCCCCGCACAAGGCGCAGCTTTGGAGGGTCGGTGGCAACCACACCGTTGCGCAGGCCCTCCGCGTCGGTAGGCGGTTGCCGGACTGGCTGCGCCGCGCGGGCGGGGTCAGCCTCACCGCTCCCCAGACGACCAGCCGGACGCTGCAGGCGCTGCCCGCCGGCCGCTACTACGTCGCGGCGGACGCGGACCGTCCCGGGAGGGTGGCGGCGTTCACGGTCACGGGCCCCCGCACCGCTCCCGACCCGCCGCGCGCCCCGGCCCGCGTCGAGGCGATCGACTTCTCCTTCCGCGTCTCCGGCCTGCGCGCGGGTCGCAACACGGTCGACTTCGACAACACCGGGGTGGAGCCCCACCACGCGTTCTTCGCGCCGATGCGTGACGGCGTCGACCTGGCGGACGTGCGCCGGTTCTTCGGCGAGCGCACGTCGACCGGGCGGCCGCCGGTCGATACGGAGGGGACGCGGGAGACGGTGGTGCTCGAGGGCGGCGAGCGCCAGGTCACGCAGCTGGACTTCGCCCCCGGCCGTTACGCGCTGGTCTGCTTCGTCCGCGGCCGAGCCGGCGGCCGCAGGCACCTGGAGCTCGGGATGATCAACGAGGTCACGGTGAGGTAGCGCCGCTCGCTCATCCGAGCCGTCCGGCGCGCGGCGTAGCGTCTGCGACCGTGGACACGCTCTTCGAGAACCCAGCAGACGCGCCGGCGCCGGCGAAGGTCGTGCGCCGCTCCTCCAAGCACCTCGCCCCCGGCGACATCGTCGAGATCGACCGCAAGGGGCGGCGCTTCCACGCCCTCGTCGAGGAACTGCACCAGCGCGACACCTCGCGCTTCGATCTCGTCATCCGGCCGCTGCAGCGCGGCATCACCTACCGCTCCGCGACCGTCGCGGAGGTCGTGGGGGTGTGGCGGAAGGGCTAGACGGACAGGCCGGAGTAGGTCCGCCTGACCTGCGCGATCAGGTCGCCGTCGGCGTCGTGGCGGAAGACGACGCGGCACCGGCCCTCCTCGTCCACGAACTCCTCCTCCGTACGTGCGTACTGCTCGCCGTCCACCCAGCTGATGCGCCAGAGCGTCTCGGGGTACCGACCGTCCGGCTCGACCTGGGGCTCGCCCCGCACGCCGTCGTGGGAGCCGCCGCGGAACTCGATTGCCTGCGCGATCGCCATCCGCGGAGCCTAGCCCAGCGGCTCAGAGGGCCAGGACCGGGAGCAGCGCCTGGAGCTTTACCTCGGTTTCGGCCAGCTCCGCCGCGGGGTCGGAGTCGCGCACCACGCCGACCCCCGCGTAGCAGCGCGCGAGCGGCCCGTCGAGCAGCGCGCAGCGCAGCGCGACGCAGAACTCGCCGTCCTCGTTGAGGTCGGTCCAGCCGACGGGGCCGGCGTACCACCCGCGGTCGAAGCCCTCCAGCGCCGGGATCAGCGGCGCGGCGACCTCCCACGGCTCGCCGCCCACGGCGGGTGTCGGATGCAGGCGGCCGGCGAGCTCGACGGCGGGGACGCGCTCCGCGAGCTGGGCACGGATCGGCGTCGCGAGGTGCTGAATGTTGGCCATCTTGATGACCTGCGGCTCGTCCGCGGCGGTCACCCACAGCGCGACGCGCTCCAGCGCCCGCGTGATGCGGCGCGTCACGATCGCCTGCTCGGAGCGGTCCTTCGCCGACCGCAGGAGCTGCTCGCCGAGGTGGTCGTCGACGGCCGGGTCGGCGGACCGGCGCGCGGAGCCGGCCAGCGCGAGCGTCCCGGCCCGGAGGCCGTCGCGGCGCACGAGCAGCTCGGGGCTCGCGGCGACGAAGGTCGCGTCGCCGCGGCCGACGGCGAGGACGTAGCAGGAGGGGAACGCCTCGCGGAGGACGCCGAGCACCCCGCCGGCGTCGTGCGCGCGGCCGCGGCCCGTGTGCACCTGCACCTCCCGCGCGAGCACGACCTTCTCCAGCGCGCCGGCGCGGATCTTCTCCACCGCACGGGCGACCGCGGCCTCGTAGTGCTCGGGCGGCATCGTGCTCGCCACCCGCACCCGCCCCGCGGGATCGGGGTCGAGGAGGGGGAGCCCGGACAGCCGCAGCTCGTCGCAGCGCGCCGCAAGCGCCACGAGCACGGCGTCGGCGGTGGAGGTCCGCCGGACGAGCGCGTGCAGCGTCATCCGGACGTCGTCGCCGCGCCGCGCGAGCGCGACCTCCGGGACGTGCAGGGACGCGGGCGCGAAGCCGCTCCAGTGCGGCGCCTGCCCGCCCTCGTGGGCGAACGCGAAACCCCCCACGGCGACCGGGCCCGAGCCGCGCGGGCGCCCGCGGTCGTCGTCGGCGTCGCAGCACGCGTCGGAGGCCAGACGCCTCCACGCGGCGGCGACCCCCGTGAAGCGGTCGGGGCCGTGGGCCTCGAGCGCCGCCACGCAGCCGAGCGTCGCCAGCGCGGAGCGCTCGCGATCGGGCTGCTCGAGGACGAACCACGGCTCACCCGCCCGGCGCGAGGCCACGGCGACGGCGGTCGGGTCCGTGCGCGGATCGAGCGTCACCGTCACCGCGGCGAGTGCCGTGCCCGACCGGGCGTCCCGCGCCCGCCGGATCGCTTCCTCCACGTGGCCGCGCAGCCGCGCCTGGTCCGCGGGGGCCAGGGCGAAGGGCGGTCGGGCGGCGGTCAGGGTCGGCATCGCGTCGTCTTCTGAGCGTACGGGCGCGGGCGGCGCGCGGCCGGATCAGACTCGCGCGCGGCAGCGTTCGTATCCGGGCTCGCTCAGCGAGCCCATCGACGAACGCTGCGCCGGAGCGGCGCCTCAGGTCTCCCCGCGGCCCCGCGAGATCGCGATCTCGCCGGTGCGGATCATCTCGATGAGCCCGAACGGGCGCACGTTGCGCTCGAACGCCTCGATCTTGTCCACGGTGCCCGTGACCTCGACGACGACCGAGCGCTTGGTCACGTCGATGACCTTCCCGCGGAAGATGTCGCAGAGCTGCATGACCTCGGCGCGCTGCGTGCCGTCCGCGGCGATCTTGAACATCGCGAGCTCCCGCGAGACCGCGTCGGCGGGCTCGAGGTCGCGGATCTTCAGCACGTTGACCAGCTTGTGCAGCTGCTTGGTCACCTGGTCGATGGGGTGGTTGGCCCCGTCGACGGTGATGGTGATCCGCGAGAGGTGCTCGTCGTCGGTCGGCCCGACCGAGAGCGTGTCGATGTTGAAGCCGCGCCGCGCGAACAGGCTCGCGATGCGCGTCAGCACACCCGGCTTGTTCTCGACGAGGATCGAGAGGATGTGCTTGCGGCCGGTCCGGACCGAGCCGGCGGCCTCCAGGCTCTCCAGCGACAGGACTTCCTTGACTCCGGGCTCGCCCATGTCGGCTCACCCCACCATGTCGCGCGCGGCTTCGCCGGGCACGATCATCGGGTACGTGTTCTCCTCGCGGGTGACGCGGACGTCGACCACGACGGGGCCAGGCGTCGCGATCGCGGCGCGGATGTCGTCCACCAGCGTGTCCTTCTTCGTGAGCCGCAGGCCGGTGCAGCCGTAGGCCTCGGCGAGCTTGACGAAGTCCGGGTAGTGGCCCATGTCGACGGCCGAGTAGCGCCGCTCCCAGAAGAGCTCCTGCCACTGGCGGACCATGCCGAGGTAGCCGTTGTTGGAGATGATCACCTTCACCGGGATCCCCTCCTCCGCGCAGGTCGCGAGCTCCTGCGCGTTCATCTGGATGGACCCGTCGCCGGTGATGCACACGACGGTCTCGTCGGGGCAGCCGACGGCGGCGCCCATCGCGGCGGGCAGGCCGAAGCCCATCGTCCCCAGGCCGCCGGAGGAGATCCACTGGCGCGGGCGCTTGTAGTGGTAGTACTGCGCGGCCCACATCTGGTGCTGGCCGACGTCGGTCGTGATGATCGCCTCGCCGCCCGTGGCCTCGAAGACGGCCTCGATGAGGCGCTGCGGCTTGATCTCGGAGTCCTCGGAGTCCGCGTAGCCGAGCGGGTGCTTGAGCTGCCAGCCCGCGATGCGCTGCCACCAGTCCGACAGGCGGGCCGGGTCGGCGCCGAGCGCGTCGTACTCCGTCTTGAGCTTGGCCAGGATGCCCTTCGCGTCGCCGACGATCGGGATGTGCGCGGGGACGTTCTTGGAGATCTCGGCGGGGTCGACGTCGATGTGGATGAACTTCGCGCGCGGGGCGAACTCGGAGAGCTTGCCGGTGATGCGGTCGTCGAAGCGGGCGCCGACGCAGCAGATCAGGTCGGCCTCGTCCATCGCGTAGTTCGCCGTGCGCGTGCCGTGCATCCCGAGCATCCCGAGCCACTGGGGGTCGGGGGCCGGGAAGCCGCCGAGGCCGTTCAGCGTCGTGGTCACCGGGAAGCGGTCGGCGCGGCAGAACGCGGTGAGCTCCTCCCCGGCGTCGGCGAGGATGACCCCGCCGCCGGCGTAGACGACCGGCCGGCGCGCGGCCGCCAGCGCCTTGGCCGCCTGGCGGATCTGCTTGACGTTGCCCTCGAGGGTGGGCTGGTAGCCCGGCAGGCGGACGTCCTCGATCGGCGTGTAGTCGATGTCGGCCTTCGAGAGGTCCGTCGGGATGTCGACGACGACCGGCCCCGGGCGCCCCGAGCGCGCGATGTGGAACGCCTCCTTGATCGCGCGCGGGATCTCCGCGGGGTGCTGGATCATGATCGAGTGCTTGACGGCCGGCATCGTGATGCCGATGACGTCGGCCTCCTGGAAGCCGTCGGTGCCGAGCAGGTCGGTGCGGACCTGACCGGTGATGAAGACCACCGGGATCGAGTCCATCATCGCGTCCATGATCGGCGTGACGAGGTTCGTCGCACCCGGGCCGCTCGTGCCGATCGCGACGCCGACCTTGCCGGTCGCCTTCGCGTAGCCCTCGGCCGCGTGGCCGCCGCCGGCCTCGTGACGGACGAGGATGTGGCGGATCCCGCCGTCGTACAGCGCGTCGTAGGTGGGGATGTTCGCTCCGCCGGGAAGGCCGAAGACGACGTCGACACCCTCCGCCTTCAGGCACTCCATCACGGCATCGACTGCTCGCATCGTCCTTCGACCTCCTCTCGCGCTCTCGCGTGGCGGCGACCCGCGGACGCGGGGCCTGACCCCCGATCTTAGTGGTTCGAATCGGAGCCTTAGCTCAGGCGCGCAGAACTATCTACGTGGCGGGATGGGCCCTGCGCGCCGCGTCGGCCCGGGACTCGATCGCCACCTCGGGGAAGTCGAGCTCCGCGCCGCACCGGGTGCACAGCGCCTCGTAGATCATGCAGACGCGCTCGCAGTTCGGGCACGGCCTCCGGAGCTCCTCGGTCTCGCGGCGAAACAGCAGCACGCCGGCCAGGCCGAGGACCGGGAAGATCGCGCCGATCAGGCCCCACAGGACCCACGACGTCCCCCGCGCACGCGCCACCAGCGCCGTCGCGACGCCGAAGACGAGGCACAGGGTGAGGTAGATCACCGCCGCTTGAGAGTGCGGTACGCCCAGACCACCGCGACCAGCGCGGCGATGATCGCGACGACGTAGAAGAGGCCGATCAGGAAGCCGAGAACGATCTTGAACAGGACGTAGGCGGCGATGACGAGGACGACGAGCGCCACGAGGCGCATGAGCAGCGAGCGGGAGCGTGACGTCGTCTCGGGCATGACGTCGATTCTAGTGGACGCGGCCAGAAGTTCTGCGGGATTCCCCGGGCGTCTCGTCGCACCTGACGCGTCCGGCCGGCTTGCAAAGGCACCCAGCCTGAGCAGCGCCGGCCGGCCACGCCAGCTTTTCGAGAGATCCGCGCGGCCAATCCACCAGAACTTGCGACCGCGACCACTGGCCGCGCGCTCGTGCCCGATCCGGCGCAGGTCCGAGTCAGTCGTAGCTGCGCTTCAAGTACTCATAACGCGGGGCGCTCTCGTCGCGACGCGGGCCGTCGGGCTGCAGCCGCGCGAGGCGGTAGCGCCGGACCTTCGTGGGCTGGACCGGCGCGGTCGTCCGCGGGGAGTCGGTGAAGAGCAGGAGGCGGGAGGGCTCGGTGGCGGGCATGTCCAGCATGATCTGCCTTCGCGCGGCGCGATCCCATGTCCCGACGGTCGGGATGTGGCCCGCGGTGCTCGCCCCGCGGTCGAGCGCCGGCGCCCGGGGCGGCGGCGGACGACCGTCGGCTACCGCTCGGCGCCGCGGGCCACGGCGCCCGCCCGGTCGAGCGCGGGCCGCATCTCCGCGGCCAGCCGGCGGCGCACGCGCCAGCGCGCTCCGGAGAACGCGCAGTTGGCCACGGTCGCGAACCCTGCTTCGTCACTGCGGAGGGCGAGGAGCAGGTGGGCGATGCGGTCGCCGGCGGGCAGCTCCGGCTCGGGCACCCGGATGCAGTAGCAGAGGACGCGCTTGCCGCCCGGCCGGACGAGCAGCGCGCCGGTGGGGCCGATGAGCCACACGCCGAGCGTCCCCCGTTCGAGCACGAGCCCGGCCTCGCGGTGCAGCTCGCGCGCCTCGTGGGAGACGAGGTCGCCGAGCAGCCCCACCGAGACGCGCTCGGCCTCCGGGGTCGCCGCGAAGCGCCGCGACCGGACGACGTTGGCCCCGCGCGCCGCGTAGAGCTCGGGGATGATCCAGGCGTGGGCGAAGCTCGCGAGCGTGACCGGGAACGCGAGCGGTTCGGCGGCGAGCAGCACGATCCCGGCGCCGGCGAACGGCACGACGTGGGCGATCGTGGTGACCGTCCAGCCCAGGCCGACGCGGCGCAGGCGGGGCTCGTCGACGCGCGGGCGCCAGTGGACGGCCGCGAGCTCGGGCAGGACCTCGGTCACGGCAGGCGAACCTCGAAGCCCGTCTCAGCCGCCGGCGATCGGCCGGCGCATGATCACGAGGCCGGCGTCGATCGGCAGCTGCTTGACCTGCTCGGCGTGCCCCTCGCCCGTGGAGACCATCCCGAAGAAGCCCCGGTCGAGCTCGGCCTGGAAGGCGACGACTGCGGCCTCGACGGCGGCGGGGTCGTCGGCGGTCCACTCGGCGAGGGTCGAGTGCCCGGTGTGGTCCATGCGGATGAGACGCGACATGCCCGCGATGGTACGCCTGCTCCGGCGCAAGGGCGAGGGTCCGAGGCTGCGGCGGCGCCAGGTCCGCGCTGATCTGCCGGTCCCGCGATGCGACGGCGACCGGCTTGGCCGGCCGCGTACCCTCGGGGGGTGTCCGGGTCTCCCCGAGGGGTTCCAGGAGTCCCCCGCAGGGGCGTCACCCTCACGCTCGCGGCGATCGTCGTCGCGTGCGCTCTGGTCTGGTTCGTCGACCCTCTGCACCAGGCCGCGGCCTTCGCGCTCCAGGGCGACACGACGGGTCTGCGTGACTATCTCCGCGGCCTGGGCGCCTGGGGGGTCCTCGTGCTCCTCTCCGTCACGCTCCTGCACGCGGTCGTCCCCTACCCCGCCGAGATCCCCACCGCCGCCGCCGGTTTCGTCTACGGCTTCGCGGTCGCGCTGCCGATCGTGGTG
This sequence comes from Solirubrobacterales bacterium, assembly GCA_038321325.1. Lineage (GTDB taxonomy): Bacteria > Actinomycetota > Thermoleophilia > Solirubrobacterales > Solirubrobacteraceae > Paraconexibacter. Next base: position 72,614 of record JBBQEV010000004.1, read on the forward strand.
GCCGGGTGGCTGCTGTCCGCGCTGGCCACGTTCGCGATCGGACGCTACGCGGGACGCTCGCTGCTCTACCGGCTCGTCAACGAGCGGCGCTTCCGCAGTGCCGAGGCCGCCGTGCTGCGCGGCGGCGCCCCGGTCCTGCTCGCGGCCCGCCTCGTGCCCGTCGTCCCGTTCAGCCTGACCGGCTACGTGGCGGGCGCGGCGCGCGTGCCGCTGTGGCGGTTCGCCTGGACGACGGTGATCGGGTTCCTGCCCCTCACGGTCGTGTTCGTGCTCCTCGGCTCGCGCCTCCAGGAGCTCTCGCCCACCGATCCGGTCCTCTACCTCGCCTTGGCGCCGATCGTGGTGCTCCTCCTCGCCGCCCGCCCGCTGGCCCGGCGGCTGCGCGCCCCGGTCGAGGACGAGCCTGCGGCGCGGTAGCGGCACGGACGCTGACCACGGCGCCGGATGCGGCTGCAGCATGCGGGCAGGCATGTCGCACTCTGGCTACAGTGTGCTACATGAAGGCCATCTCGGTTCGGGAGCTTCGCAACGACACAGGGGGGGTCCTGCGGCGCGTCGAAGCGGGCGAGACGCTGACTGTGCACAGCAACCGACGGCCCGTCGCACAGCTCGTGCCGTTGACGGATAGGCCGACCTGGATGCCCGCCGCGCAGTTCTTCGCGACGGTGCTCGTGCATCCGGCCGATCCGGGACTGCGCGACGATCTCGCCGAGCTGCAGCCCGACACGATCGAGGATCTGTGAGCGGTCGAGCGGTCGCCGACACCTCGATGTTCATCGCGCGCGAGGCTGACCGGCCGCTGAATCCGTACGACGAGGATGGCGAGATAGCGGTCTCGATCGTCACCATCGCCGAGTTGGAGATGGGCGTGCTCGCCGCCGTCAGCCCTCAGATCCGAGCCGCGCGAATGCGGACGCTGCGTGAGGTCGAGCGCTTGAACGCCCTGCCCGCCGATCGGGGCGTGGCTTCCGCGTTTGCGACACTGGTCGTCGAGATGCGCTCGGCGGGACGCGGCAAGCTCGGCGTGCAGGACGCGTGGATCGCGGCCACGGCGATTGCCCACGACGCCGATCTGCTCACCCAGGATTCCGACTTCGACGCGGTCCCGGGCCTGCGCGTCGTCAAGCTCTAGTGGGGACACCTCGAGCGCAGAGACGGACGCAGTCGAGACGACTCCCGGTGCCCCCGCGGTCGAGCCGCCCGACGGCCGACGAGCAGGACCCGCGCTTCATCCGTGACCCGGTCGAGTTCGCGCTCACATCCGTCGGTCTCGTGCACTGGCGATGTTCGTGTGCAGGAAGGTGACCGCTTCCGCTTCGCCCTACGCTTCTCGACGTGTCGGTCGACGTGTCGACGAATGTCCTGGTCTCGCGACCGCGCGAACCGGTCGCCGCGTACGCGTGCGATCCGGACAACGCTCCGATCTGGTACGCGAACATCGAGCGCATCGAGTGGCGGACGGCCCGGCCGCTCGCGGTCGGGACGCAACTGTCGTTCGTCGCGCGGTTCCTCGGCCGGAGGCTCGCGTACACGTACGAGGTCGTCGAGTTGGTCCCCGGACGCCGATTCGTCATGCGCACCGCGGAAGGCCCGTTCCCGATGGAGACGACCTACACCTTCGAGGAGGCATCGGGCGGCACGCGGATGACGCTGCGCAACCGCGGCGAGCCGTCGGGCTTCTCGAAGGTCGCGGCGCCGCTGATGGCGACGGCCATGCGGCGGGCCAATCGCGCGGATCTGCGGATGATCAAGCACCTCATCGAGCAAGGGTGACGACCGGGCAGCGCGGGCACGGCGTTCGCTACAGCCCCAGCTGCTCCCTCACCAATCGCGTGACCTCCTGGCCGTCCGCGCGGCCCTTGGTCTCCTTCATCACCGCGCCGATGATCGCGCCGATCGGCTTCAAGTCGCCGCCGCGGATGCGCTCGGCGAGGGCGGGCTGCGCTTCGAGCGCCGCGGCGACCACGGGCGCGAGCTCGTCGGCGCCGCCCATCGCCGCCAGGTTCTCGGTCTCGACGATCGCGGTCGGGTCGCCGCCCTCGGCCACGAGCTTGTCGAGGACGGTCTTGGCCGCGCCGGCGGTGATCTTCTTCTCGGTGAGCAGCGTCACGAGGACCCCGAGGGCCGCGGGACGGACGTGGGAGGTCGCCGGGTCGGCGTCGGCGCCGAGGCGCTGGACGAGCTCGTTCGTCGTCCAGTTCGCGAGCGGGACCGCTTCGGCGCCGGTCTCGAGCGCCTCCTCGTAGTAGTCGCCGAGCTCGGTGCGCCACGCGAGGAGCTTCGCGGTGTCCGGGTTCAGGCCGAGGTCGCGCGCGAAGCGCTCCTGGCGGGCGGCCGGCAGCTCGGGCATCGCCGCGCGGGCGCGCGCGAGCATCGCCTCGGTGATCGTCACCGGGGTGAGGTCGGGCTCCGGGAAGTAGCGGTAGTCGTGCGCCTCCTCCTTGGAGCGCATCGAGGTGAGCAGCTCCGTGCGCGGGTCGAAGTGCAGCGTCTCCTGGACGACGGGCTCGCCGGCGCGCAGGAGCCCCTCCTGCCGCGCGACCTCGGCGCGGATGCCGCGCTCGATGAAGCGGAAGGAGTTCATGTTCTTCAGCTCGGTCTTGACGCCGAGCTCGGCCTGCCCGGCGGGCCGAATGGAGATGTTCGCGTCGCACCGCAGCGAGCCCTCCTCCATGTTCACGTCGCTGACGCCGATCCGGCGCATCGTCGTGCGGAGCAGGCGCAGGAACTCGCCGGCCTGCTCGGCGGAGGTGATGTCGGGCTCGGTGACGATCTCGCACAGCGGCGTGCCACCGCGGTTGAAGTCGACGACCGAGTGCGCGGAGCTGAGGATGCGCCCACCCCCGGCTCCGCCGGAGTGGATGGTCTTGGCGGCGTCCTCCTCGAGGTGGGCGCGATGGATCCGCACGCCGCCGAGCTCGCCGCCCGAGCACAGCGGATCCTCGTTCTGGCTGATCTGGTACCCCTTCGGCGAGTCGGGGTAGAAGTAGTTCTTGCGGTCGAAGACGGAGCGGTCGTTGAGCGTGCACTCCAGCGCCAGGCCGATCATCAGCCCGAAGTGGATCGCCTCGGCGTTGACGACCGGGAGCGCTCCCGGGAGCGCGAGACAGACCGGGCAGGTGCGCGTGTTGGGCTCCTCACCGAAGCCGAGCGCGCACGAGCAGAACATCTTCGTCTGCGTGGCGAGCTGGACGTGGATCTCCAGGCCGATCGCCGTCTCGTACTCCGTCATGAGCGCACCGCCGATCCGTCGAATCCGAAGGCCCCTTCGAGCGCGTGCGCCGCGTCGAGCAGGCGGTTCTCGCTGAAGGCCGGTCCGGCGAGCTGGAAGCCGACGGGGAGGCCCTCGCTGAGGCCGCAGGGCAGCGAGACCGCCGGGATGCCGGCCAGCGACATCGGGACGGTGAAGTAGTCGTTGAGGTACATCGCCAGGGGGTCGCCGGTCAGCGCGCCGAGGCCGAACGCGACCCCGGGGCTCGTCGGGGTGACGAGGAAGTCGACCGTCTCGAAGGCGGCGGCGAAGTCGTCGGCGATGAGCGTGCGGACCTTCTGGGCGCTCGCGTAGTAGGCGTCGTAGAAGCCCGAGCTCAGCGCGTAGGTGCCGAGCATCACGCGCCGCTTGACCTCGGGGCCGAAGGCGTCGTGGCGGGTGCGGACGTACATCGAGGTGAGGTCGTCGGCCGGCGTGCGCGCCCCGTAGCGGACGCCGTCGTAGCGCGACAGGTTGCTCGAGCACTCCGCGGGGGCGAGGACGTAGTAGGCGCTCAGGCCGTAGTCGGCGTGCGGGAGCGCCACGCGCTCGACGGTCGCGCCGAGCGCCTCGGCCTGCGCGAGCGCGGCCTCGAAGGACGCCATGACGCCGGGCTCGACACCCTCGCCGGTCAGGTCCTCCGGGACGCCGAGGCGGACGCCCTTGAGCTCGTGCCGCTCGGGGAGCACGAGCTCGTCGGGGTGGCGGACGGAGGTCGCGTCGCGCCCGTCCTGGGCGGCCATGTGGCGGTAGAGCAGCGCGGCGTCGGTGACGTCGCGCGCGAACGGCCCGGCCTGGTCGAGGCTCGAGGCGAAGGCGATCATCCCGTAGCGCGAGACCGTCCCGTAGGTCGGCTTGAGCCCCACGACGCCGCACAGCGCGGCGGGCTGGCGGATCGAGCCGCCCGTGTCGGTGCCGATGGCCAGGGGCGCGAGGCCCGCCGCGACGGCCGCGGCGCTCCCGCCGCTCGAGCCTCCGGGGACGCGCGTGCGGTCCCAGGGGTTGAGGACCGGGCCGTAGGCGGAGTTCTCGTTGGAGGACCCCATCGCGAACTCGTCCTGGTTGGTCTTGCCGAGCAGCACGGTGCCCGCCGCGGCGAGCCGCTCCACGACGGTCGCGGAGTAGGGCGGCCGGTAGTCCTCGAGGATCCTCGAGCCGGCCTGCGACGGGACCCCCTTGGTGCAGAAGAGGTCCTTGATCGCGATCGGGACCCCGCCGAGCTCTCCGTCGACCGCCTCGCTCGCCTCCTCGGCGACCCACACGTAGGCGTTGAGCTCGTCGGCGGCCGAGCGGGCACGGTAGGCCTCGAAGTACTCGCCGCGGTCGAGCTCGCCGGCGGCGATCGCGTCGGCGGCGGCCTTCGCGGAGAGGGCGATGAGCTCGGCGCTCATGCCTGCGGGCTCGGGACGCGGAAGCCGCCGTCGGCGACGTCGGGAGCCGAGGCCAGCGCGACGTCGCGCGGAAGCGACGTGTGGGGCTCGTCGGCGCGCAGGGCGACGTCCACCGCGACGACGTGCGCGGTCGGCTGCACCTGCGTGAGGTCGAGCGCGGAGAGCTTCTCGATGTGGCCGAGCACCTTGGAGAGCTCCTCGCTCATCCGCTCGGTCTCCTCGTCGGAGAGCTCGAGGCGCGCCAGCCGGGCCACGTGCAGGACCTGTTCACGGTCGATCATCGACCGCGCATCCTAGAACGCGGGAACCGTCTACAGCGTCCGCACGCTCGCGCCCGCACCCTCGAAGGGCACGCGCATCACGGCCGCCCAGTCGCCGGCCTCGCCGCGCAGCGCCTCCGTCAGCGCGCCCGTCTGCTCGTAGTGGCTCCAGACCAGGACGGTCGGACCCGCTCCGGAGATCGTCGCGCCGAGCGCCCCGAGCTCGCGCGCACGGTCCAGCAGCGCGGCCGAGCGCGGGAAGAGGCCGGCGCGGCGCGGCTGGTGGAGGCGGTCCTGCAGGCCACGGGAGACGAGCTCCCAGTCGCCGGTCGCCAGCCCGAGGGTCAGCAGCGCGCCGTGCGCGACGTTGAAGACGGCCTCGCCCATCGGCACCTCCGCCGGGAGCGCGCCGCGCGCCTGCGCGGTGCGGACCGCCGCGTGGGGCACGACGAGCACGGCCTCCAGGCCGGCGGGCGGCGTGAAGCGCGCGGCCCGACCGTCCGCGCAGATCACGAAGCCCCCGCCCAGCGCGGCCGCGGCGTTGTCCGGGTGACCCTCCAGCGCGGTGGCGTGGGCGAGCAGGTCGGCGTCGAGCTCGAAGATCGAGTCCGCCGCGAGCAGCCCGGCGACGTAGGCCGCCGCGCTCGTCCCGAGGCCGCCGCTCAGGGGGATCTCCGAGGTGATGCGGAAGGTGAAGGCGTCGGGTGGGTGGAGGCGCTCGAAGCCGCGCACGCAGAGGTTGCGGCGGTCCGCGGCGATCGCGAGATCGGTCTCGACCGCGAACGTCCCGGTCTCCTCCACCTCGAGCTCCATGTGGAGCGCGAGCGCGGCGGCGAACGTGTCGAAGCCGGGGCCGAGGTTCGCGCTGGAGGCGGGGACGCGGACGGTGCGGCGGCGCTGCATCGCGTGCGAACCTACCCGCTCCCGGCGCACCGGCGGCCGCCGGAGTCCGTAGCCTGGCCGCGAGCGACGTGCCCCCGACACAACGCCCATCAGGAGGGTCCCCGGCACCCGCCGAGGCGCCCGGCCGCCTCGCGGTGATCGTCCAGGCCACGCGCCCGCTGTACCTCCCGACCTCGCTGCTGCCGTGCGCAGCCGGCGGGATGGTCGCCCTCCAGTCCGACGAGCCGACGTGGTGGCTGCTGCCCGCGGCGATCCTCGCGCTGCTCTGCGTGCACGCCGGGACCGACGTCATCAACGACGTCGAGGACGCCGACCGCGGCGTCGACGACGAGACCAAGATGGACAACTCGCGCGTGTTCACGACGGGGCTGATGACGATCCCCGACGGCCGCCGGGTCGCCGCGGGCTTCTTTCTCACCGCCTTCGTCCTGGGCACGGTCATCGCGATCGTCCAGGAGCAGCCCTGGCTGTTCGCGCTCGGCGTGCTCGGCATCGCGGGCGGCGCCGGGTACTCCTACGGCCCGCGCCCGCTCAAGTACGCCGGGCTCGGGGACGCCGCGATCGTCTTCCTCATGGGGCCGCTGATCACCCAGGGCGCCTACACCGCGGTGACCGGCGACGCGTTCCACGCGCCGGCGTTCTGGCTCGGCTTCGCGCCCGGACTCCTGATCGCCAGCGTGCTGCAGGCCAACAACCTCTCGGACATTCCCGGTGACCGCGACGCCGGCGTGCGCACACTGGCCGTCCGGCTCGGCTTCGGGGCCGCCCGCGCGCTGTACCTCGGCTCGCTGGCGCTGACCTACGCCACCGTCATCGCGCTCGTGGCCACCGATCAGTTCGGATGGCCGCTCCTGCTCGCCCTGCTGACGCTCCCGATCGCCGCCCAGCGCGTCGCCCAGACGCTGGCGGCCGGCGCCGAGGGGGACGAGCGCCTCGTCCCGCTCGCCCCGCAGACCGCCCAGCTGCACCTCCTCTTCTGCGTGCTGCTGATCGTGGGCGTCGTCCTCGGCGGATAGGCACGTCGCGATACGACGACGGAACTTACGAATCCGAGCACTACGCGACCGGCGTCCCGCGCTCGAGGCCGGCGAGCGCCGACTCGCCGCGGTAGAGCAGCCGCCGTCCGCGGCGGACGGTGAGCGTCACCCGGGCGGCGAGATGCTGCGCGGCGCGGGCCTGCGCGCGCCGCTCGGCCGCGAGCGGGACCGGTAGCGCGTACGGCGCCCGGCCGCCGTCGTCGCCCTCGAGCTCGAGCGACCCGTGCGGCGAGCGTCCGCGCAGGCGCCAGCTCCCCTCCCCCAGCTCAACGGCAACGCGCCCGGTCGGCAGGCCGATCCGGATCAGCTCCGAGCCGACGGTCGCCACGATCGCGGTCGGTCCGAACGGAAGGGTGCCGAGGCCGGGCAGGCGCCCTCCGGCGAACGCCACGCACACGGTCGGATCGGCGAAGCCGTGCGCCTGTCCCCACCACCATGTACCCGGGAAGCGGGTGCCCCAGTTCTTCTCCGCGTAGGCGGTGGCGGCGTCCAGGCGGAAGCGCTGCTTCCCGATCACGGCCTCGCCGGTGACGGTGGCGCCGAGCAGGTGGGGATGCCAGTACTGGCCGAGCCGCGGGATCGCCCCGGCGAGCCCGATCCCGCCGAACGCCTGCCGCGGCCAGTCCCGCCGGGCGCTGAGGCGGACGTCGAGCCGAGCGTCGGGGCCGAGGTCCACGTGCAGGGCCTCCGCACTCGCCCAGAGCGCGTCCCCGGCGCGGACGCCGAGCCGTCGCGGATCGGCGGAGGCCGTGGGCGTGATCACCTCGCGCACGAACCCCTCGGGGTGCGCCGCGAGCGCGACGAGCCCCCACGGGCCGTCGGGCGCCGTCGAGACGCCGCACAGCGCCACGATCACCCGGCCCGCGGCGGCATCGGTGAAGCGCCAGTAGTGGCCCTCCATCGCCACGCCGTGGGCCCGCCGGGGATCGCCGAACGGAGGGTCGGCGCCGGTGCGGCGGTAGCGCTCCAGCCCGCGCCGAATCACCGTCGAGCCTCGAGACGGCGAGAACGCGCTCGCGCTCGCACCGTCACCCGGCCGAGACGTCACGACTCGAGCGGGTGGCGCCAGCGCAGTCCCGGGAGGCGCCCGAAGCCCCGGTCGGTCGAGACGAACTCCCCGCCGTTCTCGATGGCGATGGCGGCGAGGTAGACGTCGGGCACGACGTTGCCCCGCGCGCCGACCCGCGCGACGAGCTCCGTGAACAAGGCCCAGTGGCGCGCGCCGGGCTCCAGCAGGACGCACCCGGGCCGGGCGCGCCACGCCTCGACGGCCTCGAGGGCGAGCTGCGGAGGCGTCGGCGTCACGAACGCCCGGGGGTTGGTCGCGATGCGCAGGAACGCGCTGAAGACGAGGCTCGGTACGCCGAAGGGGACGCCGTCCTCGATCACGCCGTCCAGCCACGCGCGGACGCCTTCGTGCTGAGGCTGCTCGGCGCGGTGCGCGTGGAGCAGGACGTTGACGTCTAGGACGTCCACGCGTCCTCGTCGAGCAGCTCCCTGAGCGTCCGGTTGTCGTCGAGGTCGACCCCCGGCTGAGTGCCACCCTCGCCGTGGAAGGTCACCGTCGCGAACGGCTCTTGGGGCGCGTCTGCCGGGCGCCGGAGCAGGTCGGCGCGCAGTGCGTCGGCGACGACGGCCGACAGCGTCGTCCCGCGCTCGAGCGCACGTCGGCGGGCGTCGGTGAGGAGATCGGGGTCGAGATCCACGGTGGTGCGCACGACACATCAGCCTAGGGCATCAAGATGCGGCATCGGCACGCCCTACCCCAGCACCGCCGCCTCCACCGCCGCGAGTTCCGGCTCGCAGCGCACAACGGAGCCCGACTGCTCCATGGCGGTCTGCGGGTCCTTCAGGCCGTGGCCGGTGAGCACGCAGGCGAGGCGCCGGGCCTCGCCGGCCCCGAACTTGAGCAGGCCCGCGACCGACGCGGCGCTCGCCGGCTCGCAGAAGACGCCCTCGTGGGCGGCCAGGAAGCGGTAGGCGTCGAGGATCTCCTCGTCGCTGACCGCCTCGATCGCGCCGCCGGAGGCGGTCATGGCGCCCATCGCCTCCTCCCAGCGCGCGGGGTTCCCGATCCGGATGGCGCTGGCGACGGTCTCGGGCTTCTCGACGCGGTGGCCGAGCACGAGCGGCGCGGCGCCGGCCGCCTGGAAGCCGAGCATCCGCGGCGCGTGGTCGACCTCCTGAAAGCCCTTCCAGTACGCGGTGATGTTGCCGGCGTTGCCGACGGGGATGCAGAGCGCGTCGAGGCCGCCGAGCTCCTCCACGAGCTCGAAGGCCGCGGTCTTCTGGCCCTCGAGGCGGTACTGGTTGACCGAGTTGACCAGCGCGATCGGGTGGTGCTGGGTCAGCTCGCGGACCAGTTCGAGCGCCTCGTCGAAGTTGCCGCGCAGCGCGATGACCCGAGCGCCGTGCATGAGCGCCTGGGCGAGCTTGCCCGCCGCGATCTTCCCGTCCGGGACGAGCACCGCGCAGCGCAGCCCGCCGCGCGCGGCGTAGGCGGCGGCGCTCGCGGCCGTGTTCCCGGTCGAGGCGCAGATGACGGTCTCGGCCCCCTCGCGCTTGGCCGCGGTCACCGCGCAGCACATGCCGCGGTCCTTGAAGGAGCCCGTCGGGTTGGCCCCCTCGATCTTGAGGAAGACCTCCGCGCCGACGCGCTCGGAGATCCGCTCGGCCAGGACGAGCGGCGTGGAGCCCTCCTGCAGCGTGACGATCGGGTCGGTCGCCGCGAAGGGCAGGCGGTCGAGGAAGCGCTGGATGAGCCCGGGATGGCCGTGCCCGCCGCGGATCGCGCAGGGCTCGGCGGGGCTCACTGGTACTCCTCCTCGATGACGCGGATCGCGCGCGGCTGCGAGCGCACGAAGTCGAGGCCGGCGATCAGCTCGACCGCCGCGTAGAAGCGCGACTCCAGCAGCGGGTGGACGACCATCACCAGCCGCGCGTTGTCCCCGAGGCCCTTCTGGACGACCGACCGCACCGACGCGCCCTGCAGGCCGAGCAGCTGCGCGATCTGCGCGAGCACGCCGGGGCGGTCGGCGACCTCGAGGTGCAGGTAGAAGGAGCTCTCGACGTCCGCGATGACGGGCAGGCTCGCGGAGGTCTCCGGCGTGGAGGCGGGCGGGATCATCGCGCTCACCAGGTCCCCGAGCACCGCGCTCGCGGTCTGCGGACCGCCCGCGCCCGGGCCGCTCAGCGTGATCTCGGTGATGTCGGGCGACTCGATCGTCACGGCGTTGAACGGGCCGGAGACCGACGCGAGTGGGTGCCCGCTGTAGAGGAAGGCCGGATGGACGTGCACCGCGATGCCCTCGCCGACGCGCTCGGCGGTCCCGATCAGCTTGAGCCCGAGGTCGAGGTCGTGGGCGTACTCGAGGTCCTCCGGGGTGATGCGCTCGATGCCCTCGTAGGCGACCTGGTCGATGTGGACGGGGGTGTCGAACGCGAGGCGCGCGAGGATCGCCATCTTCGCGGCGGCGTCGCGGCCGGTGACGTCGTCGGTCGGGTCGCTCTCCGCGTAGCCGAGCCGCTGGGCCTCCGCGAGCGCCGCGGCGTAGGTCGCGCCGGTCTGCGCCATCTGGCTGAGGATGAAGTTCGTGGTCCCGTTCACGATGCCCGTGACCCGGTCGAGGTGCGCCCCGGCCAGCGACTCCTGCAGCACCCGGATGACCGGCACCACGCCGGCGACGGCCGCCTCGAAGCGCAGCTGCACCCCGCTCTCGCGCGCCTGCGCCCACAGCTCCTCGCCGTGGTGGGAGAGCAGCTGCTTGTTGGCGGTGACGACGTGCTTGCCGGCGCGCATCGCCGCCAGGACGTACTCCCGCGCGGGCTCGAGGCCGCCGATGAGCTCGACCACGAGGTCGGCGTCCGCGACAAGCTCGTCGAAGCTCCCGCGCGAGGTCGTGAGGATGCCGGTCAGCTCCGGGCGCCGGCCGGTGATCGCGGCGATCTGGTCGGCGCGCTGGGGCAGGAGCGCGGCGAACGCGGCGCCGACCGTGCCGTGCCCGAGCAGGCCGACGCGGAAGCGCTCCGGGCTGGGATTCGCGGAGCGTTCGGGTTCAGACGTCACGGGAGAAGAGCTCCTCGTCGCGCTCGCGGCGCACGACGAGGCGCGCGTCCCCGCCGGAGACGAACACCACCGGCGGCCGCGCCTGGCCGTTGTAGTTGTTGGCCATGGAGAAGCCGTAGGCGCCGGTGGCCGGGGTGACGAGGACGTCGCCGGGGCGCGGATCGGCGAGCAGGGCGTCGCGGACGAGCACGTCGCCGGACTCGCAGTGCTTGCCGGTGACGATGCACGGGGTGTCGCCGCCGAAGCGGTCGGCGATCTCGGCCTCGTAGCGGGCGCCGTAGAGCATGGGGCGCAGGTTGTCGCTCATGCCGCCGTCGACGCCGACCCAGGTCGCGACGTTGCGCTTGACCGACTGCACCGTGTAGAGCGTCACCGTCGAGTTCGCGGTCAGCGCGCGGCCGGGCTCGTCGACGATGCGCTTCCGAGGCCCGCAGAGCTCGCGGACCATCGCGACCTTCGCGGCGGCGTAGGCCTCGATCGAGGGCGGCTGGTCGTCGGCGGCGTAGGCCACGCCGAGGCCGCCGCCGAGGTTCCAGACCGCGAAGTCGGTGCCCAGCGCCGCGACGACGCGCTCCAGGGCGGCGCGGAACGGCGCGAGCTCCATGATCTGCGAGCCGATGTGGAAGTGCAGGCCCTCCACCTCGGCGCCGGGGCAGGCGCCGAGCTGCTCCAGGGCCCGCGGGGCGTCGGCGAGGTTGAGCCCGAACTTCGTGTTGGGCCCGCCGGTCGAGATCGAGGGGTGGGTGTCGGGCGAGACGCCGGGGGCGATGCGGAGCTGGACGTGCTGCGGCTCGCCCGCGTCGCGGCCGTCGAGCAGGCCGACGAGCCGGCCGACCTCGTGGAGGTTGTCGACGACGATCGTCCCGACGCCCGCGTCGAGCGCGAGACGCAGCTCGTCCTCGGTCTTGGCGTTGCCGTGCAGCTCGATCGCCGACGGCGCGACGCCGGCCTTGAGCGCCATCGTGAGCTCGCCGCCGCCGGCGACGTCGCAGCCGATGCCCTCCTCGGCCAGGACGCGCGCGACCGCGGTGCAGGCGAACGCCTTGGAGGCGAAGTGGATCGCGAAGTCATTGGTGTGGGCGGCGAACGCGTCGGTGAACGCGCGGGCCCGGGCGCGGAGATCGTCCTCGTCGACGACGTAGGCCGGGGTGCCGAACTCGCGGGCGAGCTCGAGCGCGTCGCAGCCGCCGAGCTGCAGCCGGCCACGGCCGTCGAGGTGGGCTCCCCGCGGATAGACGTGCGAGAGCTGTTGCGCCGCGGCCACCAGAGCGGGCATGATGCCAGTCCTTGCGCGTCGTCCATGTCGCCCCACCCGAGCTCGACGTGCGCGACGGGCTGGCCTACGCCGCCTTCCGCCCCGCCCAGGCGCCCCGGGCGCGGGTCGTCGTGCTGCACGGCGCGGGGTCGGAGAAGGAGGGCCACTACGCCTGGGGGCGCGCCTGCCGCGTCCATGGGTTCTCCGCGGTCTGCTTCGACCTGCGTGGCCACGGCGAGTCGCCCGGCGAGCTCGACGGCGGGGCGCTGGAGGACGTCGCGACGATGGCCGCCGTGGCCGGGGAGCCGACGGTGCCGCTCGTGCTGCGCGGCTCGAGCCTGGGCGGGTGGATGGCGCTGGCCGCGGGAGTGCGGCTGGAGGCCGCGGCGGTCGTGGCGATCTGCCCCGCGCCGGGCGCGGACCTCGTGCGCGCCCTGCGCGCCGGCACGTTGCCGCCCTTCGGCGTCGACTCGGAGGCGCTGGCCCGGCTCGTCGCGAGCGTCTCGGAGGAGCGCGCGGCGGCCCAGCTCGGCGAGCGGCTGCTGCTCATGCACGCCGCGGGCGACGAGACGATCGGAGTCGAGGTCACGCGCGGGCTTCACGCCGCGGCGCCGGGCTCGACGTTCGTCGAGGTCCCGGGCGGCCACCACCGCTCCGCGCAGCACGACCCCGACCTGCAGGCCCAGGCGCTGCGCTGGGTCGACAAGGTGCTGGCAGGCTGACCGGTCCCGCCGCCGGCGGTTCGCGTCGTGCCGCTCGCCGCGAGAAGGCGAACCCGGTCGCCCCACAGCCGCATCCGCCTTCTCGCGAACCCCGGGGCCTGCGGCCGAGGAGTTCGAGCTCGGGCTGGATGAGCCCCCGACGCAGCGGGCTACAGGTAGTTCAGGGGCTGCACGGGAACGCCGTTGATCCGCGCCTCGAAGTGCAGGTGCGCGCCGAAGGAGTGGCCCGTGTTGCCGACGAAGCCGATCACCTGACCCTGCTTGACGGTGGCCCCGACCGACGTGCCGAAGCGCACCTGGTGGGCGTAGCAGCTGGCCAGCGTGCTCGTGTGCTGGACGCAGGTGTAGTTGCCGTACCCGCCCGAGGCGGCCACCGGCTGCATGAGGGCCACCCGCCCGTCGGCGGCCGCGCGGATCGGCGTCCCCTCGGGGGCGGAGATGTCGACGCCGGCGTGGATGTGGCCGGGACGCTGCTCCCCGAAGGCCCCGGTGATGGGACCGGAGACGGGGTAGATCCAGGGGCCGCCGCCGCCCTTGACGGGCTGCGTGGGCAGGCTGCTGGGCAGCGAGCCGGCGTTCTGGGTCGCGGCCGCGGCGAGCGCCGCGCGGATCTTGCGCTGCTGGGACTCGGCGACGTCGAGCTCCTGCTGGAGCCCCTTGCGCTCGATGCGCACGTTGCCGAGGGCGTTCTGCTTGCCCTGACGGGTGTTGTCGTAGCCGACGCGGGTGTCGATGAGCCCCTGCTTGATCTCGGAGATCTCGTTGCGCCGCTTGAGCACGATCAGCGTCACCGTCTGCTGGCGCCGCTCGAGCGCGTCGAGCCTGGTCGAGGTCGCGACCGCGTCGACCTTGGCGTCGCGCACGATGCGCAGGATCCGCTGGTCCTGCTCCCCCACGCGGCCGAGGAACTCCCCGCGCTCGAGCAGGTCGGCGAAGCCGTCGGAGTTCAGCACGACGGTCACCAGGTCGGGGGCGTCGGCCTGGTAGAGCTCGACCAGGCGGCGGGCGAGCGCGTCCTTGGCGACCGCGAGACGGGCCTTCAGCCGCGTGAGGC
>JBBQEV010000005.1:0-86392 GCA_038321325.1 Solirubrobacterales bacterium
CGGCTCGGGGACAAGAAGGAGGAGGCGCCGACCTTCGAGGCGCTGCGCCAAGCGGTCCTCTCGGTCGCGCAGAAGGGCGTGACGCTGAACCGCTTCAAGGGCCTCGGCGAGATGAACGCCGACCAGCTCGCGGACACGACGATGAACCCGACGTCGCGGACGCTGCAGCAGGTCTCGATCGAGGATGCGGCCGACGCCGACCGCCTCTTCTCGATGCTGATGGGCGACGTGGTGGAGCACCGCCGCGAGTTCATCGAGGACAACGCGCTGGCCGCCACGGTCGACGTGTGAGCGAACTGACGATCCGGGGCTCCGCCCCGTTCTCCCACAAGAAGGATGAGGTGACCCATGGCCATTGACGTCATCGGCGGCGGCAACGTCGAGCCGCGCGCGCTCGAAGACGAGATGAAGAGCGCGTACCTGGATTACGCGATGTCGGTCATCGTCGGCCGTGCGCTTCCGGACGTGCGCGACGGCCTCAAGCCCGTGCACCGCCGGGTGCTCTACGGGATGAACGACCTGGGCCTCCAGCCCAACCGCCCGTACTCCAAGTGCGCGAAGATCGTCGGCGAGGTGATGGGCAACTATCACCCGCACGGCGACGCCTCGATCTACGACACGCTCGTGCGCATGGCGCAGGACTTCTCCCTGCGCTACCCGCTCGTCGACGGGCAGGGGAACTTCGGCTCGGTCGACGGGGACGCGGCAGCTGCCATGCGATATTGCGCCTCCGGCGACACACGCGTCGCGACGCCGACCGGCACGCGTCGGCTCGCCGATCTCGCGGTCGGCATGGCGCCCGATTCGGAGCGCAATGTCGACCTGACCCTGCTCGACCGGCTGGCGCGCCCGGTCCACGCGTCGAAGCTCTTCCACTCGGGCGACCACCCGACGCTCAAGGCGACCACGCGTGAGGGCTACTCGCTGACCGGGACCGAGAACCACCCGGTGCTCTGCCTGGTCGACGTCGCCGGTGTCCCGATGCTGATGTGGAAGCTCCTCGAGGAGCTCTCGACCGGCGACCGCGTCGTGCTCAACCGGACCCCGCGTCCGACGGGCGGCGAGCTGTCGGCCGACGAGCGCGCCGAGGCGGTGCTGCTCGGTGCCTGGGTCTCCGAGGGCTTCATCAGCGAGTCCCGCGCGGGCTTCAACAACAACGACCGCGAGTTCTTCGACACGGTCCTCGCGGCGTATGACCGCGTCGTCGGGGGAACCCGGTACGTCGGGTCGCGCACGATCGCCTCGGGCAACGTCTGCCACGAGATCGACGTGCACAACCTGTTCGAGCTGCTCGGCAGCGTGCTCGGGCCGATCGCGAGCCTGCGCAGCGCCGAGAAGCACGTCCCGGAACGCGTCTGGACGTCGACGATGCCGTACAAGCGCGCGTTCCTCCAGGCGCTCTTCACCGGCGACGGCTCGTCCTCGCTCCTGCCGCGCAACACGATCCAGGTCTCCTACTCGACCTACAGCGCCGAGCTCGCTCGCGAAGTCCAGCAGCTGCTGCTCGAGTTCGGGGTCGTCTCCCGCCTGAGCGGCCCGAGATCGCGCGGAGAGACGAAGGTCATCATCACGAACCGTCGCGACGCGCGGTTGTTCAGTGACCGGGTCGGTTTCCTCGGCGTCAAGCAGGCCAAGCTACGCACGGCGCTCCGCCAGATCCCGCTGACCAGCCGGGCGCTCTCGAGCGATCACGTGCCGTTCGTCGCGGAGTACATCCGCGAGGAGACCGCGGGCTCGCCGCACGCCTATTGGCTGCGTCGGCACAACGTCGACCGGGTCGAGCGGTGGGAGCGTGACGGCGTCGCCCTGCGTGAGCGGATCGCCTCCGAGGAGGTCTGCTCGGTCGTCGATCCTCTCCTCACCGGGGACTACTACTACGCCGAGGTCGCCTCGGTGGAGCCTGCGGGCGTCCAGCCGGTCTACTCCCTGCGGGTCGACTCGGAGGACCACGCGTTCCTCACCGACGGGTTCGTCTCGCACAACACGGAGGCGCGCATGTCGCGCCTGGCCACCGAGATGCTGCGCGATCTCGACATGGACACGGTCGACTTCGTGCCGACCTACGACGGGTCGCGGCAGGAGCCGACCGTGCTCCCGTCGCGCTTCCCGAACCTGCTGGTCAATGGCTCATCCGGCATCGCGGTCGGCATGGCCACGAACATCCCGCCGCACAACCTGCGCGAGGTCGTCAACGCCGTCAACGCGTACATCGACAACCCGGACATCTCGGCCGAAGAGCTGATGACGCACGTCTCGGGACCGGACTTCCCGACCGGCGGGATCATCCTCGGCCGCCAGGGCATCCGCGACGCCTACGAGACCGGCCGCGGGCGGGTACGGGTGCGGGCGAAGGTGGGCATCGAGGACATCCAGCGCGGCAAGGAGGCGCTGATCGTCACCGAGCTGCCGTTCCAGGTGCGCAAGGGAGGCGAGGGCGGCCTGATCACGAAGATCGCCGACCTCGTCAACGACAAGAAGATCCCCGAGATCTCGGACATCCGCGACGAGTCCGACCGGCGCGGGATGCGCCTGGTGATCGAGCTCAAGCGGGACGTGATCCCGAAGGTCGCGCTGAACAAGCTCTACAAGCACACGTCGATGCAGTCGACGTTCGGCGTGAACATGGTCGCGCTCGTCGACGGTGTGCCGCGCACGCTCTCCCTGCGCGAGGTCATCCACGCCTACGTCACGCACCAGCGTGAGGTCGTCGTGCGGCGCTCGAAGTTCGAGCTCGCCCAGCGGGAGGCGCGGGCGCACGTGCTCGAGGGCCTGCTCATCGCGCTCGAGAACCTCGACGCGATCATCGACCTGATCCGGGCGTCGGCCAACCGGGACGCGGCGCGCGAGCAGCTGATGGAGCGCTTCTCGCTCTCGCAGATCCAGGCCGAGGCGATCCTCGCCCTGCGGCTCTCGCAGCTGACCGCGCTGGAGTCCGGCGAGATCAAGCAGGAGCACGCCGACGTGATGGAGCGGATCGGCGAGCTGCGCGCGCTGCTCGGCGACGAGGACCTCGTGATGGCGCTGATCAAGGAGGAGCTCGCCGAGCTCAACGAGGCCTACGGCGACGAGCGGCGCACGCTCATCCAGGACTCCGAGGACGAGCTCGACATCGAGGACCTGATCGCCGACCAGCAGATGGTCATCACGATCACGCACACCGGCTACATCAAGTCGCTCCCGCTGGCGACCTACCGCCAGCAGCAGCGCGGCGGCGTCGGGGTGACCGGGATGGACATGAAGGACGGCGACTACATCGAGCACCTGTTCGTCTGCTCCTCCCACGACTACCTGCTGTTCTTCTCCAACCGCGGCAAGGTCTACCGCTCGAAGGTCTACGAGCTGCCCGAGGCCTCGCGGACGAGCAAGGGCCGCGCCCTGGTCAACGTGCTGCCGCTGCGCGAGGGCGAACGGATCCAGTCGGTCGTCTCCACACGGGACTTCCGGGAGAGCGAGTTCCTGCTGTTCGCGACGAGGTCCGGGACGATCAAGAAGACCGAGTTCCTCGCCTACAACACACCGATCAAGGCGGACGGCATCATCGCGATCAACATCCGCGACGACGACGAACTCGTGGCCGTCCGGCGGGTCGATCCGGGCGACGAGGTCATCATGGTGTCCAAGGCGGGCCTGACCGTCCGCTTCGAGGAGGAGCAGACCCGCGCGATGGGCCGCGACACCTCCGGGGTCCGCGGGATGGACGTCGGAACGGCGGGCCAGGTCATCGCGATGGACGTCGCGCGCGACGAGATGGAGCTGCTCGTGGTGACCGAGAACGGCTACGGCAAGCGCACGAAGATCGACCAGTACCGTAAGACCTCGCGCGGCGCCAAGGGCGTCAAGACGATGGGCCTGACCGACACGAAGGGCGGCCTGGCCGGCGCGCTCGTGGTCCGTCCGCACCAGGACCTCGTGTTCATCTCCGAGGGTGGGATGGTGCAGCGCACGCGGGTCAGCGGCATCTCCCAGCAGGGCCGCTCGGCGACCGGCGTGCGGGTGATGAACGTCCGGACGGACGACCGCGTGTCGGCCGTCGCGCTCGTGATCGAGTCCGACCGGGCCGCGGCGCCGGAGCTGCTCGACGGAGCGCCGGACGCGCCGGTCGATCTGTCGGCCGACGCCGGAGGCGCCGAAGGCGCGGCCGCCGATCCGGCCGCAGGTGGCGCCCCGGAGGTCGACCCCGACGGCGAGACGCCCGCGGACGCCGAGGACGACACGGGGGCCGGCGAGCCGCGCACGTAGTGGACGCGACGTTCAGCTCGCCGGGGCCCCGCGGCACCGCCGCGATCCTGGCGCTGTACGTCGCCGGCGGCGCGAGCCTGCTGGCCGTCGGCGCCGACGTGCGGCGCGTCGTCGTCGCCGGCCGGCTCGAGGAGGGCAAGGCGTTCGTCGACTCGCTCCTCGCCGCCGACCAGCTGGTCACGCTCACCGCGCTGCTCCAGCTCGCCGCGTTCGTCGTGGCCGCGGCGCTGTTCTTGCGCTGGCAGGTCACCGCGCACCGCAACCTGCCGGCTCTGGGGGACCCGGCGCCGCGGATCGGGGTCGCCGCGGGAGCTGCGGCGTGGTTCGTCCCGGTGGTGAACTTGGGCCGACCGGCGCATGTCGTCGGCGAGCTGTGGCGGGCCGGCGAGCCGGACGTGCCGCCGCCGGCGCTGCTGCGGGTGTGGTGGGCCGTCTGGCTCGTGGCCCTGGTCTGCGTCATCGCCGTCTGGTCGCTGCTCGGCGTCGCCGCCGACGTCGGCGAGCGCCAGCAGATCGATGCGCTGCGTGCCGGGGCGGCCGCCCTCTCGGCGGTGGCGGCGGCCCTGACGATCGCCGTCGTCGCCCGCACGACGAGTCGCCAGCAGGCGCGGGCACGCGCCGTCGACGCGCCCCGCGCCCCGGGGCCGTCTCCGCGAGGCGCGGAGGGTGCGGGAGGCGGCACGCTTCCCGTCGTCAGCGAGGAGCAGGCGCGCCGCCCCCGCTCCGGCGCGTAAGGGTCGGCCGCCGCCGCCGAAGCGATCGCGCCGGCCGCGACGGTTCCCGCTTTGAGCCGTCCCAATCGCTTGCTATCTTTCCGCCTACCAGAGAAAGGAGGTGGTCCGAATCTGTAGTCACAGTTCTTGCGGGACCCTGGAGGTGCTCGGCCGCTAGGTCGGGGAGGCTGGATTCGCTAGCGGAATCCAACCCGGGCCACCGTCGATCGTGCCCACCGGAAGTGGTCCCTCCGGTGCAGTGCGGGCAGGTCGATCTTCGTTCCAGCCAACGTAGTCCCCGGAGGGCGTCCCGTGTCGCGGGGCGCCCTTCGTGGTTTCGCACGCCCGCTGCTCACCGGGTTTCCGGGTGGGTCCTGCGGGCAGGACCTAGAGGATGCGCCTCTTGACCACCCTCGTGGCCGCCGCGCTCCTGTTCCCCGCCGCCGCTTCGGCTCAGGGCGGTGCGGCCGCCCTGATCAAGGACTGCCAGGACGAGAAGATCGACGGCACCTACACGGCGGCGGAGTACCGCCAGGCCCTTCGCAGCCTGCCGACCGACGTCGACGAGTACACGGGCTGCCGCGACACGCTGCGCACCGCCCAACTGCGTGTCGCGGGCGCGTCCACACGCTCGGCGCCGAGCGGGGGAGCCGCGCCGGCGGGCGCCGCGGCTCCCGCGGCTCCCGCGGCGGGGCCGCCCACGGCCGGCGGTCGGCCGAGCATCCCGCCCAGCGCCGCGTCGCCCGCGGGCTCCGTGCCCGGCGTCGCGCCCGCGTCGCCCGGCGCCCCGGCGCCCTCGAACTCGGCTCGCGCGCCGCGGATCCCCGGCCTGCCCGGTGCCTTGGCGCCGGGGGGCGCCGTCGCCCCCGCCGCGGCTCCCGTGGCGCCGGTCGCGGCGGCGACCGCCGCGGGCGAGGACGTCCCACCGACGCTCGCGATCGTGCTCGTCGTCCTCGCCGCCGCGCTCCTCGTCGCGGCCGCGGTGGTGCGCCGCCGGCGCCGCGCGTAGTCCCGTCCGTGGGGTCGGCCGGGCGCTAGTGGACGCGGCCAGAAGTTCGGCGGGATTCCCCTACGCCGCGTCGGCGATCGCCGTCGTGGTCGACTGCGTGCTCGTGCTCGGCAGCCACGGCCGCCACGCTGCGGGGATCGTCGGGCTGGCGACGTGGATGAAGACGTCGGGGTGCGGGGCGGCCGGCTTCAGCTTCGGATGCATCCCCGCGCGGGCCGGCAGGAAGTCCCCCTTGCGCCGGTTGCACGGCGCGCAGGCGGCGACGATGTTCGTCCAGTCGCTGGAGCCGCCCTTCGAGCGCGGGATGACGTGGTCCACGGTGAGCTGCTGGCGCGAGCCGCAGTACTGACAGGTCCAGTTGTCGCGGGCGAAGACGGCCCGGCGCGTGATCTTGCGGCGGTGGGTGTCGCGCGGCACGTTGACGTAGCTGACCAGCCGGATGACGACGGGACGGGGCATCGCGGTGTGCTCGGAGCGCAGCTCCCACGCGGCCTGCTCGACGACTTCGGCCTTCGCCTTGAGCAGGAGGACCGCCGCCCGGCGGACCGTGCAGACGTTGATCGGCTCGTATGTGGCGTTGAGGACGAGCACCCGGCCACCATCACGTCCACGCCGCCGATGCCCGTCGAGCGGCGTGAACCCCGTTGGGTCAGCTGGTTTGGTAGCCCGCATGGCCGCCGGGAAGTGTAGCGACGGCCCCGACGGACGCCGCGCGGTAGGCGCCGAGCACGCGGACCTCCTCGCAGTGGAGGCGCAGGGCGTCGATCGCCGCGTCGACCTCGGGCTGGCCGGCGGCGCCGTCGAGGTCGACGTGGAAGAGGTAGTGCCCGAGCACCGAGCGCAGCGGGCGCGACTCGATCCGCGTGAGGTTCACGCCGCGGGAGGCGAGCTCGGAGAGGCAGCGCACGAGCCACCCCGGGGAGGCGTCACCGGCGCCGTGGAAGACCAGCGAGCTCTTCGTCGGCGGGCCGTCGGGTGCGGTCCCGGCGGGGGCCAGCCAGACGAACCGCGTCACGTTGTCCGCCTGGTCCTCGACGTCGGCGGCGAGCACCTCCGCGCCGTAGCGCGCGGCGGCGGTGCGGGTCCCGATCGCCGCGACCCCGGGCTCCCGCGCCGCGCGCTCGACGGCCAGTGCGGTGGAGGCGACCGCCTCGGTGCGCGCCGCCGGCAGGAGCCGCCGCAGTGAGCGGGCGCACTGCGCGAGGCCCTGGGCGTGGGAGAGCACGCGGCCTAGCTCGGCGAGCTCGGCGCCGGGCGCCGCGACGAGGCAATGGTGCACGGCGTGGACCACCTCGCCGACGATGACGACGTCGGGGGCGGAGAAGGTGAGGGCGTCGACGGTGGCGTTGACGCCGCCCTCCACGGAGTTCTCCAGCGGTGCGAGCGCCCGGTCGACCCGCCCGTCCTGCACCGCGAGCACGACGTCGTGGTTCGAGTCCAGCGCGACGGGCGTCGCGCTCGCCCCGAGTTCGGTGGCCAGCAGGGCCTCGTGGGAGTTCGTCCCCTCCGGCCCGAGGAACCCGATGCGCATCACCCGGTGCTCGGGGGCGATGCCGCGGCGGGACCGACGGTCGCCATCCGGATCGCCTCCTCCTCCTCCGGGGAGAGCTTGAGGTCGCTGGCGCCCGCGACGATCTGCTTGGCGTAGAGGCGGGCCTGGTCGCGGTGCGCGATGGAGCTCAGGACGATCCCCGACCGCTCGGCGTCGAGCAGCGCGATCGTCGTCGACTGGCGGCCCGACATCTCGTTGTAGGCGTCGTAGCGGACGAGCGCGCGGTGGGTGAACGTCGCGTCGATCCGGCGCTCGGCGGTGGAGAGCCGCGCGTCGAGGCCGCTCGCGACGTCCTGCACGTAGCCGTGGAGCGCCTCGAACTCGTGCTGGAGGCGCGCGGCGTGCGCGACGAGGTCGGCCTGCCCGTGCTCGCCGAGCACCGCGCGCTGCTGGCCGCGGACCCGCCGCAGCCCCAACGTGGCGACCACCGCGAAGGCGAGCGCTACGAGCGCGACGAAGCAGGCGCCGAGGGCCACCAGCCCGGGCGTGGAGGTCAGGTCGGCCACGGCGCCGAGGATACGCGGCCACTACGTGAAGAGGATCGTGTAGGTCTGCTTGTTGTTCGTGGTCCCCTCCTCACCCGGGACCTTGCTGATGGTGACCGTCAGGGTCGCGGCGCCCGCGGGCGGGCTCGAGCCGAGGGGGATCGTGACCGTGAGGTCGCTCTTGGACTTCGTCTGCGCGAGCGTCTTCTTCCGCGAGATCGGCTTGCCGCTGGGGCTGCTCAGGCGCGCGGTCACGACGACCTCGCTCTCGTCGGAGTCGCCGCCGTTGGAGAACTTCACGATGAACGCCGGCGCCGGGCGCGCCGACACCCGGTTGGGGACCTCGCCGGGCTGGAGCGCCTTTGGGCCGACGGACACGCTCGTGAGGCTGTGACCGTGCAGGCCGGGGGTCGGGTTCGGATCTGCGCCCTTCCCGCCGCCCGCGCGCTGGGAGCCCAGACGGCCGGCCACCGCGTCGGGGTCGAGCCATCCGAGGCTCGGCAGGAAACGGGAGAGCTTCACCCGCGGTTCGATGTCGGCGCTGCGCAGCGCGTCGGCGATGTACGGCGCGGTGCGCTGCGAGTAGATGACGTCGGAGGCCAGGAACTGCTGCATCTGCCCGGCGATCTGCGACAGGGCGGTCTCGACCGACTGCGCGTTGTCGCGCCCGACGACGAGCGCGCTCGGGAGCTTGTCGGCGATCTTGCGCAGGCCCTGGGCGCGGAGGTTGAGCACGAGCTCGAGCGAGCTCTGCGCCCGGACGAGCTCGTCGCGCGGCTCGAGCCCGTGGGCGCGCTTGACGAGCTCGTCGGCCGTCAGCCGGAGCTGGTTGACGCGCACCTGGACGTCGTTGCCCGACGACGCGGCGTCGAGCGCTGCGAAGAAGTCCACACCGACCTTGTCGGAGTCCGCCGTGAGCTCGGCGACCGATCGGCTGTAGTCCTTCAGCGCGCGCTCCTTGCGCGAGCTTCGGCACGAGGAGACGAGCACGACGAGCACGATCAGGACGAGGACCCCGGCGCCGGCGACGAGCTGGCGCTGCCGCGCGGTCGCCGGGTCCGGTTGCCGGGAGCCGCCGCCCGGGCCGCCCGGCAGGCCACCACCGCCGCCGCCTCGCGTGCCCGGCGCCGCGGGGGCGCGCGGGCGAGCGGGGCGCGTGCGGCTGGCGCGGATGGGCTCGTCGTCGTCGAAGAAGGACATGCAATTGGCCTGCAAAGATGCGTGGCCAAGTATGACCACGACGCCCGGGCGTGTCGGCGTTCCTGCAAGTTCGGTGCCACGCCGCGGCTTCCTGCCTAGCGCGGCAGGCGCGCTCGCGCGCGGGTCGAACCTCACGCAGACGGTGGAGTCCACGGCCTCTCGGACCAATCACGCCCGCGAGGCCGACGCGCTCGTCCTCGATCGCTACCGGCTCTCGCGGCGCCTCGGCGCCGGCGGCATGGGCACGGTGTGGCTCGCGCACGACGAGAAGCTCGAGCGTGCGGTCGCGGTCAAGCGCATCGCCGTCGAGGATCCCGAGGTCGCCAAACGCGCCGGCCGGGAGGCGCGCGCCGCCGCCCGGCTCTCGCACCCCGGGATCGTCGCGCTCTACGAGTCCGGGCAGGACGCCGACGCCGTCTACCTCGTCTCCGAGCTCGTGCGCGGGCGCACGCTGGCGCGGCTGATGGCCGACGGCCTGCTCTCCGACCGCGACGTGGTCGAGATCGGCGCCGGGCTCTGCGCGGCGCTCGCCCACGCCCATCAGCGCGGGGTGGTCCATCGCGACGTCAAGCCCGCCAACGTCATGGTCCCCGACGACGGCGGCACGGCGAAGCTCACCGACTTCGGCATCGCGCAGCTCATCGGGGACGACGCGCTGACCCGCACGGGCGACGTCGTCGGCACGCTCGCCTACATGGCGCCCGAGCAGGCGGAGGGCCGCGCGGTGACCTGGTCGGTCGACCTCTACGCGCTCGGGCTCGTGCTCTACGAGGCGCTGAGCGGCGTCAACCCGGTGCGGGGGCGCACACCGGCCTCCACGATCCGCCGCCTCGGCGAGCGCCTCCCCGGGCTCGGCCGGCTGCGCCGCGACCTGCCGCTCGAGCTCTGTGCCGCGGTCGACGCCGCGGTCCTGCCGCATCCCGAGCAGCGCGGCAAGCTCGCCGACCTCGCCCGCGCGCTCAAGGCGGCCCGGCGGACGGTCGGCGACCAGCCGGGCGCCGTCGAAGCCGGGCGGCTCGAGCCGTTCACGCGCGCCGGGCGCCTGGCCCAGGACGTCGGGGTCGTCGAGCCGGCGACCCAGGCGCGCCGCCTCGGGGTCCGCGGCAGCGCGGCGCTCGGAGGCGCGGCGCTCGCCTTCGCGGCGCTCGCGCTGCTCGGGCCCGCCCCGCCGCTCGCGCCGCCGCTCGGCGCCACGGCGACTGGCGTCCTCGTCTTCGCGCTGCCGCGCGCGGGCTGGCTGGCGCTCGCCGCGGCGCTCGCCGCCTGGCTGGCTCTGGCGGCGCCGGGCCTCGCGCTGCTCGTGGCCGTCGCCCTGGCCCCCGTACCGGTCGCCCTCCGCCGCGCGACGCCCGGATGGTGGAGCGCGCCGGCCGGAGCGCTGCTGCTCGGCGCGGCGGGCGTCGCGGGGGCGTGGGTCGCGCTCGCGGGGCAGGCGCGGCGCGCGCATCAGCGGGCGGCCCTCGGGGCCCTCGGGGCGTGGTGGCTCCTGCTCGCCGAGCCGGTCGCATCGCGCACCCTCGCGCTCGGCGTCGCGCCGGGCACCGCCCCGCGGGGGACGTGGGAGGGCTCGGCCGTCCGCGCCGCGCAGGACGCGCTCGCCCCGCTCGTCTCCGGCGGCGGCCTCGTCCTCGCCGGGGTCTGGGCCGTCGGCGCCGTGCTGCTCCCCTGGCTCGTGCGTGGCCGCTCGGCCGCGATCGACGTTGTCGCCGCGACCGCGTGGACCGCCGGCGTGGCGTCCGCGACCCAGGTCGCGTGGAGCGCCCAAGCCGCCGTCGGGGGCGGCGAGTCGGTCTCCGGCCCCCGCGGACTCGTCGCCGGAGCGGTGCTCGCGGGCGTCGTCGCGGTGGCGGCGCGGGCGGCCGGCGGCCCCCGGTGACCGTCACGCAAGGCGCGTCCGTGCCGTTCCTCGTACGATGGCCTCGTGACGGGCTGCGGCCGTCCGGCATCCCCATGAGCGTCCTGCGAAACCTCGAGAGCAAGATCGCCGGCCTCGTCGAGGGGACGTTCGGCCGCGTCTTCAAGTCCGAGGTGCGTCCCGTCGAGCTCGCTCGCAAGCTGGCTCGCGAGATGGACGAGCACCGGACCCCCTCCCTGTCGCGCACCTATGTCCCCAATGAGTACGTCATCTGGCTCTCGCCGCAGGACCGCGCGCGGTACGAGGGGATGGAGGACTCGGTGGCCGACGAGCTCGCCGCCCATCTGCTCGAGCACGCCCGCCGCGAGAAGTACGCGCTCGTCGCGCGGCCCGCGATCGGGTGGGACACCGACGAGCGCCTCGGCCTCGGCGAGTTCGGCATCCAGGCGCGGCTCGTGCGGCCTGCCGCGGACGCGGAGGTCGTCGAGCAGGCGGGGCACGGCCGCACGATGGTGCACTCGAGCGCGGAGCGCCTGCAGGAGCCGATCGTCGCGGAGCGCCAGGCCCGGCGCGGCCGTGCCTTCGTCCACGCCGAGGGCAAGCGCCTGCCCGTGCCGTCCTCCGGCGCGGTGATCGGCCGCTCGCGCGAGTGCGACATCGTGCTCGGCGACACGAACGTCTCCCGGCGCCACGCGGAGATCCGCCCCGCCGCCGCGGGGTGGACCGTCGCGGACCTCGGCTCGACCAACGGCGTGCGCGTCAACGGCCGGCCCGCGGCCGGCGCCGTCCCCCTCGCGCCCGGCGACCGCCTCGCGCTCGGCACCGTCCCGATGACGTTCGAGGTGGAGTAGTGCCCGCCGTCGGAGCCCGCCGGCCACCCGGGGACGCAGGCCGCTGATGGCGCTCGATCCGATCGCCGTCCTGCTCAAGTTCGGCTTCCTGGCCGTCCTGTACCTGTTCCTCCTGTGGATCGCCCGCTCGGCGATGAAGGACCTGCGTCGTGCCAACGGGCCGCGGGAGGTCGGGCGCGTCCCCGCCGGGGTCGCCTCTCTCGGCGGCGTGAGCGAGGCGACCGGCCTGTACTCGGCGACCGGCGGCGGCCGTCCGGACCTCGGGGCGCTCGATCCGCGCCTTGTCGTGGAACGCGCGCCCGGCCACACTGTCGGCATGGAGTACGAGGTCGGGGAGGGGGCCGTGCTCGGGCGCGGGGATCAGGCCGAGATCCGCCTCGAGGATCCGTTCGCCTCATCCCGGCACGCGCGGCTCGTGCTGCAGGGCGGCGCCGTGGTGCTCGAGGACATGGGCTCGACGAACGGCACCTACCTCAACGAGGAGCTGCTCAGCGGCCCTCAGCCCCTGCATCCGGGCGACCGGGTGCGCATCGGGGACTCCGAATTCACCTATCTGGAGCGCTGAAGATGCTGCGCGTCGCCGAGTCCTTCCACGTCTCCGACACGGGGCGCCACCGCAACATGAACGAGGATCGCTGGTTCGCGCGGGCCCCGCTGTTCGGCGTCGCCGACGGCATGGGGGGCGCCCCGGCGGGCGAGGTCGCCTCGCAGATCGCCATCGACGTCCTCGAGCGCGGCCTACCGGACGGCCCGGGCCCCGCGGAGGAGCGCCTCGCCGCGCTGGTGGTCGAGGCCAACGCGCGCATCCACGACTCCTCCTCCACCGACGCCGAGCGTGCCGGGATGGGCACGACGATGACGATCGCGTGGCTCGGGGAGGAGGAGCTGTCGATCGCCCACGTCGGCGACTCGCGGCTGTACTGCCTGCGCGACGGCGTGCTCGAGCGCCTCACCCGCGATCACTCGCTCGTGGAGGACCTCGTGCGCGAGGGCCGGATCACCGCCGAGGAGGCCGAGGAGCACCCGCAGCGCTCCATCGTCACGCGCGCCCTCGGCGCCGAGGCCAACGTGCTCGCCGACCACTTCACCTGGCGCGCGCGCCATGGCGACGTCTTCATCATCTGCTCCGACGGGCTCACGGACATGGTCCGGCCCGAGCGGTCGGTCGGCCAGATCGTCGACGGGGCGGAGAGCCTGCGCGACGCGGGCCGCGCGCTGGTGGAGGCCGCCAACGGGGCGGGCGGTCGCGACAACATCACCGTCGTGCTGTTCCGGGTCGAGGAGGTGGACACGGCCGCCACGAAGGTCTCGCAGGAGACGATGGTGGGCGGCGGGCTGACGGCCGCGGACGTCCGCGCCGCGCTCGCGGAGCGCGCGCCCGCGCCGGCGCCGGCCGCGCACCCGTCGGCCCCGGCCACGCACCCGGCCGGCCGCACGGCCGATCCGCGCGGCGACGACACGGTCTCGCGACGGATCCCCCTGCCCGCCCAGCGCCGGCCGAAGCGCAAGAAGGACCGCTCGCGGCTCGGGAGCATCCTGCGGACCCTCGGCTTCTTCACGGTCTTCGGGCTGCCCGTGCTGCTCGCCGCGTTCATCGCCAACCAGAGCGTGTACTTCGTCGCCACGAACAACGACGGGTTCGTCACTCTGTACCGCGGCCTGCCCTACGACCTACCGGCCGGGATCGACCTCTACACGCCGAACTTCGTCTCGGGGGTCGCCACCCGCCAGCTCGGCGCTCCCGTACGCAAGACCGTCGCCTCCCACGAGCTGCGCTCCCGCGGCGACGGGGAGGACCTCGTCCGCCAGATCGAGCTCGGCCGTCTGCAGGGGCAGGGACCCCCGCCGTGAGCGCCCGCACGCGCGAGCTGTTCGCGCTGATCCCGGCGAGCCTGCTGGTCACCGCGGGCTTCCTGGCCGTCTTCCTCTCTCGCGACTCGCTCAAGGGCGTCGGCGGGCAGAACGAGCTGACCTACGCGTCGCTGACCTACGGCGGGATCTTCCTCGGGCTGTGCTTCGCCGCGCACCTCGTGATCCGCGTCCGGCTCACGGACGCCGACCCGTACCTGTTCCCGCTCGTGGCGGTGCTCGCCTGCTTCGGCCTGGTGATGATCTACCGCATCGACGCCGACCTCGCGCGCCAGCAGGCGCAGTGGTTCGTCATCGGGCTCGGGCTGTTCGCGGCCACGATCCTCGGGCTGCCGGACTACCGGATGCTCGAGCGCTACCGCTACCTCATCGCCCTCGGGGGGATCGTGCTGCTCGTGCTGCCGCGAGCGTTCGCGCCGACGAACGGCGCGTACCTCTCGGTGCGCCTCGGCTCGCTCTCGGTGCAGCCGGCCGAGTTCGCGAAGATCGCGATCGTCATCTTCCTCGCGAGCTACCTGCGCGACACGCGGCAGGTGCTCGTGCTCGGCGCCCGGCGCTTCCTGTTCGTCACGCTGCCGCCGCTGAAGCACTTCGGGCCGGTCCTCGTGATCTGGGGGGCGGCGATGGTCCTGCTGTTCTTCATCCAGGACATCGGCTCGTCGGTGATGTTCTACGGCGGGTTCCTGGCGATCCTCTACGTCGCCACGAGCCGGCTCTCGTTCCCGGTCATCGGGCTCGGGCTGTTCGCGGCGGGCGCCTACGTGCTCTACCAGCTGCGGCCCACGATCGAGAACCGGGTGCTGGCCTGGCAGGACCCGTTCGACAAGGTCCTCTACGAGAAGGTCGGGGGCAGCTACCAGCTCGCCCAGTCGCTCTTCGCCCAGGCCGACGGCGGCGTGCTCGGGCAGGGCTTCGGCCAGTCCGTGCTCGATCTGCAGGGCGGCAGCACCCTGCTGCCCGCCCCGCAGACCGACTTCATCTACGCCGTGATCGTCAACGAGCTCGGGCTGGCCGGTGGCCTGGCGCTGCTGCTCGTCTACCTCCTCGTCGTCCAGCGCGGCTTCAAGATCGCGATGCTCGCGCGCGACTCGTTCTCCAAGCTGCTGGCCGCGGGGCTGACGAGCGTCTTCGCCCTCCAGGTCTTCGTCATCGTCGGCGGGGTCACCAAGCTCATCCCGCTCACGGGGGTGACGCTGCCGTTCGTCTCCTACGGCGGCTCGTCGGTCATGGCGAACTTCATCCTGCTCGCCCTGCTGCTGCTCGTCTCCGACCGGGCGCGGAGAGAGGTGTGAACCAGCCGATCACCCGCCTGTTCGTCGTCGTCATGGTGCTCTTCGCCGGCCTGGCGGGCTCGACGACGTGGTGGACGGTGGTCAAGGCCGACGAGCTCAACACCCAGAAGACCAGCCAGAACAAACGCGAGCTGCTGCGCGGGCTGAAGATCCGCCGCGGGATCATCCGCGACGCCGACGGGGGCGTGATCGCGCGCTCGGTCCGCGGCGCCGACGGGATCTACGCGCGGCGCTACCCGCAGGGCGCGCTGTTCGGCCACCCCGTGGGCTACTCGCGCGCCGAGGAGTCGCTCGGGCAGACCGAGCTCGAGGCGTTCCGCGACGGCGCGCTGACCGGTCAGAAGAACGGGTTGTCGACGACCTTCGACCAGCTCACGGGCAAGCGCCGCGAGGGCGAGGACGTCGTGACGAGCCTCGATCCCGAGGCCCAGCGCCAGGCCACCGCGCTCATCGAGAAGGCGGGCAAGAGCGGCTCGGCCGTCGCGCTCGACCCCCGGACGGGCGCGGTCAAGGTGATGGTCTCCACGCCCGGCTACGACCCGGGCGCCCTGCGCGACGCGAAGACACTCGGGCGCCTGAGCACCGACGAGGCGCGCAAGCCGCTCGTCAACCGCGCGCTCCAGTTCGGGGAGGCGCCCGGCTCGACGATGAAGGTGGTGACCGCCACGGCCGCGATCGACTCGGGCAAGTACAAGGTCGACTCGCAGGTGGACGGGACCAACGACGTGCCGATCTCCGGGGTGCCGCTGAAGAACGACTTCAACGAGAGCTTCGGCCAGATCGACCTGGTCACGGCGATGGCCAAGTCGGTCAACACGGCGTGGGCGCAGGTGGCCGAGGCCCTCGGGAAGGACACGATGCGCGATTACATGCGCCGCTTCGGCTTCGAGAAGAAGCCCGAGCTCGACTACCCCGCCGACACCATGAGCGCCGCGGGCGAGTACCGCAACGGCGACCTGCTGCCGGCCACCAGCCGCTTCGTCGACGTCGGGCGCATGGGGATCGGGCAGGACAAGCTGAGCGTCACGACGATGCAGATGGCGCAGGTCGCGGCGACCGTCGCCAACCGCGGGAAGCTGATGAAGCCGCACTTCACGGACCGGATCGTGGATCGCGAGGGCCGGGAGACCGAGAAGATCGAGCCGGAGGTGCAGAGCGAGGTGATGTCCGAGGACTCCGCCGCGCAGGTCCGCACGATGATGGAGGCGGTCGTCGAGCGCGGGACCGGGACGGCGGCGAAGATCGACGGGGTCCAGGTGGCGGGCAAGACGGGCACCGCGGAGACGCAGCTCGGCAAGAAGATCAACGACGTGTGGTTCATCGCGTTCGCGCCGAGCCGCGACCCCCGCATCGCCATCGCGGTCAACGTGCAGGACGTCCCCGGTTTCGGGGGCGAGATCGCCGCGCCGATCGCGCGGGACGTCATGACGACCTTGTTGCGAAAGGGCCGGGGATGATCGGGCGGCTGGAGACCGGGACGATCGTCGACGGCCGCTACTCGGTCAAGCACCGCATCGGCGCGGGCGGCATGGCCGAGGTCTACTGCGCGGAGGATCTGCAGCTCGGGCGCAAGGTCGCGCTGAAGCTGCTCTACGGGCGCTTCGCGGAGGACGAGGAGTTCCTCGAGCGCTTCCGCCGTGAGGCGTCGAGCGCCGCGGGCCTCCAGCATCAGAACGTCGTGTCGGTCTACGACCGCGGCGAGTACGAGGACACGGCCTACATCGCGATGGAGTTCGTCGACGGGCGGACGCTCAAGGCGCTCGTCACGCAGGACGGGCCGCTCGAGCCGGCGCGCGCGATCGAGCTCACGACGCAGATCTTGCGCGCCGCGCGCTTCGCTCACAAGCGCGGCGTCATTCACCGCGACTTCAAGCCCCACAACGTCATCGTCGACGCGGAGGACCGCGCGAAGGTCACGGACTTCGGGATAGCGCGGGCGGGCGCGTCGGACATGACCCAGACGGGCTCGATCATGGGCACCGCGCAGTACCTCTCGCCCGAGCAGGCCCAGGGCCTGCCGGTCTCCGCGCAGTCGGACCTCTACTCCATCGGGATCCTGCTCTTCGAGCTGCTCACCGGGCGGGTGCCCTTCGAGGGCGACTCCGCGGTGGCGATCGCGCTCAAGCAGGTCTCCGAGACGCCGCCGCGACCCTCCGTGCTCAACCCGGCGGTCGGGCCCGAGCTCGAGCGCGTCGTGCTGCGGGCGCTGGAGAAGGAGCCCGCCCGGCGCTTCGCCGACGCCGACGAGTTCGCTGCCGCGCTGCAGGCCGCCGGTCGCTCGGGCGCGGGCGCCGCGACCGCCACGGACGCGACCGCGGTGGCCAACGGCGTCCCGCCCGCCGTCCCGCTCGGCCCGGCCGCGACGGCGGATACCGCGTGGGTGGGGCCCGCCGCGCCGATCTCGGAGGTCTACGCCTATCCGCAGCAGCCGCTGCCGCCCGCGGTCGAGCGGGAGCGCCGCCGCTGGTGGATCCCCCTCCTGGCCGCGCTCGTCGTCGCGGCCGTCGTCGTCGGCGCGCTCCTGCTGCTCTCGGGCAAGCAGGTCACCGTGCCCTCCGTGCTCGGCGCGCCGCAGGCCGAGGCCGAGGTCACGCTGCGCAACCGCGGCTTCAACACCGACACGGTGCCCAAGGCGTCAGCGGACGAGGCGGGCACGGTCATCGGGCAGAACCCGGCGCCGCAGGCGCAGGTCGACGAGGGGGCGACGATCACGCTCACGGTCTCCACCGGCCCGGGCGAGGCGACGGTCCCCGAGCTCGTGCGGTTGGGCCGGCGGGCGGCGCGGAAGGCGCTGACCGATCTCGGCTACAAGGTGCAGGAGACCGAGCAGCCGAGCACCGAGATCCCCGAGAACCGGGTCATCTCGTCGTCCCCCGACGGCGGGCAGCGCCTCGAGCGGGGGCAGACCGTGACGCTCACCGTCTCCAGCGGACCGGGCGTGGCGACCGTCCCCGACGTGCTCAAGCAGTCGCGCAACGACGCCAGCGCGGAGCTGCGCGACGCGGGCTTCGAGGTGGCGGTGCGCGAGCAGGAGCGCAGCGACGTCGATCCGGGGACCGTCGTGGGCCAGGACCCCGCCGGGCAGCAGAAGCGGGCGCAGGGCTCGACGGTGACGATCACCGTGGCCACCGCGCCCGCCGAGCCCACCACCACCGCGGTGCCCGACGTGACCGGGCGCAGCGAGGCGGAGGCGACGCGCCTGCTCTCCGGGAAGGGGTTCGAGATCCGTCAGCGCAAGCGCAAGACGACCAAGCTCGACGAGGACGGTCAGGTGCTCGCCCAGTCTCCCACGGGCCAGGCCAAGCCCGGCGCGACGGTGACGATCACGGTCGGGTCGTTCGACGACTCGCAGATCGTCCCGAACGACCCCGGCGGGGGGACCACCGGGGCGACGGGGCCGTGAGGGTCAGCGCGCCGGTGGGAGATCATCGAGATGCCGCGCCGGGATCTCCGCAGCGTGGCAGGCGCGCAGCAACCGTTCGTCCACCGTGAGCAGGGGTGCTCCGAATGCCTCGGCCGCGGCGTCGTAGGCACTCATGCGGTCGCGCAGCGACCAGATGCGGCGCAGGCGCGGAGCGGTCGCGTCGAGCACGAGGTCGAACTCGCCGAGCCACCGGAGGGCTGCTGAGCCGCCCTCCGGCGTCACGATCTCGCGCCGCGCCAGGCGCCGGACCGCGCTCGCGGCTTCGATCAGGCCGTGCGCTGCGGAGAGCAGCGTGACCGTCGGAGGCTTGGCGTAGCGAGCAAGCAGAACGTCCGCCCCGGGTCGGTGACGGCCGGCGACGACCAACTCGACGAGAACCGAGGCGTCGACGACGAGCAGATCGGGCTCAGGGTCGCTCGGCAGGGCGATCCTCGCGGATGAGCTCGGCCACGTCGATGTCGACCGGCCGGCGGTCGTGCCGAATCTCGTCGATCAGCCGCGAACGCTCGAGTTGGTCGAGACCGAGCCCGCGGCGGAGCGCCTCGATCGCCCGCCGGTTCTTGGACTGCCCGCTCGCGTCTGCAGCCGCCGAGAGAGCACTGTCCACGTCTGGCGGGACGTTCCGTAGATGAAGCGTGGCCATGCGGTGACGCTAGCGCGGAAGAAAGCAATTTGCTAGCAATCATCCCGCTGCGCGGCTGGTCCGTCAGACCGCCCGTGTCGTCG
Organism: Solirubrobacterales bacterium; assembly: GCA_038321325.1. GTDB lineage: Bacteria > Actinomycetota > Thermoleophilia > Solirubrobacterales > Solirubrobacteraceae > Paraconexibacter. The sequence goes on from JBBQEV010000005.1 coordinate 19,216, forward strand.
GCGGGTGGGCGCTGATCACGGGGAAGATCGCGGTCTTGGCGTGGTGCTCGGCGGCGAGCGCCGGCGCCATCAGTCGGCACGGGCCTCGGGGTACATTCCTCGCGACGGAGACGGGCCCGCGGGTGGGAAGGATCGTCCAGCGTGCGTTGGTCCTCCGGCAGCGTTCGAGCTTGAGCCCGCTGAGCGGGACGAACCTCGAATGCTGCAACCGGGGCGCGGGACGACGAGAACGGCGCTGACAAGCCCGGCCCGTCACGACCGCTTCTGCACCAGCGAGATCTCGGAGATCTCGACGGAGCGCTTCTGGGGCGGGAGCTGCTCGACCCACACCAGGAAGTACCGGTACTCGGTCCCGTCGAGCTTGAGCGCATTGGTGCGCTGGGCGTCGCTGATCTCCGTGAGCGGGACCCAGTCCTCCAGCTGGGCGGGCGGCGCGCCGGTCTTCGCGCCGTAGATCTGGCCCCGCCAGCCCGGCGTGGGCGTGTCGACGTCGATGCGCACGGCGGCGGCCGACGGGGCGGCGTCCACGTAGACGCCCACGCCACCCTTCTGCTCCAGCGCACCGGGCACGTAGGTCTCGGTGCTCCACGCGGAGGCGGGGTCGCGGTCGACGACGCGCTTGGCCTCGTCGGGGTGCTCCTCGCCGTCGTCGCCCTTGGGATCGAAGTCGTGCGCGCCGGACTGCTTGAGCGAGACTCCTTCGGAGCCGGTCGGCGCGGGGGCGCCGGGACGCGGCTTCGGCGTGCCCGTGCCGCGCTCGGCCTGGCCGCGGAGCGCGACGGCGACGGCGATCGCGGCGACCGCCAGCCCGAGCGCGGCGAGCGCGAGCCGGGCGGGGTGGCGGATGCGCTGCGGCACGCGACGCTGCTTGCCCGCCGGAAGCGTGCGCAGCACTGCGGTCGCCTCCCCGGTGACCTGGCCCGAGCGGGCGATCTCGATGGCCAGGACGTCCTCGAGGTCGCTGCAGAGCTCCGCGTCGTCGGCGTAGCGGGCGTCGAGCTCCTTCGCCGTCGCCCGGTCGACGATGGCCGCGAGCGCGCTCGAGACCTGCGGCCGGCGGATCTGCACGTCGGGCAGCGCCTCGCGGACGTGCTTCATCGCGACGACGACCTGATTCTCCCCGGCGAACGGGACCTCGCCGGTCAGCATCTCGAAGAGCACGATGCCGAGCGAGTAGAGATCCGACTGCCCGGTCACGGAGTGGCCGAGCGCCTGCTCCGGGGAGACGTAGTCCGTCGTGCCGAGCACGCGCCCGACGGCGGTCAGGCCTTCCTGATCGAGCGTGCGGGCGATGCCGAAGTCGGTGACCTTCGCCGAGCCCTCCTCGTCGATGAGGACGTTCTGCGGCTTGACGTCGCGGTGGACGATCCCCTGCGCGTGTGCGGCGCCGAGCGCCCGGGCGATCTCGATGGCGTAGGCGATCGCCTCGGAGATCGGCAGCCGGCCGTGCCGGCGGATCCGGTCCTTGAGCGTCTCGCCGTCGACGTACTCCAGGACGATGAACGCGCCGCCCTGGCCGTCCTCGCCCGCGTCGATGACGCCGACGACGTGGGGGTGGTTGAGCTGCGCGACGGCGCGCGCCTCGCGCCGGAAGCGCTCGAGCTGGTCGGCGTCGGTGGCGATCTCCGAGTGCATCAGCTTGATCGCGACCTGGCGCTCCAGCACGGTGTCGAACGCGCGGAAGACCATCGACATGCCCCCGGCGCCGATCCGGGCGTCGAGTCGGTAGCGCCCGGAGAGCAGGGTGCCGACGGGGGAGCTCACGGACGCATTGTGGGGCTTGCGGAGGTCGAGGTCATCTCCGTCGCCGCTTGCAGGGCGGCCAACAGCGCGGCCACCGCGGGGACGTTGACGCCGCCGGACGTCGTGAGCGCGCTCACCGTGCGCGTGGGGTGGCCGGACACCCGTCGGACGGCAACGTCGGGGTGGTGGACGGCGGCCAGCACCAGCTCGGGCAGCAGCGCGACGCCGAGCCCCGCCGCGACCATGGCCTGCACCGCGACGTGGTCGTCGGTCGCGTAGGCGATCCGGGGCGTGAAGCCCGCCGCCGCGGCGAGCGCCACGAGGTGCCCGCGGCAGCGTGGGCAGCCCGCGATCCACGTGTCGCGCTCGAGGCGCGCGAGCGCCAGCGGCCGCGTCCCGCCCGCGAGCCGGTGCCCGGCGGGGAGCACGGCGCGCAGCTCCTCGCGCAGGAGCTCGTGCTTGACCAGCCCCGGCTCCTCGATCGCGAGGCCGGGGTACTCGAAGGCGAGCGCGAGCTCGCACTCGCCCCGGCGCAGCCGGTCGACGGAGTCGGGCGGCTCGGCCTCGTCGAGCTCCACGGAGAGCCCAGGATGGGCGGCGGTGAGGGCGGCCAGCGCCCGGGGCACCAGCGTCGCCGTCGCGCTCGGGAACGCGACGAGGCGCACCCGTCCCGCGCGGAGCTCGGCGAGGGCCGCGACCTCGTCCTCGGCCGCCGCGGCGAGCGCGAAGATCCCGTCCGCGCGGTCCGCGAGCAGCTCGGCGGCCGGGGTCAGGCGCACCCCGCGCCCCTCGCGGACCACCAGCGGCGTCCCGATCTCCGCCTCCAGCCGCCGCACGTGATGGCCGACGCCGGGCTCGGTGTAGTCGAGCGCCCGCGCCGCCGCGGCCAGCGAGCCTTCGCGGGCGACGGCGCGCAGCACGGCGAGGCGGCGAAGGTCGAGCACGGCATGAGACTAAGGCAACGCCTCATGCACGGCGAGCAGACTGCGGTGGAACCTGAGGAGGCGGCGTGCCACGCTTGCGGCGTGCCCGCGCTCGCCGAACCGCTGTCCGCCCGCGTCGCCGCGGCCTTCGACCCGGTTCCCGGCCACCTCGACACGGCGACGGCCGGCCTGCCGCCGCGCGCCACCGTCGCCGCGCTGCACGCCGCGCTGGCGCAGTGGGCGGGCGGCCGCCTCGACGCCCGGGCCTACGACGCGGACATCGCGCGTTGCCGCACCGCGTTCTCCGTGCTCGCCGGGGTGCCGGAGGCCGACGTCGCCATCGGCGCCCAGGTCTCGGCGTTCGCCGGCGTCGTCGCCGGGAGCCTGCCCCCGGGAGCGCGTGTGCTCTGCGCCGAGGGCGACTTCACCTCCGTGCTCTGGCCGTTCCTCGTGCAGGCCGAGCGGGGCGTGGAGGTCCGGACCGTGCCCCTGGAGGCGCTGCCCGAGGCGATCGACGGCGCCACCGACCTCGTCGCGGTCTCCTCGGTCATGTCCGCCGACGGCCGCGTCGCCGACCTCGACGCGCTCGCGGCCGCGGCGACGCACCACGGCGCCCGCGTCTTCCTCGACGTGACGCAGGGCTGCGGTTGGCAGGAGCTCGGTGGCGACCGCTTCGACTACGTGGCGGCAGGCGCCTACAAGTGGCTGCTGTCCCCGCGCGGCGCCGCGCTGTGGGCGGTGCGGCCCGACGCGCTCGAGCACCTCGTCCCGCAGGCGGCGGGCTGGTACGCGGGGGAGGCGCCGTGGGACTCGTGCTACGGCGCGCCGCTGCGGCTCGCGGCCGGCGCGCGCCGGCTGGACGTCTCGCCGGCGTGGCTGTGCTGGGCGGGCGCGGCGCCCGCGCTGGAACTGCTCGCGGAGCTCGGGGTGCCGGCGATCGCCGCGCACGATCTCGCGCTCGCCGCCCGGCTGCGCGCCGGCCTCGGGCAGCCCGAGCCGCTCCGGCCCGGGGCAATCGTCGTCACCGAGCGGGTGGACGCAGCGGCCCGCCTGGCCGCGGCCGGGGTGCGTGCCGCGGTCCGGGCGGGGCGCGTGCGGCTCGCCTGCCACCTCACCACCACCACCGCGGACGTCGATCGCGCGCTGGAGGCGCTGGCCTGACGCTCTCCGCCCCGGAGTCGCCGGAACCGATCGCTGTCCACTAGGCTCGCGGGCATGGGGCATCTGGGTGGGACGAGGACCATCGAGGTCGACGCGCCGATCGCCGCCTGCTGGGCGCTCGCGTGCGACGTCGCGAGCGCGCCGGAGTGGCAGGCGGGCATGAAGACGATGGTGGTCATCGAGCGCGACGCCGACGGTCGCCCGGCGCTCTGCGAGACCACCGCCGACGGGAAGGTCAAGGACATCACCACCACGGTGCGCTTCGCCTACACCGAGCCGACGCGCGTCTCCTGGACGCAGGAGAAGGGCGACCTCAAGTCGCTCGAAGGCGCCTGGGAGCTGGAGGATCTCGGCGGCGACCGCACGAAGGTCTCCTACACGCTGGACGGCGAGCCGGGGCGCGTCCTCGGCATGCTCATCCGCGGCCCGGTGGAGGGCAAGCTCACCGACATGCTGGTCAACGGGCGCCCCGCGGAGTTCAAGGCGCGCGTCGAGGGGGCCTAGCCGCCGAAACGCAGGCCGAGCGGCGGCACGGTGACGGCGCCGCCCTCGTCGGTCACGGTGCCGATCCGCGCGGTGCCCGGGTGCCGCGCGGCGAGCAGCGCGACCGCGTCGTCGCTGCGGTCCTCGGGCACGACGGCGACGAAGCCGCAACCCATGTTGAACACCTCCCACATCTCGGCGGGCGGGACGTTCCCGCCGCGCGCGATGAGCCCGAAGATCGGCGGGACCCCGAGCGGTTCGTCGATGCGCCAGCCGAGGCGGGCGCCGCCGAGGCGCGAGAGGTTGGTGACGCCGCCCCCCGTGATGTGCGCGAGGCCGCACACGGGCACGTCGGAGCGCAGCAGCGCGACGATCGCCCGGACGTAGATCACGGTCGGCGCGAGCAGCGCATCGACGACCGACGCGCCCGCGAGCTCCGCCGGGGTGTCGTCGAGCGCGTGGCCGCCCTGGTCGAGCACGGCGCGGCGCGCGAGCGTGTAGCCGTTGGAGTGGCAGCCGCTCGACGGCAGCCCGATGAGCGCGCAGCCCGGTCGCGCATCGGCTCCGGTGACGAGCGCGTCGAGCGCGACGGTGCCGAACGCCGTGCCGCAGAGGTCGAAGCCGTGCGGCGACGGATGGCCGCGGATCAGCTCGGGGAGCACCGCGAGCTCACCGCCGGGGATCTCGATGTTCGCCTGCTCGGCACCCGTCTTGAGCCCCTGGGCGATGCGCGCGAGCGCCGCCGGGTCGGACCGCTCGACGGCGAGGTAATCGACCATCGCGATCGGCTCCGCCCCCACGCAGACGATGTCGTTGACGTTCATCGCGACGCAGTCGATGCCGACCGTCTCGAGGCGGTCGGCCTGCTCGGCGAGCACGAGCTTGGAGCCGACGCCGTCGGTCGAGAACGCGATCCCGAGGTTCGGCGCGACCCGCAGGACGCTGGCGTAGTGGCCGCCGGCCAGGACGGAGGCGCTCGGCCGGTCCACGGCGATCGTCCGCAGGACGCCCACAAGGGCGCCGACGCCCGCGTCGGCCTGCCCGGTATCGACGCCGGCGGCGGCGTAGGCGTCAGTCATCGCCGCGGATGCTGCCACACGCCGCGGCCGAGAGCCGCTCGGGCGCGGCCGCAGCGCGCCAGGCCCACGCTGAGACAAGCGCGGGTTCGGCCCACCCCAGCGTGGCGCCTGATGGACGTCAGGGCTCCATCAGGCGCCGCGCAGGCCGAGGAGCTGGGTCAGGCGGCGGATCGTCGCGGGCGCATCGTCGTCGTAGAGGTCCTCCCACACGAGCCGGAGCACGCGGTAGCCGAGGGCCTGCAGGTCGGCATCGCGGTGGCGATCGAGCTTCATCTCCCGGCGCCGCGCGTGGTAGGCGCGCCCGTGACGCCGGAGGAAGCCGAGGAAGGCGCGTTCGAACTCCGAGCGCGTGTGGGGCTCCTCGTGCTCGACGAGCTGGCGGCTCAGCCGGCGCCCGCGACGGCGGCCGGCCCGCTCCCGGGCCGCCGCCAGCGCGCCGGCGTCGAGCTCTGACAGCCGGTCGGCGACGGCGGCGAGCTCCGTCCAGGTCAGGAGATCGGCGAGGTCGATCAGCGTGCGCTCCAGGCGGGGTCACGCGGAGCCCACCGCGCACAGTGACGTCCACCGCAGCCAGCGGCGCGCGGTGGACGCGCAGCGCGTCGCGGCGTGCGACCCGCCCGGGGGGTCGTCAGGTGCAGGCCGTCGTGCTCGGGGACCCAGTGGCCGAGCGCGAGCATCCCGGTGTGGTGGCTCAGGGCGGCGTGGGGGCCGGCGGTCAAGGTCGCGGCGCGCCACCGACCCGCGGGAGGCAGTGCGGTGTGGCCGACGGCGAGGACGCCCATGTGGAGTCGCTCCAGCCGGCCGTTGGCCAGCCAGGAGGCGATGGTCCCCGGCGGGATCCCGAGCTGCTCCGAGCTCCACGCGGGAGGTCACGCCGAAGTGCCAGCGCGCCCAGTCGAGCACGCTCGCGTAGCGGTCCTTGGTGAGCGATGGCGCCATGTCGTCTACTAGGCGCCACGCTGCGGGCTTCGCCCCCCGTGACTCCCCGAGCCGGCGCTCAGCCGCTCGCCATCGACTCGAAGACCGCGAGCGCCTCGCGGCGCGGGATCGGGTCGAGCAGGGACTCCGAGAGGAGGTCCTCGGCGTCGGGGTAGCCCGTGGCGCGGATCGCGGTTGCGGCGGCGGCGAGGTCGTAGGCGGTGCGGCGCAGCTTCACGCGGCCACCGTCCACGACGGCCCAGAACGCGCCCGCGCGCCCCTCGTAGGGCATCCCGACCGACCCGGCGCCCGCCACGCGGCCGTGGTCGTACTGGTGGTGGGTGTGGCCGTGGACGACGAGCGGCTCGGCGACGCCGCTGAGCGCCGCGTCGACCCGGCGCGGGGGGCTCGCGGCGGTGAGGATCTCGGTGTCCGAGCGCGGGGAGCCGTGGCAGTAGCGCACGCCGTCGGCGGCGAGGCTCACCGCGAAGGTCGCGAGGAAGTCGCGCTGCGCGCGGTCGATCCCGGCCGCCGCGAAGCGCGCGGCGCGCGCGGCGGGGTCGTCGCGGTTCGCGGGCAGGCCACCGTCCCACGCGCCGATGACGTCGCGGTCGGCGTTGCCCATGATCCACAGCATCGGCACGGTCGCGGAGAGCGCGACGAGCCGCTCCAGCGCCTCCGTGGGCATCGGCCCGGCGCAGACGTCGCCGCCGGAGACGACCAGGTCGAACCGCTCCCGCCCGAGCTCGGCCAGCACCGCGTCCAGCGCCGGCAGGTTGCCGTGGACGTCGGAGAGGACGGCGACCCGCATCGCTCAGGCGCCCCCGCGGCGGCGTGCGCCGGCCTGCGCGAGCACCGCGAGCCCGAGCGCGGTGCGGTAGGCCGCGTAGGGCGCGAGCGAGCGATCGCGCTCCACCTGGCGGATCAGCCAGGTCGAGCCGAGCGTCGAGGCGAACGACGCGCCGGCGCCCACGGCGAAGCGAACGCCCATGCCCGGCGGCACACCCCGTCGCGCCAGCCGCGTGCCCTTCAGCAGCGACGCGCCGACGATGATCGGCAGCGCGACGTGGCGCGAGAGCGCGTTGGCGTCCTCCCGGCCGAAGCCGCGGGCGCGCGCCGCCGCGAGCGTCATGCCGTTGCGCGAGGCGCCGGGCACGAGCGCGAGCGCCTGGGCGACGCCGAGCGCCAGCCCGTCGAGCGCCCCCGCCGTCTCGCGCGGGCGGTCCGTGCCTCCGCGCGCGTCGGCGAGCGCCATCGCGACGCTCCCCAGCAGCAGCCCGGCGGCGATCGAGCACGGCGTCCCGAGGCGACGCTCGATCGGCCGCTCGAGCGTGTAGCCCGCGACGGCCGGCGGGAGGAACGACAGCGCCACGAGCGTCGCGCGCCGGCGGTCGAACCCGCGCGCGGCGTCGCCCACCTCCCCGCGCAGCGCGATCAGCAGCGCGGCCGCGGTGCCCGCGTGCAGCGCGACCTCGAACGCCTTGCGCAGCTCGGCCTCGAGCTCTCCGTACGGCCAGCCGGCCAGCCACGGCACGAGCGTCACGTGGCCCGAGCTCGACACGGGGAGCAGCTCGGCCGGCCCGTGCAGCAGGCCGAGCGCGAGCGCGTGGTGGAGCGGGAGGGCGGCCTCAGGCCGCATCGACCGCGGGCCGTCCGGGGCCGCGGCGGTTCTTCAGGAAGCGCACGAGGAGGTACGCCGCCGCCGCCAGCACGAGCACCACGACGAGGTAGTCGACGTAGTGGAGCTTGTCCTTGATGTTCGTCCAGTTGTCGCCGGCGGCGCGCCCGGCGAGGGTCAGGGCGAGGTTCCACGGCAGCGCGCCGAGGAAGGTCAGGACGCTGAAGCGCACGATCGGCATGCGCGCCGCGCCGGCGGGCAGCGAGATGAACGTCCGGATGACCGGGAGCATCCGCGAGAAGAACACGGCCGCGTTGCCGTACTTCGCGAACCAGCGGTCCGCCCAGGCCAGGTGGGAGGGCTTGACGTGCAGTTTGCGGCCGTGCTTTTCGAGCAGCCCCTCGCGCCCGAAGTAGCCGACGGCGTAGGCGATCCACGATCCGACCAGGTTCGCGACGGTCGCGACGAGCACGGCCGCCACGAGGGAGTACTCGCCGAGCGAGACGTTGTAGCCCGCCAGGAGCATCGTGGCCTCCGACGGGATCGGGATGCACGCCGACTCGGGCACCATGAGCAGGAAGATCCCGAGGAGTCCGAGATCGCCCACGACGTTGACCGCGAACTCCACGATGCGATCGGTGACCGCGGCGAGGACCATCGCGGCGCTGAGCAGGACGGCGAACACGCGGCAGGAGGGTAGCGGTGGGACATGAGAGCGGCGGATACGGTGTCCGCTCATGGCGGTGCCCCTCTTCGACCCGGCCACCCCGCTGGAGCCGCTGCGCCCGGCGCTCCGGGCGGCGATCGACGAGTGCCTCGCGGGCGGCCGATGGATCCTCGGCCCAGAGGTCGCGAGCTTCGAGCGGGAGTGGGCCGCGTACACGGGGACGACGCACGCGGTCGGCGTCGCCAACGGCACCGAGGCGATCACGATCGCGCTGCGGGCGCTCGGCGTCGGGCCGGGCGACGACGTGGTCGTCCCCTCGTTCACGTTCTTCGCGAGCGCCGGGGCGATCCCGCCCACCGGCGCGCGCCCGGTGTTCTGCGATGTCGATCCCGCGACGAGCTGCGTGACCCTCGAGAGCGTCCGCGCCGCGATCACCCCGCGCACGAAGGCCGTCGTGGCGGTGCATCTGTTCGGCAACGTCGCGCCGGTGCGCGAGATCGAGGAGGCGCTCGGCGTCCCGGTCGTGGAGGACGTCGCGCAGGCGGCGGGCTCGCTGGGGCGCCAGGGGCGCCCGGGGAACCTCGGGATGATCGGGACGTTCTCCTTCTACCCGAGCAAGAACCTCGGCGCCTTCGGGGACGGCGGGGCGATCACGACGTCGGACGCCGCCCTGGCCGAGCGGGTGCGGAGCCTGCGCTTCCACGGCTCTACCGACAAGGTCACCCACACCGTGGTGGGCTACAACTCGCGGCTGGACGAGCTGCAGGCCGCGATCCTGCGGGTGCAGCTGCCCAAGCTCGACGCCTGGGCCGACCACCGCCGCGCCGCGGGCTCCTGGTACGCGGCCGCGGGCCTCGGCCGCCACGCCGGCCTGCCCGAGCCGACGCCCGGGGCGCGCCCGGCCTGGGGCCTCTACGTCATCCGGGTGCCCGCGCCCGACGCCCTCGCCGCGCCGCTCAACGCCCGCGGCATCGGCGCCCGGGGCTACTACCGCGTGCCGATCCATCGCCAGCCCGCGTTCGCCGCCGAGCACCGGGCCCTCCCGCTCCCGGGCACCGCGGAGGCCGCGCGCACGCATCTCGCGATCCCGATGTCCGCGGCGATCACCCGCGACCAGGTCGAGGAGGTCGTGGCGGCCATCGGCGATGCGGCCGCCTGATGCGCGTCTGGGTCGACCTGACGAACTCGCCGCACGTCCTCGTCCTGCGACCGGTCGTCGAGGCGCTGCGCGCGCGCGGGCACGAGGTCGAGGTCACCGTGCGCGACTTCGCGCAGACCGTCGGCCTGGCCGAGCGGTTCGGCCTGGCGCACACGGTGATCGGCCGCCACCGCGGGGAGCGGCTCGCGGCCAAGGCGCTCGGGCTCGCGGACCGCTCGCAGGCGCTCGTCCGCTGGGCGCGCGCGCGGCGGTTCGACCTCGCGCTCGGCCACGGCTCCAACGACGTCTCGGTCGCCGCGCGGGTGCTGCGGATCCCCTGCTCGACGATGTTCGACTACGAGTGGGCCACGGTGCAGCACACGATCAACTGCCGCCTCGCGCAGGCCGTCGTCGTGCCCGAGGCGATCCCCGTCGACCGCTTGGAGCGCTACGGCGCCCGCGGGAAGCTGCGGCGCTACCCGGGACTCAAGGAGGAGTACTACCTCGCCGCCTTCGCGCCCGATCCCGGGGTCGCCGACGAGCTCGGGCTCGACCTGAGCCGCCCGCTGGCGATCGTCCGCACCCCGCCCGTCGTGTCGCTCTACCACCGCTTCGAGAACCCCCTCTTCGCGGAGGTGCTCGTGCGCCTGGAGGGTCAGCAGGCGGTCGTCCTGCCGCGGGTCGCCTCCCAGCGCGCCGAGCTCGCGGGCCGCGGGTTCGTCGTGCCGGAGCGGGCCGTCGACGCGCAGTCGCTGATCGCCCTGGCCGACGTCGTCGTCTCCGCGGGCGGGACCATGAATCGCGAGGCCGTCGCGCTCGGCACGCCGGTCTGGACGACGTTCGAGGGCCGGCTCGGCGCGGTGGACGAGCGGCTGATCGCCGAGGGCCGGCTGCACAGGCTCGAGCGGGCGGACGACCTCGTGCTCGAGAAGCGCACGGCCGCCGCCCCCGAGCGCGTCCGTCGGGACCCGGAGCTCCTCGTCGACCTGCTGTGCGCGCCGGTGCGGTGACCGACGTGGCGCGTCGCCATGCGCGCCGCTAGCCTCGAACGGTGTCCGAGATCGCCGCCCACACCGCCTCCTGCTCGGTCGCCAAGACCGTCGCGGTGGTCGGGGAGCGCTGGACCGTGCTCATCCTCCGGGAGGCCTTCCTGGGGGTCCGGCGCTTCGACCACATGCAGCGCGACCTGGGCATCGCGCGCAACATCCTCTCCGACCGCCTCGGCAAGCTCGTAGAGCACGCGATCCTCGAGCGCGAGCAGTATTCCGACCGGCCCGCGCGCTTCGAATACCGCCTCACCGAGCGCGGCACCGAGCTCTACCCGGTGATCGTGAGCCTGATGGCGTGGGGCGACAAGCACCTGCCCAACCGCGCGGGCCCGGCGGTGACCCTCGTCCACGAGCCGTGTGGGCACGAGATGACGCCGCAGCTCACGTGCCCGCACTGCTCCGCGGAGGTGACCGCCCGCACCGTGCGACCGCACGCCGGTCCCGGGCTGCGCGACGGGGCATGACGGACGCCCGCGACGACGCGCAGCCCGCGCGGCGCATCCTGCTCATCGGCAACGACGAGATGACCGGGGTCACCGAGCGCGCCCTGACCGCGGCGGGGGCGAAGGTCACCTACCTGCGCGATCCGCACGATCGCGCCATCCGCCGGGCGCTCGAGGGCTCGGTCGACGCCGTGGTCATCATCTCCAACGACGACCACGTCTCGCTCCGGCTGGCGCTCGTCGTGGAGAACGTGCGGCCTGGCGTGCCGCTGGTCGTCACGATCTTCGGCAGCACCGTCGCCTCCCAGCTGCGGCGCACGGTGGCGAACGCCCGGGTGATGTCGATGGCCGAGATGGCCGTCCCGTCGCTGGCGGGGCCGTGCTTCGACGAGCGCCTGCTGTCGGTCGCACGCCAGGACGGCGGCTTCGCGGGCGTCCGGGCCGGGGCGGACGGCCCGGAGCTCGTCAGCCTGAAGGCGCACAAGCCGTCGCGCGGTCAGCGGCTCCTGACCCAGCTCGGGTCCCTCGTCAACCCGTTCGACCTGAGCGCCCGCATCCTGATGGCGGGTCTCTTGGGTCTGCTCACCATCCTCGTGCTCGACGCCACGGTCCTGGCCGTCGTGCTCGGCGAGCCGATCGTGAACGCGTTCTACGCGGCGACCAAGACGATCGTGACGGTCGGCCCGAACCCGCTCATCGACGAGGGCTCGAGCGTCTTGAAGGTGTTCTCCGCGCTGACCATGCTCACTGCTCTCGCCTTCGCCGCGATCCTCACCGCCGGGATCGTCAACCGGCTGATCGATCCGCGGCTCATCGCCATCCTCGGCCGCCGTGCGATCCCCCGCCGCGACCACGTGGTGGTGGTCGGGCTCGGCCAGGTCGGCCTGCGCCTGTCGCTGCTGCTGCGTGAGCTCGGCGTGCCCGTCCTCGTCGTCGAGAGCGACCCGGACAACCAGCACGTCAAGCGGGCGAAGGAGTACGGCATCCCGATCGTGCTCGGCCGCGGCGGCAGCCGCTTCCTGCTGCGGCGGCTGTCGCTCGGCCGCGCACGGGCGCTCGCCGCGGTCACCTCCGACGAGGTCGAGAACATCTCGGTCGTCGTGGCGGCGATCGGGATGCGCGAGGACCTCCGCACGCTGCTGCGCGCGGGCCGCGGCGATGTGATCAACGAGACCAGCGCGCTGTTCAAGATCGGCGTCGTGCGCGACGTCTACCGGATCGGCGGCACCCTGCTCGCCGCCGCGGCGCTCGGCCTGCCGGCGACCGAGGCGTTCCTCCACGAGGACACCGTCTACCTGATCGACGCGGACGGCAGCATCGAGCCGTTCGGCAGCGACGTCGCCGCGGCGCGCGGCGCGAGCGCGGAGCGGGGGGAGGAGAAGACGGCCGCGTAGCCCGCCCGGGACTTCGCGGGCCGCGAGCAAACTCTTTCCGGGCACAACTCTCGCCTCGGGTAGGCTCGCGAGGAGACCCTCACGCAAAGGAGACGGACATGGCTGACGTGGACGACGGTATTGACTCCTACGGGGCGGGCGCTGCGCTCTCGGACCGGACGGCCGAGTTCACCGGCCGGTACATCGTCGTGTTCGGCGACGACGTCCACGGCGATCCCGACGCGATCGCCGAGGCGCTCCAATCGGTCGACGGGGTGTCCACCGTGGCCAGCACGCTGGACTTCGAAGGCGGTGCGCTCGACGTCGACAGGATGGAGTCGGCCGACGCGACCGTCTTCGCCGAGCTCGGCGTCGCCGTGGTCGCCGCCGATCCGAGCCGCGGTGGAGCCATCGCCGCCGTGGCCGCGTCCGACCCCCGGATCGTGGCCGTGGAGCCGGAGCGCATCCTGCGGGCGATCGACGATCCTCCCGTGTCCCTCGAGTACGTTCGCGGCTACCGCGACGGCGTCAGCGGCCTGTACGACCAGCTGTCCGGGAGCGGGTCCGCGGAGTCGGGGCTCGAAGCGGCCGCGGTCTCGAGCTTCACCGACAGCGCCGCGTTCACCTGGGGACTTCAGGCCAGCCGGGCGGCGGTCTCCGCGAAGACCGCCGCCAACATCGCGGTGGCCGTCCTCGACACCGGGTTCGACCTGACCCACGTCGATTTCGCCGGTAGGCCGATCGTGTCGAAGTCGTTCGTCGCCGGTTCGACGGCCCAGGACGGGCACGGCCACGGCACCCACTGCGTGGGCACCTCGTGCGGGCCCAAGGCCCCGCACGGACCCAGTCGCCGCTACGGCGTCGCCGGACAGGCCAACATCTTCGCCGGGAAGGTGCTCAGCAACCAGGGCTCGGGCTCCGACGGCCAGATCCTGGCCGGCATCAACTGGGCCCTCGTCAACCACGTCCAGGTCATCTCGATGTCGCTCGGTGCTGACGTGCAGGAGGTCTCCCAGGCCTACGAGACCGTAGGGCGGCGGGCGCTGGCGGCCGGCACCCTGATCGTGGCGGCGGCGGGCAACAACGCGCAGCGCAGCGCGGGCAACGTGGGCTTCGTCGGGTTGCCCGCGAACAGTCCCTCGATCATGGCGGTGGCGGCGGTCGACTCCAACCTGCGCATCGCCGACTTCTCGGCCCGGAGCAGCGCCGTGGTGGGCGGCAAGGTCGACATCGCCGGCCCGGGGGTGGCGGTCTACTCGTCGTGGCCGATGCCCACGCAGTACAGGATCATCTCGGGCACGAGCATGGCCACCCCTCACGTCGCCGGCGTCGCCGCACTGCTCAGCCAGGCTACCGGAGCCACCGGCGCACAGCTCTGGGCCAAGCTGGTGCAGACGGCCCGGCCCCTGCGCCTGCCGTCGGTCGACGTCGGCGCGGGCCTGGTCCAGGCGCCCCTGTAGCTGCCGGGCCGGCCGGTAGCCTCCGCGCATGGACGAGAGGATCACCGTCTCGGTGTCCGACGACGCCGATGCGGTGGCCGCTCAGCTGCGCGCGGCGGGCATGAACGTCGACCAGGTCCTCGGCGCGGCGGGCGTCATCACCGGCTCGATCGCCGTGGCGAAGCGGTCAGCGCTGGCGGCCCTGCCCGGCGTCGCCTCGGTGGAGAGCGAGCGCGCGTTCCAGATCGCCCCGCCGGACGCCGACATCCAGTAGGGACGGCGCTACCGCCGCCGCCGCCGCCGCCGCACGCACGCACGCACTCGTCGACGAACGCGAGCTTCTTCACCACCGCCGGCGCGAGCACGAACGGGTAGAGGTCGTCGGCGCCCATGCTGCGGTTGATCGCGTTGAGCGCGTAGGTCAGCGGCAGCCACGCCGCGAGCAGGCCCGCGAGGTCCTCGACCGGTCCGCGGCGTCTACCAGGGCGGCGCCACGTCGAAGCTCGACGCGAGCGTCCACATGATCCGCCTGGACCCCCAGGCCGGGGAGCGCGCGTAGACGGGTCGCCGCTGGCCGCCGGCCGGCGCCCGCGCGGAACCGCGCCGCGGCTCAGAACGCGCCGGTCGCGCGAGGCGAGGTCGGCGTTGATCTTGCCGCAGACGGCGGTCAGGCGTAGCGCCGCGCGGTGCGCGCGGCGCTCGCGCCGTAGCTCCCGCCGAAGACGACCGCGTGGACGAGGAGCGGGAAGAGCTGCCACAGCCCGAGGCGCTCCTCGTGGCCCTCGGCGAGCGGATGAACCTCGGCGTAGGCGTCGAAGCAGCGCGCGGAGGGGCCGCCGAACAGGCGCAGCATCGCGAGGTCGACCTCGCGATGCCCGCCGTGCGCGGCCGGGTCGACGAGGTACGGGCGCCCGTCGCGATCGGCCAGCACGTTGCCGCTCCACAGGTCGCCGTGCAGGCGGGCGGGCGGCTCGGGCGGGCCGGCGAGCACGGGCATGCGCGCGCACACGCGGGCGACGGCCTGGGCGCCACGGGCGTCCAGGGCCCCGCGGTCGCGCGCCGCCCGCGCGACCGGCTCCAGGCGTCGCTCGACGTAGAACGTGGGCCAGTCCTCCGTGGGGTCGTTGGGGACGACCAGGGCACCGAAGCGCACGGGATGCGGCGCGCCGAACCCCGAGGCGCCGGCCGCGTGGAGCGCAGCGAGGCCTCGGCCGAGCGCGGACTCCCCGTCGGCGCCGAGGCGCCCGGCGTCGATGTGCTCGAGCGCGAGCAGGCGCGGTCCGGGCGCGTCGGGTGCCTCGGGGTCGACCACCGCGAGCACCTCGGGGACGCCGAGCGCCCCGGGCTCCGCCAGCCAGCGCAGGCCGTCGGCCTCGGCCCGGTAGGTCCCCGGCAGCACGGCGGCGCCCGTCTTGACGAACACCCGCCGCCCGTCGGCGACGGTCGCGGCGAACGCGTCGTTGAGGTCGCCTCCGGGGAGGCGCGTCAGCCCGGTGACCTCCGTCGCCATCGCCGCGGCAAGCGCGCGCGCGATCCCGTCGGTCACCCGAGGCCCGCGGCGCGGAGGTCCGCCAGCAGCCCGCGGCAGCCCGCCTCCACGAGGTCGAGCACGTCCTCGAAGCCGTGGGTGCCGCCGTAGTACGGGTCGGGGATGTCGAGCGTGCCCGCGGCGACCGCGGCGGGATCGAACTCGCGCAGCCGGCGGACCTTCTGGCGGGCGGTTGCGTTCGGAGCACGCGCTCGCCGGTCGCGGAGGTTGTCGGCGTCGGCGCACAGCAGCCGCTCGAACTCGACGTAATCCCGCGCGTGCACCTGTCGCGCCGCCCCCTCCAGGACGATGCCGCGCCGCGCGGCGGCCGCCGTCGAGCGCTCGTCGGGCGGCGAGCCGGCGTGCCAGCCGCCCGTCCCCGCGCTGTCGAGGCGCACCGCGTCGGTCAGGCCCTCCTGCGCAAGCAGGTGCGCCATGACTCCCCCGGCGGTGGGCGAGCGGCAGATGTTGCCCATGCAGACGAAGAGCAGGCGAACGGGCGGCGCGGCCACGCGGGCGACGATACGGCTTGGCGCGCCCTTCCCCCAAGCGACCCGATCCGCGCGCGCCGCCGGTCGGACTCAGCCGTACATCAGCGACCCCGGGGTGGTGAGCACCTCGCCGGTCTCCAGCCACGTCTTGAGGCCGGAGAGGATCATCGGCCAGCCGCCGTACAGCTCGTTGTTGGCTCCCTCGCGCAGTTCGTCGTGGGTCACGGTCAGGCGGCAGGAGTCGCCCACGGGCTCGATCTCCCACGTCACCCGCGAGGTCCCCTCGCCCTTCACGTCCTCGCTCCAGAGCGCGACCATGCTCTGGACGAGCCGGCGCGGGGGATCGACCTCGAGGTTCTCACCCTCCCCGAGGAGGCCGCCGGCCGACGGGTGGCGCATCTCGAAGCGCGTGCCGGGGGCGACGGCCGGGCTCATCCGGACGCCGAAGTTGTACTTGCTCCGGATCTCGCCGTCGGTGATCGCCTCCCAGAGGCGCTCCGGCGTGGTGCGGATGTAGATCTCGAAGACCTTCTCCATGGGGTTCTCCAATCGTTGTTTGAGGCCGCTGAGCGCGGCGGTCCAGGGTTCGGCGAACTTGCTCACCCAGCGGTCGTGGACGAGCCGGATGGGGACGGGGTTGAGGAAGTGGAGCTTCTCCCGGCCGCGTCGCCGGGTGACGACCAGGCCGGCCTCCTCGAGCTGCTTGAGGTGCTTCATCACGCCGAAGCGCGACATGGCGAACCGCGCTTCGAGCGCACCCACCGTCTGCCCGTCCTCACGGAAGAGCGCGTCGAGCAGGCTTCGCCGCGTCGGATCGGCCAGAGCTTTGAACACCTCGTCCACGCCGGGCGAGCATACGTGACCTTTTGGGGCGACTATCCCCTTGACGTAGGTAGCGCATTCTGCGACAATCCGCCTATGTCGAAGGTTGACCGGAATAACCCCAAGCGCTCGACGGCCTCGGAATCCACGTACTCGCTCTCGGAGTTCATGCGCGAGTACCCCGATGACGCGACGTGCCTTGAGTTCCTTTGGCGTCAGCGCTTCGCCGACGACTCAGGCCGCACGATCTGCCCGAAGTGCAAGGTGCGGCGCAAGTTCCACCGCGACTCCAAGCGCCCGTCCTACTCGTGCGATTCGTGCGGGCATCACATCCACCCGACGGCCGGGACGATCTTCCACCGCTCCGCTACCTCGCTGCACTTGTGGTTCTACGCGATGTACCTGATGACGAGCACTCGCTGCGGCATCTCCGCTAAGCAAGTCGAGCGCGAGCTGGGCGTCGGCTACAAGACGGCGTGGCGGATGTGCAATCTGATCCGCAACCAGCTCATGGAGCAGAACGTCTCGGCGCCGCTCAAGGGCGCGGTGGAGGCCGATGAGACCGCCTACGGCGGGCGCCCGAAGGCGTCCGCGACACGCGGCATGACGATGCCGCAAGCGCAGACGTACGCGAAGGCTCGCAAGGTCGGAGTCGTGGCGATGGTCGAGCGTGGCGGCAACGTCCGCGCGTTCGTCCAACCGCGTGAGGGCGCCCTAGACGCCGTGCGTCAGAACGTGGCTCCCGGGGCGACGGTCTACACCGACGAGTGGGCCGGGTACCGCAAGCTGCACAGCACTCACCCGAACCACCTGACGATCCGGCACGCAGACAAGGTTCACGCGCGCGGCGACGTTCACACGCAGACCGTCGAAGGGTTCTTCGGAAACATCAAGACCGGCATCGCCGGGAACTATCACGGCGTGTCTGCAAAGTGGTTGCAGGGCTACTTGAACGAGTACACGTGGCGCTACAACCACCGCCGCGACGACCGCGCGATGTTCAAGACGCTGCTGCTGCGCGCCGCGGTCTAACGACGGTTAGTCCCCGGTCTGTCTAGCTTCGGCCAGCCGCACCTCTATGTCCGCGATAGTGCGTCTCTCTGCTTCGGTGAGCACGCCGCGGGCGTCCGGATCGGCCATCGCACGAAGGAAAGGGCCCAGCTTTTCCGATGGGAACGCGCGCACTTGCGGCGGCTGGTCAGATGCTTCTCTCATGGGCTTGGGGGCCAAGGGATGACCTCCTTGAAGGCGTTGAAAACGTCAGGCGCTAAGAAGTCTGGCGGAACGTATCCGCCGCCTCGGACGGCACGACCAATCATGAGGGGATAGACGTGCGCGATGACCTCGTCGAAGACTTCGTGGCGCTTGTACCCGCCTGGGTAGTAGATCGATTGCCTTATGTTGGGCGGAAGAAGCTCTAGGAGCCTGACGCCGTCTTGACGCTGCTCTGCCGTGGAGCGCGTGAAGCTGAGAGCGTGGCCGTATTCGTGCCACGCGAGGCTATCGATGACCGGCTGATGAACCTCGTAGCCGGTCGCGTTGATATCTAGCGCCGCAACCAGCGATGGTCCGTTGTAGGCGACGACACGGAGCGCTTGGAGCCAGACCGCAAGCGCTCCGTGGACATCCGCGACCGCAGGTGGTGTCGCGCCTATGGTGACGTAGAGGTTCATCACTCCATGCGGCCAGTCCTGCTGGACGGCGTCTTGAACGCCTATCTGGTCCAGTAGGGCGCCATGCGATGACGGGAGCTTGCGTCGCGCACGTTTCACCATCGTCTCAAGCCTTACGAAGTCGGCGGCGGACATACGAAGGAATAGTTCAAGTTCTACGTTGGCTTCTCCTCCTCGCCGGAGTGGTCCTGTTTGACTGGCTCGACGGACGGCGCGACCTTCGCCATGTTCTCGAAGAACTCGCGGCGCGTCGGGACCGGGATCTCGACGGGCTCGCCCTCGGCGGGCTGCGTAGGTTGCGTCGGCGGCTCGCCGTGACCATTGCTACTCATCGTCCCTCACTCTCGCAGCTTCGCAGAGCTCCAGCCAGCGCTCCGCCGCGCGGGCGAATTCCTGTCGAGCCGTAGCTTCGTCCTCGCCTACCACTGCGAGGCGAAGGATCTCCCCGGGCGCGCTAACGGCGAGCCAGCCCCCATGATCGCGAGGGGTGAGAATCGATTTGGGCGGGGTGGGAATGGGCACGAACAGAGCGTGCCAAAGATCGCTGTACCCCGCAAATACGCAAGGGTTACCGCGAGCGCGGCCGTTCCTGGTTCGCGGTGCAGTACACTGCGCGCCATGAACCGCGAACCCGCAGCCTGGCCATGACAATCGTTCGGGAAGGTCCGGCGCCGTACGCACCGGCAGGTGCTGTCATGGACGTCATCGACGGGTACCGCTCGAAGCACCCGCACACGCCGTTCACCGTCGAGAACGTCCAGGCCCTCGGCGTGACGCGATCGATCGCTCCCCGCACGATCCAGGCGTTGCGGCTGCTCGACCTGATCGACGACGCCGGAGAGCCCACTGCGGCGATGAAGGTGCTTCGCGAGGCAAGCAACGCTGAATTCCCAGGAAGGCTCGCCGAAGTAGTTCGAGCGGCATACGCCGAGGTCTTTGCGTATAAGGACCCTGTCCAGGACTCTGCGGAGGAGATGACGGAGGTCTTCCGTTTCTACAAGCCACCGTCCATGCAGTCGCGGATGGTGCGTCTTTTCTACGGACTCTGCGCCCTGGCCGAGATCGTTGAAGTCGCGCCTGCCATCGAGGGGTCTGGTAAGGCCAGCTCGCGGAAGGCGCCCGGCACAAAAGCCAAGACCGGCGTCAAGGCCGCGCGGAACGGGGAATCGGCGGGATCCCAGCCCGCGCCGCTGCGCCCGCTGTCCCCTACGAAGGGCCTCCCCGGGATCATCCAGGAGATCGTGGCCAAGTTACCGCCGGAGGGCGAGACGATGGCTGCTGAGGACTTCGAGTGGTTCATCTCGATGATGAGCCTTGCGGCACCGAAGGTCTACGGGTTCGACTTCCCGGTTCGGGGGCGCTCTTGATGTTGGTCTAGACCCGGCGCCTCGTTGAAGCCCCGTAAGGCGGAACCCGGGTACCCGCGCGCAGCCCAAGAAGCCAGCGCTCCACACGAAGTAAGCGAAGCGGCGGAAGAAGCGATCACGAGGGGTCGTGACCGCTCCCACCACCTTGATCGAAGTCCAGGCCCCTCGCGGGGTTGCATCCATAGCCAATGCCACTCGGCCACTACGGGGATGCAGGCGGGTAGCGCCGGTCACATGCAACCAAGACCACCGCTCGGCCTGCCTCGTCCCCGCCGCCGCCTAGACTCCCGTCGCGTGAGACGCGCGGCCTTCCCGCTGCACCGCCACTCGCTGCCGCAGGTCGCGGTGGACGCCGTGCTCGTCGCGGTGTCGGCGCTGCTGGCCTACCGCCTGCGCTTCGACACGGACATCCCGCCGCGCTACGAGGAGCTGCTGCGCGCGACGGTCCTGCCCACGGTCGCGATGAGCGTCGTGATCTTCGCCGCGTTCCGCCTCTATGAGAAGTGGTGGCGCTACACCGGGCAGCGCGACTACGTGCAGATCGTCCAGGCGCTGATCGTCGCGACGATGGCGATGGCGGCCTACGCGGTGGTCCTCCACCCGGTGACGCAGCCCTCGCGGGTCGGCGGCGAGGTGACGGTGTCCGTGCCGCCCGGGGTGCTCGCGTTCTTCTTCCTGTTGACGCTGTTCTTCGTCGGCGGGGCGCGCTTCGTCGCGCACGCGGTCTACGAGCGGCCGCTGCGCGGCTTCCGCGCGAAGGCCGACGCGCGGCGCATCCTGATCATCGGCGCCGGGGACGGCGGGCGCCTGGTCCTGCGGGAGATCGTGCGAAACCCGGAGCTCGGGCTCAACCCGATCGGCTTCGTCGACGACGACCCGCTCAAGCGGCGCCAGCGCGTTGACGGCGTCCGCGTGCTCGGGACGACTGCGGACCTCGTGGACATCCTCGACGAGGTCGAGCCCGACGAGGTGACGATCGCCATCCCGTCCGCGCCCGGCACCCTGCGCTCGAAGGTCGTGCGCTCCTGTCGCGACCGCGGGATCCCGGTGCGCACGCTGCCGACGGTCTTCGAGCTGCTGCAGGGCGGGCCGAACGTCGTGCGCCAGGTGCGCGAGGTGCAGGTCGAGGACGTGCTCGGGCGCGACCCGGTGCGCATGGACATCGACCGGGTCGGGCGCTACCTCGAGGGCAAGGTCGTGATGGTCACGGGTGCCGGCGGCTCGATCGGCTCCGAGCTCTGCCGTCAGATCGCGCGCGTCGCACCGCGGCGCCTCGTGCTCGTCGACCACGCCGAGGACAACCTCTTCGCCATCCAGCGCGAGCTCGAGGACGACCGCCACGTCCACCCGAACACGCTGGGGGTGGTGCTCGCCGACTGCAAGGAGGGCGAGCGGATGCGTGAGGTCTTCGCCGAGCAGCGCCCGTCGGTCGTCTTCCACGCCGCGGCCTACAAGCACGTCGGGCTGATGGAGCTCAACCCGGTCGAGGCGGTCCGCAACAACGCACTGGCCACGCGGCTGCTCGCGCAGGTCGCCGGCGAGTCCAAGGTGGAGCGCTTCCTGCTCGTCTCGACCGACAAGGCCGTCCAGCCCGCGACGGTCATGGGCGCCTCCAAGGCGCTGGCTGAGTTCGCGATCGAGGAGGCGGGGCAGCGGTGGCCGGGGACGCGCTTCGCCGCGGTGCGCTTTGGCAACGTGCTCGGGTCGAGCGGCTCGGTCGTCCCGATCTTCCGCCGCCAGATCGCCCGCGGCGGGCCCGTCACGATCACCGACGAGCGCATGCAGCGCTACTTCATGACCATCCCGGAGGCCGTTCAGCTCATCATCCGGGCCGGGAACCTGGGCGTCGGCGGCGAGGTCTTCGTCCTCGACATGGGCGAGCCCGTGCGGATCATGGACCTCGCCCAGGCGATGATCGAGCTGTCGGGCCTCGAGGCCGACAAGGACATCGCGATCGAGGTGATCGGGCGGCGGCCGGGGGAGAAGCTCGACGAGGCGCTGTTCAACCCCTACGAGCACGTGCAGCCGACGCCGGCGGAGAAGATCTCGCACGCCGAGCGCGCCGGCCTCGATCCGGGGGTCGTGGCCGAGATGTTCGACCAGATCCAGCTCCTGGTCCTGGAGGGGGACGCGGCCGGCCTGGCGGCGAAGGTGGCCGAGCTGTCCTCCGTCCGGGTCGCACCGGATCTCCCTCCGTCGGCCTGATGGATCGATCGGCGGGGTACGCCGCGGAGCCTCTCCGACGAGGGCCACCGCTTCCCGCCGCCCTTCGGCCTAGAATCGCCCGCTCATGCTGGTTGTCACCGCTGCCCTCTCGGTGTCCGAGCAGATCAAGTCCGTCGGGGCGTACGCCGGACTGGCTTCGATCCTCGGCCTCGCCGTGCTCTCCCTGCTCTATTTCGGACAGGCGCGCGAGCTCAAGCGCCTGCGCGAATGGGCTGGTCGCGCGCCGGAGCGCACCGCCGAGCTCCAGGAGCGAGCCGACGCCGCCGCGGTCGCGGCGGCCCAGCGCCGGGTCAACCCCCCACCGGTGGCGCCCGGGCGCTTTCCGGCGCCGAGTCCCGCCACGGCGGCCGGCGCGGCCGGCCGGCCCGTCGTCGCCCCGCAGCCGGCCCGCGCTGTCCCGGTGGCGGGAGCGCCGGCCACGGCCACCGCGCCCGGCGCCGCTTCGCCGACCGCGTCGGGCGTCGCATCGCCCCCGCCCGGCGCGACCCCGACCGCGCCCGGCGCGACCCCGACCGCGCCCGGCGCCGCATCGACCGCGGCCGGCGCCGCGCCGGCCGGGACCCCGGGCGCCCCTCCCGCGAACGGGGCTCCGTCCGCGGTTTCGGGCGGGCAGGCGACGCAGTCGCTCCCGGCGGTCACGCCCCCGCCGTCCGGGGCCGCGCCGCCCGCCCCCGTCCCTCCCTCCCCGCGCGTGCTGCCCCCGCTCCCCTCCGCGGTGCCGTCCATCGCCGCGTCCGCGCCCATCGGGCCGGCGCGGCCGCCGGGCGGCGACGGTCCCGTCCCGCTGCGCCAGATCAGTCCCGCGGGGGGCGTTCCGCGCAGCCGCCCGGGCGCCGAGATCCGGCCGCCCGCCGGCCAGGAGCCCTCCGAAGGCGTGAGCGGCCGCACGATCGGCGTCATCGCCGGCTCCGTCGTCGTGGTCGCCCTCGTCGTGGTCCTTGCGACGCAGCTCATCGGCGGCGGCGACCCGGCTCCCAAGGCTGCCCG
The DNA here is from genome assembly GCA_038321325.1 of Solirubrobacterales bacterium. GTDB lineage: Bacteria > Actinomycetota > Thermoleophilia > Solirubrobacterales > Solirubrobacteraceae > Paraconexibacter. The sequence goes on from JBBQEV010000005.1 coordinate 42,344, forward strand.
CACCACCTCGGCGAGCACGAACAGCGAGTTCGTGGCCCCGTCGACCGGGACGACGAGCGCCACCGCGCCCGCCGTCGATCCGGCCGACTACACGGTCTACGTCCTCAACGGCACGCAGCAGAACGGGATCGCGGCGGAGATCGGCAAGACGCTCGAGGTGGAGGGCTTCGTGATCGGCGGCAAGGGCAACGCCGTCGTGAACACCGTTTCCACGACCGAGGTGTTCTTCGCGGCGGGCAAGAAGAAGGGAGCGAGCGCGGTCGCCAAGAAGCTCGGGGTGGCCGCCGCGAACGTCAAGCCGGTCGACCCGGGGGTCTCGGTCCAGGGCTCCAACGCCGACGTGATCGTGCAGATCGGCGCCGACAAGGCGACGGGGTAGGCGTGGCCCGCGGACCGGTGCGCCGGTGCGGCCTGGGCCGCGGGGCCTAAGTGCTCCGATTCCGAAGTTCCGTGGCCGTATCCGAGCGCCTCGCCGGGTCCTGCCGCCCGGCGACGGCCCCGCAAGTACGCCCAGTACGAGCAAGGCCGTCGCCGAACGCCATGACGCGACGATCCATCTCGGATCCGACGACGGAACTTACGAATCGCAGCACTGAGCCCGCGTGATCCTCATGGCCCGCCACGGGCAGACGGCCTACAACGTCGAGGGCCGCTTCCAGGGGAACAACGCGGTGCCGCTCGACGCGGTCGGCGTCGCGCAGGCGCACACCCTCGCGGAGGTCGCCCAGGGCCATGGCATCGTCGCCCTCTGGTGCTCGCCGCTGGTGCGGGCCCGGCAGACCGCGGAGGTCGTGGGCACCGCGCTCGGCCTCGAGCCGCGGCCCGACGCGCGTTTCGCCGAGCACGACACGGGCGCCTGGACGGACCGCCTGAAGGCCGACGTCGAGGCGGAAGAGCCCGACGCGTGGGCGGCCTACGGGCGGGGGGGCGAGCGCTGGACGTTCCCCGGCGGCGAGAACTTCGAGGCGTTCATGGAGCGCGTGGTCGACGGGCTCGTCGCCGTCACGCAGACCCGGCGGCTGCCGGCGCTCGTCGTGTGCCACCGCGGCGTCATCCGCGCGGCGCAGTCGCACACGCACGCGCGGGGCCTCGACACGTTCCACGAGTGGCCCGTGCCGAACGGCGCGCTCATCGCCCTGTGACCGCGCTCGCCCGGGCTGTGTTCGCGGCCCTGGTCGTCGCGACGTTCGGCGCGTTCTTCGTCGCCCAGCGGCTCAAGAACGAGCCGACGGTCGTGCAGAACTTCTTCGCCGTCCCGGTCTTCTCGCCGAATGCCGACGGGCGCTTCGACCGCGCGAAGTTCACCTTCCTGCTCAAGCAGGCCGACGACGTGGACGTCGACGTCGTGGACGCGGGCGGCGATGTCGTGAGGTCGCTCGTGGCCGACCGGACGCTCCAGGCCTACCGCGCGCTCGACCTGAAGTGGGACGGGACCGACGACGCGCGCCGCCGCGTGCCCGACGGGACCTACCGCTTGCGGGTGACCCTGCGCCGGGAGGGGCGGTCGGTCGTCGGGCCGAAGAGCGTGCGCAAGGACACCCGGCCGCCGCGGCCCCGCGTGCTGAGCGTCGGTCCGGAGAAGGCCGTCGCGCCCGAGTTGCTGCCGACACGCTTGGGGGGCCCGGCCCGCATCGCCTTCGACGCGCCGGGGCGGCGCAAGAAGGTGACGATCTGGCGCACCGACGGCGACGTCCCCGAGCGCGTGACGAGCTCGGGGACGACGCCGCTGGCCGACGACGCGACGAGCTGGGAATGGGACGGAACGGTGAGCGGGCGGCGGGTGCGTCCCGGCACGTACCTCGCGGTGGTCGAGAGCCGCGACGAGGCGGGCAACCTCGGCTTCTCGGCGCCGATGCGCGCGGGTGCGCCCCGGCTGGACTTCGGCCGCAAGCTGCCGGGCCGGGCGGGCATCACGGTGCGCTACTTGGGCGTGCAGCCTCCGTCGACGCCGATCATCGCGGGGGAGAAGGCCGACGTCCTCATCGACGCGCGCGGCGAGCGGTGGCGCTACACGCTGCGCCGCGTGGGGGAGGCGAACGTCATCCGCCGCTCGAAGGCCTCGGGGACCGGCTTCCGCCTCCCGCTGCGGGCCCCCAAGGCGACGGGCGTCTACCTGCTCCAGGTGAGCACGCGCATCCGCAGGACGCTCGTGCCGATCGTCGTGCAGGCCAACGTCCCCGTCGGCCGGGTGCTCGTGGTGCTGCCGTGGATCACCTGGCAGGGGCGCAACCGCGTCGACGACGACGGCGACGGCCGGCCGAACACGCTCGACGCCGGCGTCGGCGCGCGCGCCGACCGGGTCTTCGCCGGCGACGGCCTGCCGACCGACTTCGCGATCCGCGAGGCGCCCGTGCTCAGCTTCCTCGATCGCACCCGCCGCGACTACGACCTGACGACCGACATCGCCCTCGCGCGCGGGACCGGCCCGAAGCTCGACGAGTTCACGGGGGTGCTCATCCCCGGCGACGCGCGCTGGCTGCCCGCCCGGCTCGGCGCGCGGCTGCGCCGGTTCACGCGCGAGGGCGGCACCGTCGTGTCGCTCGGCACGCGGAGCCTGCGCCGCCAGGTCGACCTTCGGGGAAGGCGCCTCGTGCGCCCCACGAACGACACGCAGGCCGACCTCTTCGGCGCGGTGCTGCGGCCCGTCGCGCGCGGCCCGGTGGAGCTGACCGTCGCCGACGACCGCATCGACCTCTTCGCGGGCGACGAGGGCGTCTTCCCCCGCGTCGCGGCCTACGAGGCGACCGGCCGCCTCGACGGCGGCGCCGCGCTGGCCGCCGACGCGGTGACCACGGAGGGCCGGCCGGTCGTCGTGGCCGCGCGCGTCGGGCGCGGGCTCGTCGTGCGGCCCGGCATCCCGGACTTCGCGCAGCGGCTCACGCCACAGCCGGAGAGCGCGGCGCTGATGAACCGCCTGTGGGTGCTGCTGTCGCGCGGGGTGCCCAAGCGATGACCGCCGCCCTCGTCGTCTACGCGCTCCTGCTCGCGGGCGCGCTGGCCTTCCCCGCGCCGCGGAGCCGGGACCGCTTCGTCGCGGCCGCCGCGGCACTGCTCCCGGTGCTCGTGATCGCCCACGTGGCCGACACCAGCGCGGTTGCGTCGCTCACCGAACGGCCCGCGGTCCTCGCCGGGCTCGCGGTGGTGGCGCTCGCCGCGGTCGGCGCCCTCGGCGCGCTCTTCCTCCGCGTCCCCGCGGCGCTGCCGGTCGTGGCCGTCGCCGCGCTCCCCTTCCGCGTGCCGCTGGCGATCGGCGGGACCACTTCGAACCTCCTCGTGCCGCTCTACCTCGTCGTCGGCGCCGGCGCGCTCGCCTACGCGTGGCCGCGGCTCCGCGGGGTCGCGACCGGGGACGCCGTCGTACCCGGCTGGCTCGAACGGGTGCTCGCCGTCGTGCTCGTCCTCTACGCCGTCCAGGCCGTGTACTCCGACGACCCGGACCGCGCGCTGGAGAACTTCACCTTCTTCTACGCCCCGTTCACGCTCCTGTTCCTCCTGCTCACGCGCACGGTCGACTGGACGCGGCGCCTGGCGCTGCGGTGCCTCGGCGTCCTCGCCGGCCTCGCGCTGCTCTTCGTCGGGATCGGCTTCGTCGAGTACGCGACCCGCACGCTGCTGCTCAACCCGAAGGTCATCTCGTCCAACCAGTTCGAGGAGTACTTCCGGGTCAACTCGATCTTCTTCGACCCGAACATCTACGGGCGCTTCCTCGCCCTCGTGATGCTCGCGCTGGCCGCCGTGCTCGCGTGGACGACGCGCGCGCGTGTCGTGGTGGCGGCCGCCGTCGTGCTCGCCGTGCTGTGGGCGGGGCTCGTGCTCACGTTCTCGCAGTCGTCGTTCACCGCGCTGATCGTCGGCCTGGCCGTGCTCGCCGGCGCGCGGTGGAGCCCGCGCCTGGCGCTCGGCGCGGTCGGGGTGCTCGCCGTCGTCGGGGCGGCGGTCGTGCTGCTCGCCCCGGGCGCGATCAACCTGAACATCGGCAGCGGCAAGGGCCTCGACAACGCGACGAGCGGCCGTTACGACCTCGTCGCGGGGGGCGGGCGCCTGATCGCGCAGCGACCCGTCGGCGGCTGGGGCTCGGGCTCGTTCTCGCGGTCCTACCGGCGGGAGGAGGCCGCCAGCGAGCAGCAGGCGACTTCGGCCTCGCACACGATCCCGGTGACGGTCGCGGCCGAGCAGGGCGTGCCGGGGCTGCTGGCCTACCTGGCGCTGCTGGGCGTCGCGTTCGCCCGGCTGGCCCGCGGGGCGCGGGCGGACCCGGCGCGGGCCTTCGTCCTGGCGGCGTTCAGCGCGCTGGTGGTCCACAGCCTGCTGTACGCCGCCTTCCTCGAGGATCCGCTCACCTGGGCGCTGCTCGCGGTGGGCAGCGCGCTCGCGTCGCGCCGGCCGTGACCGCAGGCCGCCGGCGGCTGGCGGTCGCCGGGCCGGCGCTCGCCGCGCTGGCCTTCGCGCTCGCGGTCCCGACCTACCCGAACTACGACTCGTACTTCCACCTCAACTGGGGCCGCGAGCTGCTCGACGGGCGCCTCCCGCACTTCGAGGCCTACGCCGCTCCGACGCAGCACCCGCTCTTCGTCGTGCTCGCCGCGGCCCTCGACCTGCTCTTCGGGGGGGCGGCCGACCGCGCGCTCGTGGTGGTCTGCGTGCTCTCGCTCGTCGTGCTCGTGGCCGCGGTGTACCGCGTCGGTGCGGCGTGCTTCGGGGCCGGCCCGGGGCTGGGCGCGGCGGTCTTCACGGCGTCGAGCTTCGCGTTCCTGCTCTACGCGGCGCGGGGCTACGTCGACGTGCCCTTCCTCGCGCTCGTGCTCGTCGCCGCCGCGCTGGAGGCCGAGCGGCCCCGGCGTGGCCGCGCCGTGAGCGGCGTGCTGGCGGTCGCGGGCCTGCTGCGGCCCGAGGCGTGGATCCTCGCGGGGCTCTACTGGCTGTGGCTCGGGTGGCGGCGCTGGGACCTCCTCGCGCTCGCCGCCGTGGCCCCCGTGCTCTGGGCGCTCAGCGACCTCGCCGTCACGGGGGACCCGCTGTACTCGCTCGGTGCCACCTCCGCGCTGGCCGAGGAGCTCGGGCGCGAGCGCGGCCTCGCGAACGTCCCGGGCAGCTTCGTGTCGTTCCTGGCCGACACCGCCCGCCCGCCCGTCTTCGCCGCCGCGCTCGTCGGGGCGGTGCTCGCCTACCGCGCGCGCGGCCGCCTGCACGCGCTGCACGTGCCGCTCGCGCTGTTCGGGGCGGGGACGATCACCTTCGCCGGGACGGGCGCCGGTGGGCTGTCGATCCTGCCGCGGTACCTCACGGTCCCGGCCGTCGCGCTCTGCCTCCTGGCCGGCTACGCGGTCCTCGGCTTCACCACGCTGGCGCCCGGGCCGACGCGGACGCGGTGGCGACGGGGCGCGATCGGCGCGGCGGTGCTCGGCGCGGCGTTCCTCGTGCTCAAGGCGGGATCGTTCCTCGCGCTCGCGCGCGAGCTGCGCTTCATCGACCGCACGCACGACGCGGTGGCCGCCGCCGCGGACGACCCGCGGGTCCGGCGGTGCACGCCGGTCACGCTGCCGACCTACCGCCTGATCCCGGACCTGCGCTTCGAGCTCGACGCCCCCGAGGCCGCCGTGCGCGCCCGCTCGCAGCTCGGCGCGGACGCCCCGGGGGTCGCGCTCTTCGTCGTCGGCGACGAGAAGGCGGTCAAGCGCTTCGGGCAGGCCGCGGGCGTCTCGCGCCGCTTCAACGTCCCGCCGCCCGGCCGCGCGCGCGACGACTTCCTGCTCGTCGAGGATCGCTGCCACGGCGGCGGGCGCTGAGGCAGCGCACCACAGCGTTCGAGCTTGTGCCCGCTCAGCGGGCCGAACCTCGAATGCTGCTGGGCCTCACTGCCGCCGCGCGACGCCGAGCGCCTCCAGCCGCGCCCACAGCGGCGCGTCCTGCGCCTCCGCGGTCTGGGCGAGCGCCCAGGCGCGCAGCTCGGCGTCGGGCGCGGCGCGGCGGCCGGCCTGGGCGCGGAGCGCGGCGGCGAAGGCGGCGGGGCCGTCGGCCTCGTCGACCGCGCGGGCCCAGGTCCGCACGCCGGCCAGCGGCGGCGAGACGGTGCGGCGCCCCAGCCGCGCGTACTTGAGGATGCGGTAGGGGAGCCCCGCGTCGTTGAACGGCTCGACGGTGAACGGGACGACGCCGACGTCGGCGCAGGCGATCAGCCGGGCGGCCTCCGCGTCGGTGCGCTCGCCGAGCCAGACGAGCTGGGGCAGCGCGCGGCAGGCGGCGAAGTCCGCGTCGCCCTCGAGCTCGTCGGGGTGCACGGCGCCGACGAGCAGCAGCACGAGCTCGTCGCCCATCGTCGCCGCGACGCCGCGCAGCAGCGCCCAGTCGACGCGGTGGCCGAGGTGCCCGAACGAGATCGCGACGACGCCGCCGGCCGGGTCGAGGGCGGGGAAGCGATCCGCGGCGAGCGGGACGAGCGCGGCCTCGCGCCCCGCCGCGCGCTCCAGGCGCTGGAGCTCGACCGAGGCGGCGAACGTCAGCGCCGAGCGCGACGCCGCGCGGTCGTGGAGCGCCTCCAGGCGCGCGCGCAGCCGGGGCGCCGCATCGTGGGCGCAGGCGAAGCGGTCCCACACGCCGTACCAGAGCTCCGCGCCGGTGGCGTCCATGATCGCCTCGGCGACCGCGAGCTGCAGCGGGTGGAAGATCACGACGACGCGCGGGCGGCCGGGCAGCCCGTGGAGGACCCGCTGCGCGAGCGGACGCGCCACGCGCGCGGCGACGGGCGCCGGGAGCCGGGCGAAGGCGCCGTAGGGCACGCGCCCCGGGCCCGCCGTGACCACCCCCGGCGCCCGCAGCAGGTCCTCGGCCAGGTCGCGCAGGATGAAGCGCTCCAGGGTGCGCGGGAGGAGCAGCAGGCAGAGCGGCGGGTCGGCCATGGGCCGCGCCCACCCTACTCGCGCCCCCGGGGGCGCCCGCCGCGCTCAGCTCAGGTCGAGCACCGTGGTCGGCGGCTCGATCTGGTGATCCTCGCCGTAGGGCACGATCGCCGTCCCGATCGCGAAGAACTCGATGACGTGCGAGCCCCAGCCGTGGTTGTGCTCCTTGAGCTGCACGCCGACGATCCCCTCGGCCTCGACCTGCTCGGCCTCGGCCTGCATGCGCTCCATCGCCAGCTCGCGGGCGTCGTAGAGCGCCTGGGTGAAGTTCGGCAGCTCCACGTTCTGGCCGGCCTGGCGCATCGACTGGAACATCCCGCGGTGCGCGACGTGGTAGACGCAGGAGCCCATCACCATGCCGACGGGCCGGTGCCCGGAGCGCAGGAGGGTCCAGAAGTCCTGGCCGGTGAGGTCGCTGGTGAACGGCCGCCCGTTCGGCGCGCGGTGCAGCTCGCCGTCGCGGTGCTTGATCGCCGTGCCGATCGCGATGAACTCCGCCATGTGCTCGCCCCAGTCGTAGCGGCCGACCTCCAGGCGCACGCCGACGATCCCGTCGGCGTCGAGCTGGTCGGCCTCCTCCTCCATGCGGGTCATGGCGAGCTCGCGAGCGCTGTACATCGCCTCCGATAGCACCGTCATCTCCTCGCTCTTCTTCCAGCTGGACTGCTGGAAGCCGATGTGGAAGATCGAGGAGCCGACGACGAGCCCGAGCGGGTCGAAGCCCGCCTCCTTGACGAGCAGGAACTCGCTGACCGACAGGTCGGAGGTGAACAGGCCGCGCTTGTTCTGCTCCAGGCGGGCGCGGCCGGCGGCGGGGACGCCCTCCAGCGAGGTCGGGTCGTAGGTCATGTGCGGCGGGCTCCTTGGCGGACGACGGTGCGGGGATTCAGCGGACGGTGCTCGGCCTGCGGGGCGATGGCGGTGCCCAGGACGTGGAAGGTGACGATCAGGTCCTCGCGCTCGTTGGACTCCGAGCCGACGGTGCGCGTCTCGACGGCGTGGTCGACGGTCATGCCGACCATCCCGCCCGCGCCGAGCGCGGTGGCCCCGGCCGCGGCGCGGGCGAGCGCCCGCTCGCGCGCCTCGTAGACGCCCTGGGTGAAGTCCGTGAGCTCCTGGTTGGGCTGAAAGCGCTGCCAGCCCGTCGTGAGGTTGCGCGTCTGGCGCCCGGGCACGACGTAGAACACCGAGGTCGTCGCCACGACCCCGACCGGGGCGTAGCCCCCGCGGCGCAGGAGCGTCCAGTCGGGCATCGTCAGGTCGGTCAGGATCGGCGGCCCGCCCTGGTCGCCCTCGGGCAGGTGGACCGCCGTGCCGTTGACCACGACCTCGACCGCGTCGTCGAGGAAGCCGTGGTCGCGGCGCTCGAAGGTGACGTCGACCACCGCGTGGCAGCCCGCCAGCGCGGCCTCCTCCTGCAGTCGGGCCAGGGCGCGGGCGCGGGCGGTGTTCCACGCCGCGGTCAGCGCGTCGAGCTCGGTGAGCACGGGGGCCTGGCGCCATCCGCTGCCCCACGGGTAGTTCTGCCAGCCCACCTTGTAGACCGAGGAGCCCATGACCTGGCAGACCGGCCGCACCCCGTGCTGCTGGGTGAGCAGGAAGTCCGCGACCGACAGCCCAGAGGTGAAGCCGCCCGCTCCGGCGCCGAGCTCGCGGATCCGCTCCTCGGCCGCGAGCGGGATCCCGCCTGCCTCCACGCGCGCCACGTCCTGCTCGCGTCGGGCGTCGCGGGCGTCGTCGTCCTCGTCACCGCCCAGGAGCCGGTCGAGGAACCCCATCCGTCAGCCCACCAGCCGGTCGAGCGCGGTGCGCGCCTCGGCGGAGCCGCGCGCCTGCTCGCGCAGCTCGTCGGTCAGGGCGGCCACCCACGCCTCGAGGCCGAGCTGCTCGCGGCGGATGACCACGCCGCGGACCTCGTGCTCGCGCGTGGCCTCGACGGAGCGGCCGGCGACCCGCAGCGCGTAGCGCCCGTCGCCCAGGCGGACCTCGATCGCCTCGACGACCTTGTCCTTGGAGAACAACCGCTTCGCGCGGCGCTCGACTCGCGTGACGCCGGGCAGCGCGGCCTCGAGCTTGACCGCGAGCACCTCGACGCCGGTGGTGACCTCGGAGCCGTCGGCGCGAAGCCCCGCCGCGTCGAGATCGAAGTCGGCCATGCGGGCCAGCGTACCGGCAGGAGTCAAGAAGGCACCGATAGCGTCCCGGCCCCGTGGGAAGCCTGCTCAAGCGCCTGCTGGCGTCCTCGATCGCCTACCAGGCCCCGTCGATCGTGGCGGCGGCGCTGGCGCTCATCACCCTCCCGCTCTACACCCGCGCGCTGACGACGGACGAGTACGGCTACGCCGAGACGCTGCTGACCTTCGTGATCCTCGGCTCGATCGTCCTGCGGGTCGGGATCGCCGAGGCGTTCGTGCGCTTCTACTTCGATGACGAGGACCCCGCGCGCCGGGAGCGCCTCGCCCGCACGACGGTCACCGTGGTGGCGGCCACCACGACCGTCGCCGCGCTCGCGGGGCTGGCGGCGGCCGGGCCGCTCAGCGCGCTCCTGCTGAACCGGCGAGACGCGCCGCTGATGGCGGGCGGCCTCCTCGGCCTGTGGGCGTTCACGAACCTCGAGGTCGCCTACGCGCTGCTGCGCGTCGAGGAGCGGCGGCGCGCGTACGTCCGGGCGAGCATCGCCAATGTCGTGCTGACCGTCACGCTCACCGTGGTGCTCGTCGTCGTGCTCGATCAGGGCGCGCGCGGTTACGTGTTCGGCAACTACGCAGCCTCGACCGCCGTCCTGCTCGCGCTGTGGGCCGATCAGGGGAGCCGCATCCGCCCGGTCCTCCCGCGCGGCCTCGGGCCACTCGTGCGCTTCGGCGCCCCGACGATCCCCGCCGAGGCGGCGGTCTTCGCGCTGAACGTCGTCGATCGCGCCTACCTCCTGCGGGCGCAGTCGCCCGGAGCCGCGGGCGTGTACGCCGTCTCCGTGAAGCTCGCCACCGCGGTGATCCTCGTCGTGCGCGGGTTCCAGGCCGCGTGGCCGCCACTGGTCTACTCCGTGGCCGACGACGACGAGGCGCGGCGGCTCTACGCGACGGTCACGACGCTCTACGTGATCGTCGTCGGGTCGGCGGTCGCCACGCTCACGCTCCTGGGCCGCTGGCTCGTCGACCTGCTTGCCGCGCCGAAGTTCGCCGACGCCCACGAGGCGCTGCCCTGGGTCGCCCTGGGCTGGGCCCTCTACGGGCTCTACCTCGTGTTCGTGACGATCGCGGGTCGCGCGAAGGTCACGACGCGCAACGCCCTCGCCGCGCTCGCGGGCCTCGCGGTCAACGTCCTCGTGCTCGTCGTGGCCGTCGACCGGGTCGGCATCGCGGGCGCCGGCATCGCGCTGTGCGCCGCCTACGCGGTCATGCTCGTCGCGATCCATCTGCTCACCCGGCGGCTCTTCGTGGTGCCCTTCGCCTGGGGGCGCATGGCCGCGATCGCCGCCGTCCTGGCCGTCCTCGCGGTCGGGGGGGAGCTGCTGCTGCCGACGTCCGGCCTCGCCGGCCTGGCCTCGCGCTGCGCCGCGGTCGCGCTGATCCCGTTCGTTCTCTTACCGCTGAGCTCCCGCGCCGAGCGCGATGTTCTGCGCCGCGCGCTGCACCGGACCTGAGGCAGCGCCGAGCGCCGACCGAGCCGAGCTCAGGGGCCAGATCGGCACTCGACCCCTCAGAGCCGCGGGCCGCGGTTGTGCTCCGAGGCGGCCTCGCGCAGCCCCTCCCCGCGCCCGGGGCGCAGCGTCGCGGTGGCGTGGCGCCAGTACCGCCGCGGCTCGTGGCCAGGGAGGCCGACGGCCGCGAGTGCGCGCGCGGCGTACGTCCACGCCGTCAGCCAGCGGACGGCGCGGGCCGAGGTGGCGGTGTGGTGCTTGCGCATGTAGCGGTCGCGGTTGCGGGAGAGCTCGACGATGCGCTTGTCGGGCACCGCGCCCGTGGAGAGCTGCTCGTGGTGGACGGCCTCGGCCGCCGGGACGAACAGCGTGCTCCACCCCGCGCCGCGCAGGCGCTTGCAGAAGTCGACCTCGTCGGAGTAGACGAAGAACAGCGGGTCGAAGAAGTCGATCTGCTCCGCGGCCTCGCGGCGCACCATGAGCGCGGCCGACTGCGCCCAGTCGACCCGCCGGGTCGCCTTGCCGCCCGACTGCACCGTGAGCCATTTGTGCAGCGTCAAGGCGGCGGCGAGCGCCGTTGACGGGGTGGGGAAGCGCCAGGCGCTCGGCTGGCGGGAGCCGTCCGGGCGGAAGAGGGCGGCGCCGGCCGCGCCGGCCTCGGGGTCGCCGCGCATCGCCTCCAGCAGGGCCGCGCTCGCGCCCGGCCGCAGCTCGGAGTCCTCGTTGAGCAGCAGGCAGAAGCGGCCGCGCGCGCGGCGCAGCAGGTGGGTGTCGTTCTCGCCCTTGCCCCGCCGCTCGGCCAGCGCGATGACGAGATCGGCCGCCGGGTGGTTGCGCGCCGCTCCTGCCGAGCCGTCCCCGGAGCAGTTGTCCAGGACGAGCACCTCGACGCTTTCCCCCGCCGCGCCGAGCGCCTCGCGCTCGGCGGCCACCGCGTCGAGGCAGCGCACGAGCAGCTCGCGCTGGGCGGTGCTCACGACGCAGAAGGAGAGCTCGACGGGCACGGGTGCCACCTATATTCACGCCCCTTGCGGATCTCCGTCGTCGACCCCGCCGCGTACACCCCGCCGTACGATCGCGCGCTGTGCGCCGCGCTGGCCGCCGAGGGCCTCGACGTCGAGCTGCTCACCCGGTGCTTCCGGCACGGCGAGACGCCGCCCGCCACCCCGGGCTACGCGCTGCGCGAGGAGGTCTTCGCCGACGCGTGGCGCCACCCGCTGCGCATGGCCGCGCTCGGCCGGCGCGCACGAGGCGAGCTCCTGCACTTCCAGTGGCTGCCGCTGCAGGAGCTCGACCAGCTCCTCCTGCCGCGCGGGCGCCCGACGGTGCTCACCGCGCACGACGTGCTACCGCGTGCGCCGCGGCGCTTCCAGGTCGCCGCGCAGCGACGCCTCTACGCGCGCGTGGACGCGGTGGTCGCGCACACGGAGCACTCGCGAGGGCGCCTCGAGGCACTCGGGGTCGCGCGGGAGAAGCTCCACGTCATCGCGCACGGGGCGTTCACGCACCTGCGGGGCGTCCTCCCGGCGCGGCCGGTGGAGCTGCCTGCCCCGACAGGCCCCGTTGCGCTCTTCTTCGGTCTCCTGCGCCCCTATAAGGGCCTCGACGTCCTGCTCGAGGCGTGGCGCGGCCTCGGGGGCGACGCGGAGCTGTGGGTCGTGGGGGCGCCGCGGATGCCGCTCCCGCCCCTGCCGCCCGGCGTCCGCCTGGTGCCCCGGTTCGTGACGGAGGCCGAGACCGCCTGGTGCTTCGCCCACGCCGATCTCGTCGCGCTGCCCTACCGCGAGGTCGAGGGCTCCGGGGTGCTCTTCACCGCGCTCGGGCTGGGGAAGGCGACCCTCGTCAGCGAGGTCGGAGGCTTCGCCGAGCTCGGCGCCGCGGTGGCTCACGTCGCCCCGGCGGACCCGGAGGCGCTGCGCTCCGAGCTCAGCCGGCTCCTGGGCGATCCCGGCGCCCGCGCGGCGCTCGAGCACCGCGCCGCGCACGCGGCCGCCACGACGTTCGCGTGGGGCCCGATCGCGCGGGCCCATCGGGCGCTCTACACGGCGCTGGCTACGGGATGAGCTCCGGGCCCTTGTCGGTGTACTCCGTGCGGAACGCGCGGATCGCGTCGTAGACGCCGTCGTTCAGCGCCGGGCAGGTGAGCGACTTGGTCCACGCCGTCGCGGCGACGGCGGCCGGCATCTTCGTGTTGTTCTCGAAGACGAGGACGTGGTAGCCCTCCTTGCCGAAGTTGAGCTTCTCGGAGCCGAGCGTCTCGAGCTTGTCGATCGTCGCCTTCGGGCTGCCGGCCCGGTACTCGATGTCGATGCGGCCGTGCTCGAGCGCGTGGACGGTCTTGCCGATGGGCGGCTCGTTGCCCGGCGCGTAGAGCCCCTCGTTCGCCGCCTCGGGATCGTGTGTTCCCGAGGTGGGCGGGTTGGTCTTGAACTTCCACTTCGACGCGTCCGTCGTGTGGTCGTTGCCCTCGTCTGGGAAGCTCTTGAGCACGCAGTTCGCGGCCTTCGCCGCGGTCTGGAGGTTGGTCTCCTTCTGGGCGGGGAGGGTGACCTTGGCCCCGGGCGTCGTCCCCGCGTCGCCTCCGCCTCCCCCGTCGCCACCTGCGCCCTTGACGACCAGCACGACGATCACGATCGCGGCGAGGGCGGCCAGCGCGCCCAACGCGAGCTGCAGCCGCCCCTTGCGGGCAGCGGTCCGGGCGGCCTCGGCCTCGGCGGCCTCTCGCTCGGCCTTGCGCTGCTGCTTCTCCTCTTGGCGGCTGCTCATGTCCGACCAGCCTAGAACGTGGACCCTCCGCGACGCGGCGGGCCGGGGTGACGGCGACGCGCTCGACCCGCGATCATGGGCCCATGTCCGCCGCTCCCGCCTTCTGCCGTCTCGTCCTCGGCGACGCGGCCGCCGCCGACGCCGCGGCCGACGCGGCGGCCCCGGCCGCCGACCGCGGCGACGAGATCGCGGGTGCGTGGCGGGCCTGCCAGCCCGTCCTCGAGCGGCGCCGCGACACGCTGGCCTGGGGGACCGTCGCTCCCGGGGAGTCGCCCGTCGTGGCCGGCCTCGCCGCACTGCTCGACCTCCAGCGTGGCGTCGTCGCGGCGCAGGCGCTCGGGCTCGAGCCGCACGAGATCGAGACGGCGCTGGCGACAGGCGCCGGCACCGCGCCGGGGCTCCTCGCCCGCGCGCACGCCCGGCTGGCGGGTCTCGACCAGCCGGCGGACGCCGCGTGCGCCGCGGAGCGCGAGCGGCTCGCCGGCGTCGCCGCGGGCGATCCCGGGCGCACGCAGCACTGTGCCGACTGCCGCGCGTTCGGCGGCGCGGTGACCGAGCAGCGCGCGGCGCTGCGCCGGCTCGCCGGCCCGGTGCCGAGGAGGACCTGGAGCCCGGAGGGACGCCCGGCCCCCGGCGAGGCCGCGGCCGGCGAGGAGCCCGCGGAGGAAGCCGAGGCGCGGAGAGGGGAAGAGCCGCGCGGGCTCGAAACGGAACCGGTGGCCGAGCCTGCGCCGTCGCGTCGGGTCGCCGCCGCGTCGCGCGGGACCGACGCAGGGGCCGCGCGCGAGGTGGGCGGTCAGTCGCGCGCAGGCGAGGCCGGGACGGGGCGTCAGCCCGCCCAGCACGGGGTGGGACGGGAGCCCGCACCGGCCGGGTCGGCCCGGTTCGCCGGTGCCCGCCTGTCGCCGGGCGCGAAGTCCCGTGGCGGCGCGGTGGCGTCGCGCGTCCGCGGCGCGCTCGCGGACCGTGGAGCCCCGCCCCCCGCCCTCGTCCGCGTCCTCGAGCCCGAGGGACGCCGCAGTCGCGCGGCCGTCGGGCTTGCGGTGGTCCTCCTCGGCGGCCTGGTGGGGTACGGCGCGGTCTCCGCGGTCGAGACGCCGCAGGGCGACGACGGCGGCTCCGGCGTCGTGACCGCCACCCCGGTCGGACCGCTGCCGCCGGGGGTCGGGCCGACTGATCCGTGACGCCGTCGATTGGCGCCTCAGGCTCTGCGTGCGGCTCGCCGCCCACCCGGGGGCTTGGGTCTCAGCGGCCCTGATCGGCGACCGTCAGGCCCAAGCCCCCGGGGCGGTAGCCTCCGCCCTCATGGCCAAGCCGCCGCCCCGCATCCTCGCCGGCCAGGTGGCCGCCGTCACCGGCGGTGCCCGGGGCATCGGCCGGGAGACCGCCCGCCATCTCGTCCGCCAGGGGATGAAGGTCGCCATCGGCGACCTCGACGCGGGCGCCACCGAGGCCGTCGCGGCAGAGCTCGGGTCCGGCGTGCGCGGCTACGCGCTCGACGTCACCGACCGCGCGTCGTTCGCGACGTTCGTCGACGCGGCCGAGGCCGACCTCGGCCCGCTGGACGTGCTCGTCAACAACGCGGGGATCATGCAGCTCGGTCCGTTCCTCGACGAGGCCGACGTCGTCGCCGTCCGCCAGATCGACATCAACGTCCACGGCGTGCTCCACGGCATGAAGATCGTCCTACCGCGCTTCGTCGCCCGCGGTCGCGGCCATCTCGTGAACATCGCGAGCTCGGCCGGCAAGGGCGGCTTCGCGGGCGGTGCGACCTACTGCGGCACCAAGCACTTCGTCGTGGGCGTCTCCGAAGCGGTCCGCGGCGAGCTGCGCGGGACGGCCGTGGAGCTCTCCTGCGTCATGCCCGGCGTCGTCAACACGGAGCTGTCCGCCGGGTTGCACGCGGCGCGCGGCATCAAGAACGTCGACCCGGAGGACGTGGCCGCCGCGATCGTCGCGTGCCTGCAGGTCCCGCGCTTCGACGTCTACGTGCCCAAGGCGATCGGGCCGATCACCCAGCTGATGAGCCTGCTCCCGCGGTCCGGCCGCGAAGCCGTCACCCGGGCGCTGAAGGCCGACAAGGTCCTCGCGGCCGACCCTGCGGTCCGCCGCGACTACGAGCTGCGCGCCGCCCGGTCGGAGCCGGGGCTCGAGCCCGGACCGCACCCGAGGCGGCTCGCGTCGGAGGTGTAGGAGCCCCCGCGCCCGGGGGGCTTGGGTCCCAGCGGCCCTGATCGGCGACCGTCAGGCCCAAGCCCCGGGGGTACCTGGCCCGGCTACGCGTCCGCGCCGACCGCGCCCTGGCCCGTGCGCCGGGTGAAGCGCTCGCGCGCAGCGTCGATCGTCTCGAGGGCGATCTCGCGGGGGTACCAGCCGTCGACCTCGACGATCTTGCCTTCGGGCCCCTTGTAGATCGCGAAGAAGTGAGAGATCTCCGCCTTGAGCGGCTCGCTGACGTCGTCGAGGCTCTCGACGTGGTTCAAGTTCGGGTCCTGCAACGGGACGCAGAGGATCTTGTCGTCGACTTCGCCGTCGTCGAGCATCTTGAACAGGCCGATCACCCTCACCGGGATCATGCAGCCCGGGAACGTCGATTCGGAGACGATGCACATCGCGTCGAGCGGATCGCCGTCCTCGCCGTCGGCCCCCGGGATGAATCCGTAGTCGGTGGGGTAGACCACCGAGCTGAACAGGAAGCGGTCGAGCTTGATCGCCTTCAGCTCCTCGTCCCACTCGTACTTGTTCCGTGATCCCTTCGGGATCTCAACGAGCAGATGCACGGGTGCAGACATGAGTCCGTAGGCTAACCGCCCCTGCCCCACGAGCGCCCACACGAGGTCATGACCGAACACGCCGAGCAGCTCTGCATCGACACCATCCGCACCCTCTCCATGGACGCCATCGAGGAGGCGGGCTCCGGGCACCCCGGATTGCCGCTGGGCATGGCGCCCGCCGCCTATGTGCTGTTCGCCAAGATCATGAAGCACGACCCGGCGGATCCTCTCTGGCCGGACCGCGATCGCTTCATCCTCTCGGCGGGCCACGGCTCCATGCTCCTCTACAGCGCGCTGCACCTCGCGGGCTACGAGCTCCCGCTGGACGAGCTCAAGAAGTTCCGGCTGTGGGGCTCGCTGACTCCGGGCCACCCCGAGCGCGACCGCGTGCACGTGACCCCGGGGGTCGAGGTGACCACCGGCCCGCTCGGCCAGGGCTTCGCCAACGGGGTCGGCCTCGCGATGGCGGAGGTGTTCCTGCGCGACAAGTTCGGCGAGGAGCGCCAGAGCCACTTCACCTACGCGATCGTCTCCGACGGCGACCTCATGGAGGGCATCTCCTCCGAGGCGGCGTCCATCGCGGGGCAGCTCGGCCTCGGCAAGCTGATCTACCTCTACGACGACAACGACATCTCGCTCGACGGGCCGACGTCGCTGAGCTTCGACCGCGAGGACGTCTCCAAGCGCTTCGAGGCCTACGGCTGGCAGGTGCTCGAGCAGCGCGACGCCAACGACATCGACGGGCTCGAGGCGCAGATCAGGCTCGCGCAGGCCGAGACGGCGAAGCCGACGCTGATCCACGTCCACTCGATCATCGGCTACCCGGCGCCGAACAAGCAGGGGACCAGCGCGGCGCACGGCGCCGCCCTCGGCGAGGAGGAGGTCCGGCTGACCAAGGAGGTCATGGGCTCAGACCCCGATGCGAAGTTCCTCGTGCCCGACGGCGTCTACGACACGTTCGGGGCGGGCGGGCGCCGGGGCGCCGAGACGCGCGCGGCGTGGGTCGAGGCGCTCGACGGCTGGAAGGCCGACGACCCCGAGGCCGGAAACGTCTGGGACACGAGCTGGAAGAGCGAGCCGCTGCCGGGCGTGGGCGACGCCCTGCGCAACCTCGAGTTCTCCAAGGACAAGCTCGCCACCCGCGTGGCCGGCAAGGAGGCGATGGCGGCGTTCTCGGACTACGTGCCCACGATGGTCGGTGGCGCGGCGGACCTCTCGGGCTCGACGAACACGGAGTTCCCGGGCGGCAAGGACGCCCGCTTCACCGCCGCGAAGCCCGACCGCAACGTCTTCTGGGGCGTGCGCGAGCACGCCATGGGTGGCGCCGTGAACGGGTTGGCGGCCCACGGCGGCATCGTGCGGCCCTACGGCTCGACGTTCCTGCAGTTCTCCGATTACATGCGCGGCGCGATCCGCCTGAGCGCGCTGACCGGCCTGGACTCGACCTGGGTCTTCACGCACGACTCGATCGCGCTGGGCTCCGACGGGCCGACCCACCAGCCCGTGGAGCATCTCGCGTCGCTGCGGGCGATCCCGGGGATCGTGGTGCTGCGCCCGGCCGATCCGCGGGAGACCGCGGAGGCCTGGCGCGTGATCCTCGAGGATCTCGAGGGCCCCGCGGTCCTCGCGCTCTCCCGCCAGGGCCTGCCGGTCCTCACCGACTCGCCGAACGAGGTGGGCCGCGGCGCGTACGTGCTGCGCGCGGGCAGCGGGCCGGTCATCGTCGGGACCGGCGCCGAGGTGCACGTCGCGCTCGCCGCCGCCGAGGAGCTCGGCGCGGACGTCGACGCGCAGGTCGTGAGCTTCCCGAGCTGGGAGCTCTTCGAGCAGCAGGACGACGCCTACAAGGAGAGCGTGCTCCCGGCCGATCGCCTGAAGGTCTCGGTGGAGGCGCTGGTCACGCAGGGCTGGCACAAGTGGGTCGACCACCCGATCGGCTTCGACCGCTTCGGCGCCTCGGCCGACGGTGACGAGCTGCTCGAGCGCTTCGGCTTCACCGGTCCGCAGGTCGCCGAGGTGGTCCGCGGCCTGATGAGCTGAGGTTCAGCCCGGGCGCAGCAGGCGGGCGGCGTCGCCCGCGACCGTGATGTGGATCGCTCCCGGCTCGCGCACCCAGGCGATGAGGTCGAGGGCGGTGAGCCGGTCGAGCAGGAACTGGAAGGCGAGCGACTGGCGGCCGCTCTCGTACTTCCGCGCGACGTCGAACGTGTAGCCGGTGGTGTGGAGCGAGTAGCTGCGCGTCGCCTCGATGTTGCGGCGCGTCAGCAGGCGCTGGTAGTCGTCGTCGCGCGCGGTCGAGGTCAGCACGAGCGGCTGCTCGGAGCGCGAGAGCTCACGGACGCCGGTGCCGAGGTACTCCAGCAGCCGCAGGGCCTCGGGGCGCAGCGCCCGGTACAGCCCCTTCGGCTGGTCCAGACGGGGTGCGAGCTCCCCCATCCGGGGGTCGATGCGGAAGCCCCAGCGGGCGAGGGCCTTCGCGCCGAGCGGTCGCAGGACGCCGGCGCTGCGGGCCTGCGCGAGGGCGGACGGGTCGTGGTAGCGCGCGGTCGTCGCGGGCGGGTGGAGCAGCTCCTCCGCGGAGTTCTTGTTCGTCTGCAGCTCGGCCTGGGCGGCGAGCGTCGCGGGGTCTGCGCGCCACTCGCGCATGATCGCCCGGGCGGCGCCGAGGCGCCAGAGGTAGGTCGAGGAGTCGTCGCCGAGGGAGAGCAGCTTCGTGTAGGCGGCGGGCTTGGTCAGCGGGCTGACCGAGAAGAAGACCTCGGCGTACGGGGTGCTCGCGTCGGCCCCGAAGCGCTTCAGGACGGTCTGGAGGTTGCCGACCCCCATGTGGTAGCCGACGAGGGCCATGTCGTCGCGCCCCCCGAGCTCCCGCTTGGCGAACCGGAGGTAGCGGACGGTGGCGGCGAGTGCCTTGGCCGGGTCGAAGCGCTCGTCGCTGATGCGGCGCTTGCGCACGCGCTCGGGCACCTTGCGGCCGCGGCGGATGCCGCGCGTCAGCCGGGCGCTGCGGGCCACGTCGATCCTCATCCCCAGGAGGTTCTGCCCCGTCTCGGCGAGGATCTGCGTCAGCCCGGCGGCGCCTTCGACGTCGTCGCCGGCGAGCGCGTCGGCGCGGCCCGCGGACTCGAGGAAGACGATCGCCTCGAGTGCGTCGGCGTCGACGCCGCCCCGCGTGGCGGCCCGCTCGACGAGCGGTCGCCACGCGGCCACGCGCTCGGCCGTGGCCACCGCGCCCCCCGGCGACTTCGCGAAGAGCACGTGGGCCAGGCCGCTCGCGGCGCGGCGCTCGTAGGCCGTGCGGCGGCCCGGCGCGTAGACGAGCGGGTCGTAGCCCTCCCCCGGCGGCGCGCCCGGCCGCAGGACGACCGCGCCCCCGGGTGCGGCCGACCGGTCGCCGTGGCGCAGCGCGAGCGCGACGAGCACGCCGGCGGCGACCGCGAGGACGAGCAGCACGGCGGCCCGCAGACGCGCGGAGGACGAGGAGACCACCGTCACACCGTGGCAAAGTCGGCGGCGCGAGGGTCCGGCCCGCCGCCCGGGAGCGCCCTCGTGGCCGCACCTGCGGCTCGTGGGGCGGGGAGGCGCCGAGACGGCCGAAGCAGGCAGACTGACCCCGATGCCCCGCCCCCCGACCGCCGAGCGCCCATCCGGCCCCACCCCTCGGGGCATGATCGGCGCTCGACGGCTCGGCGTGCTCTGCGCGGTGCTCGCGCTCGCCGGGTGCGGAGCGGAGGAACCGGCCGGGAGTGCGGCAGGCGGCCGGGCGGCCGACGTGCGGGGCGGGAGCCCGAGCGCAGACGATGCGTCGACGGCCCCCACCGGCGTCTCCGGGACAGGGGCCTCGACCGCGTCGACCGCCACGGCGGACCCCCCGGCGACCGCCGCGCCGGCGGGCGCGGCCAGGCCTTCGACGACCGCGCGCGCCCCGGCGCCCGCCGCTCCCGCGCTCCCGCGGCTCACGGTCGCGCAGCTCGTCGGACAGCGCCTGATCGCGAGCTTCCGCGGGACGGCGACGCCGCCGCCCGCGCTCGTCTCCCGCATCCGCCGCGGAGAGGTCGCCGGGGTCGTGCTCTTCTCCGAGAACGCCTCGACGGTCGCGCAGGCGCGGCGGCTGACGCGGCGCCTCCAGGCGATCCCGCGCCCCGAGGCGCTCCGCGACGCGCCGCTGCTGATGATGGTCGACCAGGAGGGCGGGCTGGTGAAGCGGATCAGCGACGCGCCGCCGCGCCGCTCCGCGCTGGCCGCGGCCCGGGCCGGCAGCGTGGAGGCCGTCGAGGCCGACGGGTTGCGCACGGGCCGCGCGCTGCGCCGCGCCGGCATCACGGTGGATCTCGCCCCGGTCGCCGACGTGCCGCGCGCCGGCTCGGCGCTGCTGCGCGAGCAGCGCACGTTCGGCACCACGGCGCCGGAGGTGCGCCGGTTCGCGCCGCGCTTCGCCCGCGGCCTGCTTCGCGGCGGCGTGCAGGCGACCGCGAAGCACTTCCCGGGCTTCGGCGCCGCGACGGTCAACACCGACGACGCGCCCGCGACGATCCGCCTCTCGCGCGCCGAGCTGCGCGCGACCGACGAGGTCGCCACCCGTTACGTGGTCGCCGCCGGCGCCGGGCTGGTGATGCTCTCCAACGCGATCTATCCCGCCCTGGATCCGCGTCGCCCCGCGACGCT
Organism: Solirubrobacterales bacterium; assembly: GCA_038321325.1. GTDB lineage: Bacteria > Actinomycetota > Thermoleophilia > Solirubrobacterales > Solirubrobacteraceae > Paraconexibacter. Next base: position 63,085 of record JBBQEV010000005.1, read on the forward strand.
CTCACGCGCCATCGCCACCACCGAGCTGCGCCGGGCGGCGGCGTTCGCCGGCGTCTCGATCACCGACGACCTCGAAGCCAACGCGCTGCGCCGCTACGGCGGCCCGGGCGCGGTGGCCGTCGCGAGCGCCCGCGCGGGAGCCGACCTCCTGCTCCACGGACGCAGCACCGCCGCGACCGAGCAGGCGGCCCGTGCCCTCGAGGCCGCCGCCCGCGACGGTCGCCTGCCCCGTGCCGCGCTGGCCGCGAGCGCGGCACGCGTGCTGGCGCTCCGGCGCGGCCTCGCCCGCTGACCGAGGCGGGCGCCCACGCCAATCGCTCCTACCCGGAGCGCCCGAGCTCCTTGCGGGCCGCGAGGCCCGCGCCGATCATGAGCACCGTCGCCATCGAGTAGAGCCCGATGAGCACGGCGGCTAGGACCAGGAACAGCCGCACCGCCGCGAAGCCACCCGCGTGGGCGACGTAGACGCCGACGAGGTTCGGGATCGCTTGGATCGCCAACCCCGCCGGGAGCGCGCCGAGCAGCGCCGAGCTCCAGTGCAGGTGCTGGAGCGGCGCGGTGCGGTAGATGACGGCGAGCAGGACGACGGCGCCGACGGCGTTGAGGCCGACGATGAGCTCGCTCGGCAGCGCGCTGGCGACGCCGAGCACGTCGGTGAGCCCCTGCACGACGGACGCGCTGCCGGCCGCCGCGATGACCAGCGCCGCCACGAGCGCGCCCAGGGCCATGTTGCGCAGCCGCCCGAAGACGATGTTGTGCCGCGCCCCGCCCAGGATCCGCGACACGACGCGCTCGAGGACCCCGATCGCCCCGGAGCTCGTCCAGAGCATCGCCGCGATCGCGATCACCAGGAGGTACGGCGAGCTGCTCCGGGTGCTCGTGATCAGCGCCTGGACGTCGGAGTGGACCTCCGCGGGCAGGTAGCGGTTGACCTGGTCGGCGACCTCGACGGCCGAGACGTAGTCCCTGAGCAACAGCGCCTCTACGGCCGCCAGCCCCAGCGCGAACGGCGCCACGGAGAGGACGAGGTAGTACGTGAGCGCGGGGACGTCGTCGGCCAGGCCGTCGCCCCACCAGAAGGAGTAGGCCCACTGGGCGGCGCGGCGCATTCGCCGTGCAGCTTGTCGCACCTGCCGGTCGGGCGGGGTCAGCCCGGCCCGCGAGCGGCAGTCGTGGCGCGAAGGCAGGCCAGGCCCGCAGATCCTGCCCGGCGGCCCATGTCGGCGGGCGTGCGGACGGACGAATGGAGCTGAGGGGGCTCGAACCCCTGACCTCCGCCATGCGAAGGCGGCGCTCTCCCAGCTGAGCTACAGCCCCAAGCGGGGGTGGAGTGTAGACGCTCGGATGGGGGTTACGCTTCGGGCGACCCGACCCGAATGAGCTTTCGCACCCGCCTCTCGTTGTTCTTCGTCCTGATCGTCATCGCACCGATGGTCTCGCTGACCTTCGTGCTCTTCGGTCTCATCGCCGACAGCGAGAACGGGAAGATCGGCGCGGGCGTGGCGGCGCGGCAGGAGGCGGGGGCGAAGCTCGTGAAGGAGGCACGCTCGGAGGCCGAGCGCGCCGGGGCACAGGTCCGTAAGGACGTGATCCTCGCCACCGCGCTGCTGCGCGGACGCACGGGAGCGGCGAACCGGCGCGCCGAGGCGCTGCTGCCCCGGCTGGGCCTCAAGCGCATCGTCATCGGCCCCGCCCGCGGGCTGCCGATCGTCGACGCGGGGTCGCGGACCGCGGTCTTCCCCTCCAAGCGGCCCCTGGTGGACCGCGACGGGCGCTCGTTCGGGACGCTGCAGGTCAGCGCCCAGGGGCCGAAGGCCTACACCGAGCTCGTCCGGCGGGTCACGGGCATGGACGCCGTGGTGCGCCGCGACGGACGGGTGCTGGCGACGACCCGCCCCGACGCTGCCACCGCGAAGCTTCCCCGGCCGAGCGGCGACATTCGGCTCGACGGGGCCTCCTTCCGGGTCGCGACGTTCGCGGTACCCGCGTTCAATGCCTCGTCGGTGACCGTGAGCCTGCTCGCGCCTTCGGGGCCGACGGGGAGCACCGTGGGCGACGCGCGGCGGCTGGCGGCGGCCATCCTGCTCGGGTTCTTCGTCGTCGCGTTCGCGATCGCGGTGCTCGTCTCGCGCTCGCTGCAGGCCCAGATCGCGGGCTTCCTCGATGCCGCGCGGCGTCTCGGGGCCGGTGACTTCTCCGCGAAGGTGCCGACCACCGGGCGTGACGAGTTCGCGGCCCTCGGCGAGGAGTTCAACCGGATGTCGGCCGAGCTCGAGCAGCGCCTGGAGGATCTGAGCGCCGAGCAGGCGCGCCTCGCCGGGGCGATGCGACGCGTCGGGGAGACGTTCGCATCGAACCTCGACCGCGACGGGCTGCTCGAGATCGTCCTGCGCACCGCGCTGGACGGCGCGAGCGCCCGCGGCGGCCGGGCCGGCCTGCTCGACGAGCCCGGGACACAGCTGCGCAAGGTCGCCGAGGCCGGCGCGCTCGCGGGCCTCGAGCCCGCGCTCCAGGCCGCAGAGACCGGGGTCCTGCGCGCCGGCGGAGCGGCCGAGGCGCAGATCGCGGGGGCCAGCGCGCTCGCCCACCCGCTGCGTATGGAGGGGCAGGCGGCCGTCACCGGCGTCGTGGCCATCGCCCGCACGGGCAGCCCGTTCAGCCCGTCGGAGCGCGAGCTGTTCGAGTACCTCGTCGCTCAGGCTGCGGTGTCGCTCGAAAACGTGGTGTTGCACGAGACCGTAGAGCGCCAGGCGGTCACCGACGAACTGACCGGCCTGGCCAACCGCCGCCACTTCGACGACACGCTCGCGGGCGAGCTCGAGCGCGCCCGTCGCTTCGACACGCCGCTCGCGCTGGTCATCCTGGACATCGACGACTTCAAACGGGTCAACGACACCTACGGCCATCTCGTCGGCGATCGCGTGTTGGAAGAGGTCGGGCGGATCGTGCGCGAGTCCTCGCGCGAGATCGACACCCCTGCGCGCTACGGCGGCGAGGAGCTCGTGATGGTGCTCCCGGGGACCGACCTCGAAGGCGCCTTCAACCTCGCTGAGCGCGTTCGCCTCGAGATCGAGGCGCTGACGGTCCCGTTGTCCAGGGGCGCGGAGCTCCGGGTCACCGCGAGCTTCGGGGCCGCCGTCCCGCCCGGTGCCGGGATCGACGCGGACGAGCTCGTGCAAGCCGCCGACCGCGCGCTCTACGAGGCCAAGCGGACGGGGAAGAACCGCACGGTCCGCGCAGGGCGCGTCCCGCTCGGCTGACAGGCGAGACCTATACAGTTCCGAGGGATGGGACTGCTCGACGACGCCATCCGACAGCACCTCGATCTCAAGCGACGCCACGGGGCCGACCCCACCGCCGTCGCCCGGCTCGAGAACGAGGCCTTCGGGCCGATCGAGCGCGGTGAGGCGCACGCGGCGCCGGGGCCGGACCACCCGGGGCCTGCCGCCGAGCCGTTCCTCGCGCCCGGCTCCGAGGAGCCGCTCGACCGGGCGGAGGCAGACGAGGAGTGGCCGGCTGCGCGCCCGGCCGCCGTTGCGCCGGAGGTCGCGCCGCTCCCGCCGAGCCCCCCGGCGCCTGCGGCGCCGTTCGCGCCCGAGCCCGTGGCGCCGACGGCCCACGAGGCCACTCGCGCCGCCCCGCAGGACCCGGCCCCGAACCCGGCCGAGCGGCCGCGGGCCGCGCCTCGGCCCGCCGCGCCCCTCTCGTCCGAGCCGCCTCGTGCCGCCCCGCCGGAGCCGCTGCGTCCGGGCGGGTCGATCCCCCTCGACGACGTCGGCCAGCGCACCGTCGAGTTCTCCGCCCAGCACCCCGAGCCCGACCCTCAGCCCGACGCGGAGCCCGGGGAGCACGACGAGCTGGAGGAGACGCCCGAGTTCCTGCAGGAGACGCCCGAGCACGACCGCCTCTGGTTCGAGCAGAAGCCCCCGCGGGACTTCGACTTCTAGCCCGGCGCGCCGCGCCCTCCCTGATGCGCCGGACTACAATCGCCCGGCGAGGGGCCTTAGCTCAGCTGGTAGAGCGCCTGCTTTGCAAGCAGGAGGTCGCCGGTTCGAGACCGGCAGGCTCCACTCCCGAAAAGCCCCGTGGCGTCCTGGTCCCGCTCCTACCCGAGCGCATGCGGCACGTTCCCGAGCGCTCGGGCGGCCTGATGCGCCAGGAGCCGCAGACCGCAGGCTGGCCCCGGTAGCATCGACTTCATGATGCGCTCCGCACGTACTGCCATCGCTGTCGTCACCGCGCTGGTGACCGCGGGCGTGGTCACGGGGACGGCCTCGGCCGCCGGCCCGGGCGGGGTCTGGGTGGCGAACATGGACGGTAGCCAGATCGCCCCCGCTCCCAACGCGACACCTGCGACCGGCTTCGCGCGCGTCCGGCTGAACTACGCCGAGACCTCGATCGTGGTGTCGATGTACTTCTCCGGCCTGGAGACGAACGTGGACGGCGCGCACATCCACCTGCCGGCTGGGGCGGGGATGAACGCGCCGCCCGTCTTCGCGTTGGCTCCTACGCTCGGGGTCAAGAGCGGATCGGTGGTCAACAGGACGTTCGACGTGACCCCTGCGCAGGTCGAGAGCCTGAAAGCCGGCCTGTGGTACGTCAACGCGCACACCACGGGTGCCCCGGCAGGCGAGATCCGCGGCCAGCTCGCCTTCCAGGATCCGTTCACCGCGATCATGACCGGGGCTCAGGAGGCACCCACGCCCAATCCCGGTTCGCCGGCCACCGGCTACGGGGACGTGAGCCTCAACGCGGGCAAGACCCAGGCGCTGGTCTCCATGGCGTGGACTGGGCTCGCCGGCAACGCGACCGGGGGCCACGTCCACATCGGCGCTCCCGGGGTCGCGGGCGCGATCATCTGCAACCTGAACCCGACGGCCGCGGCGACCTCCTCGGTGGTGGACGCGCTCTGCCCGTTCACGCCGGCGCAGGTCACCGCCCTGGAGACCGGTGGCCTCTACTTCAATCTGCACAACGCGATGTTCTCCGCCGGCGAGATCCGCGGCCAGCTGCAGCCGCGCGGGGCGCCTCCGGTCCCCACGATCCTGGCCACCGATCCCGCCTCGCCGGCCATGGCCACCGCGCCCGCGGTCAGGGGCTCCGGCGCCGAGCCCGACGCGACGGTGCGGATCTACGCCGGCGAGTGCTCAGGCACACCGATCGGGCAGGGCTCGGGTGCCGCGTTCAACGGCGCCGCCGGCCTGAAGGTGACCGTCGCCCGCGGCACGACCACGCAGCTGCGCGCCACCGCGACGGACCCCGCCGGCAACGCCTCGGCCTGCTCGGGTCCGTTGCCCTATGAGGACCGGACCCCGGCGCCGGCGATCGTCCCCGCGCCGTTGATGCCGGTCGCCGTGCCTCCGGTCGTCGTGCCGCCGGTCACCACGCCGGTCATCGCGCCGCCGGTCACCAAGCCGGTGTCGACGCCGGTGTCATGCCGCGTCCCGAGGGTCAGGAAGGGGAGCACGCTGCTGGCCACCAAGGCCGCGCTCAAGCGGGCCAAGTGCAAGTCCGGCACGATCAGCCGGACGCGCTCCACGGTCCGCAAGGGCCGGCTCGTACGCCTGCTCCCGGCCGCGGGCAGCCGGACGACGAAGGCGGTCCGCGTGGTGCTGAGCGCCGGCCCCAAGCCCAAGCGCCGCTGACGGGTCCGCGGGCGGCGGTCGCGCGCGACCGACCGCAGGCCGGCGATCGCCCCGGGTCATGGGCGCGGCCAACCCGCAGAGACCGCGTCGCTCAGCCCCAGCGGCCTCAGCCCCCTGTCCGGTCCTCCGCGCCGCTCGGCGCGCGGAAGCGCACGACTTGGTGGGAGCCGTCGCAGAACGGCCGGGTCCGCGACTTGCCGCAGCGGCACAGGGCGACGACCTCGCGGCTCGGCTCGATGACGTTCCCGTCCTGGTCGGTCAGCTCGAAGTCCCCGCGGACGAGCAGCGGGCCGTCCCGGTAGGGGGTGATCCGGGTGCGCGGCGTGCTCACAGGGCCACCGGCACGCGCAGCAGGGAGGAGCGCCCCGCGGCCCAGGCGCCCATGATCTCGCGCGCCTGGCGTGCGTCGAGGTGGGCGAGGGCGCGGGCGCCCCAGAGGACCTGGGGCCCGAGGGCCGGCTCGTCGCGGGCGAGCCCGCCCGCCATGTCCACGGCGGCGATCGCCTCGTGCACCGCGTCGGCGGCCACGTGCTCGGAGAAGAACTCGAGCACGGCGGGATCGTCGACGCCGAGGCGCCGTAGCCCCTCCGCGTAGCGGCGGCTCGGGACCGACGACTGCATCTCGTAGAGCGCGAGGTGGCCGACGATCGCGCCGCGCAGCCGCCGGTGCAGCCCGCACATCGAGGCGAGGTTGACCGTGGCGAGCGTGAGGCCGGGAAGGCGGTCGAGGTAGGCGCCGTAGGTCGCGTCCAGGGCGAGCCCGATGAGCGTGTCCGCGAAGAGCTTCGCGTGGATGCGCTCCGGCCGGCCGCCGCCGTACTCGTCGGCCTGGATCTCGACCATCGCGCCCTTCGGCCCGCCAACGAGCCGCGGGATCGCCCACGTGTGGGCGTCGGCCTCCTTGAGCTGGAACGCCGAGCGGTGGACGAGCAGCTCCTCGAGCTCCTCGCGGGTCCCCTCCCGCGCGATGTGCGTGGAGATGCTCGGCGCGTCGACCGCGTCGCCGACGTCCCGGAGCAAGAGGTCCATGCGCGTGTGATCGACCGGCGGTGTCCCCTCCCAGCCGCCGACCGCGGCGCGGAGCCCGTCCTCGAACACCGCCTCGAGCGCGGCGCGGAACGCGAGCAGGCCGGGATCCCACTCCCAGCGCTCGTCCACGGCGTCGAAGCCGCGGTAGTGGAGCTCGTAGCAGCAGTAGAGCGCGAGGTGCAGGTCCTCGTCGCCGAGCGGGTCGGTCACGCCCGACGGCCGGGCCTCGAGCGCGGCGCCGGGCGCTTCCGAGAGTGCGTCGAGGAGCGCGCGGCTGAGACGTCCGCGGGCGGCGGGAAGGATCGGCATGCAAGGGCGATACCCAAGACGGCCGAACGCGACCGCGCCGGGTTGGCCTGGATGGCGCACGCGATGGACAGACAGTCCAGGTGAGGCTCATCCGTCTGCCTGGCGTCTTCGCGCCCCATCCCGAGAGCGAGCTCCTCGCGTCGGTCCTCGCCGAGCACCCAGGGAGAGCAGGGCGGGCGCTCGATCTCTGCACGGGCTCGGGCGTCCTCGCCCTCGCCCTGGCGAGGCTGGGGGCCGCTGAGGTCACCGCCGTCGACCTCGGCCGCCGGGCGGTGCTCAGCACCCGGCTGAACGCCCGTCGTCACGGCGTCCGCGTCCGCGCCCTCCGCGGAGACCTGTTCGGCCCGGTCGGTGGGCAGCGCTTCGACCTCATCACGAGCAACCCGCCCTACGTGCCCGCGCCGACCGCCGCGCTCCCGCGGCACGCGGCCGCCCGCGCCTGGGACGCGGGCCTTGACGGGCGCGCGCTGCTCGACCGCATCTGCGCGCAGGCCGCGCGGCATCTCGCGCCGGGCGGGACCCTCCTGCTCACCCACTCCTCCGTCGCCGGCATCCCGGAGAGCTGCCGCAGGCTCGAGGCCTCCGGGCTCGACGTCGACGTGATCAGGACTCGGCAGGACCCGCTCGGGCCGGTCATGCGCGCCCGGGCGGAGCTCTTCTGCGCGCGCGGGCTCCTCGAGCCGGGCGTGCTGTTCGAGCAGCTTGCCGTCATCCAGGCCCGGGCACCGCGCACCGTCCGCTTCGCCCGCGCGCCGCGGCGCGTCGCGGCGTTGGCCGCGACCTGAGGCTCAGGGCACGCTCGCGGCGGCGCGCCGGGCGACGCGCGCGGCCGGTCTCGCCCGAGGTGCGATCCTGGGACGGTCATGATGACCGAGCTGCCCTGGGGCCGGCGCTATCTGATGTGCCCGCCCACGCACTTCGACGTGCGCTACGCCATCAACCCGTGGATGGACCTCTCGGTCGCGGTCGAGCGCGACCGCGCGCAGCTCCAGTGGGAGGCGCTCGTCGCGGTCCTGCGCGAGGCCGGGGCGCAGGTCGAGGTGCTCGATCCGCACGCCGACCTCCCGGATCTCGTGTTCACGGCCAACCTGGGCATCGTCGACGGGGCGTCGTTCATCCCGGCGCGCATGCACCACCCCGAGCGGCGTCCCGAGCCGGCGCACGCCGAGCGCTGGTTTCGCTCCCGCGGCTTCGCGATCAAGCCCTTGAGCGCGGACGTGGTGCAGGAGGGCGCGGGCGACGCGTTGCCGTTCGCCGACGCGCTCGTGGCGGGCTACGGCGCGCGCTCGTCGGCCGGGGCCTACGTGGAGCTCGGGCGCCTGGCGTCCGGCCGCATCCTGCCGCTGGAGCTGAGCGACCCGCGCTTCTACCACCTCGACATCGTCTTCTGCCCGCTGGACACGCGGAGCGCGCTGATCGCCACCTCGGCGCTGGGGGCCGGCGACGTGGCCGTCCTGGAGCGGCTCGTCGAGGACCCTATCCTGCTCACCGCGGCCGAGGCAGCGTCGTTCAGCGCGAACTCGGTCGTCGTCGGGCGCACGGTCGTGATGCCGGCCTGCACGCCGCGCTTGGAGCACGAGTTGCGCGCGCGCGGCTTCGCGCCGCTCGTCGTCGACGTCTCGGAGTTCCTCAAGGCCGGCGGCGGCCCGCGCTGCCTCACCCTCGCCCTGGACACCGTCCTCGGCCGCGAGGACGCCGCGGCGGCGCTCGCGGAGCGCTACACCGCGCACAACTACCACCCGCTCCCGGTCACGGTGACGCACGCCCGCGGAGTCTGGGTCCACGACGACCGCGGGCGGCGCTACCTCGACGCGCTCTCCGCCTACTCGGCGCTGAACTTCGGCCACCTCCACCCGCGGCTCGTCGAGGCGGCGCGAGCCCAGCTCGAACGCGTGACGCTGACCAGCCGCGCCTTCTCCAACGATCAGCTCGGCCCGTTCGCCCGCGGCCTCGCGGTGCTCTGCGGCAAGGACCGCGTGCTGCCGATGAACACCGGCGCCGAGGCGGTCGAGACGGCGATCAAGGCCGCGCGGAGGTGGGGCTACGCGGTCAAGGGCGTCCGTCCTGATCGGGCCACGATCGTCGTCTGCGACGGGAACTTCCACGGCCGGACGACGACGATCGTGTCGTTCTCCGGCGATCCGGTCGCGCGTGACGGCTTCGGGCCGTTCACGCCCGGATTCGTCTCCGTGCCGTACGGCGACGCCGGAGCGCTGGTCGAGGCCCTGCAAGACGACGACGTCGTCGCCTTCCTCGTCGAGCCGGTGCAGGGCGAAGCCGGGGTGGTCGTCCCGCCGAGCGGGTACCTGCGCGACGCGCGGCGCCTGTGCACCGAGCGCGGCGTGCTGCTGGTCGCGGACGAGATCCAGTCGGGCCTGGGGCGCACCGGCGCCACCTTCGCCTGCGACCACGAGGGCGTCGTGCCCGACCTGTACGTGCTCGGCAAGGCGCTCGGCGGCGGGATCGTGGCCCTGTCGGCGGTCGTCGGCGACGATGACGTCCTCGGCGTCTTCACGCCCGGCACGCACGGCTCGACGTTCGGCGGCAACCCTCTGGCCTGCGCGGTCGGCCGGGCCGTGCTCGACCTGCTGGCCACCGGCGAGCCGCAGGCCAACGCGGCGCGCGTCGGCGCGCGGATGCTCGCGGCGCTCGACGCGGCCGGGGCGCCTGCGCTGCGCGAGGTCCGGGCCGCCGGGCTGTGGTTCGGGCTCGAGCTGAAGCCGGGGGAGCGCAGCGCGCGCGCCGTGTGCGAGGAGCTCCTCGCGGTGGGCGTGCTGGCGAAGGACACCCACGAGCACACGGTTCGCCTCGCGCCGCCGCTGACCATCACCGAGGACGAGGGCGACTGGCTGGTCGCGCGGCTCCTCGACGTCCTCGCCGCCGAGACCGTGCAGCGACCGGGACAGACCGGCGTGGCGACGCCTCCGCCGTCCTTCGCGTCCTGAGGGCGCGTCCGCGCCCGGCGGTGGCCGGAGCGTTCGTACCTGGGCTCGCTGGGCGAGGCCGAGGTCGAACGCCGTCCGGCCGTCCGCGGACGCGGGGCTCAGGCCAGCGAGGCCGCGACCTGCTCCAGGAGGTCCATCCCCTCCTGCATGCCGGTCTCCATCCCGGAATCGACGTGGGCGTCGCGCTCCTCCTTGCTCGCGTGCTCCACGAGCATCGTGAGCGTCGTGCGCCCGCCGGCCTCGGTGAACGTGATCGTGTTCAGCGCCTCGCCGTCGGGCACGGCCTCGTAGACCTCGGTCGCGACGATCCGCTCGTCGGCGACGATCTCGCGGTACTCGCCGTGGAAGGCGACCTCGAAGCCGCCGTGGGCCACCATCGCGAACCGCCACGCGCCGCCGACCCGGAGGTCGATCTCGCAGCTCGTCATCTCGCCGCGCCGCCCGCTCCACCACCGGCGCACGAGCTCGGGCGTGGTCCACGCCCGAAACACCAGGTGCTTGGGCGCCGCGAACTCGCGCGTGATGAGGATCTGCTCATCCGTGGGGAGCGTCACCGTCGCGCTACCGCTCTTCGTCATCTCCACCATCGACTTCCTCCTTCGGTTGCATTGTCTCGAGAACCTCGTCCAGCCGGTCGAACCGCTCCGACCAGGACCGCTCGTAGCCGGCCACCCAGTCGTGGATCGGCTTGAGGGCATGGCCGTTGAGCCGGTACAGGCGCCGGCGCCCGTCCTCGCGGACGTCGACCGCTCCGACCTCGCGGAGCACCCGCAGGTGCTTGGAGACCTGAGGTTGGGCCAGGCCGAGGAGGTCCACCAGGTCGTTCACCGGCCGTTCCCCGTCGGCGAGGAGGTCCAGGATCTCCCGCCGCCGGGGCTCGGCCACCGCGTTGAACGCATCCGCCGTGGTTGCCGCCCGGGCCATGGCCGAGATTATATGTCGATATGAGAATGTGTCAAGCGCGAGCGGGCGGGCGGCAGGTTCGGGCCCTCGGCACGTTGCCGGTGGAGCGCTCAGGCGGCGGCGGGCAGCTTCTGGAGCGCGGCGGCGATGTCGTCGACGGAGTCGAACGTCAGCGACAGCACGTTGTTGTGCTGGTGGGCCAGGCGGCCCTGCTCGTCGACGATGACCACGGCGCGCTTGGTCATCTTCAGGCGCTTGGCCATCAGGCCGTAGGACTCGGCGACGGCGCCGTCCTCGTCGGCCAGCAGCGGCACGGTGAGCCCGTGCTTGGCCTTGAAGGCCTCCTTGGAGCCGGCGTCCTTGGTCGAGATGCCGACGAGCGTGGCTCCGAGCGCGGCGACATCGCCGGCGCGGTCGCGGTAGGAGCACATCTGCTTCGTGCACACCGAGGTGTCGTCGCCCGGGTAGAACAGCAGGACGACGCGCTCCCCCCGGTGCTCGGAGAGGGTGAACGTCCCGTCGGTGCCGTCGAGGGTGAAATCGGGGGCGAGATCGCCGATGGAGAGCTTGGCCATGACGAGGAGTACGTCGGGCCGGGGCCCGCGGATGCACCGTCGCGCCCCCGCGCGCGTAGAAGGTGGTTGTGACCCCCTTCGCCCTCGCCGGTCCCGGCGACGTCCTGCCGCTCGCCGCAGGCGCCGTCGGCGTCCTGATGTTCGCCCTCTGGGCGGTGAGCCTGCGGATCAAGGACGTGTCGATCGTCGATCCCGCCTGGGGGCCGGCGTTCGTGGTCGTGGCGGTGGTCGCCTTCCTCGCGGGCGACGGCGACAGCGGACGCCGCGCGCTCCTGCTCGCCCTCACCGCCGCCTGGGGCGTCCGGCTCGGCGTGCACCTCCTGCGGCGCAAGCTCGGCGAGATCGGTGAGGAGGACAAGCGCTACGCGGAGATGCGCGCCAAGCGGGGGGACGGCCCGTTCGCGCTCTACTCGCTCGGGGTGATCTTCGGCTTCCAGGCGCTGCTCGTGCTGATCGTCTCGCTCCCGCTCCAGGTCGCCGCCGAGCGCCCGGCCGGTCTCTCGCTGCTCGTGATCGGAGGTGTCGTCCTCTGGGCGGTCGGGCTCTTCTTCGAGACCGTCGGCGACGCGCAGCTCGACCGCTTCAAGGCCGACCCGGCCTCCAAGGGGCAGGTGATGGACCGCGGCTTGTGGCGCTACACGCGCCACCCGAACTACTTCGGGGACTTCTGCGTCTGGTGGGGGCTGTTCCTCGTCGCCCTGCCCGCCGGCGGGCTGTGGTGGACCGCGGTCGGGCCCGCGGTGATGTCGCTGCTGCTGATCCAGGTCTCCGGCAAGGGGCTGCTGGAGAAGAGCATCGGCTCGCGGCGCCCCGGCTACGCCGAGTACGTGGAGCGCACGAGCGGCTTCTTCCCGCTGCCCCCGAAGAAGGCGTGAGCGAGCAGTACGCCCGCTCGGGCGAGGTCGAGCTGTGCTTCGAGGCCCTCGGCGCGCCCGCCGATCCGACGGTCCTGCTCGTGATGGGCCTGGGCCTCGACCTCTGCTGGTGGCGCGACGCGTTCTGCGCGACCCTCGTCGAGCGCGGGTTCCGGGTCGTGCGCTTCGACAACCGCGACGTCGGGCGCTCGACGCACTTCGCCGGCCCGGGCGTCAGCGCCACGCAGTTCCTGCGCCGCCGCGCCACGCCGACCTACACGCTCGGGGACATGGCCGACGACGCCGCGGGGCTGATCGCGCACGTGGCGCCGGAGGGCGCGCACGTGGTCGGCGCCTCGATGGGCTCCTTCGTCGCGCAGGAGCTCGCGATCCGCCACCCCGATCGCGTGCGGTCGCTGGTGTCGATCATGGGGCGCCCCGGCGACGGCCGGACGGGCAAGGTCGCGCGCACCAAGCTCTTCGAGTTCGTCCGGCCGCCGGCGAAGGATCCCGTCGAGGGCTTGGTGGAGAGCTTCCGCCGCATCGGCTCCGCGGAGCGGACGGCCGAGGACGACGAGGACGTCCGCGTCGCCGCCCGCCGCGCGCTCGCCCGCGAGGCCGGCGACGGCTCGGGCCCCGGCCGCCAGCTCGCGGCGATCCTCACCGAGCGCGACCGCACCGCCGACCTCGGCCGCCTCACGATGCCGGTGACCGTGATCCACGGCACCGACGACCGGATCATCCTTCCGAGCGGCGGCCGCGCGACCGCCGCGGCGGTCGCTCACGCCGAGCTCGTCGAGGTCGAGGGCATGGGCCACGACCTGCCGCGCTGGACGTGGCCGCGGGTCGCCGACGCAATCGTGCGCACGTCTCACCGGTGATACCGTGCCCGGCATGGCCGAGGAAGTCACCATCCGGGAGCTGCGCAACAACGGCGGCGCCGTCGTCGACCGGGTGGAACGCGGCGAGTCGCTGATCGTCACCCGGGACGGCAAGCCGGTGGCCGAGCTGCGCCCGCTGCCACGTCCGACGAGGATCACCAGCGATCTCCTTGCGCAGTGGGCCAAGCTTCCGCCGCTCGACGCGCAGCAGTTTCGGCGTGACGTCGACGACTTCGTCGACATGTCGCTGTGAGGGCCGCCGAGCGCGGCGTGCTCGACACCTCGGTGGTCATCCGACTCCATCAGCTCCGAGACCCCGCCGCGCTGCCGCGAGAGCCGGTCATCACCACGGTCACGCTCGCCGAGCTGAGCATCGGGCCGCTCGCTGCGGCCGACGATGTGGAGCGAGCGGGCCGGCAGGCGCGCCTGCAGATGGCCGAGATGACGTTCGAGGCGCTTCCCTTCGATGCCGAGGCGGCCCGTGCGTTCGGGCACGTCGCGGCGGCAATGCGTACCTCGGGTCGCAAGATCACCGCCCGCAGCTTCGACGCGCTCATCGCCGCGACCGCACTCGCCAACGGTCTCCCCGTCTACACCGCCAACCCGCGTGACTTCGACGGCATCGACGGGCTCATCGTCGTCGCGGTCGGGGCCGACCGCTGATCAGGCGCGCTTCTCGAACAGGTGGTGGCTGACCAGCCAGCGGTCGCCGCCCTTGTAGCCCCAGATCTCGTCGGTCGAGAGCAGGAAGAGGCGCCAGCCGCCGAGCAGCGTCTTGGCCTCGGCCTCCGTGCGGCCCTCGCCGAGCAGCGCGAGCGCGCGCTCGGGCTCGGCGTCCAGGCGCGCGAGCCACGCCTGGAGCGTCCGCGCGTAGTGGGTGCCGTCGACGACCCAGCGGTCGGCGAGCACGAGGTCGTCCTGGAAGAAGGCGAAGAGCTCGTGGCTGGGCATCAGCCCCGCCGTGAAGAAGCGCTCTGCGGCCCAGGTGCCCTCGAAGAGGTAGGGCAGGGTGCGGTGGCTGAACACGTGGGTCCACGCCTTGCCGCCGTCGTCGAGCCAGGTGGAGATCCTGCGCAGCAGCTCCTTCCAGTTGCGCATGTGCTCGAACATCTCGATCGACATGACGCGGTCGAACGTGCCCTCGGGCTGGAAGTCGTTGACGTCGGCGGTGATGACCGTGAGGTTCGTGATGCCGCGGCGCGCGGCCTCCGCCTCGATGTAGCCGCGCTGGCCGTGGGAGTTCGAGACCGCGGTGATCGTGGCGTTCGGGTAGTGCTCGCCGAGCCACAGCGTCAGCGAGCCCCAGCCGCAGCCGAGCTCGAGGATCCGCATGCCGTCCGCGACCTGCGCACGCTCGCAGGAGAGCGCGAGCATCGCCTCCTCGGCCTCGGCGAGCGTCGTGTCCTCGCGCTCGAACAGGCAGCCCGAGTACTTGCGCCGCGGGCCGAGCACGAGGCCGAAGAAGCCCTCGGGGAGCTCGTAATGCTGCTCGTTGGCCTTCTCGGGCACCTCGGCCACCGGGCCGGTCGACATCCGCAGCCGCAGCGCCCGGAGCCGCTCCTCCTGCGCTTCGACGCCGCCGCGGCCCGCGCTGCGCTCGCGGGCCCAGGCGCCCCAGCGCGAGCCCGCGCGGAGCAGCGCGTCCGGGGCGATCTGGTACTGGAGCGCGCGGTCCAGCGCGCGGTAGCGCAGCGCGCTCATGCCGCGGTCCGGTGGCGGTCGGTCATGCGCGCGGAGCCTGCCAGCAACGCGTCGGCGACGCCTTCCGGGTCGTCCCACATCGGGATGTGGCCCGCGTCGCGCAGGACGATCTCGCTCACCGTGTCCGGGACGCTGCCGGGGCGCGCGACGAGCCGGTCGCGGTCGGGCCAGACGAGCGTCACCGGCACGTCGACCTCGGCCAGCCGGGTGAACGTCCCGGCCCGCATCGCGCGGTTGACGCGGGTGAAGCCCGGGGCCTTCGCGTAGGCCTCGATGAGCGCCGCGGCGTCCGCGGGCGGCACCCGATCGGGGTGCGCGACCGAGCCGAGCAGTGCGAGGCGCCGGCCGCCGGGGGAGCGCACGAGGCCGTTGAGCGCGGGCCGCGACATGCGCGCGAGGGTCCGCGCGATCTCCGGCTTGGGCGGCAGCGCACGCGGCCACAGCCCGGCGGGAGCGATCGCGGTGACGCTCGCGGCGTCGCCGGCGAGCGCGACCTCCAGCGCGACCCACCCGCCGAGCGAGTTGCCCGCGAGGTGCGCGCGGCCGCCGTCGATCCCGAGCTCGCGCAGGAGCCCGGAGACCGCCGCCGCGAGAGCGAGTGGGTGCTGCTCGTCGGCCAGCGCGGTCGAGCCGCCGAAGCCCGGGAGGTCGACGGCGATGACGTCGCGCGCGCGCTCCAGGAACGGGAGCACCGGGCGCCAGACACGCCGGTCGCCCCCGAGCGGGTGCAGCAGGACAAGCGGCTCGCCCGCGCCCGCCCGGTCGTACGCGAGCCCGGTCATCCGACCGGCGCGAGCGGCGCCGCCGCGGCGGCCTCGAGCGCGGCGAGGCCGACGATCTGCGTCGCGGCGACGCGGCCCTTCCAGCCCGGCTTGGCCAGCAGGGTCTGCCCGACGCCGATCCGGCGCTCGGCGAAGCCGCCCTCGCAGTAGCAGAGGTAGAACTGCCACAGGCGGCGGAAGCGCTCGTCGTACCCGAGCTCCTCGAGGCGATCCGTGGAGGCCTCGATGTTCTTGCGCCAGTGGTGCAGCGTGTGGACGTAGTCGCCCGTGAGGTCCTCGTGGTGGGCCATCCGCAGGTCGGTCTGCGCCTCCAGGCAGCGGGCGATCTCCGCCTGGGAGGGCAGGCTGCCGTTCGGGAAGATCCGCTCCCGGATGAACGAGTTGGACGCCTTCTCGACCTCGTAGGCGCGGTCGTCCATGGTGATCGCCTGCAAGAGCATCGCGCCGTCGCGCTCCAAGCGCTCGGAGCAGACGCGGAAGAACGTCGGGAAGTCCTGCCAGCCGACGGCCTCGATCATCTCGAGCGAGACGACGCGGTCGTAGGTGCCCGTGAGGTCGCGGTAGTCCTCGAGCAGGATCGTCACGAGGTCCTCGACGCCCGCCGCCTTCACCTTTCCCAGCGCGTAGGCGTGCTGCTCGACGGAGATCGTCGTCGTCGTGACGTGGCAGCCGCGGGTCGTCGCGGCGTGGATGGCGAAGCCGCCCCAGCCCGCGCCGATCTCCAGCACGCGGTCGCCCGGCTTGAGATCGAGCTTGTCGCAGACGAGCTCGAGCTTCTCGATCGACGCGTCACGCAGCGTGGCCTCCGGCGAGGAGAACGAGCCCGCGGAGTACATCATCGTCTCGTCGAGCATCAGCTCGAACAGGTCGTTGCCGAGGTCGTAGTGCGCGTGGATGTCCTGGCGGCCCTGCGCCTTGGTGACCCGCCCGCGCAGCCCGCGCAGGTGCTGGTAGGGGACGCGGAGCGCCTGGATGCGGCGCCGGACCTCGTCGATGCCTCCGACGTTGCGGGCGGCGAGCCGCACGACGTCGGTGAGCTCCGGGGAGTCCCACAGGCCGTCGGTGTAGGACTGCCCGAGGCCGCGGCTGCCGCTGCACAGCGCGACCCACACCTGGGGGTCGTTGAGCGTCGCGGTCGCCGACGGCTCCCCGCCCGGCCCGAGGAGGTGCCGCCGCCCGTCGGGCTCGACGAGCGTCAGGCGCCCCGTGGTCAGGCGCCCGAGGATCGCGAGCACCACCCGGCGGGCGGCGGACTGGGCGGGGGTGAGCTTCGTCATGGGGGTCTCGATCGTGGGAGGCGGAGCGGCGTGAGGACAGACGGCGGCGTCGGCGGGCGGGGAGAAGTGGGGGGCGCCCTTGAGCTTCAGGGCGATCGCGTGTCCGTAGATGAGGCCGAGGGTGCGCACCGCGCTGCCGGGGTGGCGGCGGACGGCGCGCCGCAGGGAGGCCGGGGTGAGCTCCTCGCGGCGCAGGCCCAGCGTGGCGTCGAAGTCCTTGGTGCCAACCCCGTCGCGGTGGTTCTCGATGTGGACGCTGAGCGTGGCTCCGGGAGCGGTGACCGCCCAGACGTGGCGGTGGTCCATGTCCTGGAAGGGCGAGACGTGCAGGAGCTTCGCGTGCTCACCGCGGATGACCCGCTCCTCGCCGGTGGCGCGCAGGACGTAGGCGTGGCGCTTGAGCCACGGCGTGCTCGTGACCTCCGCGATCACGGTGTCGAGGCGGTCGTCCGCGTCGAAGCAGTAGTAGAAGGAGACGGGGTTGAAGGCCAGGCCGAGCGTCCGCGGGGCGGTGAGCACGCGGATCGCGCCGTCCGGCGCCGGGCGCCTCGACCGCTCCTCGATCAGCGCCCGCACGGCGACCGCGGTCGCCGGTCCGTCCGCGCCCCCGAGCAGGTCGCGGCGGCGCAGGCGCACGACGCCGGGCGCGGGGCGGACGAGCAGGCCGTCGAGGAGGCGGGGCAGCTCCTCGAGGTCGGCGTAGAGCAGCGTCAGCGGGTAGGTGAACTCGCCCGCGGGCGCGCCCAGGCGGCGGTGGCGGATCTCGCCGCGGTACAGCGCGGAGGCGGTCATGCCGCCACCGCCCGCGCGCCGTCGGCCGCGAGGATCGCGTCGGCGACGCGGTGGCCGCTCTTGACGCCGTCCTCGTGGAAGCCCCAGCTCCAGTACGCGCCGGCGTAGTGCGTCCGGTCGACCCCGCTGATCTCGCCGTGGCGCTGCTGCGTGCGCAGCCCCTCCGGCGTATAGGTCGGATGCGCGACGTCGAGGGTCGCGATGATCTTCGCCGGGTCGATGCGCTCGGTGAGGTTGAGCGTCGCGAGCAGCTCGCGGTCGATCCGGTGGCCCTGGAGGTTGTTGAGCCAGTAGGTCACCGCCGGGGTGCCGCGCGTGGCCTCGAGGAAGTGGGCGTTCCAGCTCGCCCAGGCGGCGCGGCGGCGCGGCATGAGCGTGGCGTCGGTGTGGAGCACGAGCTCGCTCGACAGGTAGGGGATCGCGCCGAGCAGCTCGCGCTCGAGCGGCGAGGGGTCGTCGAGGAGCGCGAGCGCCTGGTCGGAGTGGCAGGCGAGCACGACGTCGTCGAAGCGCTCGGGCTCGTGGCCCGCGACGGTCACCGTCACGCCGTCGCCGTCGCGGGCGACGGCCTTGACGTCCGCGCCGAGGCGCACCCGGTCGCCGAGTCGGCCGGTGATCGCCTCGACGTAGCGGCGCGAGCCGCCGACGACCGTGCGCCACTCGGGGCGCCCGCGGAGGCCGAGCATCCCGTGGTTGTCGAAGAACTGCACGAGGAAGCGGGCGGGGAACGTCCACATCTGCTCGGGGTCGGCCGACCAGACCGCCGAGGCCTGGGGGACGATCAGCCGGTGGACGAAGTAGTCCGAGTAGCCGAGATCCCGGAGCCAGTCGCGCAGGGACGGGTCGTCGCGGCCGGCGAGCAGCTTGCGCGCGTCGGCGTTGAAGCGGGCGTACTCGGCGACCATCCTCAGGAAGCGGCGGTCCGCGAGGTGGCGCGGGTTGGCGAAGATGCCGCGCACCCCGTTGCCCGCGTACTCGAAGTCGGCCCCGTCGGAGACCGAGAACGACATGTCCGACGCGCGGGAGCCGATTCCGAGCTCGGCCAGGAGGGCCTCGAAGCGCGGGTAGTTGCGGTCGTTGAAGACGAGGAAGCCGACGTCCACCGGCAGGGTACCGGAGGGCAGGTCGACGTCGAGGGTCCAGGCGTGGCCTCCCGCGCGGTCCTGCGCCTCGAAGACCGTCACGTCGTGGTGCGCGTGCAGGAGATGGGCGGCGACCAGGCCGGAGACGCCGGCTCCGACGATCGCGATCCGCTTGCGGGGTGGTTCCACGTGGGTGGTTGCGCAAGCAAGTGGTTCCGCGGATCACCCGCCTGGCGCGCAACGCCCGCGAGCGTTGTCGAGGAGATCGTCGAGGGCGCGTGAGTTCCTGCCAGGATGGCCGGCGTGCGCGAGCCGATCAGCCTGACCTACCGAGTGGCGATGATGCTGTGCGTCCCGGTGATCCGCTGGTGGGGACGCCTCGACGTCTCCGGACTGGAGCATCTGCCGCCGAGCGGCCCGGTGCTCCTGGCGGGCAACCACGACTCGCACTGGGACCCGGTCGTGGTCGGCGTCGCCGCGCTGCGCACGCGCCAGGTCCGCGCGCTGGCGAAGGCCTCGCTGTGGAACAACCCGGTGCTCGGGAAGGTGCTCGACGGCATGGGCCAGATCCCGCTGCACCGCGGCGCGGGGCCCGACGGCGGCATGACCGACGCGGTCCGCGAGCTGCGCGCGGGCGCCTGCCTCGGGGTGTTCCCCGAGGGGACGTTGACCTTCGGCCACGAGCTGCGCGCCCACTCGGGGCTCGGCCGCCTCGCGCGCGACGTCCCCGAGGCGACGGTCGTCTGCGTGGCGCTGATCGACACCGTCGCCGTCACGCGCTTCCCGCGCCGCCCGCGCATCGCCGCGCGCTTCTTCGCGCCCGCCGGCGGCCAGATCCAGCCCGGGGAGAGCCCGGCGGACTTCGCCGCGCGCGTCGTGCACGAGATCCGGGAGCAGGCGCCGCGGGTCTCCGCGGGCCGCGACCCGGAGGCCAAGCACGCCGCCGCGGCGGAGCGCTTCGCGGCGCGCGACGCGGCGGCCGGCCGCCACTGATCACTCGGCATCGCTCTCGCGCCCGCTCGACGTGGTTGAGTGCCACCGTGCTCCGCGACCGCCTCACGCGTGCCGCCGGCTGGCCCGGCCGCCGGCTCCTCGACCAGCGCGTGCTGTGGCTCGTCAGCCTCGTGGAAGATCGCCTCGGCCGCAGCGACGTCACGGTCCACGACCGTCTCGAGGACCTCGATCGGCTCGCGCGGGCGCAGCTCCAGGGACTCGGCTTCCTCGAGCTCGACCATGGCGCGCCGGGCCGGCGGCTCGCCGATCTGTCCGAGTCGGTCGCCGGCGCGCTCAACTGGGCCGAGGGCCCGGACGGCTACGCGGCCCAGGCGGGCGTGTGGTTCAACCCGCCGGTCCCCGTCGAGCACCGCGCGGGCGCGGCCGGGATCCTGCTCGTCAACGAGCGGATCGTCGAGCAGCCGTTCGTCTTCGCACAGGTCGGGGCGGCGCCGCAGCGCATCCTCGACCTCGGCGGCGCGGAGAGCACCGTCGCGCTGTCGCTCGCGACCCTCGGCCACGACGTGACGGTCGTCGACCCGCGCGGCTACCCCGTCGCCCACCCGAACCTCACGATCGTCGCGGAGCGCCTGGAGACGCACGCCGCCGCGGCGCCGTACGACGTGGCGGTCGCGCTCTCCGCGGTCGAGCACTTCGGCCTGGGGCACTACGCGGGCGCCGAGGGCTCGGCCGACGACCGCGCCGCGCTCGCGCGGCTGCGCGAGCTCGTGCGCCCCGGCGGCCGGCTGGTGCTCACCGTGCCGTTCGCGGCGCAGGCGAGCGCGGACGACTTCCAGCGCGTGTACGACCTCGCGGGCCTGGACGCGCTCCTCGCGGGCTGGCGGGTCGAGCAGCGCGTCGCGGCCTGGCAGGTCGAGCGCACGCAGTGGCGCCTCGGGCGCTGCGAGGAGCCGCTCGCGTCGCGCGGCGTCGCGCTGGTCACCGCGGTCGGCTGAGCACGGCGTGGGGGTCCTGCGCCTCGGCTCGTATTTGGAGCCGTGGTGCAGGACCCCCCCCCTCCCGGCTACCCCCCTCCGACCGCCTGCGCGGCGAACAGCTCGCCCGCGATGCGGTCGGTGGCGTCATGCGTGCCGCCGAGCAGGCGCCGGGAGAGCTGGGCGCGGCGGAAGAACAGGGGCGCGTCGTGCTCCCAGGTGGCGCCGATCCCGCCGTGCACGTTGATGTTCGCGCGGGTGGCGAAGTCGAGCGCGTGGCCGGCCGCCGACCGGAACGCGGAGGCCGCCAGCGCCCACTCGTCGGGCTTGTCCTGGCCGGCCCAGCCGGCGTAGAACATCAGCGAGCGGGCGTTCTCCTGCTGGCGCAGGATCTCGGTGATCTCGTGCTTGACCGCCTGGTAGGAGCCGATCGCGCGCCCGAACGTGAAGCGCTCCTTCGCGTAGGCGACGCTCATCGTCAGGCACGTCTCCACCGCGCCGAGCGATTCCGCGCCGAGCAGCGCCTGGCCGAGGTACCACGCCGCCGCGAGCTGCCCGGCGTCGACGTCGAGCGCGCGCCCGGGCGCGGCGTCGAAGCGCACGTGGCCGAGCGCGCGGGTCGCGTCGTACCGGGTGACCGTCTCGACGCTCGCCGCACCGGCTTCCACGACCGACGCGCCGGGCGCGCCGGACGCGCCGGTCCCGACGACGACCAACTCATCGGCGCCCGGAGCGTCGAGGACCCACGCGGCGCTGCCGGTGACCGAGCCGTCGGCGGCGATCCGCGGGGCGTCGGCGCGGGCCAGGCCCGAGGGCGCGTCGACGGTCCAGCCCTGCCGGCCCGTGGTCGCGTCCCCCGGTGGCCGGGCGGCCACGAGCGCCGTCCGCGACCGCCCGTCCGCGACCGCCGCGCAGCTCTCGTCGCGCCCGCGGTCGAGGAGGTAGGAGGCGGGAAGCAGCCCGAGCAGCGGCATGGGCGCGAGCACCTTGCCGCACTCCTCGAGCACGAGCATCGCGTCGAACGGCTCCAGGCCCGCGCCGCCGCGCTCCTCGCCGATCAGCAGGCCGGCCCAGCCCGCCTCGACCACCGCCGGCCACAGGTCGGGGAGGCGCGCGGAATCTTCGAGCGCCTCCCGCGCCGCCTGGATCGTGGCGAAGCGCGCGAGCGTGCCGCGTGCCGCGTCGCGCAGGAACTCCTGCTCGTCGGAGAGGGCGAGGTTCACGCCGACACCGCCTCCTTCTCCTTCGCGCGCAGCTCGGAGAACGCGATCCCCTTGTCCAGTCGCGGCTCCGGCGGCAGCCCGAGGACCCGCTCGCCGATCGTGTTGCGCAGGATCGCCTCCGTGCCGCCGGCCGACTTCAGGCCGGGCAGGAAGGAGACGAGGTAGGCCCACTCGGAGCCCTCCGCAAGCGCCTCGGGCCCGAGGACGTCGGCGATGAGGTCGCCCGCGGCGACCGCCGCGTTGACCGTCGTGACCTTCGCGAGGCCTGACTCCGGCCCGGGGATCTGGCCCTTGGCGAGCGCCGTGAGCGTCCGGTAGCCCGTGAAGCGCACCGCGAGGAGCTCGGCGGCGAGGTGGCCGAGGCGCTGGCGCACCTCGGGGTCGGCGCGCGCCGCCTCGTCCTGCCCGATCGCCTCCGCGAAGCGGTCGGAGCGGTAGCCGAAGCCCTCCGAGCCCAGGCCGATCGCGACGCGCTCGTACATCAGCACCGTCAGGGCGGTGCCCCACCCGTTGTCGACGCCGCCGACGACGTTCTCGGCCGGCACGACGAGCTCGTCGAAGAACACCTCGTTGAACTCGGCCTCGCCGGAGATCTGGCGCAGGCCCCGGATCGTCACGCCTTCGCCCTCCATCGGGACGACGAACATCGTCAGCCCCTTGTGCTTGTGCTTCTCCGGCGAGGTGCGCGCGAGCAGCAGCCCGAACGCCGAGAACTGCGCGTTCGTGGTCCACACCTTCTGGCCGGTGAGCGAGAACGAGCCGTCGGCGTTCTCGACGGCGCGGGTCTGGACCGCGGCCAGGTCGGAGCCCGCGGCGGGCTCGGAGAACAGCTGGCACCAGACCTCGTCGCCGTGGAGCATCGGGCCGAGGTAGCGGCTCTTCTGCTCGTCGGACCCGTGGGCCATGAGGCACGGTCCGAGCATCCCGATGCCGATCACGTCGAGGATCCCGGGCACGTGGGCGGCCGCGATCTCCTGATTGACGATCACCTGCTCGATCGGACCGAGGCCCTGCCCGCCGAACTCGGCGGGCCACGTCAGCCCCGCGTAGCCGGCCTCGGCGAGCTTGTCCTGCCACGCGCGGCGGCTGTCGATGTAGGCGGTGTCGCCCGAGTCGCCGGACGCCGGAGGGGCGCCGGCGGCGTTCTCGGCGAGCCAGCCGCGGACCTGCGCACGGAACGCGGCCTGGTCGGGAGTGTCGTTCAGGTCCACCGAGTCTCTCCTGTCCTTCGGGACGGTCGCCGCGGAGTGTAGGCCGCGCGGGTGAACGGGGTTCAGCTTCGGGCCGGGGCGTCGGTGTGCGTCAATGGCCGGGTGCGCCCCTTCGTGCTCCTCCAGGCCGCGCTCGCCGGTCTCGTGCTCACGCGCCTGGCCCGCGGCCGC